>NZ_BIMH01000039.1 GCF_004000985.1 Paenibacillus validus NBRC 15382 | reverse complement strand
CCGCGGCGTACCGCCGCCCCGGGAGCTATGAGCCGCGCCCGCCGGGGGCAGCCCGCTCTTGACCGCCTTCAGCTCGAGGTGCGGGTCGTTCAGCGCGACGAGGCGGTCGGCGAGCAGCTTCACGTGCTCGTCGTCGCCCAGCTGCAGCTTGGCGACGACGAGCACGGGCTTGCCCTTCTGCACGAGCGGCGCGAACGTCTTCCACGCTTCGGGGAACAAGACGACTTCGACTTTGCCGACGCGGTCCTCCAGCTCCATGAACGCCATCGGCTGCCCTTTCTTCGTGACGATCGTTTTGTTCCCGACAACCAGCCCTGCGACCATGACCTCGCTGTGATCCGGATATTCGGGCAGCAGCGCGATCGTATCCGTCTCCAGCTTGCGCAGGATTTGCTCAAAATCGTCGAGAGGGCTGCCGGAAATATACAGGCCCAGCAGCTCCCGCTCCAGCTCGAGCTGCTGCATAAGCGTGAACGGGGGCATGTCGGGATACTCGACCTCCCAGCTCACTTCTTCGTCGAAGCCGTCAAGCACGAGCTGCAGCGCTTCGCGATCCTTGCGCCACTTCACAGCGGCTTCAACGGCTTCTTCGAGCATCGCGAGCTGCTGGGCGCGATGCCCCGGCAGCGAATCGGTCGCGCCGCTCTGGATGAGCGATTCCATGACACGCTTGTTGCACACCCGCAGATCGACGCGCCGGCAAAAATCGCTCAGGCTCTCGTACCGCCCGTCCTTCCGCTCCTCGATGATCGACTCGATCGCATGCGTCCCGACGTTCTTGATCGCCGCCAGTCCGAAGCGGATCGCCGGATCCTCTCCCGAGCGAACGGACGTAAACAGAAAGCCGCTCTCGTTCACATCCGGCGGCAGCACGGCAATGCCCATTCGACGGCACTCGTCAACATATTCCGCCACTTTGTTATGGCTGCCCATCACCGCCGTCAGCATGGACGCCATAAATTGCACCGGGTAGTGCGCCTTCAAGTACGCCGTCCGGAAGGCGAGCACCCCGTACGCGGTCGCATGGGCGCGCGGGAAGCCGTAGTCGGCGAAGCGCACGATCATGTCGTAGACGCGGTTGGCGTCCTCCTCGGCGTAGCCCTGCTGCAGACTGCCCTGCACGAAATGGGCGCGCTGCTCGTCCAGCACCTCGCGCTTCTTCTTGCTGACCGCGCGCCGCAGCAAGTCGGCTTCGCCGAGATTAAATCCGGCCATCCGGGAGGCAATCTGCATGATCTGCTCTTGATAGACGATGATGCCGTACGTATCGCGCAATATGGGCTCCAGATCCGGATGCGGGTAGTCTACCTCGACTTGCCCGTGCTTGCCGGCGATATATTTCGGGATAAACTCCATCGGGCCCGGCCGATACAGCGCAAGCACCGAAATGATATCTTCAAAATGCGACGGCCGCAGCTCCTTCAGCACCCGCCGCACGCCCGGCGACTCCAGCTGAAACACGCCGGTCGTATCGCCCTTGCCGAGCAGCTCGTACGTCTTCGGGTCGTCCGTCGAAATTTGTGTCCAATCGATCGTCACCCCCAGCTGCTCACGCACCCATTCGAGCGTCCGCTCGATGATGGACAGCGTGCGCAGGCCGAGGAAGTCCATTTTCAGCAAGCCGATGGACTCCAGATGCTCCATCGTGTACTGTGTCAGCGGCGTCTGTTCATTGCCCTCCTGAAGGGGCACGTACTGCGTTAACGGCTCTCGCGAGATGATGACGCCCGCGGCATGGGTGGAGGCATGACGCGGCATCCCTTCCACCTTCCTCGCCATCTCCAGCAGCTCGGCCGTCTTCGGCTGTTTGGCGGCGAGCGCCTTCAAGTCGGGACTGATCCGCAGCGCCTCCTCCAGCGTAACGCCGAGCTGGTTCGGGATCAGCTTCGCCGCCCGGTCGACTTCGTTGTACGGCAGGTTCAGCGCCCGGCCTACATCGCGAACGGCGGCCTTCGCCGCCATGGTGCCGAACGTGATGATCTGCGCTACGCGGTCGCGCCCGTACTTGCGCACCACGTAATCGATCACCTCGTCGCGCCGCAGATCGCTGAAGTCGATATCGATATCCGGCATCGACACCCGCTCCGGGTTCAGAAAGCGCTCGAAGAGGAGACGATATTGAATCGGGTCGACGTCGGTAATGCGCAGCACGTAAGCGACGAGACTGCCCGCCGACGAACCCCGGCCCGGTCCGGTGACGATCCCGTGCTCGTGCGCGAAACGGATGAAATCCCACACGATGAGAAAATAATCGGAGTAGCCCATTCGCTCGATGACGCCGAGCTCGTAGCGCAGCCGCTCTTCCACTTCGCGCCGCCATTCCGGCTCCAGCCATTCGCTTGACCGGCCGTAACGGCTTTCCATCCCTTGAAGGCAAAGCTCGGCCAAATATTCGCCCGCTGTCATCCCTTCGGGAATCGGGTCGAATTGCGGGAGAATGGACCGCCCGAATTCGAGCTCGAGCTGACAAGCTTCGGCAATGGCGACCGTATTCGCCAAAGCGTCAGGGACGTGTCCGAACAACCCGGCCATCTCGTCCGCATGTTTCAAATACAGCTGGGTAGTCCCCATCCGAAGACGCGCTTCGTCGTCCACCGTCTTCCCGGTACCGATGCAAATGAGAATATCCTGCATCGTATGATCCGGCTCTCTCACATAGTGGACGTCATTCGTCGCCACCATGCGAATGCCGGTGTCTTCGCTGAGGCGAATCATGTCGCGCAGCACCTTTTTTTGCTCCGTTAAGCCATGATCCTGAATTTCCAGGAAGAAATCGTCGCCGAAGATGCCGCGGTAGCGCAGCGCCGCCTCCTTCGCTTCCTCGTACCGGTCGTGCAGCAGATGCTGCGACACCTCGCTGCCGAGACAGGCGCTGGTGCAAATGAGTCCTTCCGAATGCCGGTCCAAGTGCTCCAGATCGATCCGCGGCTTATAATGAAACCCTTCCAGGTGGGCGATCGAGCAAAGCTTCATTAAATTCTGGTATCCGGTCATATTTTTGGCAAGCAGCAGCAGGTGGTAAATGGGCTGCTCCTGCCGCGAGCCCTTGTTCCGGAGGGAACCGGAGGTGAAATACATCTCGCAGCCGATGATCGGCTTGATCCCCTTCGCCTTGCATGCTTTATAAAAAGGGATAGCCCCATACATGACGCCATGATCCGTCAGCGCCAGCGCCTTCATGCCCAGCTGCGCGGCTTGGCTTACCAAATCGTCGATGCGCGCAGCGCCGTCGAGCAAGCTGTATTCGCTATGTACGTGCAAATGAACGAAATCGGTCATACCGCAGCCTCCCCGCTCCATATTCATTACAAAATATTTTAGCATAATGCGAACAAGTGTGCCATATAGATGATAGTATAAGCATCGGTCAAGCCCGGCTTGGACGACGCAGCACGTGTCCGCGAGCGGTCCGGCCGGGGTAGAGGCTGCCGGTCCGGCGAAAGAACGTAAGCCGAATGTAGGCGAACAGCCGGAGGAGGCGCATGCGATTCGTTTGCAGACAGCCGGCGATAGCTTGAATTTTCGCTCATGCGTTCGTCGATCTGAAGATTCGCAGCAAAAAAGGAGGGCCTGGAAGTGGCATCATTTTGGGCAAAATGCTTGTTGGATTTCTTTGTAGCGTTCGGGGTAGTGCTGGGAGGCACCATGCTCGCCGGCATCTGTTCGGTTATTACGCTGGAGCCCCCGGTTCACAAAATGCTGAACATTGCCGAGCAAATCAAAATTTGGGCGATGGTCGCCGCCATCGGCGGGACGATCGATCCGATCCGGGCGATCGAGACGCATTTTCAGGATGGGCAAATCTCTCCGGCGATTCAGCAAATGATGTACATCGTCTGCGCCTTCGTCGGCGCGCATATGGGGACGACCTTGATCCAATGGATCTGCCGGGGAGGGAACACCGGGTGAGAGTCCCTCCCTTCGAAACCGGATTCGGCTATTTGCGCGCTGTCGGACTCGTGATCGCCGGCATGGTGATCGGAGCGGCGCTGTTCCTGAGCATTTACAATCAGCGGCTGAACATGATGATCGTGGAAAACCGCGAGCTGCTCGCAGAAAAAAGCCGGCTGGAAGGCGAGGTCGCCGATTTGCGCAAAACGAAAAATCAGCAAACGACGATCAATTTGCTAAACATTTATATCGAACCGGGCGAGCACACAACCCTGGACAAATTGACCGAAAGCGAGCTTAAACGACGCATTCATTCCCAGTTGAAGCCCGTCGTTGTGGGGCGTAAAATTTCCGAATTCGCCGCCATGCCCGAGGTATACGAGCAAATTTTGTATGAAAAGCCGATGCTCGGCGTGATGGATAACGACTATATGGTGCAGTCTGTGAAGTGGATCGTCCTGACCCAGTCGGAATTGAAGGTGTGGGTGACCGTAAAAGAGTGGAAACGCATCCCGGTACCGTGACCAGTTGATTTCCAAGTCTGAAATCGATAAAGTGATTACAGACACTTGGCCATAAGGATGTGCTTGCAAGAAATGACGCTGCCAACAATACAATGGATGCTTAGCGTGCTGATTATTATTTTCGTCGTGTTCTCGGTGTATTACAGCTTTCGGTTTCGGCGAGCGGCCGATCCGAAACAGCGCGGACTTTACGGGGCGAGGATGAACATTTTCATGGGCCTGATGCTGATTGTCATCGCCGTCTCCCAGCTGTTTTTCTTTACGGATTCCGTCACGCGCCGCATTTTCGGGACGGTGTGCTTATTGCTCGGTTTGTTCAATTTGTTCGCCGGTCTCCGCAACCACAGCCACTACAGTCGGAAGGCTTAAGCGGTTGGCGGCCGGTTGGACGGCATGCTTCGGTGGAAGCTGCGTGTAAGGGCGGAAAGCGCGTACGACGTGCTTCCGCCCTTATGACGTTGGGGCAGCGGTACGCCCTGAAATAAAAAGGGCTCGCCTCCGCCCTCTCCGTCGCCCCACCGCTTACCCCGGCTCGATGACCTGCGCGGTCAGCATCGCCTTCGCTACAAGCGCGCCCCCGTGGAACATCTCTACATCGAGCTTGCCGAATTTGCGGCTGACCTCGATCATTTTCGGGCGAATTTCGACCAGGCTGTCGATTTGCACCGGTTTGACGAAGTAGGAAGACATGTTGTCGACGACGATGTCGCCCTTCTTCACATCCTGCATCGCATGGTAGGCCGCCTGCGTCATAAGTACGGTCAACACGCCCTCGGATACGGTGCCGAGGCGGTTAATCATTTGCGGCGTGATCGTACCCCGGAATACAAGCTGGCCGCCGGCGTCCTTCTCCTCGCTGAAGCCTGCCCAGATCAAATCCTCGAACGTCTCCCCGTGCTGCGGCTGGCGCTGCACGTGCTGCATCGCCTTCAGCACGTCCTGGCGGCTGATGACGCTGACGATTTTACGCCCCGCGTCGACGATCGGCAGCAGTTCGATCCCCTCCCACACCATCAGGTGGGCGGCCGAAGCGACCGACGTATTCGCCATCGCGGTAACCGGATTGCGGGTCATCAACTTATCGAGCGTTTGCGTCGGCCCGGCGCCGATCAAGTCGCGCGAGGTGATGATGCCGATCACCCGGTTCCACTCGTCGACGATCGGAAAACGGCTGTGGCCCGTCTCTTCGTGCAGCCGCTGCCAATCCTCTATCGTATGATTCGCCTTCAGCACAAACACCCGCATCGGATGCGTCAGAATGTCTTCAATCAGCAAAATCTTTTTCTTGATCAGCCGGTCATAGATGGCCCGGTTAATCATCGAAGCAACGGTGAACGTGTCGTAGCTGCTGGAGATGATCGGCAGCTGCAGCGTGTCAGCCAGCTGCTTCACCTCGTCGCTCGTCCCGAAGCCCCCGGTAATAAGCACGCCCGCCCCCTGCTCCAAGGCACAAAGATGCGCCTTGGCCCGGTTGCCGACGATCAATAGGCTGCCCGGATCGATATAACGCATCATCGCATCCTGCTGCATCGCTCCGATGACGAATTTGTGCAGCGTCTTCTCCAGCCCGTCAAGGCCGCCGAGCACTTCCCCGTCGACCATGTTCACCACTTCGGCGAACGTCAGCTTGTCCATCTGATCGCGCAGCTTCTTCTCCACGCGTACCGTGCCTACGCGCTCTTTCGTTGCGACCAGCCCGATCGCATCGGCTTCCTTGATGGCCCGATAGGCCGTTCCTTCGCTGACGCCCAGCTTCTCGGCGACTTTGCGCACTGAAATTTTGCTGCCGATAGGCAGCCCTTCGATATATTTTAAAATTTGCTCGTGCTTGGTTGACGTGTCGTGATTCATGGGACCGAATTCGTCCATCTGTTCCACCTTCCTTCGGCTCGCTGTATCATCCTGTATTACCCATTATCATACCACGAAACGAAGCCGGGCAGTACTGTAATCGGAAGGCTCGGCTCCGCATAGGATAGAAGTAGATGTATATTTTTCAGGAGGTGGCTGATGATGAATGCGCCTTATCCGGCTCAACCCCAGACCGTGTTCGAGTTGGACGTTAAGGAAATCGACACGCTGACGAAGTGCAAAGCAAAAATTCATGCGGCATGCGTGCAGCACATGCACAGGCACGTACGGGTGCAAATGGTGCATGGCGGAACGCATGAAGGCATCATGGTACATATCGACCATTATTACGTGTACCTGCAGGTGCTGCAAGGTCACAGCCGCGCTTTCCTGCCTTATCCGTATTTCCCCTACGACCCTTACTACAGCAACGTCATTCTGCCGCTTGCGCTGTTCGATTTGCTTGCCATCGCGCTGATCGTGTGAAGGGTCCGACCGGAGAAAGCCGAAAAAAAGTCCGCACCTTTCCTCACGATCAGAGGGAGTACGGACTTTTCTTATTTACCTGCGGACCTGCAGCACCTTCCGCTTGCCGGTCACCGCTTGCTGAAGCTGCCAGCGCTTCATCCGCTTGATCTTCAACAGCGTGCGCTTCTGCTCTTCCTCCACGCCCAGCAACTCATGCAGATGCGCGGCCACGACCAACAGCGCGAACCCGATCCACACCAACCCGAAAATCGTGCCGGGCGACGTCCATGCCCTGAGATCGAGGCTCGGCACCGCGAAAGCGATCATGCCGAGCGTCAATCCCATAAACACGATGTTCTTCGTGCCTTTCCCCATCGTACGCCCTCCTCTCCTACAACTTGTACAGTTCATTGTATGAGCGTACGCGTGAAAATATCACTCTTCAGGCGCCGGCCTTCGTCCGGACAGGTTTCTTGCGCAGCAGCTTCATGATCCGTCCGTACGCGTACACGAGCACCCACGGGACGATCAGGCTTGCAAGAAAAGCGCCGAACGTATAAGCGTGGTACATGGCGATCGACCCGCCGGGAAGCGTAACATGCGTCTTGTAATACGTCAGCACAGCCGGATGCATCAAATAGACGCCGAACGATACGGCTCCTAAACTCGTCAACAGACGCGATATCAACTTCCACCGCGCAAGAGCGATTTGGCAGAGACGGATGAGCGTCATGGAGACGAAGGCGGCATATCCGAAGAACAACAGCTGGTAGCCGTACCCGGGAAGCTGGAGACGGAACCGGCCTTCGGCCACAAACAGGCCGACGAACGCGCAGCCGATCAACAGCGTCAGGGTTGACACCCAGGCGAAATTGGCCCGCAGCCACCCCGAGAACCGCTCGTAGTACAGCCCCATCCAACCGCCCAGCGCGAACATGCTGAAATAATTGATGCATAGCGAAGCCATGTGATCGAACGGCCTCACCCAATAATGGTACGCGTACAGCCCTGCATGGACGGCCAGCCCGATCCATACCAGATAGCGCCGAAATGACGGCCAAGCCTTGCACATCCACATCAGCAGCGGGAATATCAAATAAAATTGCACGATAATGATCATGAAATACAAGTGGTACGAGGCGTCCGCCCACGGCAGCAGCTCCCCGAATTCCGCCGCATCGAAATGGAGCCGGGCACGGTCATAGATCCACTGATTGTACAAGTAGTAAAACAACGACCAGATCAAATAAGGGAACAATACTTGCCGCACCCGGCGCACATAAAACAAGAGCGCCTGCTTTCCCCCGAAATCGTCCTGATACCGGTAAAACAATACGAGACCGCTGAGTAAAATAAACACCGGTACGGCGAAATTGCTCAGTTTATTCAACGTCAGGTACATCGCTTGCGAACCGCTGCCGAACGCCAGTTCAACTGTAGCGTCCGCCGTCGCATGAATGATGAGAACCGCCAAAATCGCTGCAGCCCGAACGAGATCCAGCTCCAACAGCTTCGGCTTCGAAATTTTTTTTACATTTGTCAAATCGTTCGGTCCTTCCCGTTTCTCATATAGATCAATGATGCGCTTCCAAAAATTTATCACAATTCCCGAATTCCCGCCACTAATCGGTCGATATAACGGGCAATTTACCGGGAGCCGCAGCCGTCTTGGCCGGAACGGAACAGAACGAGACTGCCGGGCGGACGCTGGCGAATAAATCCAGACCGGAGGACGAATAATACACGCGAACAGCTACTGTCAAGGAGGATATCGCCATGCAAAACGTATCGTATCAACAATTTTTGGAACAGCAGCAGCTGCAGCACATGCAGCAAGCCCAGGAAGCGCAGCAGGCGTTAAACAAAACCGGCCTGAACAATTTCTCGCAAAGGCTGCGGCAGCTGCAGCAGCAATTCGTCCAGGTGCAAATGGATCTGCAGCAGGCGCAATCGCAGGTGGAAACGCAAATGAACGCCCAGCAGCGCCGGATCGTGGAAATTCAGGGGCGTTTGCAGCAGTGTATCCAGCAAATGGACATGCTGATCCAAACTTCGCAAAATCAACCGTCCCCGTCCTCCCCCCTGAACGTTATGTAACAGGGCTGCTCAAACTCCGGTCCTCTCTTCCAGCGAGCGAAAATTGCGGGATCAGCCCGGCATCGTCCTGGATCGTTTGTTCTGCTGCGGATAAGCCTCCACCGGAACGGTGAAACTACCTATTACCGCCATGGACAAGGGAGGCTTTGCCAGAAATGCCAAACGAGGAACGATTCGCGCCGGAAACCGACGGCGATCCGCAGACGAAGTACGAGGATACGGGCGTGCATCCCCGCTACGACTTAGGCGTAGAAGCGACGGAACAGGATGCGCCGGCATCGTCCGGTCAACCGATCCGGACGAACGATCAATAACGTGCGCCGCAGCCTGAGCGGCAGGGGCAACCAGCTCTGGCCCAGGCCCCATTCGGGACTTGCATCCCGGAGATGACGCCCGTACAGGGCGCATGCACAGCAAACCGTCCGGACTTGTCCGGACGGTATTTTTGCGAACCCCTAGGCCGGAGGCTCTTGGAGCGGGCGGCGTTCCGCCCGCTTTCCCTGGTCTCCCCCGCGAGGAGAGCACTGCGCCGGCGACGCTGCGCACCTTAGACGATTTGCAAGTCCATCAGCTTTTCTTTCACGGCGGCCACAAGCGCAGCCGCATCTTCCGGGCGGTGGACGACATCCATCTGATCCATGTCCACGATCAACACCTCGGAAGCGTTATAATGGTTCATGACCCAGTGGTCGTAGCCGGACCATAAGAGACGGTAGTATTCCACCAGCGACGCATCCTGCTCGAAGCTGCGTCCCCGAAGACTGATGCGGTGCATCACCGTGTCGAAGGAGCCTTTCAAATAGACCATAAGATCGGGAGCTTTCTTCGGAAGCTCGGCGAGCTCGGACATCATATTATCGGCTAACCCTTCGTACACCTCAAACTCCAGCGGACTGATGCGGCCCAGCTCCAAATTGACCTTGGCGAAATACCAATCCTCATAAATGCTTCGATCGAGCACGTTGCGGTTATGTACAAGCGCCTGTTTGATCGCTTTGAATCTCGAATTTAAAAAGTGCAGCTGAAGTAAAAACGGATACCTTTTTTTCTCGATTTCTTCCGGTGAAGCCGTATAAAATAAAGGCAAAATCGGATTATCGTCCACACTTTCGAAGAACACTTCGGAATGCAATGCTTGTCCGAGCAGCGTGGCCACCGATGTTTTGCCAAGCCCGATCATTCCCCCAACCACAATCACAGCCATTGGTCCCCTTTCTCCTTTAACCCAAGTAAGTTGCCTGGTTTGCCAGCTGTCCATAATGAAGCTTTCTCATTATAGCAGGGAAACCGGCGCGGGGGAACCGCCAGTGATTACCTGCAGGAAGCTCCGTCTTTCCCGACCGCGTATCCGAATCCGCCGAACGACGCGACCGGCTGCTTGTCCGCAGAAAGGCCTTCTTTTCTGGGCGTCATGGCGATATCGACAAGCCACTCTGTGAAAGTAGCCACTGGCATCGTTCGCATTTCCTCCAGACTAAAAAATCCCGCCGCATCGGCCTCCACTCCGTCAGGCACCGGCTCCCCTTCCACATAATCCATGCGAAAGGCGATGTACACATTATGGACGTTTCTCGGCAGATCGCGTATGGCAATAATTTCCTGGACCTTCGCCCGGATGCCGCTTTCCTCGTACACTTCACGGACAATCGTGTCCTCGATCGGCTCCAGCTGCTCGATGTAGCCGCCCGGATTCGTCCATTTGCCCATCCCCGGCTCGATAGCGCGACGAACGAGCAGCACTTTATCGTCACGCACGACCAGTGCCCCGACCCCGATGCTGTAGTTGCCCCAATGGACAAAAGAGCACGCCGTGCACGCAAGCCGTTCCGTCCCATCGATGTCCTTCTTGGCCAAGGCGCTTCCGCATTCCATACAATACTTCATATCCACTAGACTCCTTCTTTCTCTGTTAGCACATGTCTTCACAGGTCGGCGCTGCGCCTTAACCTGCAGAAGCCCCATATTCAACGTATTCTCCAAATCTATCGTTCCATACTTCTATATATTTTACCTTCTTTACTATAAAAAAAGAAGTGTTCTTTCTGCGGCCGATGTCGAAAAGGCGGCAGCCTCTCGATCTGATCGAGAAGCGCCGCCCCGGCTGCTAAACCTTCAAGCTATAGGGTTCGGTTGTCTGCCTGGAATTCCTTAGGGCACGCTCCGCTTGGACAAGGTTACTTCAGCACGTCTCCCAGCGGTTCGGCGATAATACGCTGAATATCTTCCATAATGACTCCGAATCTCCGCTCGGTCTCGAAATACGAACGCACCAGCGGGTTCAGATTGACGACCTCGAACAGCTTCTCCAGCTTCTCCAGCTCTTCCTTCGGCGGCATTTCGCCGGCCATCATCTTCTGCTGCAGCTCCATCTGACGGCTGCGGAAATCGTCCAGCATCCGCTTCGTATCGCTGTCGGCGTCGATGCGTTCGCGCAGCGCTTTAAGCTCCTTCGTTTCCTGGCTCTCACGGATCGCCCGGGCAAGCTCATAAGCCTTATCGTACATATTCATGGGCATCTGCACCTTCTTTTCAAATGATTCGATTGTCGAATTCGGTTGCATTTCTTTTCACCAAGGGATAAACGCCCTCATATGATGAAGTAGCTGGTTTCTAAATGTTCCAAGCGCGACCGGCCTGCATGCGGGACTCGCCTGCGCTAGGAAGGGGTACCACATGAAAAGAACAAAGGTAAGGATCCAAATAAAATCGTCCGACATGACCGCTGACAGCTCCCTGCTGATGATCAGCTATCCGATCGTGCGCAAGTGGAAAATTCCGCTGCATCAGCCGCTGCAGCTCCGGTACGGCGGAAGCCGGGAGGACGTCAAGGTCATACCGGTCTCCAAGGCGGGAATGCTGCTCATAGGCGCCGCGCTGGCGGCCAGGCTTGGGCTGGCGTCCGACAACCAGCTCTGCCTGCAGTATAAAGCCTCCAGCCGGACGCTCCAGCTCGGCCCGTTGATCGGCGTCATGATGAGCCGCGTCAATGCCGGCGTCCCGGATAAACCATTCGGCGCCAACACGGCCTTCTGCCGGGAGCTGACCGATGCGTGCAAGCAGTACGGCGCTTCCGTCTTCTTCATCACGCCGGACGACATGCAGGGCGCGATCGATACGGTGCGCGGCTGGCATTACACGAACCGCTGGGAGACCGCGACGTTCCCTCTGCCGCATGTGCTCTACAACCGGCTGACCAGCCGCAAGCTGGAAAACCGCGCGACGGTACAGCAGTTCGTCGAGCATGCCCGATCACAGCAGAGCACGGTCTTTTTCAACACGACATACTTGAATAAAACGGAGTTATTCGATGCGCTCGGCAAAGAATCCGGTTTACAGATGTACTTGCCCGAGTCGTATTTGCTGAAGACGTTTCTACAGCTCAAGTCGATGTGCGCCAAGCACGCCACGGTGTTCCTCAAGCCGATCACCGGCAGTCTCGGCAAAGGCATCATCCGGATCCGCAAACAACCGGACGGTGCGTATATCTGTCATTTTACCAATCTCAGCGGAACCCGTAAACAATCGTTCACCTCGCTCTCCTCACTGTATGCGGCGATTTCCGGGAAAATGAAAACACAGCGCTACCAGATTCAGCAGGGGTTACAGCTGCTCACGGTGGGAGGGCGTCCTGTCGATTTCCGGGCGCTCGTGCAGCGGGGCAAAACCGGCCAATGGCGCATTACGTCCATCGTAGCCCGAATTGCCGGCAATCATCACTTCGTATCCAACCTTGCCCGCGGCGGAACGCTCAGCTCGGTCAAAGAAGCGTTAGCCCGATCCGATTCGGCGGCAGCCGTTGACGGTTATGCGAAGCTGCGGCGGGCGGCGCTGCATATCGCTAAAGGGATAGAAACCCAGGTCGAAGGCCATTTCGCGGAACTGGGGGTCGATTTGGCACTCGATACGAATGGGCGGGTTTGGCTGATCGAAGTCAATTCCAAGCCGTCGAAGGAAGATAATACGCCGCTGTCGAGCGACCCTAAAATTCGCCCTTCGGTCAAACTGCTGGTGCAGTACGCCCGCTCTGCGGCGAAGTTTTGATTCCCCATGGAGCTAAGGATGAGGAATCCCCTGTGAACGAAACAAATTTACGGTTGTGAGGTGCAGCGCATGATGATCTTCGGCAAAAACGCTGGCGGCGAACGCACGGTAGGCATCATGACTACGCCGGCCGAATACACGCCGCCTTTTGAAAACCGCGGCTTCTACCGCCGCTTATGTTTGCTTGGCCCGCGTCTCCACCTGTCTGTGTATGTGTTTACGCCGAACAGTGTCGACTGGGAGCAAGAACGGGTAACGGGTTACACCTATGAGGCGTCCGCCGGGCAGTGGGTCCCCGGCACGTTCGCCCTGCCGGCCATCGTCTACGACCGCTGCTTCTTTACGACGCGGCGCCAGTATGCGGACTACCGCGAGACGATGGGGCGGCTGCAGCGGCATCCGAACGTCCGGCTGCTCGGCAGCGGCCTGAAAGGCAAGCTGGACGTCCAGCGGCTGCTCGCGCGCGACCGCGACGGCCGCTTTAACCGCTACCTGCCGCAGACCGAGCTGCTGCGCAGCATGCGCATGCTCGCCGACTGGCTGCGCGAGCACGGCGAGGCCGTGCTCAAGCCGCTCGGCGGCTCGCAAGGCCGCGGCGTGCTGCACGTGCGGCGCAACGCCGAGCCCGGCGGCCAGACGCCCGCGTTCACGCTGCGCGGCCGCGATGCGCGCAACCGGGAGATCGCGCGCGGCTTCGAAAGCGGCGCCGCGCTCGCAGCCTTCCTGCGGCGCCTGATCGGCCGCCGCAGCTATCTCCTGCAGCGCTACTTGGCGCTGCATACCCGCGAGGGCGACGCGTACGACGTGCGCGCCCTCGTGCAAAAAAACGGCGCAGGCCGCTGGCAGCTGACCGGCCTGGCCGTACGCCGCGGTCAAAGCGGCAGCTTGACCGCGAACCTGCACGGCGGCGGCATGGCCTGCGCCGCCGAACCGATGCTCGCCCGCGAATTCGGGCGGGCCCGCGCCGAAGCGATCCTCGCGGAGCTGCGACAGCTCGCAGATACGCTGCCGGAGGTGCTTGAATCTCGTCACGGGCGGCTCGCCGAGCTCGGCATCGATTTCGGTGTCGACACGGGCGGACATATTTGGATGCTCGAAGTGAACTCCAAACCCGGCCGCTCCATCTTTACTTATTTACGCGACGACAAGGCGCGATTGGCCGCTGTCGCCAATCCGCTGCGGTATGCCGATTACTTGCTCCGGCAAACCGCAGCGGCACCGGCTCGCAGCTTTTCGCTGAAGAAGTAAACTTTTGCCCAACACGGCATCGTTCTGTAGGAGGTTCATCATGAGCTTGACAACCTGCACGATTCATGTCACCCCGCGACAGGAACGCGTCGTTTATGTCAGCGGTGACTTGGCCAAAGCGCTCAAGCTGGCCAAAGCTCAAAACGTGACCCTTAAGCTCGGCAGCAAAAGCGTCTCCTTAAGACTCAAGCTGCTGAAAAAAAGCGGTAACCACCTGTATATGACACCGTCGGTTTATACCCAATTGCGATTGCCCCGCGACGGTACCACCATGATTACGAGCGCCAACGGCAAGGAACTTCGGCTGGGACCGATGATCGGGATTCTGACGAACATTGTGCGAGGGAGCTCCGCGCCGTTCGGGTCCCGCACCGAGTTCATCCGTCAATTCATGCGCGTCGGCGCGGATCGCGCGTTTTATTTCGGGTTCTCCCCGAACGACGTGAACTGGTCGCAAGGCACCGTCTCGGCCACGATCCCGCTGAAAGAGGGAGGCTGGGCGCGCAAGACCGTCCCGCTGCCGGACGTCGTGTACAACCGGCTGCCGAGCCGCAAGGCCGAGAAGCTGGCGTCGATGAACGCCTTCAAGCAGCGCTTCGTGCGACAAGGCATCCCGCTGTTTAACTGGAGCTTTTTCGATAAATGGGACGTTTACAACTTGCTGGAGGGTACCGATGTGTTCAACCATGTGCCGGAGTCGCACATCAACCCGAACGCCATGCAAATTAAAGAAATGCTGGAGAAGCACAAATTCATATATTTGAAACCGACGGCCGGCAGCCTCGGAATCGGCATTTACCGGTTGACCTATAATCCGAAACGCGGCTATTACGCCCGCTTCCGGCGCAACGGCCGCAACGTGCTGCTCCGTTTCAGCAAGTTCGAAGGGCTGATGGCGCTGCTGAACCGGCATAACGGCAGCTTGCACGGCTACGTGTCGCAGCAAGGCATCCGGTTGATCGAGCTGGACAGCTGTCCGATCGACTTCCGCTTCCACATGACCAAGAACAGCGAAAACCAATGGGTCGTGGCCGCCATCGGCGCCAAGAAAGCCGGCAGGGGCAGTGTCACGACACATGTGCGCACCGGCGGCCAGCTGATGACGCCCGAGCAGGTGCTGCAGCAAGTTTTCGGCGCGCGCGCCGACGCTGTATTATCGAGCACCAAGGAGGCCGCCATCAAACTGGCCGAGGATATTGAGCGCAATTACAGGCATACGCTGGGCGAGCTCGGCTTCGATATCGGGATCGACAAGAGCGAACGCATCTGGATGTTCGAGGCCAATTCCAAGCCGGGCCGCTCGATCTTCAAGCATCCCGCCCTTAAGGAAGAAGGGCGCGCTTCGCTGCAGTACATGTACGACTATTGCCTCTACCTGAGCCGATTTCGGTCAAGGAGGGATACTTGAATGGGATCGCAACGACAGTCCGATAGCAACCGTCAGCGTCCGACGCTGGCCATCCTCACTTATGCGGATGAAAAGAGGCCTTTTCGCGGGAATCAAGAAAATTTTATCGATTTGATCCGAATGGGGGAAGAGCGCGGCGTGCTCGTATACGTCATGACGACCGCCGACTTTAAGCTCAGCCAGGAAAATGCAGTCGGTTACCGGTATCATACGGAGACCCGATCATGGATCAGAGAACTGCTCCCGATGCCGCACGTCATCTATAACCGCATTCCCTACCGCAAATTCGAGCTTCTCCCGGAGGTGCAGCAGGTGATTCAAGCCTGCTTGCGCCACGGGAAGGTACGATTCTTCAACCCTTCGTTCTTCAACAAATGGACCTTATTCGAATGGCTCAACAAATCGAAGCGTACGCAGCCGTTCATTCCGACGACCCAAAGGTTGTCTTCCCGTGAGGACCTCGACAAACTTCTCCAGAGCTACCCGTTTCTTTACCTCAAGCCAATTCGCGGCAAAGCCGGCAAAGGCATCATGCGAATCAGCAGAATGGACGGCCAAGCGGCGAAAGCGAACCAGTATGAGCTCAGCATTCAGGATAGGACCAGAAGCCAAATTTCCCGCTTTTCGAGCGTATCCCAGCTTTGGTCGCGGGTGAGCCATCTGGTCGGCTCCAAGGATTACATCATTCAACAGGGCATTGCCCTATCCCACTATAAGCAGCGTCCGTTCGATCTGCGGCTGCTCGCGCAGAAGAACCACAAGGGCGTATGGAGCATCGCCGGCGTCGGCGCCCGGTTGGCCGGGAAGAACAGCATTACGACACACGTGCCCCGGGGCGGGTCGATCGACGATCCGGGCAAACTGCTCTCCCACTCGTTCGGCCCCGCCGGCAGCAAACAAATCATGCAGCGGGCGAAACAAGCGGCGCTCACGATCGCCAAGCAGATCGAATCGTCCAGCGGCTATAAGCTGGGCGAAATGTCAATGGATCTCGGTGTGGACAGCGACGGCCACATTTGGTTCTTCGAAGCGAATTCCAAGCCGATGAAATTCGACGAGCCGCCGATCCGGCAAAAATCGCTTGAAAACCTCATCCGCTACTCGATCTTCTTGTCCAAAAAGAACACCCGTTTCGGCAGCAAACGGTAAGCAGGTGACTCGCGACCATGAAAACAGTTGGCGTATTGGCCATGTATTTAAGCGGACGACGGCTGGAAGAGCTGTCGTTTTTCCGCAAGCTGTGCATATGCGGTGCGAAGCTGGGGCTCGAGGTGCTCGTGTTCACCCCGGACGACGTTCAGGGGAACGCCCGCGTCAATGCTTTAACCTACAAACCGGAGCAAGGCAAATGGGTGCGTAAATCGACCGCCTTCCCTCCGCTGATTTACGACCGGTGCCGGTATCACGGCACGGAAAATTACCTGAAGCTGTCCGGCTTCCGTAAAAAGTACGCCGAGCTTCGTTATTTGAGCCGCCCGCTGGGCAATAAGTGGAAGATGCATCAGTTGCTCGCCGAGCAAGCGGATATCGCCGCCCATCTGCCGGCGACGATCCCGTTCAAGGAAGGCAAGGAATTCGGTCATTTCCTGACCCGCTATCCGGTCGTTTATATGAAACCGAAGAGCGGCACCGGCGGCCGCGGCATTATCCGGCTCCAGCGGCTGCCGGGCGGTCGTTCCTACTTGATGCAGGGACGAGATCCATCCCGCCGCATCCTGCCGGTGCAAAAGGTCACCACCGGGCAAATCGCCGCGAAAGTTGCCGAATGGAAGCTCGCGGACCAATATATCGTGCAGCAGGGCATCCCTCTGGAGCTGAAGGACGGACGCGTGCACGACTTTCGGATGCTGGTACAGAAGGACGGAAACGGAGAATGGCAGGTGACCGGCTGCGTAGGCCGGATCGGTCCCAAGCGATCGGTTACGTCCAACCTGCATGGCGGGGGCACCGCCGCGCCGATGGAAACGCTGCTGTACAACCGGTTCAAGGACAGCGCCAAAGTGAATGCCGTCCGGGAAGAGGCCTATGAGCTGGGCCTTAACGTCGTCAAGCACCTGGAGAACAAATTCGACGTCTTCTGCGAGGTCGGCATCGATCTGGCGATCGACCCGAAGGGACACGTGTGGCTGCTCGAGGTCAATCCGAAGCCTTCACGCGAGGTGTTTCGCCGGATCGGCCAGAACGGAACGTATGTGAAGGCGATCAGCCGCCCGCTCGAATTCGCCTTGTGGCTGAGCGAGCAGAGCAACGACAAGCCGATAGAATAAGAAAAAGACTCGCGGTCGAGCCCGAAGCTTCACGGGTTCAAGCGAGTCTTTCTTGTTATTCGGCGCCATCCAGCAGGGCGATGATCTCGCTGAACGACCCGATGCGCACATCCGCCTCGTCCAGTTCCTTCGGCTTGCGATAGCCGGCGTAATCGCAGCCGACCACGTACAGCCCGTTGCCATGTCCCGCTTCGACGTCGGAAGAACGGTCGCCGACCATCCATGCGCGCCGGATGCCGTGGCGTTCGAGCAGCAGCCGCACCAGATCGACTTTGGAGCGCGTGTGGAATTCGCCGGCGCTGTACATGCCGGTCGGCTCGAACAACGGCTCCAGTCCTTGGTGCTTCACAACGCCCTTCACGTAAGCCTCCAGTCCGTTGCTCGCCGTAAACAACCGGATACCGCGTTCCCGCAGCCGCTGCAGCGTATCCGCGACCCCTGCGTAAAGCTCGCCTTCGCCCCGTCTCAGCCCATCAAGCTGCAGCTTAAGCAGCAGCTCATCGGCACGGCGGTGCACATGGCGATCGGCCTCCGGCATCACTTGCTCCCAGATGTGCTCCAGCAGCATGCCCAAACCGCCCAAAATATAACGCTCGGGCGGCGTTTCGCCATGAAATAAGCCTTCCGCCCGCAATTGGTCGAATGTGGCGTGGTAGGCCGGCAAGATCAGCGTCTCCGTGCGGAACAAAGTGCCGTCCACATCGAAAATCATCGCTTCCGGCAACGATTTATGAACCATGCTTGATTCCTCCCCCCGGTACCATTTTATACAACCATGTTTGTCCGAGGTTGTCAAATGACGGGCGGGCGGGCTTACAGGCCGATACCAAAATAAATTCGCAGATACTTCTTCCAGTGGAACGCGGAAAAACAGGAGCAGCCCGATTGTAATCGGTACGGATAACGCGTTGAGCCCGAGAACCGTATTTTAGACGGACGCCAATCTAAAATTTTCTTTACACCACGAAGGAAGCTCCCCGACAACTGTCGGAGAGCGAGGTTCGCTTAAAATATTTTTTTTGCGCCTTGCTCGGTCTTCAGAATTTCAACCGCTTCACGGAACCGCATCGAATGAACCACTTCCCGCTCTCGCAAAAATTTCAGGCCGTCCTGCAAATCCACATCGTCCGTCATATCGATCAACCACTGGTACGTCGCTCTGGCCTTCTCTTCCGCGGCAATGTCTTCGTACAAGTCGGCGATGGGATCGCCCTTGGCCTGAATGTAGGCCGCCGTCCAGGGCACTCCGTCGGCATTGCTGTAAAAAAGCGCCCTATCGTGGCTCACATAGTGCCCGTCCAGCCCGGCCGCCTTCAATTGATCCACGCTCGCATCCTTGGTCAGCTTATAAACCATCGTGGCAATCATTTCCAAATGAGCAAATTCTTCCGTTCCGATGTCCGTCAGCAGCCCGATCACTTTATCCGGGATGCTGTATCGTTGGTTCAGGTAACGGAGCGCAGCTGCCAGCTCCCCGTCCGCGCCGCCATATTGTTCCAGGAGCAGCTTTGCCATGTGCGGGTCGCACTTGCTTACTTTTACCGGGTACTGCAGCTTCTTCTCATACAACCACATCCGAATTCTCCCCTTCCTTCGTCCGCTCGGTTGCGCCGTTCACACTTGCCATGGCCAAGGGCAATCGATCCACTGCCAAGGCTGCTTGGAGAAGCTTTGGCCGAACGACTTCAACGGACCGAACTCCTGCTCGAATTGATACGCAAGCTGCATCCGTTGTTGCGCGTATTGGTTGTATTGCTGGAGCGCTTGGATGTCCTGCGGGTGGGTATCCAAATACAGCGTCAATTCGACCAGCACAAAATCGACGGCCTGCAGCTCTTCCAGCTGCCGATAGAAATGCTCGGGTAGTGCGTGCGACATTCCGGTTCCTCCTGTCGGTCAATATTTTCGAGGATGGTACGGGCTGTAAAGCGCCGGCCATAATGTGCCTAGCCGAAGCGCTTCGTGGGGGGAAAATTGCGGCAAATTGGGCGGTTGAAAGCCGATGTATAAGTTCGGGGGGGTCGAGTACGTCTTCTCGAGTACGGGCGGACAAGGGTCCATCGGACTTACGTACGGAAACCATACTTTGGTTTGATGCATGAGGCGAATTCCTCCTTCTGTGAGCGTCTACCATTATTTATACATTGTGGGCAAGTCCGGTATACGTATAAAATGTCAGCAAGTGCTGCCAATTTCGGAAATTAATAAAAGGAGCTGTTCTCACACATGAAGAAATCGCTTGCAAAAACGATGGTGATCACGTTGTTAGGAGCCGGCCTCATCCTTTCTCTGCCTCAATCCGCGATTCCCGCTTGGGCCGCGAACACGCAAGTCTCCTCGACGTTGAGCCTCGGTATGTCCGGTGACTCGGTTTCCGCGCTGCAGCGCGACCTCAAGACGCTAGGGTATTTTACTTACCCGACGATCACCGGTTATTACGGCACGGTAACGCAGCAAGCAGTCCGTTCGTTCCAAAGCGCCTACAGCCTGGCGGTTGACGGTAAAGCAGGCCCGATCACGCGCACGGCGCTCAACCGGGCGCTCGTCAAAAAAGCGATGCTCGCCGACGCGAATAACTACATGCGCGTTCCCTACGTATGGGGTGGCACAACACCTGCAGGCTTCGACTGCTCGGGCTTTGTGTATTTTATGTTCAACAAGCACGGCGTTGCGATGGCTCGTACCAACACCACGACGATGATCACCATGGGCACGCCCGTCAACCGCAGCCGGCTCATGCCCGGCGATCTCGTATTCTTCGGCCTGAACGAGCCCGGCGTTGCGTCCCATGTAGGCTTTTATATCGGCAATGGCGAGTTTATATCGGCCACCCGTTCGGCCGGCATCTATATCCAGAAGCTCGACAGCAGCTATTGGGGACCGAAATATTTAGGCGCCCGCCGGGTTTATTAAGAGAACCGCAATTTATCAATCCAACTCACAAACCGACGGCAGTCCGGACCAATGCGTAATGATTCCTAGCGGCTCATGCACGGAGGCCGGCTGCCGTAGCCGCCTCGCTCATATTCGCCGTACAGTCGGTCGTTAACGCCCAGGAACCTTCGGGTCACTTCCTCCGGATTCAATCCCGCCGTCGGCCCGTATACGGAGAACGTTCGCACGAGCGCTGCATGCCAAGTGCTCGCATAATCAAATAACGTGTCGTCCAAGTCAAACAAGATCAATTGCCCTCGAAAACGCGGACGGTTTTCTTCCATGGAAGCTCGCACCTTTATCGCGCGCCGATCGGCGCCTGCATCTGTAGATCGATTGTATAGGAATCCGCGTGTAAAAGGACAGACCCCGCCGGAATAACCGACGGGGTCGTGATAGGATGGAATACTATTCATCCTTACTTAGTGGATGTCCTTCTTGTTGAACCTGCCGCCCTTCACATCGTGAATGTTGCCGACGGCCAGGAACGCGGAGTTATCGAGCTCTTCGACAATCGATTTAAGCTTCGCTTCCTCCAGCCGGTTAATCACGCAGAAAATGACGAGCTTGTTGCCGCCCGTGAACGCGCCCTCGCCCTGCAGGTAGGTGACGCCGCGGCCGAGCCGATGTATGATCGCATCGCCGATCTCACGGCTGTTGTCGCTGATGATCCAGACCGATTTGGACTCGTCGAACCCTTCGATCGTAATGTCGATAACTTTAAAAGCGATGTAGTAAGCGATCAGCGAGTACATCGCATGATCCCAGCCGAACACGAAGCCGGCGCTGCTGAGAATAAACAGATTGAAGAACATGACGACTTCGCCGACGGAGAAAGGCAGCTTCTTGCTGAACAAGATCGCCATAATCTCGGTTCCGTCGAGCGAACCGCCCGAACGGATGACCAAGCCGACGCCTACCCCCAGAATGATGCCTCCGAAGACGGCAGCGAGCAGTGGATCGAAGGTCAGGGCTTTAACCGGATGCAGCAGCGTTGTCCCGAGCGACATCACCGCGACGGCATATAAGGTGGAAATCGCAAACGTTTTACCGATTTGCTTATACCCTATGTACAAGAAAGGTAAATTGAACAGTACCAGAAAGATTCCGATCGGCACCCCTGTTAAATGGGACGTGATGATCGAAATGCCGACAACGCCGCCGTCGATGATTTTGTTCGGAACGAGAAAAATTTCCAGCCCGACGGAAAAGATCGCGGAGCCCAGAAAGATTAAGAACGCGCGACGGATTAATTTAGCGATTGAAATTTTGGAATGTTGTTTGACCTTAGCTACATCTCCTTGCAATGCTTGTCCTCCCTTTTATTTGATGGCTAGCCTTCGAGCTTGATATTGATTTTCAAAATGCCGACGCGGCGAAGCGCTTGATACACGATGATTAGAACCGGACCGAGGAACAAGCCCACGACGCCTATAGCTTGAAAGCCGACATACATACTGACCAGTGCGGCAAGCGCGTTGATGCCGACGGCGTCTCCGATAATTTTCGGCTCGATCAAACGGCGGAACACGACAATGACCAGATACAAGACGATCAGTCCGATCGCCAGCTGCATATTGCCGACGAGCAGACTGTAGACGGCCCAGGGCAGCAGCACAGCGCTTACGCCGAGCACCGGCAGCACGTCGACGACAATGATCAGAAGCGCTATCGCGAGCGGATAGTCGACCCGAAGCACGAGCAGCCCGATCAACGATACAATGTAGGTTAACAGGCTGATCAGCATTTGGGCAAACAGGAAGCCGACGATCGCCCGGCGCAAATCCGTCAGCACCGTGACGACCTTTGACCGCGAACCGCTTTCGAACAAGTTCAAAAACGATTGATGCAGCTTCGGCAAACTTAGCGAAACCAAGTAAAGCGCAATGACAAACACGACGAAGAAAATGAACAGGTTCGGGATCGTTCTGGCGATTCCGATCAAATAACCGCTAACGGCCGAAACGATGCTGTTCAAATTTTCCGTTAATGCGACCAAGCCGTTCTCGATCCAATGCTGCACGTCGGCAGCCATCGCAGGCGGCAGCGTCTCAAAGAAAAATTGCGTTTTGACGGATGTGTTTTCCATGAATAATTTCGCCTCGTTCAAGTAACTCGGGGCGTTTTTCAAATACTGGACGAGCTCGGACACCATTTTGAAGCCGACCAGGTAGATGAAGCCGAGCAGCAATCCGGTAAATAAAGTACAGGCCGTAACGGCCGCCGCTATGCGGTTGAACCTCGCATATTTGATCAGCGCCTGCACGACCGGCTCCAGCAATATTGCGAGCAGCAGCGCGAGCAGAAACGGAAAGCCGACGGTGAACAATCCATATAGAACCAAAGCGCCTAACGCGCAAAAAAGAATCGTTCGTAGCGACATTCCAGTGAGGGCCCCCTTCGAAATTAATGTGCCGGCTTCTGCTGTTCTTCGCCTTCCGGCCCGAGCTTCAAGATCGGTCGAATCGTTAATCGCACCACGCGCAGACGATCCACTTCGGTAACCTCGAATTGAAAGCGATCCAGGGTATGCTTCTTCCCTATCTCAAGGTTGCCTTCCAGCTCCTTGAACAGCCAGCCGCCGATCGAGTCTACGGCTTCGTCCTCGATTCCGAGGCCCAGCATATCGTCAAGCTCCTCCAGCAAAACCCGCCCGTCCACCGAGTAGGCATCGCCGATCTTCTCGATTTCCGGCCGTTCGGTCTCGTCGAACTCGTCGTGGATTTCGCCGACGATTTCCTCCAGAATATCTTCTGCGGTAATCAAGCCGGCTGTTCCGCCGTACTCATCGATCACAATCGCCAGCTGGGAGCGCTTCTTCTGCATCATTTTCAATACATGGCTGATTTCCATCGATTCCGGCACCATCAGCACCGGCCTGACGAAATCGCGCAGCTGATGCGATTTCTTCGGCTCGCAGGTCAGCATATCCGCGATGTGCACGAACCCGATAATCTCATCCTTGTCGCTCGTTGCCACCGGATAACGGGTATGCTTCGTTTCATACACGATATTTAAATTTTCCTCAAAAGGCAGTTCCGTAAACAAACAATCCATATCGGTGCGCGGCAGCATAATTTCACGCGCCACCCTTTCGGAGAATTCGAAGATGTTGTCAAACAACGTCATCTCGTCTTTATCGATATGGCCGCTCTTTGCGCTTTGGTCCATCAATATGCGAATCTCTTCCTCTGTATGAGCGGCTTCAAGCTCCGTGGCGGGCCGGACGCCGATCAGACGCAGAAGCCGGTTCGCCGCGCCGTTCAACAAATAGATGATCGGGTAAAAAAGCTTGTAGAAGAGCATTAACGGCGCCGAGAGCCAAAGCGATGTGACTTCCGACTTTTGGATCGCGAGCGATTTGGGCGCCAATTCCCCCAGGACGATGTGCATGAATGTAATGACCGCGAAGCCGATGAAGATCGCGAGCGCGTCCGCGTACCAGGCTTGGGCCAGTCCGATCATTTCGAACAGAGGCTCGACGATCAGATGAGAAATCGCAGGCTCGCCCACCCAGCCTAAACCAAGCGAGGCCAGCGTAATGCCCAACTGGGTCGAAGACAGGTAGGCGTCCAGCTTTTTCGTAACGGCAAGCGCATATTTTGCCTTTCCGTTCCCTTCGCTTTCCAACTGCTGCAGGCGGGTTTGTCTGACTTTCACCAGCGCAAACTCCGCGGCGACGAAGAAACCGTTAAGGAAAACTAAAAAAACAACGAGGACCAGATTTAACGCAATCGAACCGAAATCAAACCCCGTACTATGGCTCTCCACTACTGTTCAAACTCCTTCTCATGCGTGATAGGCAGCTTGTAATTAAACGATGGCGCGTCGGGTTGAAAAATCGACATCTTTATAATACGTATCCGCGACCAACAGATTCGGCCCGCAGCAATTCGCTCCCGGGCAGTAACACCCGACCGAGCTGTAAAGCGGATGTTCCTTCCAGCGGGCAAACACTTCGTCCAGACGGTCAGTCAGCGCATTCCCCAGCGGAGGCACATCGGAGAAATCGGTCACGTAGACGTCACCCGTGAACAAATTCACATTCAACCGGTTGCGTCCGTCCGGATCATTCCTTACGGTTACGTTCGGTTCTCCGCGCAAACGCGTTATGATCTGCTGATCCTCCTCTAAGAAGCTGCAGGCATAGAACGGAAGCGTGCCGAACAGCATCCAGAGCTCGGGGTTCCTCCCGTCCAGCAACCGGTGAACGGCCTGCCGCGTCTGGTCGAGCGACAATACCGGCAGGTTGGACGCGAATGCGCTCGGGTACATCGGGTGCACCTCGTGGCGGCGGCAGCCCATCTCGTCGATCAGGCGGTGAATACCGACCAGCTTGTCGTGAGTGCGGTAATTGATCATCGATTCGGCCGATACGAACATCCCGGCACGCGACAGCTCGCGCGTATTGTCTATCATCCGTTCATAGAGCTTGACGGCCGACGCTCTGGGCGTGCGCCGTTCGGAGCGAACGAAGCCAACCTCGTAGAAATCGTCTACGTTCAAGTAATTGAACGAAATATGCATCACGTCCAGATAAGGAGCCAACGCCTCGTATCTCGATATATCAAGCGTCAGATTGGAGTTAATTTGCGAACGGACGCCTCGCTCCCTGGCATATTTCAACAACGGTACGATATAGTCCCGCACCGTTTGCTCATGAAAGCTTGGCTCGCCGCCGGTTATGCTGATCGTCTCCAAGTGCTCCACTTCATCCAACCGCCGGAGCACGTCGGCTAACGGAATACGGATTCCTTCCGACAACGTTAACGACTCTCCCACCGCACAGTGCTCGCAGCGCATGTTGCACAGATTGGTTACGGTCAGTTCGACGCTCGTCAACCGGTGCTGGCCGTACCGCCGAAAGGCCGGCAACGGGTCCCACGGATCGTATTGCGGCGAAATTTCGAGAAAGGGAGGCTGTATGGCAAATAATTCAGACATGTTGTTATGTACACCTGACTCTTCATTAGAATTCTTGTTATCACTTACTGATCAATTCTTATTGTAACGTAATATGTATGAAAAGAAAACCGATTGAAAAAAGCCCGAAACCGGTGCTGGCCGAATTTCGGGCTTAACTCATGGTGCTGTTAAAGTGATCTTTTCGTCGTTCACACCAGTAATCAAGACGGTATGCACCTTGGACAAATCGATTTCCTTACTGCCGTCAAGCATCTGACCGGCCTCGTCTTCCAGCAATCTGACGATCGGCCGATGCGGCACTTTCGCGTTGAGATCAACGACAACGCCTTTCTCGCCCGTATTCAGCGTCACGGTGACGCCGATCGGATAAATGGCGATTTTATCGCGGAACAGCTCGATCTTCGGCTTATCGAACAGCGAACCCGTACCCGTGAACAAGATCTCCATAGCCTGATGCGGGAGCATCGCTTTGCGGTACACACGGTGTGTCGTCATCGCGTCGTACGAATCGACGAGTCCGATCCAACGCGCGTATTCGTGAATTTCGTCGCCCTTTAAACCGCGAGGATAACCGCTGCCGTTCAGCCGCTCGTGATGCTGGAACGCGCAGTGTGCGGCGAGCAGCGGAATGTTGGGCTCGTCCTTCAGAAATTGGAAGCCGAAATTCGTGTGCCGCTTAATATGCGAGAACTCCTCATCGGTCAGCGGTTCTTTCTTGCGCAGCAACTCGGACGGAATTTGCGTCTTGCCGATGTCGTGAAGCAGCGCCCCGAGACCGAGCGTTGTCAATTCTTCTTGACCGTAGCCCTCGGCCATTCCGAGCATCGTCGAGTAGATGCATACGTTAAGGGAATGCTGGTACAAATATTCGTCCATCACGCTGATGTTCGTCAGCATAATCATCGCATCTTTATTACAGCTTAAATCCTGCAGAATCAGGTCCAATAAGCTGCGAAATGTCTTGCCGAGTTGAAGGTGTCCGACGCCCTTACGTTTGACCTGATTTTCGCCGATTCTCCGGAACGACTCGCGTATTTCCGCTATCGCCCGTACCCGGGTTTCATCCGAAATGACGTCCCGAATGACCAGATCATGGGTCCGCGGGTCATCAATATAAACGTAATCAATACCATGGGATTCCAAGCGGCGAATCAAGTTTTGCGTCAGTTCGACCTGCTCCGCGAGCAGCGTTAACCCGTCCGAATTGTAAATCTTTTTGCCGAGCCTCATGCCAGGCTCCACCATGCTGATCGGAAGCAAGCGCATAGTCGTACTCACGTCTTCTTTCTAAACAAATATTTAGAAAATCCACTTACTTAGGTTTAGCCTATCGGATTCCCGGCAAAAGAGCAATATATTTTTTCAATTTCCGACATGCTTTTGTCGTTTTATCCACCGCCCGCGGCTGCTGTCCTGCAAAGCTTTCGCATTGCGCAGTTCATGAAGCAGCACGTCGCGCAAAAATTCAGGCAGGAAAAACTCAGGTTCAATACCTTGGCCGATGGATAAATATCCGATGCCGAATGTAAACATGTCGATCGTCCCGACGGTGTACAACCGATCGTCGATCATCGGCGATTCGCCTACCCGGACGCTGACGATTTTCGAGTAAGGAGCACCCTCCGGATCAAACTCGACGCTCAGTCCGTCCAGGCACAACGTGCCGAGCACCTTGCCCCGAAAGCCGAAGCCGAACAGCGGCTTATCCATAAACTCCGGCAGCAGCGATTCTTCCAGCGCTTGCCTAAGCTGCGCCCCGGTCAGCTTCAACCGGCACGGGTTGATCGGCGACGGGCAAAGCTTGAGCAGCATACCGGCCGACACGGGCCCTTGCTGCGGGCCTCCGAGCAGTTGGCCGGCGTTCACCAAGCCGATCTCGGCGTCCACCCACCGCCGAAGACCGGCGGCCAGCAGGTTGCCAAGCGGCGATTCGCCGTACCAATCGATCGGCATATCGCGGTCGAGACGAACGACTTCCCGGGACAACGTTTCATTTGCTTGGTTCGCATACAAATCGATGACGGCCTGCAGTTCGGGATCTCCGTTCATTTCTGCCGTCGCATGTACGCCCGCACCAACCAGCTCAAGCCGTTTCGTCTGCCGCTCGTACGCCAGATCCACCGCCCCGACGTATTGTCCATGTTTGCCTGCGGCACAAATCCAGGTCGATCCGACAGAGAGGGGCTCCGTCAACAAATGGTGCGTATGTCCGCCAAGAATGACGTCGATGCCGGGGATGTCTTCCGCTATCTTCTCGTCATGGCGAAGGCCCAGATGCGACAGCAGCACGATGATGTCCGTTTGCGGACGCAGCTCTTCTACAGCTTGACGGATCGTATCGTACGGATCGCTGATTTCCCAGCCCAGCAGCCTGTAAAAAAGCGAGAATGCGGCCGTCGCACCGATGAGACCGATGCGCAGCCCCGCTTTCTCCACGATATGCCAAGGCTTCATCCAAGCCGGAGCGGTTCCGGTTCGGGCTGCAACCATGTTGCCAAGCACAACGGGAAACCGTGCGGCTTCGCCGTACAGCCGGTCCAACACATCCGGCGTATACGTCAACCCCTCGTTATTGCCAAGCGTGACGGCATCGTATCCGGTCGCGTTAATCACCGCGATATTCGCCAATCCCTCGGTGCCTTCCGTTTCGGAACGCATCCGGTCCAAGTGATCGCCGATATCGAGCGTCAGCGTGTGCGCCTCCCCCGTATTTTCCTTCAACCGCTTGATCCATTCAGCGATCCGGGGCATCTGATCGAAATGACTGTGTATATCGTTCGTATGTAGGATACGAAGCCTGACTCGTTCTTTCGTGATACAAGCCACCTGCCTTGAATCGCAAAGCGGCGGACGCTTTGCGATAGTTTCGTTCTTAATCATTCCTAAAGCTATGCCTTTAGGTTATTTGCTTTGCCGGTTCGCCAACATCTGCTCCGGTGTCACCGTATTGGAAAATCCGAAGGTCGCTTTATCGCCTAATGCCGGATCGTACAGTAAACAAAGGCGGACGACGCTCTTGACGTTCAAACATTCGCTGCTCCCGTTCGGCACATACAGGCGAATCGGAAAGCCCTTCTGTAAAGGCTGCCCCTCCTCTTGTGCATAGAGGATAAAGGCATCCCGCAATTCGTGCCACGGAATCGTAGCTTGAAACTCATCAACCGCCGCAACCTGCAGGTGCGTCGGCTGCAGGGAAACGTCAGCCCCCTGCGCAGCGCTCCACGCCTCATACCAAGCTTGCCAATCCACCGCTCGGCCCTTTAAGCCGTTTATTCGAAGCTCCGGATCGATCGTCTCGGAGCAAACCGCAGCGAGTTCCCCGGGCGACGAATACCTTACGCTTCCTTTGGAATCGTCTACTACTTCAATCATGTCTACCTACCTCCGTTTCTTTAGAGCTTACCTGCCATTATATCACTTTTGCCCCCGGTTATGGTATGCTGATAGGTAAACGTAACGCATTAAACCGGATCGAAAACTACGAAAAACGGAGTGATCGAGTTGAAGCTGAATGTACTTTTGTTTGCCGGTCTGGCAGACCTGTTGGGCGCAAGGACAATTGAGCTTGAGACGGATTCGTCAAGCTGGACGGTAGCCGATCTGAAGGAGCAGCTGGTACGCCGTTACCCGCATGCATCTCAGGCAATATCGAACGCATATGCTGCGGTAAATCAAGAATATGCCGAAGCCTCCGCAGCTATACGCGAAGGCGACGAAATTGCCCTGATCCCGCCGGTATCCGGAGGCGAACCGGATTGGGTGGAGCTGACTCGCGAGCCGATATCCCCGGATGCCGTCACCGCCAAGGTGCTCCATCCGAATCATGGGGCGTCGCTCGCTTTTGTAGGCACGACACGGGAATGGACGCACGGGAAACGGACGGTACTGCTCGAATACGAAGCGTACGAGCCCATGGCGATCCGGACGATGAACCAGATCGCGGGTGAAATCGCCGAACGCTGGCCCGGCGCGCTGTGCGCGATCACTCATCGGCTTGGCCCGGTCGCTGTCGGCGAGATCAGCGTCGTCATCGCAGTTTCCGCCCCTCACCGCGACGCCGTGTATGAAGCGAACCGTTATGCGATCGAACGGTTGAAGCAAATCGTTCCCATCTGGAAGAAGGAGCGCTGGGAAGACGGCTCCGAATGGAAAGGACATCAGCTCGGACCGTGGAACCCGTTAGCCGGGGTTTCCGCTGCAGGCGAAGGAGGATCGGCATCATGAGCGAACGTCCGGATATCTGGCCTGAGCATATCGAGATCGACCGCGAGCGGTATTCGCGGCAAATGCTGTTCGCTCCGATCGGCGAAGCCGGTCAGGCGAAGCTGCTGCGGTCGCGGATTGCGATCGTCGGCATGGGCGCGCTCGGCACCGTGCTCGCCAATCATATGGTGCGCGCCGGCGTCGGCTTCGTCCGCCTGATCGACCGCGACTTCGTCGAACGCAGCAACCTGCAGCGCCAAATGCTGTACGACGAGGCCGATGCGGCCGCCTCGTCCCCGAAGGCGGAGGCCGGGGCAGCGCGCCTGCGGGCGACCAATTCCGGCGTAAGCATCGAACCGGTCGTCGCCGATTTGAACGTCACCAATGCCGAAGAGCTGCTGACCGACGTGCAGTTGATCCTGGACGGCTCGGATAACTTCGCCGTCCGCTTCCTGATCAACGACGTCAGCGTGAAGCACGGCATTCCGTGGATCTATGGCGGCGCGGTCAGCTCGCGCGGCGTATCGCTTACGATCGTGCCGGGCGAAACGCCCTGTCTGCGCTGCCTGTTCGGACAGCCGCCGGCCCAAGGCACGACCGAGACATGCGATACGGCCGGCGTTATCGGCCCGCTCATCCATGCCGTCGCTTCGCATCAAGCAACAGAAGCGCTTAAGCTGCTCGTTGGCGCGGAGGCCGAGCGCAACCGGAAGATGGTTCACTGGGATGTATGGTTCAACCAATTCGCCGGCGTGGACGTCAGTAAAGCGAGGAGAGCGGATTGCCCGTGCTGCGGCGAGCGCCGCTTTGAATATTTGGAGGCGGACGTGCAGGAGGATACGATCCAATCGTTGTGCGGCCGCAACTCGGTGCAAATTCAGCCGAGCCGCCCTTTGAAGCTCGCGCTTGCGGATTGGGAACGCCGGCTTGCGCCGGTCGGCCGGGTAGAGCGTAATCCGTTTCTGCTTAAGCTCCATCTCGAAACCGGCATGACGCTCGTTCTGTTTCCGGACGGCAGGCTGATCGTGCAGGGGACGGACGATCCCGTCGCGGCCAAAAGCCTCTACAGCCGTTATATCGGGATGTAAAGCCCTTATTTGTTTCATACAAAGGAAAGTGCCGACGTCCCAGACGACGCGGCACTTTTTTCAATTTGCAGTTATAGGGCCACGCGCTTTGCCTTCAAAAACGTTTTTTTCCAGTAAGCTTTGTTGATATTCGTAATTTGCACGCCGTTATTCTGACTGGGCGACGCATGAATCATCTGCTGGTCGCCCATATAGATCGACACATGCCCGATCGTTTTATTGCTTTTGAACCGGCCCGGCACATAAAAAAACATCAAGTCGCCCTTGCGCAAGTTTTTACGGCTGACGGGTTCGCCTTGATTGCCTTGATCACGAGCGGTCCGCTTCAATTGGATACCGGATTTACCGAATACATATTGCGTGAACGAGGAGCAGTCGAACTTCCCGGATTTCGGGTAAGGTTCAGCGCCGAACTCGTATTTTACGCCAAGATAACGTTTCGCCTGAGCGATCAGGGTATCCATGTTGATGTTCTTCAACACGGGAACCGCTTCGGGTTCCATACGTTCCGCCGAGAGAGTGTCCCCATCTTCCACCTGACCCAGCGTCGCTTTCGCCCCCGTCCCCTTGTACGGATCATTCGGATCGTCGGCAAAATCTAGCTCAGCACCCGTATTCGCCTCGTCAGGCCCATCCATACTTTCCGGCACGGTCTCTCCCGTAGCCCGTACGATCATCGATTGGCCCTGAACCTCAAAGCGAACGTCGTCCGCCAACAGGTTGCCGAGCGCGGAAACCGGAATATGGAATTGTGAATTACGCAAAATGGGCGGTTGCGGCAGCTGGACCTTGGAATCCCCGCGCTGAGCGGTCGTACTGCCCGCCTGCAGCTCATAAGCGGCGTCGTTGTCGCCGATCATGAAGGTGTTGCTGCTTTCGTTCCACTTGTGATGGAACCCGATAGCACTCGCAAGCTCCGAGCCGATCACATAGCTCACACCGTCAACGGTCTTCAACGGAATCGTCAGTATTTCTTCCGAGCCCGTCATGTGAATCGTGCTGCCGTCTCCGACATTCATCGTCTTTCCGTTATATTGCTCGCTGATCGAGCGGTCCGCATTCTGCTGTTCCCGATTCGCCAAGCTCTGCTGCCGGGTTTGCTGCTGCTCCTTGGACAGTTGGCCGCACCCGGCCGTAACGCTTAGGAGCGCTACTATCAATACCTTCATTATCATGGAACGAGTGCCGCCATTCTTCATCCTACCTACCCCTTGTCTGTCATGGAATCCAATTATCTGTTCATAGCATGAGGCAGGAGCAGCGGAGCTATGCACGGCAAGACGTTGGAAATAAAAAAGACACGCAGCGCTGCATATTCGCAGCTTGCGTGTCTTGAAGAATGAATCGGTTCGCTCCTTGCCTTAACCGATCGAGCCTTCCATCTCGAATTTAATAAGCCGGTTCATCTCGACCGCGTATTCCATCGGCAGTTCCTTCGTGAACGGTTCGATGAAGCCCATAACAATCATTTGAGTCGCTTCGGCTTCGGTTAAGCCGCGGCTCATCAAGTAGAACAATTGATCCTCAGACACTTTGGATACCGTCGCTTCGTGCTCGAGCGTAATGTTGTCGTTCATAATTTCGTTGTACGGAATGGTGTCGGACGTCGATTGATTATCCATGATCAGCGTATCGCATTTGATATTCGCCTTGGACCCTTGCGAGTTGCGGCCGAACGATGCCAAACCGCGGTAGGTTACTTTACCGCCGTGTTTACTGATCGACTTGGAAACGATTGTGGACGTCGTATCCGGCGCCAGATGCGTCATTTTCGCGCCTGCATCCTGGTGCTGGCCTTTACCGGCAACAGCGATGGAAAGCACCATGCCTTTAGCTCCGCGGCCTTTAAGAACGACAGCCGGGTATTTCATCGTCAGCTTGGAGCCGATGTTGCCGTCGACCCATTCCATCGTCGCATTTTCTTCCGCAACGGCGCGCTTCGTCACGAGGTTGTAGATGTTCGGCGCCCAGTTTTGGATCGTTGTGTAACGAACGCGGGAATCTTTCAGGCAGATGATCTCCACCACGGCGCTGTGCAGCGAGTTCGTGCTGTATACCGGAGCCGTACAGCCTTCTACATAGTGCACGAAGCTGCCTTCATCGGCAATGATGAGCGTCCGCTCGAATTGGCCCATGTTCTCGGAGTTGATGCGGAAATACGCTTGAAGCGGAATTTCCACCTTCACGCCCTTCGGTACATAGATGAAGCTGCCCCCGGACCAAACGGCGCTGTTCAGCGCTGCGAATTTATTGTCGCTCGGCGGGATGATGGTGCCGAAGAACTTTCTGAAAATTTCCGGATGCTCTCTCAAAGCCGTGTCGGTATCCATAAACAGTACGCCTTGATCTTCCAGGTCTTTCTGCATGCTGTGATAAACGACCTCGGATTCGTATTGGGCGGATACGCCGGCAAGGAATTTTTGCTCCGCTTCCGGGATACCCAGCTTGTCGAACGTTTCCTTGATCTCGGTCGGCACTTCTTCCCATGTTTTCCCTTGCTTCTCGGAAGGTTTTACATAGTATTGAATGTCGTTGAAATCGAGGTCTTCCATATTGCCGCCCCATTTCGGCATCGGCATTTTCAGGAACTGATCGAGCGATTTCAGACGAAATTCGAGCATCCATTCCGGCTCGTTCTTCATGCGGGAAATCTCGGTGACGATTTCGCGCGTCAGCCCTTTACCGCTCTGGAAGACCGCTTTGTGCTCGTCGCGAAACCCATATTTGTACTCTTCCATTTCAGGCATTTTTTTTGCCATGGCTTTCGAGCCTCCTTTAATGATCTTAGTTTGCGATATACGCTTCCGATCAATGCTTCGCTTGTTCAATTCCTTTGCGCAGCGCGTTCCACGCGAGCGTGGCGCACTTGATCCGTGCGGGGAATTTGTTAACGCCTGACAAAGCCTCAAGATCCTCGTACTCGAATTCGACAGGCTCGCCCTTCATCATACCGGAAAAATTGTCAGCCATCTGCAGCGCTTCTTCCAGTGTCTTGCCCTTCACGGCATCCGTCATCATCGAGGCGGAAGACAAGCTGATCGAGCAGCCGTCGCCTAGAAATTTTGCGGCTTTGACCTTACCTTCTTCGATTTGCATTTGCAGCTGAATTTTGTCGCCGCACGTCGGGTTGTTCAGATCGATGCTGACCGACTCGCCTTCGAAGCTGCCGCGGTTACGCGGGTTTTTATAATGATCCATGATGACGCGGCGGTATAAATCATCCAATTGCATGACCGAAGTACTCCTTTGTTTTGATGAGGGAAGCGATCAAACGGTCAATATCCGCTTCGTTGTTGTATAAGTAAAAGCTGGCGCGAGCCGTTGCCGTCACGTTCAACCAGCGCATCAGAGGCTGGCAGCAGTGGTGGCCGGCGCGAACGGCAATGCCGTCGGCGTCAAGCACCGTAGCCACATCGTGCGGATGCACGTCGTCGAGATTGAACGTAATGAGACCGACACGGTTCGTTTGCGGACCGTAGACGGTCAATCCGTCTACTTCCAGCATACGCTCCATTGCATAAGCGGTCAAATGTTTCTCGTGCCGTTCAATTTCATCGAGACCGATGCTTTCGAGGAAATCGATCGCGGCCGCGAGTCCGACGGCGCCGGCAATAATCGGCGTACCGCCTTCGAACTTCCACGGCAGCTCCTTCCACGTCGAGTCGAACAACCCGACATGATCGATCATTTCGCCGCCGAATTCGACCGGCTCCATCTCCTGGAGCAGTTCCTTCTTGCCGTACAAGGCTCCGAAGCCTGTCGGTCCGCACATCTTATGCGAGGAGAAGGCGTAGAAATCGCAATCCAGATCCTGCACGTCGACCTTCTTGTGCGGCGTGCTTTGGGCACCGTCGACGAGAATTTTGGCGCCATGACGGTGGGCGATCGCGGCAACTTCCTTCACCGGATTCACTACACCGAGCACGTTGGAGACGTACGTAATCGAGACGAACTTCGTTTTCTCGGTAATCGTCTTCTCCACATCCGCCAAATGAATGGTGCCGTCCTGCTGCAGCGGCATATATTTCAGCGAGGCGCCGGTCGCTTTCGCGACCTGCTGCCACGGGATGAGATTGCTGTGATGCTCCATCGGGGTAATGACAATTTCGTCTCCCGGTCCGCATACCGCTTTCGCATAGCTCGATGCCGCCAGATTGATCGCCGTCGTTGTACCCCGCGTGAAGATGATTTCTTCCGCAGAACGGGCGTTCAAGAAACGCCGGACCTTCTCGCGAGCGCCCTCATAGGCGTCCGTTGCTCTTGAACCGAGGGTGTGTACGCCGCGATGCACGTTAGCGTTGTCCCACTCGTAATATTTTTTCACGGCTTCGATGACGGATACCGGCTTCTGCGACGTCGCCGCAGAATCCAGATACACGAGCGGATGGCCGTTAATTTCTTGGTTCAAGATGGGAAACTGACTCCGGATCTCCGTGTTCATTGTCCCAACTTCCTTTCGACGAGTTGTTGCAGCTGCGAGCGGATTTGCTCCAGCGGAATTTCGGTAACGACCGGATCCAAAAATCCGTAGATGATAAGGCGCTGCGCTTCTTCGCGTGAAATACCGCGGGACATCAGGTAGTACACTTGCTCCGGATTTACTTGTCCGACGGATGCCGCATGGCCTGCCGTTACATCATCTTCGTCGATCAGCAGGATCGGATTCGCGTCGCCGCGGGATTTAGGGCTGAGCATCAGCACTTTCTCCGTTTGCTCGCCGTTCGCTTTGGTCGCGCCGTGTTCGATCTTCGTGATGCCGTTGATGATCGCCGTCGCTTCGTCGCGCATGACCGCACGGGTAATCATGTTACTGTCGGAGCTTTTGCCGAAATGAACGGCGCGTGTCGTCACGTTCAGCTTCTGATCGTTCGTGCCGACACAGATTACTTTGGCGTCCGAGTTCGAGCCGTTTCCTTTCAGAATCGACGTCGTATCGGACATTGCATTGCCGTAATGCATCTCCCCGACGATCCATTCGATTTGCGCATCGTTCTCCAGCAGCGCGCGGCGGTAAGTCAGATCCGTGACGGACTCGTTCAAGTTATGAACCGAAGCAAAGGTTACTTTCGCGCCCGGCTTCGCGACAATTTCCACAACGCCATTCTGCACAAGACCGTTCAGGCTGCCTTCGGATACGAAGTTGTCCACGTAAGTAACGGAAGCATGCTGCTCGGCAACGATCAGCACGTGCGGCGAGAAGCTCGCTTCGCCGTCGTCGGTCAGGAACAAAGCCTGCACCGGAACGTCGACTGCAACGTTCTTCGGCACGTACAGGAATACGCCGCCGCTCCAAAGCGCCGCATGCAGCGCCGTCAAACGGTTCTCCTCCTTGCCGACTACGCTCATAAAATGTGATTTCACCAGATCGCCGTGCGTCTCCAGCGCTTCCTCCAGACTGGAGAAAATAACGCCCTGCTGCTTAAGCGAGTCCGACAGACGGCTGTAAACGACGCCGGAATTGCGCTGTATAATCAGGTTGTCCTGCGTGCCTTCGCCGCCGACGGACAGCAGAGACTTGGCGGATTCCGGAAGCGCCTCAAGCGTTGCCAACGCATCCGGCTTTTTATAAGTGCCGAAGGAAGTCAAATTCCAACGGTCGATTCTTGTTTTTTCCAATACGGGCCAATCGAGCGTTCCTGCGAGTTCAAGCGCCTGTTCACGCAAAGACGTCATCCATTCGGGTTCTTTCCGTGCTTTGGACTGCTCCACCAAGCTTACGCGGTCGATCGGAAGAGTTTGTGTGCTCATCAGTTAATTTCCTCCTGTCCCTCCCGGGTCGCTTATTGGTATTTCGGAGCCGTCGTATTCATCGGGATTTTGAACTCTTCTTCAGTACCCCCGACGGTTTCGTCGACGATGCCGAGCTCTTCCTTCACCCAGTCATAGCCTTCGTTCTCAAGACGTTCTGCGAGCTCAGGACCCCCGGATTTCACGATGCGGCCTTGCATCATCACGTGGACAAAGTCCGGTTTAATGTAGTTCAAGAGACGTTGGTAGTGCGTGATGATCAAGAAGCCGCGATCTTCGGAACGCATAGCGTTTACACCGTTTGCTACGATGCGCAGGGCGTCGATGTCAAGGCCGGAGTCGATCTCGTCAAGAATGACGATTCTCGGGTCGAGCATCAGCATTTGCAAAATTTCATTGCGCTTTTTCTCCCCGCCGGAGAAGCCTTCGTTCAGGTAGCGGTGCATGAACTCAGGGTTCATTTCCAGTTCCTTCATCTTGCCTTCCATCAGACGGATAAATTTAATCAGCGAAATTTCGCTGCCTTCCTCACGGCGTGCGTTGATCGCGCTGCGCAGGAAGTCGGCGTTCGTGACACCGGTAATTTCGCTCGGATACTGCATCGCCAGGAACAAGCCCGCGCGCGCTCTTTCGTCGGTCGCCATTTCCAGCACGTCTTCGCCGTCAAGCACGACCGAGCCTGCGGTCACCTCGTATTTCGGATGACCCATCAGCGTGGATGCCAGCGTACTTTTACCCGTACCGTTCGGACCCATAATGGCGTGAACTTCGCCGCCTTTAATTTCAAGGCTGAGGCCCTTCAAAATTTCTTTGCCTTCAATTGCCGCTTTCAAGCCCTCTATTTGAAAATGAGGAGAATTTGCCATGTGTAGTTGCCTCCGTGCTTCCCTGTATTTTTTGGAATTGTTTTCTCTTTAGAATCATTCTAAACTGATTCTCAATGATTCTCAATCATAATATACTATTAAATCTTACCATTTGGAATCAATAAATACCTAGACGCGCGATTTTTGGCGTAAATTCTTTGTTTTTAGCCGTTTAACGCCGTTTTCACTTCGTCGACCCGTTTGGCGAACGCCTCATCGCTTAATACGGGCGTACGCGCCGCCGCATGCAGCCGCTCGGCAGGCAGCCCGATCCACGACTTGCATCCGTTATATTCGGGTAAAATCGGTACCCGAACCGGCTCGTCCAACGTATGTACCCGCAGCAGCATGACATGCAGCGGCTTCGTCCGCTTCCACTTCAGCCGTTCTTCCGCGAACCTGTCTGTCCAGATATGAAACGATCTCAGCTTGTCCAGCTGTTCTTGCGAGTCGATAAGGATGTCCTCGGCCAGCTCGGCATAACAACGGACCGTCAGCTCGGACTGTTCCCGGTTCCAGGCCGAAGCTAACGCTTCGACGCGCGGCGCGTACGGCGGCTTCACCAGCTCCTGCCGCTGGTGCTCGTAGGTCGGATAAAGATAGAAACTGTCGCTCTCTACTTCGAAGTCCCTCGTCTCTTCACGAATGCCTCCCTTGCGCATGATCAGGATTTGCTTTCCTTGTTCCAACGCTTCTACGGCTACAGCCCATTCCTTCAATCCGATGACTTCGCTCAAGGTCGCTCCCCCCCCCTTCACCTGTCAGTTAACCATTCTGATATTATAGTTTTTTAACCAAAACAATGCAATTCCGAACCGGCATAAAATCGATCTCATTAATTGATGCTAATAGGGCTACATCATTACGAGATGCAAGGAGGGTGAAGGACCATGCGCGAAGGTCTTATTCCAGCAGTATTAGGCACGGCTGTCACGGCGTCCGGCGCCGCTCTTCGCAACAAGTATCCGATGGCTGCCGCTGCAGTCTTCGGCTTCGGTCTCGCTCACGTTGTGCTTGGCGCGATCGATTTGGTGGAGCATCGCAACAGATCGTCCTTCTAGGACGATGCGCGGCCCGAACGCCGCCAAGCGGAAAAGGGAAGGCGTTCGCCCTCCCTTTCCTGCCTGTTTATTACGGGTTTGATTCCATACATACATCCGCTACTTATTCGTTATACGCTCCAGCTGCTGCAGGTTCGCTTTCATAGGATTGGCGCCGGAATCCATCGACGGATCGTCGCGCAGAGCCGCGGCAAACCCCAGCGCCGTCAGGACCGCGAGCGAAGCTAACGCAAGCAGCGCTCTTTGCAGCATCTTAATCACATCCATCGACCTCCGGAATAAGAGCCAGAAATGAACTTTTGTAAGTATCAGTTTGATAAACAAGCGTTACGGGAGGATTACCGCGGTGTGAATTTTTTGTTAAAACGCCGGACCTGCTTGGCCTCGCCCCGTTTTCCGCTATTCCAACCGACATCAAATTGCTTTATACTGATACAATGACTGATACAATGAAAAGTTTTTCTAGTGTAAAAGGAGGAATTCATCTCATGCCCGGTTATCATGCACTTTCCGAAGCCCAAGCCATTGAATACGCCCGCTCCATACCTGACTTGTTCTCCGAGAACAGCGAGTTGGTCTGCCGGGAAATCGGCGACGGCAACTTAAATTTAGTGTTTCATATTTCTGAACCTGCTTCCGGTAAAAGCATTATTCTCAAGCAGGCGCTGCCTTATGCAAAGGTCGTAGGCGAATCTTGGCCGCTGACCCTCGACCGCGCCCGGATCGAGAGCGAAGCGCTTATCATTCAGGGCAAGCTTTGCCCGGACCTGGTTCCGCACGTATATGCGTATGAGCCGGATTTGGCGCTGACCGTCATGCAGGATTTGAGCGACCACGTCATTATGCGCAAAGGCTTGATGGACGGCAATCGGTATCCGCTTTTCGCCGGACATATCGCGACTTTCCTGGCGCATACGCTTTTTTACACGTCCGATCTCGGGATGAACCAGCAGCAGAAGAAAGAACAGGTGAAGCGGTTCATCAACCCGGAGCTTTGCAAAATTACGGAAGATTTGATCTTCGACGATCCGTATACCGATTCGCCGAATAATAACGTGCCCCCGGCGATCCGCGACGCGGTCGAAGCCGTTTGGAAGGATCAGGCCTTACACTTGGAGGTTGCTATATTGCGCGGGAAATTTTTAACCCATGCGCAATCGCTGCTGCACGGCGATTTACATACCGGCAGCATCTTCATTAAAGCGGACTCGACGAAAGTGATCGACCCGGAATTCGCCTATTACGGACCTATGGGCTTCGATATCGGCGCCGTTCTCGCCAACCTGCTGCTCAACTTCGCCTCTCAGGAAGGCTGGAGCGCAGACGCCGACTCCCGTAAATCGTACCGCGCTTACTTGACGCAAACCATTCGCGACATCTGGACCAAGTTCGAAGCGGAATTCCGTTCGCTTTGGAACGAGCATGGCGTCGACCGCGTGTCGAAGACGGCCGGCTATCAGGATTGGTACATGAAGGAAGTGCTCCGCGATACGTTCGGGTTTACCGGCAGCAAGATGGTGCGCCGCGTGCACGGTCTGGCCCAGGTGGCCGACATCAATAAGCTGGAGGACGAAGCTGCGAAAGAACGCGCCCAGCGCATCGCGCTGGCGATCGGAACTTCGCTGATCAAGTTTAACCGGCAGGCGGATTCGATCGAGCAGTTGATCGAAATCGCGGATAAGGCCGTCCATTAATAAAATCGGAGTTATAAGGGCCTGCCGGGCCATGAGCCCAAGCGGTTCGGTACGTCACAAAGCGCAAGATCCGTTTGCGGATGCTTGGGCATAAGTAAAAAGCAGCGACGGATCGCCCAAGTGTTGCGGGGATAGGTGCAGCACTTGGGCGTCCGTCTAAGCGGGAAGTTTGCATACCCGTTTGCATACCAAAGTACGCGCGTAAGGTGAGCGATCACCCGGTAAGGAGAGAATGGACGATGACGACACAACAAACACCTGCGGCCGATTGGCTGCAATCGGTTCGCTGGAACTCGCTGGAGGACCGGCTCGATCTGCTCGATCAAAGGCTGCTGCCCGATGAGATCGTATATTTGGAGCTGACGACGGCGAAGCAAGTATGGGATGCGATTAAGCAGCTCGCCGTACGGGGCGCGCCTGCCATCGGCATCGCGGCCGCATTCGGGGTATACCTGGGCGTCCGGTCGTTCGACGGCAGCCGCGAAGCGTTACTGGCGGAAGTCGGCCGCCAATGCGATTATTTGGCGACGAGCCGTCCGACGGCAGTCAATTTGTTCTGGGCGCTGGACCGGATGCGGGCGCGGGCGGAAGCGCTGTTAGGCGCATCCGGCGAGGGCGTGGAGACGGAGGCGGCCAAGCGCGCGCTTCTGGACGAGGCCGCTGCGATCCAGGCCGAGGATGAGGAAACGTGCCGCCTGATCGGCGAGCACGCGCTTGAGTTGTTCGAGGACGGCATGGGCGTCCTCACGCACTGCAACGCAGGAGGCCTCGCCACGGCGCGGTACGGCACGGCGCTGGCGCCGATGTACCTTGCCAAGGAGAAAGGCATCGCGCTGAAGGTGTTCGCCGACGAAACGCGTCCGGTACTGCAGGGCGCACGTTTAACGGCGTTCGAGCTGCAGCAGGCCGGCGTCGACGTGACGCTGATCTGCGACAACATGGCCGGCGCCGTGATGGCTAAAGGCTGGGTGCAGGCCGTTATCGTAGGCACAGACCGCGTCGCCGCGAACGGCGATGTAGCCAACAAGATCGGCACATACAGCGTTGCGGTGCTCGCCAAAGCGCACGGTATCCCGTTCTATGTCGCCTGCCCGATGTCGACCATTGATCTGAACACGCCGAGCGGCGCAGACATTCCGATCGAGGAACGGCACGAAGACGAAATTACGCAAGGCTTCGGCAAACGAACCGCTCCGGTCGGCGTCAAAGTGTACAACCCCGCGTTCGACGTGACGCCGAACGAGTACGTGACCGCGATTATTACGGAAAAAGGCGTCGTTCGCGCACCGTATGGCGAGAACCTGAAAAAGCTGTTTACCTGACTGAAAGTGTCGAGCTTACGGACCTGGCAGACCTAGTAAAGCCTGGGCTCGCGACCGGCGGGCCTCCCGCTCCCTGCGAAAACAGCGGAACTCTAGCAGCCGATTCTTGTGATTAGCCATCCGCTATTGTATCCTTTGTAACCATGCATAAGGTCGCTGCTTTCCTCGCGGAATGGCAGCGGCCTTTTTAATTATCTCTCCTCCGACAAAGGCGGCCCCGCCTTCATAGGAGAGGATGCCGCGGAAATCGGTAAAGTCAATGGAAGAAGCTGTTGTAAAGCGATCCTGTTTGGGATATGATAAGTATGAATATGAAAAATATTTTCTTAAATATACGGCGTTTTAAGTAAAATTTTTTTTAATATATGAATACAGGGTGATCCTATGTCCGGCATTTTACAAGCGATACGCGAAAGTCAGGGGCAGATGAACCGTAAGGAGCAGGAGCTTGCGCAATATGTGCTGGAGCACCCGCATGAGGCGGTCCAATCCAGCATAACCGAGCTTGCCGACCGTTCGGGAACGAGCACGGCAACGGTTTCGCGCTTTTGCCGCAATCTGATGTTCAAAGGGCTCAGCGACTTTCGCATGAAGCTGGGCGCAGAGCTCGCGGTAACGCCCACCCATTCGACGTACCAAGATATCGTGGCGGGCAATTCGCTGCACAGCATCGTTCAGGCGATCGAGATGAACCATATCCGCTCCATCTCGGATACGACGCGCCAGCTCGATCTTCAGGCGGTGCAGCAAGCGGTCGGCGCGCTCCGGGCGGCGAAACGAATCGATCTGTACGGTGTGGCCACCTCCGGCATCGTCGCGCTCGATTTTCAGCAGAAGCTTGTCCGCATAGGGATCATGGCGCACTACTGGCCGGACTCCCACATGCAAATAACGTCCGCCTCCAGCTTGGAGGAAGGCGACGTAGCGGTCGCCATCTCGTATTCCGGCGATACCGTGGAGACGTACGATGCGCTGTTATGCGCCAAAGAACGCGGCGCCGTCACCCTCTCCCTGACGAAGTTCGGCTCCAACCGGATTTCGCAAGCTGCCGATATCCGGCTATTCGCCTCCTCCTTAGAGGAGGGCATGCGCCGCGGCGATATGGCGTCGCGCATCGCGCAGCTGCATGTGGTCGATATTTTATTCACGGCGCTCGTCAGCGAAGACTTCGACGACTATGTGCCCCAGCTTGAACAATCGTTCCAGCAAGTGAAAAAATACCGGAAAGAAAAAGGGAGATGAGCTTATGAATATCATAAAGTTCGAAACCCAGGAAGCGTTAAACGAAGCCGGCTCCGGTATCATCGTCAGCCTGCTGCAAACGAATCCGCGCGCAAAGCTGGGACTTGCGACAGGCGGTACACCCGTGGGCATCTATAAGAAGCTTGTGAGTGCCTGCAAGCAAGGCACCGTCAGCTTCGGCAAGGCGTCTTCGTTCAACCTCGACGAATATGTCGGTCTCGACCGGAACCATGCGGCAAGCTACTACGCATTCATGCAGGAGCAGCTGCTCGCGCACGTGGATATCGCCCCCGAACGGTGCCATATCCCGAACGGAATGGCCGCCGACCTCGAGGCCGAATGCCTCCGGTACGAAACGCTTCTGGAGCAGGTCGGACAGATCGACCTGCAATTGCTCGGGCTCGGGCACAACGGGCACATCGGCTTCAACGAGCCGGACGGCGCACTTATTCGCGGCACGCATGTGGTCGAGCTGCGCGAGCAGACGCGTGCGGCCAACGCCCGCTTCTTCGACACCCCGGAGCAAGTGCCGACGAAGGCAATTACGATGGGGGTTGGCACCATTTTGAAAGCGAAAATGATTCTGCTCGTTGTTCACGGCAAAGATAAGGCGGAAATCGTCAAACAAGCCCTGCAAGGTCCGATTACGACGGAATGTCCGGCTTCGCTGCTGCAAACTCATCCGAATGTGGCCGTTCTGTTGGATGCGGAAGCGGGGAGCTTATTATCATGAAAAGCGCAAATTGGAGTACGCTTATCGTTAACGCCCAGGTCGTCAAGGAGAACGAGACGATCCGCGACGGATACGTGGCGATTAACGGCGAAGGACGGATCGCCGCCGCCGGGCCGATGGACGGCTTGGATGAACGGCAGGCGAACACAGCCCTGCAGCGCGTCGATGCGGCAGGCAGCTGGCTGCTGCCCGGCTTTATCGACGTTCATGTGCATGGTGGGTACGGGTACGATTTCATGGAGGCGACGAAAGAAGCGATCGACGGCATTACGAAGTTTCATAACAGCCAAGGCACAACGACGCTTCTCGCCACGACCGTTACCCAATCGCGCGAAGCGATCGAAGCCGTGCTGCGAGCCGCAGACGCCTACAGGAAGGCCGGTTCCCCTTATGCACGATTGGGCGGCGTTCATCTGGAAGGACCGTTCATCAGCCCCAAATGGCCCGGCGCGCAAAACCCGAGCTTCATCGTCGATCCGCAAGCCGACTGGCTCGATGCCTGGACGGAGGAATTCCCGGGTCTGATCCGGATGATGACGCTGGCCCCGGAGCGCGAGAACGCGCTTCCGCTTATTCGGCGCTTGACGGATCAAGGCATCGTGGCCTCCGCAGGACACACCGATGCAACCTATGATCAAATGGTGGAAGCGACGCGTTACGGTCTGCGCCACGCCGTTCATACGTTTAACGCCATGACCGGACTCCACCATCGCAATCCCGGCGTTGTCGGCGCCGTACTGACCGAAGAGGTCATCAACGCCGAAGTGATCGCAGACGGGCATCATGTCCACCCGGCCGCCATTAAACTGTTGACGCTGGCGAAACGGAAGGACAACCTGCTGCTCATTACGGATGCGATGTCGGCCGCAGGTCTCGGCAGCGGCGAATACGACCTCGGCGGCCTTCCGGTCATCGTGGATGACGGCGTCGCCCGGTTGAAAGCAGGCAACACCCTGGCCGGCAGCACGCTGACCATGATCCAGGCGCTGCGCTTCATGGTCGAGCAGGTCGGCCTGAGCGTCGAGGAAGCGAGCAGGCTGGCCAGCCACAATCCGGCCAAAGCGATCGGCTGTCTGGAGCAAACCGGGACGATCTCCGAAGGCAAGCTGGCCGATTTGCTGCTGGTATCGCCGCAGCTGCAAATCGGGCGCGTCTGGGTCGAAGGCCATGCGACAACGAGCGAATAATTAGTGCGGCCGGCTTTGGGGCCATGCTGCGGTTACAGCCATAAAACGTGCGGATTTTTGATTTTTCCCGGACGTTTTTTTGGGGCTGTCATGAAAGCAATGCGCACCGCTTGATGCGGCAACAAAAAAACCGGCCGTCTCGCTGCAAGCGAAACGCCGGATCGCACTCTGTCATCACAGGACCCCCTTAATTTTCACGAAACTGCTGGGTGATGATATAGTATCTCAGCTTATTCAAGTCGGACGGCGAAATCGCGTGAATCTCCGCGCCGTAACGAATCGTACGCTCTTGAATATGTGCGTATCGAACGATGATTTTCGGGTGAATCGCCTCATCGTCGCAGATGATCATGGTGTCGTACACATGGTTCATTTTAACCGAAAAATCGTTGACCTCGAAACCGAATCCCAAGCGGCTTAGCGAGCAGTAACGAACCGCCGTCGTTTTGAAATCGTCGTTGATCGTGCCGTAGGTGTTCAGTTTATAGCTGGAGAAGGATACATCTTCATCCCGGTACATATCGTAGTTGGTATCGCGCTGGGCTTGGATCTTGAACACTTCCGAATCGGCCGGAACCAGGACCAGCTTGCTCCGGGATACCTGCAGCACACGCATCTGCACGCGCTCTTGAAAATTGAAACAGATCACCGAATCTCCGCCGCTAATCGTCGAAGGCTCCTCGAAGGAGACTTCCATCAAATCCGATCCTGCGTAAGAAACGCATCCGTTGTAAACTTTACCTTTGTGGAGAAGCTGCATAACTTTCATTCCTGTCACCCTCCTTGCTTGATACTTATACTATAACCGGGATTCTTTCAGAAAGTTTCAGTCAAATATTAGGAGTTTATTAGATTAGGAGAAATTGAAGAAAAGTGTCTGTCGAATGCCGTCGAATAATCTTCAATCCTCCTGTCCTCCTCCATTTGTCTTCACTACGGCTCCGTCTCCTAAGTGTGCAACAAAAAAGACCGTTATCTACGGTCTATGGAAGCTATGACAGGTGTGAAAGTGCGATAGGTCCCGGGCCTTTGGCCGCGCATGACGATCGGCCTATACGAGCGGATGAAAGAGGCGCAGCCCGAACCGCGTATGCACGCACGTACGCCGAAACGCGTTCGCCTGCACGCAGCATCTGACGGAAACCGGGGTTATTTGATGATGACCGCATAGACGTTGCCGGGCCCGTGAATGCCAATCGTCAGATCGTTCTCGATATCGGCGCTGCGGCTCGGACCGGTAATCAGGTTGATCGAGGAGGCGTACTGTTCCGGCGTCTCGGTTCCTCTGCTCAGGTGCGCGAACGCTTCGCCCATCCGCGTGACGAGCTGGTCGGCGCGGAACACCGCGAACAGAGTGCTCGTCAGCAGGCTGACCGAACGGCCGCGGTGCGGCGAGCATTGCAGCACAAGCGTAGCCGTGCCTGCGACGGCGTAATCCGGCCAGACGACGCCGAGCTCGCAGCGCTCCGTACGGCGAAGCAGCGCGCTTCGCCGCGCCCAGCCCGGGCCAACGGCGCTC
>NZ_BIMH01000038.1 GCF_004000985.1 Paenibacillus validus NBRC 15382 | reverse complement strand
TTATTAAGAGGACCGTATTCAGCTTGAGAACCTGTACCAATCCACTTCGTGCAGTTTAAGGACTTTGCCAATCGTAACGTTTCGAGGCTGTAAAGGACATTATTCATCTGTTGAATAGAGTTTCTTTCTAGATTGCTAACTCCATCCCAAGCTAGGTGAAAAAAACACCTGAAATTTAAATCTAAATTGGAAAGCTGTTTATACCATCCACTAACATCATTTAAATTCCCCGGGACTAATATAATATTCTTATGATTAGACAAACGCTCTAAACTACTTTCTTTTCGGGTAATAACAGCAACCTTATATTCCTTTTTCAATAAACTTTTTACCAGCCAGGAACCAATGAAGCCCGTAGCCCCTGTAACTATAACAGCTTTGCTTGTCATAGTACCTCCAATAGAGATACTATGCTCTTAGGAGGGTTAGGAAGTGCATTCACATGTTTTGATATTTCATCCATGTATCCATAGCTAAATACGATTAGAGTATCAACCGGCTGTTCTGACAGAAAGGTTGTCGGAACAACGGGAATGTTCGTTTTAGGTGTAAACTTCCCATGAAAATTATGATTTTGATCGCACAAATATTTCAAGTATTTCGCATTATTTAAAGCAGCTAATGTCATAACTCCGCGGCCACCTGCCCCATAGCCGGCAATTTTTTTATTTGCTTTAATTTCTTGTTCAATAAAAAGATCCAGCTCTTTTATCCCGGTTTCTAATCGATTGGAGAAGCTATTGAGATCGTCCAATGTTTGATGTACACCTTGAGTTTCAGATTCATAAGTAATTTTTGAATTTTCGTTAGCCGCAACGATCAGCAGTGAATTTCCTCTTCTGCTTTGAAGAGGAACTAAATTATCTGTAATTAGCTTATAGCCACAGCGTTTTAGTAGTTGTTCCATTGTTTTCAACGATAAATAAACGGAATGTTCATGCTCAAATAAGCAATATTCTCGCTTAGCTATGATTTGATCTAAGTCGTGAACTTCGATAATGAGCAATCCGTTATCAGGGTTTAATATGTCTTTTACGGATAATAAAAAATCAACCGGATTTGGAATATGGTCAAAAGTATAAGTTAAAAGAATGACGTCAGCACTTGAAAATTCTTTGGGGATATACTTACTTGCATCGTTATCAAAAAGGCCCGTATATACCGGAACTCCACGTTGCCTACTAATCTCCGTTAACAGCTCTGACGGTTCAAAACCAAATACATTTGCGCCCAATTTTTTATATTCTAAAAGCTGACTGCCATCACCAGAACCTACTTCAACTACTTTCAACCCTGGCTTTAGGTTAAACTTATCTATCGTATTTGTAGCAAGCTGCTGCATAAATTGATTCGCAAAACCGGATTTTGTAACTGTATATGAATATTCTTTATAGTATGATCCGTAATCAATATCATGAAGTGTCTGACTAACTTGGCAGTCCAAACACACATAAATGTTGATATCATGTAAAAAAACCTCTTTGTTGACCTGCTTTCTAAGATCATCTGTCATAGGCATTTGAGGTAAATGTACCCACTTCTTTAAATTCGTACTCTTACATACCCTACAACTATCTCTATAACTTACAAAAACATCAGACATCTCTAATTCACTCCCGAATTTAGTTCGTCTTATTTCTTCCCATCAAATATTCATTTATTTGGCTCAGTGTATAGGTATGCATGTCTTTACCTTCAATCCAAGCTGTTGTCCAATTAACCACTTTATCTAAGGCTTTGTCTATCTCCCAAACAGGTGTCCAGTCAAGAATAATAGATGCCTTAGAACAGTCTAACTTTAAATTAGTTGCTTCATGTAATTCTATATCATTTTGAATTTCAAAGCTGCCGGATCCCCATTTTTCAGAAAGCTTTCTAACTACGTTCTCAACAGAAATAACATCAGAATCTCTTGGACCGAAATTCCAGGCTCCTGAGTATTTATGATCATCTTTATATAATTTCTCCGCTAACAATAAGTATCCGAATAATGGTTCCAATACGTGCTGCCACGGCCTAACTGCATGTGGTTTTCTAATAATAATTTTGGTTCCCTTTATTAATGCCTTTATAGAATCGGGAATCAATCTGTCGGTTGACCAGTCTCCCCCACCTATCACATTTCCGGCACGAACGGTCGCTACCCCTATACCTCTCTCTGCAAAGAAAGATTTTCTGTACGAAGTTGTAATAAGATCCGAACAAGCTTTACTTGCCGAGTATGGATCATGTCCACCTAGAGCGTCTACTTCCCTATAACCCCAAACCCACTCTTTATTCTCATAACACTTGTCAGTGGTTACATTAAGAATAACTTTTAAATGATTACTAGTCTTTAGGATCTCCAATAAATTCACGGTTCCCATAATATTTACACTATAGGTTTCCAGGGTATTAATATACGATTCACGAACAAGGGGTTGTGCCGCCATATGAATCACAACCTCAGGTTCAAATGACTGTATTGTATTTCTCAACAAATCATTGTCTGCTATATCCCCAATTACAGTTGGTATCAGAGCATTTAATCTACAGACGTTAAACATATTCGGTTCTGCCGCAGGTTGTTTCGAATAACCCATGACGTCAGCCCCTAATGAAAGGAGCAAAATCGAGAGCCATGAGCCCTTAAAGCCAGTATGGCCTGTAACTAATACCCGTCTTCCATTCCAAAATTGTTTGTCTAGCATTTGTCCCTCTCACCATCCCTACCATAATTTCCAAGGGGCTTGGTTTGAACTCCATAACTCTTCAAGTTTTATCTTGTCTCTTAAAGTATCCATGGGCTGCCAAAACCCATTGTGTCTGTAAGCAGATAATTGACCGCTGGAGGATAACTTTTCCAACGGGTCTTGTTCCCATACGGTCATGTCATTAGGAATAAGATCCAGTACCTCTGGTTCAAGAACAAAGTAACCTCCATTAATCCATGCACCGTCACCTTTCGGCTTTTCCTGAAAACTTGTAATTTTGTTTTCACTGAAATCAAGTGCCCCAAATCGGCCTGGGGGTTGCACGGCTGTTAAGGTTGCCAATGTAGCTTGTTTTTTATGGAAATGTATTAAATCACTTATATTAACATTTGATAATCCATCTCCATAAGTAAAACAGAAAGTTTCGTCTCCGATAAACTTCTTAACTTTCTTAAGACGCCCACCTGTCATAGACTGTTCTCCGGTATCAACCAAAGTGACTTTCCATGGTTCTGAATTATTCTGAAGGACTTCCATACGATTATTTTTCATATCAAATGTAACGTCAGACATATGCAAAAAATAATTTGCGAAATATTCTTTAATTAGATATCCCTTGTAACCAAGACAAATAATAAAATCATTTATCCCGTAATAAGAATAAATCTTTAAGATATGCCATAGTATAGGCTTTCCGCCTACTTCCACCATGGGCTTGGGACGAACGGATGTCTCCTCACTTATTCTGGTTCCCAGTCCTCCAGCTAAAATGACTGCCTTCATAATCATCCCCCAAAATTAACCGATTATATTAATACTTCCGTAAGGAGCCAGTCTCTTAATAAATTTTGCGGAATAGAGCTATTCTCTTGTGGCATTGGTTTAGAAACGATGTTGCCACTGCCCCATTGCTTTCCGGCAAAAAGCGAAGGAATGATATACATCTCTGCTTTTTCAAGGGCAATTCTTGACTCATCTTCCGTCATTAATTCCTCATACATCTTTTCCCCTGGCCGCAGGCCGATTTCATTGATTTTAATATCATGTACGGGAAGATTGTTTTTCGCACATAGTTCTTCTATCATTACAGTTACTAAATCAGACAACTTTACTACAGGCATTTTTAAAACAAACACCTCTCCGCCACTAGCTAATGCATTAGCTTCAAGCAGTAACGAGATGGCTTGAGAGGGAGTCATCATATATCGAACCATATTTAAGTCCGTTACAGTAACACATCTGTTCTCAAGAATTTGTTTTTTAAATAAAGGGATAACCGATCCTCTAGATCCCATCACATTCCCAAATCTCACCGATGAGAAGACCGTTGATTTAGGGCCTTTTTGATACTCTGCAGCGGATATTAATCGCTCTGCAGTTAATTTGGTCGCACCATAAGTATTAGTTGGAGATATAGCCTTATCCGAGCTGGTAAACAGTACTTTCTTTACGCCAGACTGCATGGCCGCCTGTATAACATTCTGCGTTCCAATCACATTGGTTTGAACAGCCTCAAACGGATTATATTCACAGGCCGGCACATGCTTCATCGCGGCAAGATGAAACACGTAATCAATATCTTCCATCGCCCGTAAAATTCTTTGATAATCCCTAACATCTCCAATTAGAAACCGCAGCTTTTCTTGTTGATCCTGAAAATCAATATTCATTTGATACTGCTTGAATTCATCACGGCTAAAAATACGAATTACCTTCGGATTGTCTTGTAATAACCGCCTAGTCAGATGATAGCCTATCGTTCCTGTACCGCCGATGATAAGTATTTTTTTATTATGATAGATCATACTGCCGCTCCATATTGATTCAATAGATTTTCCGTGACTTCGTTAAACATCGGTGTTACTTCTCGAACATCTTCTAAACATCCGTCTAGATAAGGCTTAAATAGTTCAGCGATGGCTTTGGCTTTAATCACTTTACTTTTCTCTAACCGTACCGCCTTAGCCTCGAGCGCCCTTATTAATAAGTCGTTCTGAAGTCGGTTCATTGGCTTTACGATAGTATTGTAAAAAGCGTTATTCTCCAAATCCTTTATTAGCAATTCGAAATTTTCCAGTTTTCTATCTAATTTATTGGGAGAAGACAATATGTACGTGCTTTTTAGAGTCTTCGTAACAGCCACAAGAGATTCTAAAATTTCGCCAACCCGCTCATGCTGTTGAACCATATATTGCACTCTCTCTACTACGAGTTGAAGCGAATAACTTTGTTTATTTTGATACCAATCCGTCACAACCTGCTTATGCTGCAATCGTTCCTTTACCAGCTCATCGATCGTGATAAAGGTGGTTCCCTCAATATGGGCCCCGCCTTTTGTCGTATTATAAATATTAGTCATGCCATGCAATCTGATTACCGATTCCATATGAGTTCTCATTCGATCAAAGCCAGGACTAGTATAAATATCATTACCGTGTACGTCTTTAATCAATTTAGCATTCGCTAACTCTTCTTCTGTCAAACTTGACGGTCTGTATTCGTAACCGATACCCTTGGAATAAAACTGATCTCCTTTGTACGCCAAATTTTGTCCAGCTAGAATAATCGGGTTACACCCTAATTTGTGAAGCAGTTCTAAAGCTACTACTGCAATCGTTGGTGCATCCGACACTTGCTCTAATGGCCTGCCATCGTTTCGATTAAGAAAAACCGTGGCCAAAGTATCCTGACTCGTAATCATATGAGCTAGCGGGCCAGGATAATGTTCGAGAGTTTCATATCCTACACTGCTTCCGTAAAACAACGGTATCGAGGTAATTTGATGTTTCCTTACATCCTCAAAAACATTGAGGTTCCACGGCATCGGATCATATGTACACGCTGCATCCGGGTATATACCATGTCCGATTAACGCTTTTATGGCTGATCCTACGCTAAATATATAAGCGAGACCGTTCTCCCTAATATAACGTATTGTAGGAATATCCTCTTCTAAGGATGGACCCGCCGCTACAACAATAGCCGGCTTATCCTTAAACTTATCTTTAAAATCTTGAATAATGTTGGGGGTTTTTATAGTGTAAGGCAGATTTTTTAGGCAATTCACGGTCCATCGCTTTTCAAACCTGAAATCGGCTGAAAAAGAAAACATTTGAAGATTTAAAGCTTCTCTAAACTGATTAACAAAGCTCATATAACGGACTGGATTTAGTTGCTCATAGCTTGGCAAAGTTACAAGCAACGTCTTACCGCTTACACTAGAAACGAAATCTCGTATAAATATGCTTTGGTCCTGCTCGTCTCTAGCAATATAAACTTTGCGCAGGCGTTTAATCGGTAAGTCTGCAAGAGACTTTTGAGACAGATATAGACGAAAAACTTCAAATTCAGGCTCATATAAAGTAAACGTTAAGTGAGGAAATTTCTTTAACAGCAAATCAACATGGTACCCCAACCCTACTCCATAGAAAAAAACATGCTCAAATTCGTCCAGTTGCTCAAATTGTTTGATAAACTGTTCTGATTCATTTAGCGGATTGTATTTGCTGTGTAAATAAATGGACCGCCCATTAGCACCATATACAACTGTATTTATTCCATTTTTTGCGGATTCCAGATGAAACGAACCTTCATTCTCGGAAGGCTCTTGAAGTTTAGCAATTGCCCCGTAGAAATTTTCTTCCAGCCACTTCATGTTCTTAGTTAAGATCATCACGCACAACCTCTTGATCAATAATCATGCTTATTTGAAAATGTAAAGATTCGTATCGGGGCAAAATCTCATGGGTTAAAATATCGCCAACCAGTGTCCAATCCCCATGTTCCATCGCTTGTTCCAAATCAACTAAAAAAGGGTGAGTTTCAAAAAAAGTTTGTTTGCATTGATCCCAACCAATCGGCAGGTGACAAGAAATCGTTATGTTCTCTAGCATGCGCTGTATCCATTCAAACCCTTCAGACCATTGCTGAAACAGTGTCCAGGTATCTTCCGAAGGCTCTCGGTAGAACTGCGACGACATTTGCTTTAGAGCCGGATTTGCCCGCATTAAATATTGCTCTGTAGAGAGCAATAAATTATCCCTGATTTCTTTTCTGGTAGCAACCATAGGTTTAATCGTACTATACCGGCCAACTTCTTCTTCTAAGTGTTGTATGTAATCGTCAAATATTTCTTTATCGTCAATTTTTATCCCATACAAGACCAAGTTTCTTTCTGCTAGGAGGCGGTCCATATCTTGGAATAATGCTTTAAGGGATCCCGCCTTTGAGTCATAATTAATACTCAACTCCTGAAATATCAGTTCCAACATGACTCCCCCATAAATGTCTTTTATCGTCGTTTTATATCAAATTTTGCAATGCTCGATGCTACTATTATCGGATTTTTGAAAACAAAATGTTAGAGGTATTATCCGGAATATAAAAAGAGATCCTAGCCATACTAGGATCTCTTTGGTAATAATTTTCATTAGCCCAACAATTGCAGAACGCCTTGTGGTTGTTGGTTCGCTTGTGCCAACATAGCTTGAGCCGCTTGCGTAAGGATGTTGTTCTTCGTGAAGTCCATCATCTCTTTCGCCATGTCTACATCGCGAATACGGGATTCGGATGCCGTCAAGTTCTCGGATGCCGTTCCCAAGTTATTGATCGTGTGCTCCAGACGGTTTTGCATAGCTCCCAATTTGGAACGCTCTGCAGATACCTTCTGCGTAGCTTCGTCAATCGCTTTGATGGCTACGTTAGCTCTATCTTGCTTATCAATTTTCAGGTCTTTCACACCAAGTGCAGTCGAGCCCATATCATTAACAGACAAGGAGACATTCTCATCCGTGTTCGAACCGATGTGGAACAGCAAGCTGCCGTCTTTTACTTGCTTGTCGTATGCACCGGAAGTTTCCGTGAAGGAAGACAATGCTTTAGTAGCTGCCGAATTGATGTTGCCGCTGCTGTCCTTGACAGTAAGAGTCAACCCGTGGATGGCATTGGCAAGACCTGTGTTGGAAGTAAGGGAGATGTTACTATTGCTATCAACAGCAACCGTAGCGCCGCTCAGTGTTGTTCCGAGTGTATTAAAGGTATCCAAACCAGTGAGGGTCGCAGTGTGGAAAGTACCGCTGGAAACCCAGGATACTTGAATGGTGCTGCCGCCGCTGATTCCCAGGGACTTACCGTTGACATCTGTCAACGCACTGAATGCAGTGGTGGCCGCTATCGCAGAAGCACCACCGCTAATAGCTGTGTTTGCAGATACATTACCGCCGGAAGCCGCATGCCTAGAAGCCAATTTACCGTCCAGCAGACTCTTCGTGTTGAACTGTGTGGTGTCACGGATACGGTCGATCTCTTTAGTCAACTGATCCATTTCGTTTTGAAGGTTTTTACGGTCTTGGTCCGTGTTCGTATCGGAGGAGGATTGAACAGCAAGTTCACGCATACGTTGCAGAATGCTGTGAGTCTCGTTCAATGCGCCCTCAGCCGTTTGGATCAAGGAGATACCGTCTTGAGCGTTGCGGCTAGCCTGGTCCAAACCGCGGATTTGGCCGCGCATTTTCTCGGAGATGGCAAGACCTGCTGCGTCGTCGCCGGCACGGTTAATACGAAGACCGGAAGACAGCTTCTCCAAAGATTTGTTAGCGCCAACCGTGTTCGTACCCAATTGACGATGTGTGTTCAATGCTGCAATGTTGTGGTTAATTCTCATTTCATTCTTCCTCCCTGAAGGTAAGTTTCATCCACATCCATGTGGAATCTATGTGCCTATTGATAAGGTCGGCCGCCCTCTCAAAATTAGGCCCTACGTATTATATCGGAGGTCGATTTTAAAATGTTAATAGCAATTTAGAAAAAATTTGTTGATGAATGTAAAACCTTGTTACTGGTCCCGCTTCTTGAAGAGCGCGCTCAAAGCGTCTAAGTTCACAGCACTTTTGGATGCTTCTTCGTTGGATTGCTTAATTGCTAAGTGCACCTCTTTACGGTATACCTGAATGTGTTTTGGTGCTCTTATCCCGACTCGAACGGATTCCCCCTCGGTACCAAGGATAACAAGCTCGATTTGGTCCCCGATCATGATGGACTCTCCCTTTTTACGCGAAAGCACTAGCACGGTTCATCACCTCTTTTGGCAGTTATTCCGAAACAGCTAATTCAAATAGCTTATGCTTGGTTGTATACACCGTATCGTGAAGAACCACCTGTTTAGCAAGCATTTTCTTCGTATTAATCACGATGGGAGCAAGCAGATTGGCCGTCGCCTCCTCCAATTTATCTTGAACCGAAACAATGGATTTAATGGCCAAAACCTCCGGGCTGTCAATCTCAATCTCCTCTTGAACACCTCGAGGAACCTCAAATTCATAGCTTTTAAAAAATACAAACGGGTCTGCCAATATAAAATGAAGCTCTTGATCTTCGATCGATTGCAGATAAGAAAAAGGTACACTCGGATCGGGTTCAATAATCGTAAACTTCTCATGATCTTCAAATCCCGGAATGCCGCCCGGAAAGCGAATGATCTGATCGTCACGAATTTCGATCTCTCCAAATAAGACTGTTTCCACCTTGACCAATGCTACGCATCTCCTGTTCTTTCTGAATTTCATCTTCCGTATAAACGAAAAAGCCATAGAACCAATGTCTACAGCTTTATTATGCGCTAGAAAGGATAGGATTACATTCTCTCATCCAGCCGAGGAGGTATAATCTCAACGCTTGGATACTGTGCAAGATAAATATCCAGTTTCCCTCTATAATAATTGTACTCCGGACGATTAGGATGCGTCTCTATGTTTACAGACCCTTCGCTGGTCTCAATCTCTAACGGTCCTGCATCGTATTTTACATCGACGTTGTCGAAAGAAGCTTCGCCCATGATTTTAAATTCAAAAAAATCAAACGCTTGATTACGGGCGATATCTGCAAATGCGTTTGCAGGATTAGTAATCTGCGCCATTCGGTTGCCATCCGCTACAATCTTCGCAATTCCTTGTAAAGCAATGCCCTTGGATTGACTGTATATCCGATTCATGACCGTAAGAAAGGGCCCATGTCCGACGGCGTCAAAAGCCCTGCTTTGTTCAATCGAGAGCTTCCCCTCACCCGCACGAATATCTTGCTTCGGACGAGAAGTGGTAATCTCCAAGGAGGCACGCGGCTGCCTCATATGCTGCCGTCCCAAATCGGCATCGATACCCAGCTTTCCGTATTCCTGCCTAATTTGAATTCTGGGAATATCCACCAATAGCCCCCCTAGCGAAGGAAATCCACCAAGCTGGTACTAATGATTTTCGACCCTACCGATAATGAGGCTTGATACACATTTTCATCTGTTTTTAAGTTCGTGATCACCTCGGCTATGTCCGCATCTTCGGTTTTCGACTGGAGCGTCTGAAGATTCGTATTGATATCTTGAATTCGAGCCTGGGCAAGCTCAATCCGGTTCAGCTTCGCTCCCACATCCGCTCTAGCCTCGAGGAATACATCCATACGGGTATCCAAGCGGCCTAAAGCATTCTCAATACCGGGAATGCTGCCATCCTCCAGCGACTTCGAAAGATCGTCCAACACGCGGAAAAGGTTATCGTTATTTTGCTTAACCGGATCGTTCGGATCATACGGTTCGCCAAACACTTTGTTACCCGGCATATTCGCCGCAATTCGAACGCCTACGCCAATCTCGAACTTGATTTCACCGTGGTCCACGGTAGCTCCCGCCGCAGTCGCTTCTTCATAAGGCGCCTTATCGGTCAACTGGCCGTTAAATACGTACTTGCCATTAAACTCGCTGTTTCCGATGTTAACTAGCTGGGCTCTCAATTGGTCGATTTCGCTCTTGATCGCGTTCAGAGCCTGTTGAGGGTTCGTCCCGGTAGCCGCTTTGACCGTCAACTCCCGAGCCCTCTGCAGCACCTCTCCGGACTGAGCCAGCATCGTGTCCGTATATTCAAGCCAGGACACCGCTGCATCGACATTAGTCTCATACTGATCGTTCGCCGAAAGCTCGCTTCGATAACGAAGAGAGAAAGTAATACCGACCGGATCATCCGAGGCTTTATTAATTTGACGTCCGGTTGATAGCTGATTCTGATGATTATTGATACGGGTCAAGTTGGTATTAATGTTGCGAAGCAGTTGATTATTTAACATCCCTTGGGTTACCCGAGTAGTCATGAGTGATCCTCCCCCTTGTTACTTATTAACGGCCGACCACACCCATGCCATTAATCACTTTATCGAGCATTTCATCAAATGTCGTAAGGGAACGCGCCGCGGCGCTGTATGCATGTTGATATTTGATCATATTCGCCATTTCTTCGTCCAACGAAACACCGCTGACCGCTTGCCTGCGCGATTCAACCTGATCAACGAGAATCTGCTGATTTGCTGCCTGACGCGTAGCCTCCTGACTCTGAACGCCCAGCTCGCCGACAATCGATCGGTAAAATTCATCAAATGTCCCGTCGGTCAGCACCGGCCTTCCGGTAGCGCTCGGGTCAAAGTTGATACGCTTGGTGCGCATATTAGCCAAAAGAAGGGCCATATCGTTGTTGCCTTTGACCACTGTTTCTTGACCTGCATCAAGGTAGGTCCGTGCCGAGGACGAAATATTGGCAACGTCATTCAAAATGACGGAATTAATCGTAACGCTCTCCGCATTAAATTCGGTATATCCAGGCTTAAGCGCAAAGAAAGCCGTACCGGATTTCAAAGGTGAATTTCCCCCGTAACCGAGTTGATGAAGACCGTTAAATCCGTTGACAATCACATCCACGTTATCCCCAAGCGTACGGTCTGCAATCAACCCCGTATATATTTTAGGCGTCGTTGTGCCATCCGGGTTTACGATGTTCAGCGTGGTTCCTTCCGGAACGACCATATCTTTGGGCAAGGTCACTTTGACTTCGCCTTCAACAAGTACCTTAAGCATACTGTCCAGTTGAAATTGATAATTGGAAACATAGTAATCACGGGATTGAATCATCCCGTTCACTTCGCCCGAGTTCAAATCTCCCGACACGGCCGCAGCCTCCAAGGACTCTCTTGTAAATGTGGTCGACACTTGGTTGCCGCTTACCAGTTGCAAATTTCCAAGCCTGACGTTATAGCCTCTGTCTTCTTCGGTATAAGAGACATTCATAATTTTTGAGAGATTGTCCATCAGCAGATCACGTTGATCGCGAAGGTCGTTAGCGTCGTTACCCAGGCCCTCAATCCGGTAAATTTCATCGTTCAGACGTGAAACCTGCGTTAGAATCTGGTTCGCCTCGCTTGCTTTCACTTCGATGTTCTGCGTCAGGTCACCGGACAAATCCTTCAATTGACGAGACATATGGTTGAAAGCGTCCGTCATGGCAAGCGCCCGCTCTTTCACAAGCACGCGAGCGGTCGTATTTTCCGGCGTCTTGCTCAATTCCTGCCATGCATTCCAGAAACCTTCAATCGTTTGGCGTATCCCGGTGTCCGAAGGCTCGTTAATAATCGCCTCCAGCTTCTCAAGCGTATCCTTCCGGATGGACCAATCGCCTAAATTTTTATTCTCATTATGAAACTGATCGTCCAAAAATCGTTCCCTAACCCTCTTGATGTGGTCGAATTCCACACCTTGTCCCATTTGCCCAGGCACATTACTGCGCATGAGACCCGGGTATTCGATCGGACGCGAAGCTACCATATTGACCACTTGCCGGGAATATCCCTTCGTATTCGCATTCGCAATATTATGACCCGTGGTCGTCAAAGCCGCCTGCTGTGTAAACAAGCTGCGCTTTGCAATTTCAATCCCGCCAAAGGTAGAACGCATGAAATGAAACCCCTTTCGCTACCGCGTCTTATGCTCTTGTATCAAAAAGTCCAGGACGTTTATAGCCGGAAGGCTGATGCTGTGGCCTGTGATACAGGACATCATCTTCCGGCGGGCCTACGATAAGGTCCAAAGAATAGTTGACGAACGCCAGCGAGTGCTCAATCAATTGCTGATTCAACTGATTTTGCTCTCTTAATTTTCGAATCGTATTCAACAATTGCCTCTGGGCCTCGATCAGCTTTTTCTTATCCTCGGCATCAAAGATGATCTTGGTAAGATCGCTTACGGTTACACGCTTGTTAGGCTTAAAACTCTTCTCGATCATGAACTGGCCTATCGCCTCTACCCGGTCCGCGTCAAGCTCTCCGATCTGCTTGATCCATTTATTTTCTTTCGTGACGATTTGCGTTAAAGCCTCAACGTCATTTTGGATTAGCGCAGCTTTCTTCAATTCCGCTAATTCCAGCAAGGAGAGATGGACATCGTTCAGTGCCGCCATAATTCGTATCAAAGCCTCAAATGCCATGCTCATCACCCTCGTTGTTTATCACTTAAGAAATGGAAATATTTTCTCCGCAAGCGTCCGCGCATCGACATGATACGTCCCTGACGACACCGAATTTGTCAAAGCTTCAATCTTCTCTCTCGAAGCCGGGCTCGCCCCCCGCGTCTCCAGAAGCTCCTTCGCTTCGCTCGAAATTTCCACCTGATCTTTCTTCTTGCCTATCCTCTGGCCTGTCGAGGCCTGCTGCGATTCTTGGTTCTTCTTATATTGATTAACTGCGCCGACCGGGTTACTACCATTGATTTTCATCAATATCACCTCATTCACATTCCATACAAATAATAAAACCCACCAGTAAAAGCTTTATTACTTTTATCGGTGGGGGGAGATGAAAAGTTTATATGTGATTGACAATTCCTTATTGATGCCGCTCGTGTAATCGATCCTTAATATTGAAGGTTACTTTGCCCTCCTGCTTTTCTTTCTTTCGCTGATCGTCTTCCATCATATTGCTCGCATCCTTCGCCAGCCGCGTACGGCAGGAATCGCAAATGGTATGATCTTTTATAGCTGTCCCGCAAACCTCACAGCTGTACGACATATTCGGGTTATTCTTAATGGAGATACGGCCCTCACGGATGAACTTCGTGATTTGCTTTACCGGTACCTCCGTTGCTTCGCTCAATTCATGGATCGTGCATGTCCGATATTCACGGAGATATTTCAAACATTTCTCATACTGGCTTTCAATATCCTTGATGCAGTTCGGACATAGGCCGTGCATGTTTTTCACATATATTTTACCGCACCGGTAACAGTTTGCCACATTCAGACTCATGACATACCTCCTTGTCTATAAGCCAACCTCTATACCCCTAGTTTAGCTCAAACAATGGGACAATGCACTTCCTTTTTTCGAAAAAGTGGTAAGATTCACACATGTCTTATCTGGCAAAAGCAAGACCAAATACCTGCACGGGCAAGGACTTGCGAATGACCCGGGCACACTCGTTCAAGGTGCTTCCGGTCGTATATACATCGTCTACAATGTAGAGGTGCGTACGCTGCGTGCAAGTGTACGAGAGCAGTTGACTGACCGCCTCCGGAATCAACTCAAACACTCCCTGCATATCGTCCAACCGGTCCGCTCTGCCCTTAAAGCTTTGCTTCGCGGTATGGCGGGTACGACGGAGTAGAGGAAGCACCGGAATGCCGGTCAAGCGGCTTACTTCGACAGCCATTTGCTCAGCCTGATTGAATCCCCGCTCCCCGTAACGCTCCTCGCTTAGTGGAACGAAGGTCATATAGGCTTGATCGGGCTTTGGCCAAGCCTCTTGCTCGAGCGCGAGCCGATGCAGATGATACGCGTGGACCAGCATATTTCCGAGCACGTGTTTGAGCGATTCTTTGCCACGGTACTTGTACAGCGCCAGCCATGATTTCATCTGTTCGTCATAACGAACGCAGCTGCGGTTTTGCACGAAGTACGTCTCCTCCCGCCTTGTGCAGTCCGGGCAGCGCTCGTGCCGGCCGCAGCGCGCACACTGTACGTTTCGTATCCATGGGATTGCCGCCTCGCAGGACCGGCACACCTGCAGCTGCGCCGAGACGCTCCCTTTACTCGCATTGCCGCATACCAAGCAAGTTCGCGCGCGCGGAGCGAGCTGCCCTTCCATACCTCGCACCCATCGTTTCCATAAAGAAAACCATCGTTCTTTCCACGGTTGAATGATGTCCAGATCCTCCTCCTAACGCCCTAGTCGATATATCCTCTTTTTCGAGCTAGCGCATTCATCTCCTTAATCTGCTTGACGGCCTGAACCTGAGATCTGGTCTTCTCCTCAGCGGCAAAATAAACGAATCCGTTCGGGTCCTGCGCAGAGCGTCCCGCTCTACCGGCCATCTGGACCAGCGAAGCGGCATCGAACATGGAAGACCCGGCCTCCAGAATAAACACATCGGATTTCGGAATCGTCACGCCTCGCTCCAGAATGGTCGTCGTCACCAGCAGCCGGATGGCCCCGGAACGGAAGGAGACCACCTTCTCCGCGCGCTCAGCATCCCTCGAGGACGTCCCCTCTATTCCATAACCCGGGAACGCACTACGAAGCAAGGTAACAAAGGAATCAACCGTTTTGATATTCGGCACAAACACAAACACTTGCGCGCCTCGAGTCAGAGACCTCTGAATCGCCGATTGTAAACGTGCCGGCAGCCGCTGTTCCTGCAGCAATCGCTTTATCGGAGAACATCGGAGCAATACCGGTTCGGGCAGCGGGCGCCTATGGTATCTTGCAGGTACCCGGGCATGCGGCAGGAGGCCTGCGCGCACCTGCTGCTGCAGCGCCTCGGGAGGTGTGGCGGATAGCAAGATAAAGGATCCGCCCGGCGAGCATACTTGTTCCACCGCATAGAGCAGCATAGGATTGTTGTGATATGGAAAAGCATCGATCTCGTCCACGATAACCAGATCGAAAGCTTCCTTAAACCGCATCATCTGATGCGTCGTCGCCAAGGTAAGCTCGCCTCGCTCCCAGCGCTGCTCACTGCCGCCGTACAGCGTGACGACACGAATGTGCGGGAATGCCTTCTCCAACCGCGGCTTCAGCTCCAGAACGACATCCCTCCGCGGCGTCACGACCGCCACCTTGCCGTGCGATTCGACTGTGTACTGGATCATCGGAAATATCATTTCGGTTTTTCCCGCCCCGGTGACCGCCCAAATTAAAAACCGGCCCATACCCGTTTTTTCACTGGTAAGGGATTTATTTGCTTTCAAAAAACTCAATGCTTCCTCCGATGCGGCAGCTTGTATCGGGCTTAGCCCCCATGATTCAAGGTAAGCGGTATTAGACTTCAACTGTAGCGGACCCTTACTAACCTCGCGTTTCATTCCGGTCGCTCGAATGCCCTGAACCAGCGGGCTGCAAGAGCGAACCCTGCCCATCGTCAAACAGCCCTCGCAATACGGACAATCGGCCCCGCACGACGGACAGCCCGACCATACAACAAGCCCCGCTTCCTCAGGCTTCCCCTGTATGCCTGTGCTCCCGCACCGCAGGCAGCGAGCCTGCGCCCTACGCCAATCGGCTAGTCCCAGGGCGTGACGAACGATCCCTGCCTGTATACCCGGGTGGAGCGCCAACCGCTTTTGCAGCCATGCCAGTTGGAGCAAATAGGGTAAGCCTGCATGAGACTCTGCTTGCCCCCAGGACTTCTCTTTCAGAAGCGCCTCCAGCTCCTCCAGCAATAAGCTTCTTCCTTCGACCCCCTGGGCTAAAGCCGACACTAGACGATCCGTTTCGATCCAAGCTGTTTTGGTCACCTCATCGCTTGCTTGCGGACGCCAAGACCAAAGTCTCCAGTGGTCCGTAGCGGAAGCCTTCCAACCTAACCCGGCGGCTGCCCGCCGCAACGCGGCCAAGTCGTCCCCCCTCCGTCCGTTCAAGCTCTTCACAAGAGCGTAGGCTTGTCCGAATGACAAAGACGGTTCCAGCACACGCAGACGAAAATCTCGAGCGTGTACCCGAACCGAATGATCCCGATCCGCCCGCAGTTCCAAAGAAACGTGCCAGGACTTCTCTTTCGCACTATCCAGCAAATAGACGAATGCTTTCATGCTACTCCTTTATCCGATGATCACATATATTTGAAGGCGGTTTCTAAACCATCTGCTTGATTAAGCTGGACAATCACAATCTGCTCATGCTCGTGCTTCAACATCCACTCGTCCCAATTGTCTTCCACACGCGTATGAATGTTCAGATGATGTTCTTTGCTTAACCGCTCGGCAATAGCGATCGTCTCGTCCGTAGATCCTTCGTCGGCAAGTGTCACCTCGATCGATTTACCCTTTATCCAGGAGAACAAATGCAGTGACCTCAAATACCACTCAATATCGCGTCCGTTATTCCTCGTTCGGAGCACATAATGCGTGATGCGATGGCTTCCGTGCCGCTTCCAACGCCAGTGAAGCGTATGGATGATTGCGATTCCCGCAGCGTAAAAGCCCATGATCCAAACCAAGCCTATCATCATAGCGGCTCCCTCCCTTAAGAGCAGTATATGCCGCTTCCATAAGGTTGGTGCCTTGGGAATCTAAATAAAGACTGCTGTCGTCCGGCAGCTTACAGGGTTACCCAGCCGTTCTTAATAGCGATAATGACCGCTTGCGTCCGATCATCGACTTCCATCTTTTGCAGAATACTGCTTACATGGTTTTTTACCGTCTTTTCGCTTATGTAAAGAAACTCGCCGATCATCTTATTGCTCTTGCCTTCCGCCATAAGACGAAGCACTTCCGCTTCGCGGCGCGTCAGCGGGCTATTGTCCATATGTACATATTTCACGCCGGCTTCCTTGGCCGCGTTACTGGTACCGGAGACGCCTTGCTCGTCCAAGTAAGTCATTCGGCGCAGTTGATTGATCAGCTTGCCTGTCACTTTGGGGTGAATGTAGGCATGTCCCGCGACAACCGAGCGAATCGCGTTAATGAGCGACTCTGCTTCCATGTCCTTCAGCAAATAACCGGAAGCTCCCTTACGAAGCGTCTCAAACACATAGCTTTCGTCATCATGAATGGAGAGAATGATCACCTTAATATCGGGAAAAATATCTTTCAGCTTCTCCGTTGCGACGACGCCATTCTCGACCGGCATGTTGATGTCCATCAGGACGATGTCCGGGTGAAGCGTATTGCATAATTCCAGAACCTGAATACCGTCTCCGCACTCGCCGACGACTTCCAAATCGCTCTCCATATTTAAAATCCGCTTAACTCCCTCGCGAAACAACTGATGGTCATCCGCAAGAACCAGCTTTATCGGGCGCTTGACATTGCCCATGATATCCATAATTCTTACTCCTCTCTGGAATCCGATTTAATTGGTATGACCATGGAAACTTTCGTTCCTACGCCCACCGTCGATTCAATATCCATTCTGCCTTCGAGAAGCTCTACGCGTTCCCGCATGCCCATCAATCCGTAGTGTGTGCCATTGGCAATCTTCTTATCTATGTTTTCGGTCGAAAAGCCCATGCCGTTGTCACTCACCGTCAATTTGACCATTTGCTGTTGGAAGGTCAGCTCGAGCGTCACATGAGTAGCCTGTGCGTGCTTGTGGACATTAGAGAACGTCTCCTGCACGAGTCGATAGATCGCAACCTCCATGCCCGAAGGCAGACGAATTTCTTTACCCACCATTTCGAACTTGGTACGTATTTTCGCTTTCTCTTCGTAATCCTGGACGAATTTACGAAGCGTCGGCACGAGGCCTAAATCGTCAAGCGCCATGGGGCGGAGGTTGAAGATGATTTTCCGAACCTCTTCAATTCCGCTCCGCACGCTTAGCTTCAGATCGCTTAATTCATTTTTTACCGCGTTATAGGCTTCCTTGGCCAACATCCGCTCGGTAATTTCCGTACGAAGCACCATGTTAGCCATATTTTGCGCCAGGCCGTCATGAATTTCCCGGGCAATGCGCTTACGTTCTTCTTCCTGTGCCAATATAATTTTCAAGCCCAATAGTTGGCGGTTCTTGGCGGATTCCAATATGCGCGTCACCTGGTTCAGGTCTCCTGACAAATACTCCAGAACGACGCCGAATTGAGACACTAACGTTTCCGCCCGCTCCAATTGTTTATCTACATTCTTGATTCGCTTCTGCAAATCATCGCGGCGATGTTTTAAATGCAGTTCCTTTTCCCTATGAATAGCCAATTGGGCCTGGAGTTGAGTAGCCGCTTCGTACGCGGCGCGAATATCTTCTTCATTGAATCGTTTGAAATCGCGGCTGACTTCCGTCAATCGGACGCGGGACCGCCGGTAATCGACCTCAAAACGATCCACCGTGTCGATCATCTTCTTCGTTTCTTCAATGACAAGCTGTAGCTCATTGTTAAGCGCTTCGCGTTCAGCCCGGACACTCTCACAAATCTCAAATATCTGGTACTTGCTGTTCTCCATCACATTAATGGCATTCTTGATGACGCGGTCAAAGACGTCGACTTGCATCCGGACAGTGCTCCTTCGCCATTTTTCTCGTTCGTTCTAGCAATATAGTACCATAATCACGAAAGAATGTGAGAGCTTGAAGCACTAATTATTGCATCGTGATTTGCTGAGTCTTAGCGTCCCAAGTCACCTTCCAGCCCAAATTCTCGGATAAAATCCGGAGTGGAACCATAGTTATATCACTTTTAATGACAGGCGCTACCTCGGCTGTGATGCGCTGACCGTTGACAAGCAAGTCTTTCTGATCGATCCATAGGTCGATCATCTTGGTTCCCCGGATGACCGTAACTTTGCGTTCCTTCTCGTCCCAACGAACCGTACCGCCCAGCGCATCCGTTACGAAACGAATCGGAATCAATGTATTTCCTTCCGTAATATAGGGCGCCTGCTCCAAAGTCAGGCTTTTCCCGTTCACCGTAACCGCCTTCTTGTTAATCGTCAACCCTACCGAATTTTGTGCCGGCTGCTGGACGCTGCCGCGATAAGTAAAGGCGATATCGTCGATTCCGATACTGCCTTTCGCCGCCCGTTCGTCCTGTCCGATTTCTTCATTAACCAAATACAAGCTTTTCACACGAATCGGATAATTCATTTTATATTCGGATAAGTCGGCTGTCAACTGCTTCCAGCCTTTCCAGTTAATATTGCGCGCCAAATCGACGTAATGGATTTTTCCGCTGTTATCGAGAATTTCGGCCCGCAGCCAGTTTAAGCTCTCGTCACCGTTCACTTTTACCTTCAGCATTTGCGGCTGACCTTCAATGAGCACTCCGGTATCCAGCGTCGCATAAGCCCATTTGTTGCCTGTCCCCTGCGTAAAATCATACTGCAGCTCGAGGTACTTATTATTCGTCTCGCTCGGCTTGATCTGTACGGACGCTTTAACTTCCGCGGGCTTCTGATCGGACATCGTCATGACAGCAAAATTGTCGAGGTCATACCAGGTTTTGTCGATCCCGACCGGAATTGTCGCCATTGTGCTATAACCGTCATAACGGGCGATCAGTTGAGCGCCAGTGCTGCCGTTGAGGCTTTCAACCGTCAGTTTCCCGTTAGCCGCCTGACCTTTAATGCCGAGAACCTCCCACTCGATGAGTTCCGCCGGAATCTCCCTCGTTTTGCCCGAGACGGTTGTCGCGACTACGGGGATTTTATAAGTCTCGCCTTCGGACAAAGCCAAGCTATCGGTCATGATCTTCATACTGGCGATTTGGTTCCTTCCGGCAACCTCCACGTCAGCCGTAAAGCTTGCTTGGCCGGATACGGCGGTTACTTTAGCCATACCCGCCTTGGTCGGTGTAAATACATTTTCTTTAAAGGTGCCCCTCTGATCGGCGACGCTCCACTGGGCGGTCATCGTACCCGCTTCCATCGGGTTGTAGTATTCGTCGTAAGCTTTGGTGCTAAGCGGCGAATGTTCCCCGAGGAACAATACGTTAGGGGCTTGGACGAATAAACCTTTTACTTGCCCCTTAGGGGCAATGGAGTAGACGCCTACACCATTCACAACTTTCCGTTGAATGCCGGTTTCCGTCTTGTTGACAAGCACCGGCTCGAATTCGCCGAGCGGTCTGGCGACCATTTGCGTAGAGCCGCCGCCGTCGAGATTCAATCCCTTCCATACGCCGACCTGAATCATAAACTGCTGCAGCTCGGTCATACTCAAGCCCTTGCTTTCGCCGCTGTAATCGGCTGTAATGAGATAAGCCGTTTTCTCGTCCTTCGAGTACCCGATCGCCGTTCGGGAACGGGTGCAGCACAAGCTAGCCACTTCACGCGAGAACTTTGCGGGCTGGCCGCCGTCCACCAGAATCGTGTGGCCACCGATCATCATTTTGAACTTGGTCACGTCGTACTTCGTATTCGGGTCCTGAGCAAGCACTTCATAGTCCGCCTTTATCGGATCTCCTACCTTCAGGTGGGCACGCACAAACTCGGCCGCTTTGCCCGATGCGCGCAAAATATACCCGTCTTGGGGAGCAATCATATTCACAACGCCGTTCTCCGGGATCTGCGTGATGATGCCGTTCTGCACCAGCACTTCGGTCGGATAAGTCACTCCGTCGTTGGAGCGGTCCACCTGCCCCCAGGCATTCGTGTACATGAAGAGGCCGTCGATATGACTATGCTCCCCGCCCGGCTCAAACCAGTAATACGTCTTATTAATCCCGCCAAGCGGATAGCTCGCTCCATCTTTCGCTATGATGTTTCCTTTAAAAGTAATTAAGTCCACAATCGGTTTATTGTTCTGATCGAGGGCGAATGTGTAAAAGCCCGGTAAATACGGCGGAGTCGCCATAAGCTGTCCGTTACTTATTTGCGGGCCCATCGGCACCCCTTCAGCCTGCGTGTTATAGAAATCTCCGTTCACCCCGGCTACGGCTTTCGTCTCTATAGCCATTCCGAGCACGGTCTGCTTTTTCGTAAACTGATTGTTGGTACCCGTCATCACATCCAATTTGACGTTCGAATTCGTCAAGTCCACTTCCACTACATTCGCGTTCACTTTTACGTCCTTATTGTTACGGGTCGTCTGCCAAGTGTATTTTTTCAATATAGCGCCTGACGTTAAAATTTCCTGGTTCACCATCGTTAGAACAGGTTGGCTTTGTGCAAAGGCAGCGGTTGTCGCTGACCAAGATGATAGGATAACGCTAGCTGCTAGTACGACATACGACAACTTTCGCCACTTCTTGTGCAAAATCACGCTATTAATCTCCTCTCTATTTCCGCTCTCCTTTCTATTAGACTCTTATTCTATGAGAAAAGTTACGTTCATTGCATAGTATAATATTCGACAAAGTCAAAAAAGACGATCCGAATCGAATCGGATCGTCTTGCTTAGACAGATCATGAACGCTGATATATTACAGTGCGTCTGCTTTCAACTGATCCGCTTTGTCCGTACGCTCCCAAGGCAAATCGATATCCGTACGGCCAAAATGTCCGTAGGCTGCCGTTTGCTTGTAAATCGGGCGACGCAGGTCGAGCATTTTGATAATGCCTGCAGGGCGCAGGTCGAAGTTTTTGCGAACGATTTCGACCAGCTTCTCTTCGCTCACTGTACCTGTACCGAATGTATCGACGGAGATCGATACCGGCTTAGCCACACCAATTGCGTAGGCAAGCTGTACTTCGCACTTGTCGGCAAGACCTGCGGCAACAATGTTCTTCGCAACATAGCGTGCTGCATATGCGCCAGAACGGTCAACTTTCGTCGGATCTTTACCGGAGAAAGCGCCGCCGCCGTGACGAGCGTAACCGCCGTACGTATCGACGATAATTTTACGGCCTGTGAGACCTGCATCCCCTTGTGGTCCACCGATAACGAAGCGCCCCGTCGGGTTGATGAAGTATTTGGTATCGGCATCGATCAAGTGCTCCGGTACAACCGGCTTGATGACATGCTCTTTAATGTCAGCTTGAATTTGCTCCAGCGTAATTTCTTCCGCATGCTGGGTAGAAACGACAATCGTGTCGACACGAACCGGCTTTGCTCCATCGTATTCGACAGTAACTTGCGTTTTACCATCCGGACGGAGGTAGCCAAGCGTTCCGTTCTTGCGAACTTCGGACAAGCGGCGGGACAATTGGTGAGAAAGAGAAATCGGCAATGGCATCAATTCAGGAGTTTCATTGACTGCAAAACCGAACATCATCCCTTGGTCGCCCGCTCCGATCGCTTCGATTTGATCGTCCGACATTTGACCTTCACGTGCTTCGAGGGCTTGGTCTACCCCTTGTGCGATGTCAGGCGATTGCTCATTCAAGGAAACAAGCACGGCGCAAGTGGACGAGTCAAAACCATACTTAGCTCGCGTATAGCCAATATCTTTAATCGTTTGACGTGCGATCGATTGGATATCGACAAACTCCGAACGGCTTGAAATTTCACCGATCACAAGCACTAAACCTGTAGCAACGGAAACTTCGCACGCAACACGCGCGTTAGGGTCATTAGCAAGAAAAGCATCCAGAACGGAGTCGGATATTTGGTCGCAAATTTTATCCGGATGACCTTCGGTAACGGACTCGGATGTAAACAAGCGACGACCGGTTGAATTGGACATTAGAACAACCTCCTACTGCTAGTATTAATTAATGAATAAGTCTACATGCAAAAAATTAACCTTTTCCGAGTGGAAAAGGTTTCTTTAATGTTTACCTTCATTCTGTATGTTACTGGATTTGTCCAACACTGTCAATGAATTCGGGACTTGTTCAAAAAAATTAACAATTAGTGCTTTAAATTGTTTCCAGCTAGAGGCCGAACAACGTTTCCTCTGCCTTTTTAATTAGGCGGGAAGTAATCGTTCCCCCGACAGCGCCTGCATCACGAGATGCGATATGCCCCCAATAATCCTCTTTCACTTGTTGGGACGGAATTGAACCAAGCTCTGTCGCAAACTCCACATTCATGCTCGCCATCTGTTTACCTACCGGTAGCCCCAGTTCGGCCGCAATTTCATACTTCAGAATATCCAACGCTTTTCCGCTCTCCGGTACGACCTTCTTGTTTGTTTTCGACATAATCGAAAGCCTCCTTCATCGGGATGTGGGTTTAGTATGACCGATCCGAAGGAAGTCAAACGTATAAATGATTGGTCGCAAGGGTAAAATTATGGAGTAGCTTTTGTACCATCGGCGTTTAAGATGGAATAGCTTCCGCGTACCATAACAAATATATCTTGTTTGTTTTTTGGATCCGGCTTAATTCCCCGTCCTTCGCGTGGAACAATAAGCAAATGATTCAGCTCGACCGGTGCGCCATTCGTAATATCTTTACCTATGGTAACGTCAGCGATACCGCTTTCATCGGAGCTGGTGACGAGTACTTTACCGCTTCGAACAATGATTTCGGTGCCTGAGCCGCCATAGAGAGCTTGCGATTGCTGGAGTTCAACGATAGTGAGGTTAGTCGTAGATGGAGCAGGTTGAGTAGAAGGATCCGGCGCTTTACCGCCGCTGCTTGTCTGATTCGCAAGGGCCTCTGTAATTTTCTTCTCGATTTGTTGATCCAAGTAGCTTTTGGTAATGACAGGATCGTTGACTGAGCCTGGTGTTACTGCCGTGTCAGAACTGCTGGCATTGGCTATGTATATGGTGCTCGTGCAAATCAGGACCATACAAAGCATTAACTTTTTCTTGAACGTGTTCAACATATATAATCACCTCTGGATAGGTTCTTAAAATAAAAGAGACCCTTTCGGGTCTCTCTTATAAACTTCTGTTACGGAGTCACAGTAACGTCAGTAGTTACAGATTTAGTACCGGAAGTAGCTTTCAGTACGAAGCTTCTAACCGTACCGCTAAGTGTGATAGTACCGTCACCAGCAACAGTTACAGTACCGCCTCCAACTACATCAGACACGGAGTAAAGAACGTTCGTGAATTGTCTGAAGTTGAAGATTTCACCTTTCGTGTACTCAATACCGTAGTTGTCAACTACTTTAAGATCCATAATTGTGTACGCTTTGTCAACCAAAGCAGTGCCTGCGCCGTTTTTCGCTGCATCAGCGGAGCTGTTACCAGCTGTCAAGGAAGCTACAGATACTGGATCCGTTTTGACATTAACGTTCACAACTTCTGTTTTTTGCTCACCTTTGAGGTTCGTGTAAGCAATCGTGATTGTAGCAGTACCTGCTTTGTTACCAACGATTGCCGCTTTACCTGCATCGGTAGGGTCAACAGTTTCAGTTACGTTGCCACTTGCGTCAACGGAAACTCCGAAACCATTATTATAAACAGCATGAGCTACGCTAGTGTTAGAAGAAGTTACTGCTGTAATCAGGTTTTCAGGAATCGCAACTTCGTTACCGGATTTGTCTTTTGCTTTGATCGAAACGACTCTGCCAAGAGCATTGTAGTACTCTTTAGCATCGCTATCTTTAAAGTTCTTAGTCATGCCGCTATCCAACACTGCAAACAGGTCTTTAACCGGCTCGATTCTGTAAGTCAGCTCAGTAGTGCTTGGAAGTACTTCAACTTCGTTGTCAACAGTTTTCAAAGTAACTGTTTTAGTTGCATCCGTGAAGCCTGTTTTATTTTCCAACAGTTTAACTTCCAGCTTCACTTTTTGAGCAGTGTTCGTTACATTTTGGCCAGTCAACTTGATTTCTTTACCGTTAAACGCTTTGAAGTTCGTGCTAGGAACATCTACTCCATCTGCTACTGGACCGGATACAGTACCATATGTTGCGTTAGATACGCTAACAGCAAGTTTGTAGTTAGCAGCGTTAGAACCAAGGGAGTCCAACTTCTCGCCGTATTGGTCAAGTACTTGCCATTTAACTTTGGAAGCACCGCCGTTAGTAGCTTTGTGAGCTGGCTCAGCGCTTACGAGTTTAATCGTATCAGCTACACGTTGGTCTTGAACCGTGTATTGTTGGTACTTATTAACTTGTACGTTTGCTGTGTAGATACCAAGGTTAACGTAAACTACTCCGCCTTTACCAGCAACAATGGAGTCTAGTTTAATCTGACCTTTGTGTTCACCGCTTTGAACAATTGCATCGTTACCGTTACCCAATGGACCGGTTGCGATGTTTGCTCCAGAAACGGAGATTGTAAAGCGCTTGTTCTTAGCATTGTCTACGATATCATCTGCGCTTAATTGGTTGCCATTAGCATCATAGGCCACGATTGGGATGTATTTATTTACATCGCCTGTTGCTAACACACCGTTGAAAGAACCAAAGTCTACGCTAGTTGCAAGCTTTGTCGATTTAACAGAGATTGTTGCAGTAGCAGAGGATCCGCTAACATATACAGTCGCTGTATATTCGCCTGCTTTATCAATGTTTTTGGACAAGCTGATTTTCAATTTATCTTTCTTAGCTGTAGTAGCATCAAACTTCAACGCTTCATCATTCCAAGGAGTGATGATAACATCAGCTTTCGTACGATCGCTCAAGGAAGCAAATGCGCCCGTAAATTTATCGTTGTCTTTGAAGACATCGCCATATTGATCGTATCTTGTGATTGGAAGCTCTACATACTCGCCTTCGCCATTCAAAGTTGTAGATCCAGTGGAATATACCGGTGCGCCAAGCTCAATTTTGGAAACCATTGGCTCTGTACCAATTTTGAATGTTTTTTGAGCGGAAATGTTGGAGTTCGTCAGGTAAATGTTGATCGGAACAACATCAAGCTCACTTGTAGTTGGAGTCCCTGCAGAGTTTCTAGTAGTGTCCAACTCAATTTCAAGGAAACCTGTATCATCATTTCTCTTAACGGTTTTAGTTTCGCCGCCTGCCATAGCCGTGTAGCTACCGCCGTTGATAGAAGCATTCTCACCGTATTGGTTTTCAGCTTTCACCTTAACGATTACGCTAGGGGATTTAGCAATTTTTTCACTTGGGTTAACGAAGCTCAGCTTAGTCAACTTCTCGTCTTCAGCAGTGAATTCGGCAGTGGATTTATCAATTGTAGCAGCATCCAAGCCAGTAACCGCTACAGAGTAAGAACCTGCAGTAATTTTAACATCATCCAAAGTCAAGATTGCGGATTTTTTGTCTTCGGAGAACTTAGTTGTTGTAGCAATTGCTAGGCTGCCTTTTTTCAGTGTTACTTGAGCTTTGTCAGTATCAACTGGTTTGTTGAAGTTTACAGTAACTTGTCTAACGCCAGTTGCTTTAGCTTCAGTTACGCTAACTTTGCCAGCTGGAACGTATTGTTTGTCAGCAGCGTAGGAAGACAATACGAGCAAGTCACGAGTAGCTGCGGAAGTACCACCGAAAGTACCGTCTTCGCCGCTAGTCAAGATTTTTTTCTCGATTGCTACTGCAACGTAACCTTTAGCCCAGTCGGAAACTGTTTTGTCGCTTACGCCAGCGCTTGCTTTCGCTTCAGCTTCCCAACCAAGACCACGAACCAGGAAAGTTGCGAGTTCTTGTTTAGTAACTTCGCCAGCAGGATTGTATTCACCAGGTGCATAACCGTCAGTCAAACCAGCAGCTTTCAAAGCTTCGATGTAAGGAAGAGCGTAGCCGTTAGCTGGGTCTTCTGCTTTAACATCGCTGAAGCTGGAAGTTTTCAAGGAAGTGTCAACTTCCAGATCAAAGATCAAAGCTGCAACTTTAGCGAATTGAGCGCGGTTCATTTTGTCTTTCAGACCAAATGTTTTTTCGCCTACGCCGTCGAAGATGCCGCCAGAGATCATTGCATCGAAAATTACTTTTTGTTCTGCTGTCAGATCTTTCAGATCGTCGAAGTCAGCAGATGTTTTCTTAGCTTCAGCTTCAGCGCCGAACGCAACGGAAGAAAACATCGAGAATGCCATAGCCAAGGACAAAATTGCAGATAAACTTTTTTTCATAACCTTTTTTTCTCCTCCTCGAATATCTTTCGGTTGTTGAGAGTTTTCTTTAGATAAATTATAGCTCATTTCCCTCATTAGCCGATTCACCCCCTTCCCAGAGTTTAGAGCAAAAATGATTTTAACTTAGTTAAGTCTGCAACGTATAAGTTTGCAGAAACTAGTAAACACTAATAATGTCCCTACTTAGAGACTCGCATGCCATTTAACATTATACACTGACATGCTACCAAAGGTAAAGAGCAAATTTTGTGAATATTATCCAATGTTTAATGCTCTTTCCTTGTTCCTTGCGTGATTCACTGTATTAAACGCAAGGTTTTTTAAAAAGTTGCGCCTCTCGAAAAACTTTTTTTGTTTTTCTGTCGTTTTTTTAACCCGCAAGCTTCGCTTCACTTTCATCTATCATTTCGTGTGCCGCTCACTTACGAAACTTAGTATATCGTGATATATCACTTTCGTCATTACTTAGTATTTTCCATACACCATACTCATTGGACATCCCTTGTATGTAACGAAACTATCTTCGTCTGCAGCTGCTTGCAGCGAAGATAGTTTCTTGTCGTGATTTCTTATTTCGGGAATTTCTTTTGCTGCTGCAGGACACGATAAGCGATAGTTGCAGCTTGCGCTCTGGTGATGTTGGAGCCAGCGTCAAAGCGGACTGTTTGTTTGCTTTGTCCCTCAAGCAAATCATTCGGAATTCCGTCCATCAATTTTGCTTTCGTGATAGCTTCAATAGCCGGAACAAACTCAGGATCCGTAATGTTAACCCCGTCGGTATAAGCTTTCTGAAGCGCTTGGGACGCTTTCGTGAGATCGGAGTTCATTTTCAAATCCGCCGCTCTTGCGATCATCAGAGCCGCTTGCGCCCGCGTTAGCGATTGGTCATGCCCGAAGATATTGCCGGCTTGGCCACGAATAATACCTGCACGGGCAGCCGCTTCAATATGCTTAAAGTCATACAGGCCAAAGCCGCTTCTCAAGTCGCTGCCGCGCGGAACATCGATAAACATGCCGTTATAAGTGCGATCCCCGGTATCGACACGTGTATCCGGGTTTTCTAACGGCAGATCGAAGATATTAACGAGCATCTGCACGAATTCGCCCCGGGAAATAAACTCATCCGGCAAGAAACGGTTCGGTTCCGTATCCTTGCTGCGCATAATGCCTTTGGAATACAAAGCTTCAATATAAAGCTTCGCCCAGTGTTTGTTCGTAGCCGTATCCAGATCGCCAAAACCATTGTCCATGTACATGACCTGGAAGTAGCCGAATGAATCGATCGGAACGGTAATCGTGTTGTTCTTCGGATTCACGACGCCGCCGATATTGCGCCATTCTCCGTTTGGTCTTGAAGGCGTGAGACTCCCATTCAAATTCTCAAATACATTATATTGATACACGGTGAGATAACGCCATGCATCGTCACGGATTACGGCATCGTATTTCAGAGTAAGCGTACCCGGTTTGCTTGGAACGACTAAATAATTGATATCGCGATTCTGGAATTGACCTACACTTGAATTAATGTCGGACGGTTCCGTCGGCAAACGGCCGCCGCCCTTGGTCAAAGCTTGCGTCATAAGCGCTTCTTTGTTTGGATCGCTGTCGGCAATATTCTCAATCGTACCGGCATCGATCCAGAAACGTTTACTTGCCGGTCTGAACCGTCCTGTCGTTTCATTCAAGAAATCTTTGAACGCCGGTGTTTCTGTTTTCTCGACACGTCCGTCAACCGTGCTGGCAATCGCAAACAGAAGGCTCCGCTCGGATGTAATGAACTTATCATTACGATCGTTACGAATCAGTTTCGTGTCTTTAGGGAACGTTAAGCTGACATCCCCCTCGAATACTTTAAACGAAGTGCCCATTTTCGCTTTGTATTGCAGACCTTCAATAGCTGTATTCGTATTGTTCAACACGATAGAACCCGCCTGTTGATTCGTACCGCGTACGACAGTGAATTTAATTTCGTTTTTGCCTGCTTTTAAATTTGTCACTTCATAACGGAACACGCCTGGATATGCCTTTTGCTCCAGCGCCTCTTCTTTGCCGACGAGAACTTGTGTTGCTTTCTCCGCATAAATCAGAAGCGTCTGATAGTTTTTGTTGATATTCAGCTGCGCCTTGCCGTCCGAGTTTTTAATCAATACAAGGTCTTGGAAGCCCGTAGAATTGCCCAGCGATAACGGATCAATGATGCGGTAAGGCTGCGGTTCCTTCGTAATACGAATTTGCTGCTTCACTTCGGACCCGCTTGCAGCCTTGACTCTTAAATTGAATATAAACTCCCCGTAGGTATCTGCAGGAAAGGTGTAATCGTTCACGCGCACATCGTCATACGCAGGATCTCCATTCGCCGGAGTTACGGTCGTAATGGTTTTGGCTATCGCTATTTCCGTCGACTTGCCCGGCAGCTGTACGGTTACATCAATGACAGCATTGTGGGACAACCCGTTCGTGACACGACCGATCAAATCAATCTGCGTAGCTGTCGTAATGTAGCTCTGAGCGTTCTTGACGAAGCGCGGATCGCTCACATTGTAGTCCAGATCGAACAAGGTAATGGTAGGACCGTTATCGGAAATAATGAAAAATTCGTATTTGAATGTAACCTCTTGACCATTGACCTTCACTTTGAACGTCAATGTCTTTTTACCGTCGGTGTTGAGCACGTTGTTGACGTTCAATCCCGCCCCGGAGATTCGGAACGTTTCAATGTCAGCCGGGCTGTTCGGATAGTCTATCGTTAACGGCTCTCCATTAAGGGTCGCCTCCATCGTTGCCGAGGCTTTATTAATAATACGTCCGGAAATACACACCTGCCCCAGCATAGCCGCGGCCGTACATTTCAGTTGATCCTTACCTGTAATCACCATACCGTTATAAACGTTGTCCAAGAGCAGCAACGGCGAAGAGGAGATTTGCAGATTATAGGTTTTCGTCGAAGCCAGTCTTGGTGCCGAGCATGTGGCGTCCGCGCACGGAACAACTTCCAGAAGAGCGGATCCGTCCGGAATTCCTTGTAATGTCACCGTCATCTCCCCGGTATGAGTCGCCGGTGCAGCCGGAGTTACAGCAGTAACCGGATAGATGCCGCCTGTATTGGCTGTGGCCGCGTCCATATCGTCATACGGCTGGCCGTTGATTTTCACCAGGACACCCGCCGAGTTGTTGGTCAGGACCTTCAATTTTGCTGGAAATCGGGTGATTTGCGTGAATCCGTTCGGCTTGTTCAGCGCAACCGTCTTCGTCGCATCTACAAACAATTGCACGTCTTGATTAATATACGGTTGGTCTTTATCGACAAAATCGAAAAAGAACTGTCTTTTAAAAGAAGGAAGACGGTTATCGGCATCGACATAATTAACCTCAAAAATCTGGTTGGAGCTTCCTGTCGCGACAGGCAACTGTACGGTTATATCATGAATGGAAAAATCGGGGCCATCCGGCGTCTCCGAATGAAACGTGTTCACACCCGCCGTATCATTGTTCAAATCGGGATCGGTCCCCGTACTGGTAAACCCGTTCGACGCAAAATCATAACGGACAGTATATTTCCCTGCCGTACCGGATATGTACAAATCGGCATACTCGTATTGGTATACAGACGTTGTTACATTGGACTTCAGCTTCAAACGAAGTTCGACGTCACTGACGTTGTTGGTTTCAATCGTCGGACGATAGAGAAGCTCTAACGGGGAGGTGGCTGCGCCCAATCCTTTAATGACTGCGTCATATGGATAGGCCTTGCCGTCATCATATAAGAACTTGCGAGTTAACGAGTACGTATTGTTGCCTTGCTTCGAAACAAAAGTAAGCTCGTTATTACCGGCTTCCAGATTCATGTCGCTGATCCGCCCGGTATTAAAATAAAAAGTAAATTTGTTGCGCGAAAAGCTGGCCGGATAATACGCCGTACCATTCAAATAAACGACGATTTCATCGGCATTCGTCGCTGTACCTGTGATGGCCTCAAGCGTACCGGCTCTCTTCACCGTTGAGTTGTCGTTAAGCTGTTGATCGTTCAATTTCAGGTCACTGATCGACAAGGCCGCCGAGAAGTTCGCCCACCCTGGTACGGATGTATATCCGAAGGAATCGTGTTTCATCTCGATTTTATTCAAGCCTTGCGACAGCATAATATTATTAAATGTAATTTCGCTGCCGTTTTGAACGGGTTTAATGGCTTTGTCTTCCGTTACCTTCTTCGTTGTCGTATTCGTAATCCGAAGGTAAATGCCTGCGACTTGGTTATCCGGTATTCCGGCAATATTGGCGCTCACCGTGACGGGATTCGTCGTAAACGTATCCACCGTAGCCGCCGAGCTTGGGGTATCGTCAGTCGCCGATACCGGAGCCGACACGTTATTCAAATTTGAGATGGTGATGGAAACCGCAGCCGCACTTACCGAAAGAGGCGTCCAGAGCGTTAGCAGCATGGCGAAAATAAGTAATGCGGATAACGCACGGTTGTTCTGGCGTTTCAAGTTGATCTCCTCCTTGCTTGCTTATGGTTATGTTGGTTATTCAAAGCATGGGTACGTAATAACGAACGTCTGAGCAGTTCCGAAAGTGCCTCCTTCCAACGCATTTCTACATGATTAGACACACTAACCCTGTATAAAGTCTCATGTACTTTACTTATCGGTTAGAGAAGTAGAAAAATTTAGGTTTGCACTGAAATTCCAACTACAAAAAAATCCCAAGCCGCGGAAGGCCTGGGATTCGCTAAGGAATTAAAATTAATTATTTCGAGATTTCGTATTCAATTGCATTGTCTTCATGGCTTTGTTCAAGAACTGAAGTACCGGCTTCTTTGTCTTACTAATAATCCCTATCGCTTCCGCGCCTAACACCAAGATACACAGAAGCACAGTGACGAGCAATACCGTTCCCCACAGCGTTTGCTGCTGGGACATATAAGAAAGCAGTACCGCCGACGTTCCGAACACTAGGGAGATCCCGTAAATGATCAGCACCGTTGAGCGATGACTGAATCCTAACTGCAGCAGGCAGTGATGCAAATGACTTTTGTCCGCGACAGAAATGGGCAGGTTATTCACCCAGCGACGCATAATGGCAAAGAACGTATCGGACAATGGCACGCCAAGAATCATGATCGGTACAAGCAGTGAAACGACCGTCGCTTGCTTAAAGCCCAGAACGGACAACGTAGCTAGCGTAAACCCGAGGAACAACGCGCCGGAATCGCCCATGAAAATTTTTGCCGGATGGAAGTTGTAGAACAAGAATCCCCCGATGCTTCCTAGCAAGACCGCACACAGCAAGACCACGGTCACATTCCCCATCATCAAGGCGAGTACAAGTATCGTGCAGGTTGCGATTCCCGATACGCCGGCGGACAAACCGTCCAGACCGTCGATGAGATTGATCGCATTGGTCACGCCAACGATCCAGAAGATCGTTAACGGCACCGCCAACCATTCGAGCGAAATAACACCGTCACCGAACGGCACGTTGACAAGATCGATTACAACGCCGGAATAAACGACAACGCTTGCGGCCAAAATTTGTCCGAGCAGCTTAAGCTTTGGCGATAAATCAAAGCGGTCGTCCAACGCTCCGATCACGACGACGATCGCTCCACCCACCAATAGGCCAAAAACGACGTCCGATTTCAGCGCGTCCATCGCAGGCGATACAACGAAGTAAGCGGCAACGAATGCGATGAAAATCGCCAGTCCGCCCAAACGCGGCATGATACGGCTATGTACCTTGCGGTGATTCGGCGCATCGACGGCTCCTACCCAAAAGGCAAATCGTTTCACCAGCGGTGTCATCAGCAGCGCGATCAGCATAGCTACGGCAAAACCGATTACGTATAACCAAGTCATTTGTGTGGTCACAACCCCTTTTTCTATGAAAACCCCAAACACTTCAAATTATACTCGTGCGGCCGGAGAAACTCCATACGCATTTTTTGTGAATTTGGGCGTTTTCAGGATGTTTTCATAGCTTATTCAAGGTTTCTGCACCGTTTCCTTCTCGCGAATCACTTTCAGAGCGAATTTCGGCAGAACAAGCATCCTTTTGTACCGCCACGGCTCCTGCAGTAAGCGATAAAACCATTCGAGGCGCAGCTTTTGGAAGAAGACCGGCGCCCGCTTCAGCTTCCCGGACAAGACGTCAAAGCTTCCGCCGACGCCCATAATGACCGGAACGCCCAACGCTTCTTTGTGCTGCGCGATCCATGGCTCCTGTTTATCCGCCGAACGTCCGACGAGCAGGATGTCGGGAGAGAGCGCCCGAATCGCCTCGATAACGCGGCTGTCCTCTTTTTCACCAAAATACCCGTCCCTGAAGCCTACCAACTGCAGAGCCGGATACAACTGCTTCAAACGATTGGCCGCCGCCTCGATAATATCCGGAGAAGCCCCGACCATATATACTTTCCAGCCGCGGGTTTCGCCTAATTTCATGAGCTCATGCATCAGGTCGTAACCCGCCACGCGCTCAGCCACCGGATTGCCCACATACCCTGCGGCCCATACAACGCCCGCTCCGTCCGGAACGACAAGCTCGGCTTGCTTCATCATCGTCATATAACGCGGGTCTTCCAGTGCGGTCATGACCATGATCGGATTCGCGGTAATAATTTGATGCGGCTTGCCCGTCTCAATGATCTTCGTTAAGTAGGCGACCGTTTCCTTCATATTCATCTTAGAGATCGGCACGCCGAATATGGTCACTTTGGGAAAACTCATACGTTCCCACGTCCTTTCGCATAAAATGCAGCGATTCGTTCAGCCGGACGTTGGGCTTCTTGTTTCAAGCGCTCGATCGCTGGCTGCTTCTCCCGCCGCCAGGCCTCGCGCTCAGATAAAAGGCGAAGCATCTCCGCGGCTAAAGCGTCCGCGTTCGGTTGTTTCGTATTCGCGGCCGATTTCATACCGAGTCGATTCAGGAACTGATCGATCTTCGGATCGTAGGACAGCCCGACCATCGGGACGGACCGGCCTGCCGCATAAATCAAGGCGTGCAGCCTCATACCGAGAAGTATGTCGCAGGAGGCCACTTCCGCCAGCATATCCTGCGGATGCGTGACATTCCGGACAACCGAAATCCGGTGTTTATAGATTTCCCCTAGAAGGTCTTGCACATACAAGGAGGCTTGTTCGTCCGCCGGCAGATGGAACGGCAGAAAACGAATGCTGGCCCCGCTTCGCTCCAACACCGTTCTAAGCGCATCCGCTGCCGCGTGCAGCTCGGATCGGTCTTCGTTCCAGAATCGGACGGAAACGCCAATTACAGGATTCGCAGCGAGCGACCTGGTTTCAGTCGGTTGCCCGCCGCCGCGAAGCGACAGCCCCATAACCGGATCCGGTACGACATCGACGCTGGACGCGCTAATTCCCATCCGGCCAAGCAGTGCTTTGGACTCCTCATCCCGCACGGTGATCGCCTCGGAACGCCGGAAAGCGGAACGAATCCAGCCATAGAACAGCTTGCGGTGAACCGGTCCGATGCCTTGCGCGTAAATAAACACAGGTTTGCCCAGCCACTGGGCCAGTCGGATAACGGCGATATAGTAAGGGATCGTCTTCGGACTCGTTTCATCCTGCAGCAAGCTTCCGCCGCCGCTAATGAGTCCATCGGCGCTGCGCAAAGCCCCCCAGACGTCACGAATCCTCATACGGTGGACGGCTTCCACGCCGTATGTGTTCGAGGTCCATTCTGGATTGACGGACAAAACGACAGGGGTCAGGCGCACACCCTGTCGTTCTCCTTGTTCCTGCAAAGCAAGCAAAATCGATTGAAGCACCGCTTCGTCGCCACTGTTGTTAAATCCGTAGTAGCCGGATATTACGATTCGTTTAACCGGGGTACCCAACGACGCCAACTCCTTACAACAATCTCCCAAACCGCGATCAGAACGAGCCCGATCAAGGTGCCGAACGCAAGCCCGTATACGACACGGATGGAGGAAATGACAAGCGGTGTATGCAGATGCGCGAACGTATCGACGATCGACGCTTGTCCGATGACTCCGATCATGATCAGAATCAACGCGTTCCTGTATTTATAGCTTAAATAAGCGCCTAATAAGAAGAGCGGATGCGCGATCAGGAATTCCTTGGTACGCGGACGCACGCCCAGCGTGTTCTCCAGGAACGAGCGGAAGTATCGCTCGAAGGCCGACGCCTGGCCTTCATTCCCGGTCCGGGATAAGTAATAAAATCCGGCCGCAGCCACCAGCGCGGCGGCGATGATCCACAGCACGCTGATATGTTTGGATAACAGTGCCCGAGTCCGCTTGATTCGTTCCCTGTAATTCATCGGTTCCAGGAAGAGCAGCCAGTAAATGCCCACGATAGCGATTGGCGCCAGATGAAGGAGGCTGACTCCGCGGAATTGTTCCAGTACAAGCATATACGTAATTTGGTTAAGCAAGCCGACGATAAACAACAGCCCGATAACCGAGATAAGCGACGAGCGCAGCAGCAGTCCTATCGCAAAACCCAGACGCGACCCTACCGGCTTCTCCCGCCGGCGCCGGGCCGCTTGGAGTGCGAACATGATGGCCAGCGAAGACGCACACGTTCCGGCCCCCAGCGCCAAGGCTTGTGCAAACAAGCTTGAGCTCAGCACGAACAGTCCGGCCGATCCGATCATGCCAAGCACAAATACCGCTAAGGCAATCTCCGGAATAAAATACGATATCGTAAGCGCAATAAGCGCGACCGCTCCAAGCCACAAGAGAAGCTTGGCCACCGTCTGCCAACTCGAGTGGACGAGCTGGAAGCTCTGCGCCGTTCCGAATTTATACCCGGCGGCCTCTATGCGCGGAAGCGCGCCGTCTTCTTGCCTGTCGAGCGCCTGATACATGGCATCCAGAGGATTGACGATCTTGCCTTTCTCAGCACTCTTCACGGCTCGCGCATTTAGAAAGATCATGCGAATGTTGCGATCCTTCACAGCCAGGACCAACCGGTCAGCTACGCCTTGAATCCGTCCGTCCATCTCTTCCGGCGTAATGTTCTCGGTCAGCTTGGTCGAGTCCGTTTCTGTAAAGGAGTGCAGGCGAACGACATTGTGATGAATACGCTTCGCCAGTCCATTAAAGCCCTTTTGCGGCGTCTTCTGCATTTCAATGGCGGCTAAACCGATGCGATGTTTGCGCATCATCTCGCCCATTTTATCCAAATTCACCGTATCTTCCGCACTGACAAAGCCAGGAACCGCATCCCCGTCTACGATAAACCACTTGACGCCGAGCTTCTGAAGCTCGCCCAGCAGCTTGTCCATCGGGTTCGTTTGGAAAGGCCGGCGATTCGACATCCGAACGACTAACGAGAACCCTTGATCTTTCAACTTCTTCATCGTGGTCAAGTCCGGGTCCATCGTTTGCATGAGCGCTTCTTCCATGCCCATCTCAATGATCATGCCCGGTTGATTCTTGTAGCTCCACGGACGAAGCTTCACATTCTGCGCACTGAACGCTTCCGTGATGGTTTGCTGCAGCTGCCCGACCGACTCCTTCTCCGTGAATAAAATGTACGTAAAATTCTCATTCGGAGAAATCGGCGTTTGGGTCAGCGCAGTCGCTTCGTGGGAAGAGAATACTTCGATACGGCGGCCCAGCTTCAGCTCGTTCAATGTCGATTCATACACCGCAAGCGAGCGAACGCCATGCTGCCCAAGAAGCTTCAATTGTTCTTCGATAAACCTGCGGGGATCGGGCTGCGTATCGGATATTTCAAGCAAATCCCGATAGTCGAAGACGACTTCTACATTTCGTCCTGATCCCTGCTCCGTCTGATGTCGTTCATACGCCACGGGAAGGGAGGCCAGCATCCCGAGGATGACCAGCCACCACAAACCTTTCATCGCCAGTTGATTGAATCGCAAATACCTTTCCTTCACGCTGTCAGCTCCCAAATTATATCAATGAAATTGATCGACGCGGGACATTACGGTTTGAACGAGACCTTGAATGGCACTCGCAGCGCCCTCGCCGGAAGTTCCGCGAACGGCGAAATACACTTTAATTTTCGGCTCGGTCCCCGACGGACGCAGGCAAAACCAGGAATCGTCCTCGAGCGTATACTTCAGGACGTTCTCTACCGGCAGCCCGTACAGCCCTTGAGAGAAGTCCTCGACCTTCACGACCTGCAGTCCGTTGAGCTCGACCGGTGCATTCGCGCGCCAATCCTGCATAATCGACTGGATTTTCTCTACGCCGTCTTTACCCTTCAAGGTACGGGACTCCAATTTCTCCAAGAAATAACCGTACTTGCCGTAAAGCTCCTGCAGCACGTCGTATAGCGTCTTTCCTTGACTCTTGTAATAAGCGGCCGCTTCACAAATCAGCATGGACGCGATGACCGCATCCTTATCGCGCGCATACGTACCCGCGAGGTAACCGTAGCTCTCCTCGTAACCGAACAAGAACTGCGCCTCGCCGGTCCGTTCGTATTGCGTCATTTTTTCGCCGATGTACTTGAATCCCGTTAGCGTGTTTACGACTTGGGCACCATAGTTTTGCGCGACAACCGCACCCATCTCGCTCGTCACGATGGTTTTGACGACAACGCCGTTCGCTGGCAGCTCGCCTCGCTCTTGCAGGCTCCGCAGCAGGTAATCGACCATAATCGCACCCGATTGGTTGCCCGATAAGACGAAATATTCGCCTTGCGCGTCCTTCACAACGGCCCCCATCCGGTCGCAGTCCGGGTCCGTGCCGATAATAATATCGGCGTTAATTTTCTTCGCTTCCCGGATGGCCAGCGTGAACGCTTCGCGCTCTTCCGGATTCGGCGATTTCACGGTGGAGAAGTTCGCATCCGGCAGCTCCTGCTTAGACACCACATGCACTTGGCTGAATCCGATGGTGGCCAGCGCCGCACGCACTGACAGGTTGCCCGCCCCATGCAGTGGCGTAAAGACAATGCGGAAATCATCGCTGATCCGCTGCACAAGCTCCGGATTCAGGCTAACCGACGTAACGGCGCGAATATACGCCGCGTCGACGTCGTCGCCGATCCATCGAAGGAGACCTTGTCTTTCCGCTTCCGCTCTGGACAAGCGCAGCACGTCGGCGAAAGATTGAACGCCGCGAATCTCGGCAATCACTTGTTCCGCCTGATCCGGGACGAGCTGTCCTCCGTCGTTGCCGTATACTTTATAGCCGTTATATTCCGGCGGATTGTGGCTGGCCGTAATAACGATCCCGGCGTCGGCCTTCAGGTACCGGACCGCGAACGAAAGCTCCGGCGTCGTACGGAGCGATTCGAACACGTACGCTTTGATCCCGTTGCCGGCCAGCACTTTCGCCGCTTCAAGCGCAAACTCCGGTGATTGATTCCGGGAGTCATAAGCAATCACAACCGAAGGCGCAGCCGCGTCCGACTTCAACAAAAATTGCGCCAACCCCTGCGTAGCCCTGGCGACCGTGTACGCGTTCATCCGGTTCGTTCCCGCACCGATGACACCGCGAAGTCCCCCAGTTCCGAACTCCAGATCGCGATAGAATCGATCTTCGATTTCTTTGGCGTCTTCCGAAATGGAGCGAAGCTCCTCTTTCGTTGCTTGGTCAATCGCTTGATCGTTCAACCACAATTCATACTGTTCCTGTACGCGTGTCTGTGTACTCATGTTCTCCCATCTCCCTCTACCCATGTATTCGATGTATGTAAAGTATGATCGGTCTCAATTTTTATCGGCTAGCGCGAACATGATTTCACCTTCCGCGACCACGCGATCCCCTACCTTTGCGGTTGCCTGCCCTTTGCCTACCGCACCCTTCATTCGGGTAATGACAACCTCCAGCAGCAGCGTGTCCCCCGGTTTCACCTGATCCCGAAAACGGAAGCCGTCCACGCCGGCAAGCAGTCCGATTTTACCTCGGTTCGCTTCGGCTTGCAATAAGGCGACAGCCCCGACTTGAGCGAGCGCTTCCGTAATAAGGACGCCCGGCATGACCGGATATCCCGGGAAATGACCTTGAAAGAACGGTTCGTTGATCGTGACGTTCTTAAGACCGACAGCTCGAACTCCGGCTTCGACCTCCAAAATTCGATCTACCAATAGGAACGGGTACCGATGGGGAATAATAGCTTGCACTTGTTCGGCGTTCAACATGATGATGCTCCTTCCATAGCGATTTTCGGTTCATTCGGATAATAATTCGAGGTTCGACATACCCTAACGGATGTCCCCTTCATGATCTGCAGTAATGAAGGTTGATATAAGGGAGCTTATGTTAAGGTTTACGGCGCAAGCAGCAAACCCGTACATAAGCTCTTTATATTGAAAAGCAGCGATGTCATGAGCTGACGCTTCGTTTATTTAACAAGTTGAACTGCAGGATGTAGATGATCGAGGTTACGAGTGAAACGACGATCACAAACCACAAATAGGCTTGCGCATACGGCAGCTCAAAGACAATCATCAGGATGGCCAAGTAGTACAATACCGTCGTCAGCTTACCCATTGCGTTCGCCGGCACCGTCTTCTTCCCGCGGAAGTGAGAGACGGCCGATCCAATGATCATACCCGCATCCCGTAAAAACATCGCCAACGCCGCCTCCCATGAAATCATATGGGACAGAACGAGCGATAAAATCACCGCAATCAGCATCGCCTTGTCGGCCAGCGGATCGAGCATGCTCCCGATAGATGTTACGAGGTTGTTCTTCCGGGCGATATACCCGTCCAATACATCGGTCAAACCGGCGGCGAGCAGCACAAAAAAAGCGCTTTTGACGAATCCAGCCTCAAATACAAACCAATAAACGGGAATCAGCAGAAAGCGGGATAGCGTCAAAACATTGGGCAAATTCCACACAACACTCGTTCCCCCTATGAGCAATCAGGCCTTGGTGTTCCCATTCCATTCATTATACCTTTATCACCTAAAAAATAAAACTCCCATATCGGGAGTCTTCGTAATCATCACGCCGTTTTATGTACTAGCAAAAATCAGGTCGAACAAATGACGCCAGGTGGCCAAATCAAACACTTCGCTCATTGGCTGCTTGCCTATATACACATACCCTATCGAAAGTCCTATGAAAAGCGTCACCACGCATACGATCGGTATCCAAGTCCATCGGATGAGGCCGATGACTATTTTTTTCCATCGTTTCGTGGGGGGCGTCGCCTTTTGTCGGTTATCGCTCAAGCGCCCTACCTCACTTTACGTATGGCCCTTATACGCGCAAATTGTTGGCCAGATTCGTCATTTGATCCGCTGAGGTCACCGCGCGAGAATTCAAGGTGAAGGTGCGCTGAATCGTCAGCAGCTCGGTCATTTCGTCCGCTAACCGGACATTGGATTGCTCAATAAATCCTTGCCGTACCGTGATCGGGTCGATGTTGTTGTTATCTGCGGTGACCGTCTGTAAAATTTCTTCCCGCTGCTGAGGCGTGATGTCGGCCGCTAAGCCATACAGGTTATCGCCGACTTGCTGAAGCAGCTGCGGGCGAACGACGCGAACCGTCTTGATCTGTCCTATCTCGATCGGCATAGCGGTCTTGTCCACTTCGTTATAAGCCAAGACTACGCCATTCGGCTGAACGTCTATGCGGTGGCTGTTCGGCACCCGAATCGGGTTATTATCCGCGCCGACGATGTAATGCCCGTCTTTGGTCGTCAAGTAACCGTCCGGATCTTCAGGATCGATCGAAGGCGAAATTTCGAATGCCCCATTGCGCGTCCAATGCGTCGTGGTCACCGGGACGTTATTCGTATCGAGCGTCACCTCGGCGATCTCAAACAAGCCATTGCCTTCGATCGCCAAATCCAGCGGGTTGTCCGTCGCCTGCAGCGAGCCCTGCTCCATGTTCACATGCGCTTCAACCAGCTTGCTCCCCCAGCCTTGATTATAGCCGAGCGGCGTCAAACGGCCTTCCTTCTGGAAGCTGCCGGGCTGCTGCTTCACGCTAGTAAGCACGTCCTGAAAGGACGCTTCTTTGCGCTTATAGCCTGTCGTATTTACGTTGGCGATGTTGTTGGCGATCAAGTCGAGCTTTTGCTGAATCGAACGCATACTAACAGATGAATTAATCATCGAGTTGTTCATGTGTGATCCTCCTGAATCGTATCAAGCGTCAGGCCCGGCTCCAACCGGAAGCGGAGGTCCAGCGGATCCTAGATTCGCCCGATCTCGTTAACCGCTTTTTCCATGCTTTTATCATAAAATTGGACCATCTTCTGGTTCGCTTCATACGCCCGCAATGCCGACATCATGTCGATCATGGACTGACCGGCGTCGACGTTAGAACGCTCCACGTACCCTTGCCGCACTTCGACCTGGTCGGCGGCATCTATCGGGCGGAACCCGCCTTCATCGGGATTGCTTAACCGATACAGACCGTTCCCTTCGCGAACCAGTTCATTCGGATTCTCGATACGCATAATCATCATCGCCATCGGGTCTCCGTTCTCCCCGGCAATGGGTTGTCCGTCGACGTTCGTAAATATGCCCGTTTGCGTGACGCGAAAGTTCGTGATCGGGGTCCGGGTCCCCGGCTCTACCAGCACGATAGGCTGACCGTCGCGGCCAAGCACCCGATGACCCTCGGAATCGATCATTTGCCCGTTCGCATCCAGCGAGAACTTCCCGTTCAGCGAGTACCGTTCCTCTCCCTCGGCATTCAGAATCGTGAAGAACGCCTGCGGTTGAATGATGCGTTGTCCGTTCTCATCGACATATTTACCCGAGCTGTCGAACGTGGCCCCGGGCACTACAATGTTCGAAACAAGCGCAAAATCGAACGGATTATTCGTCTCCTGCACATCCCCTTGCGCATGAAGAGAGACGTTCTCTTCAGCCATGACGCCGGTGTTGATCCGGCCGACCGTAGCTGAACCGGGCTCGTCCTTACCGCTGCGCACCCGAGCAATAAGCAGCTCGGGGAAAGAGCGGTTGATACCTGTCCCACCCTTAAAGCCTGGCGTATTGATATTGGCGATGTTGTTCGTCACGATATCATGCTTGCGCTGCTGGGCGATCATGCCGGAAGCAGCGGTATACAAGCCTCTTAACATCGGGGTCCGTACCTCCCTAGAATTTACGCTTGGTTACTTTATCCAGGTTGTCGAGCATGATGCCTGTCCCTTTGACGACGCAGTGCATCGGGTCTTCGGCAATCAGAACCGGGACCTTGAGCTCGTCCGCCAGCAATTGATCGATACCATGCAGCATGGCCCCGCCGCCGGTTAAGATGACGCCACGGTCGATGATGTCCGCCGACAGCTCCGGCGGCGTCCGTTCCAATACGGTCTTCGCAGCCGTTACGATAGAGGATACCGGTTCCCACAACGCCTCCTGGATTTCCTTCGAGTCGATGGTAATGGTCAACGGCAGCCCGCTTACCATATCCCGCCCGCGAATATCCATCTCTTCCCGTTTGCCGTCCGGATGTACCGTTCCAACCTTAATCTTGATATCCTCGCTTGTCCGTTCACCGATCAGGAGCTTGTACTTGCTTTTAATATATTTCATGATGGAAGAGTCGAACTTGTCCCCCGCGATCTTGATGGAGGAGGAGGTGACGATGTCGCCCATAGACAACACGGCGACGTCCGTAGTCCCTCCCCCGATATCGACGACCATGTTGCCGCTCGGCTGAAAAATATCCATGCCGGCGCCGATCGCCGCAGCCTTGGGTTCTTCCTCCAGAAAAACCTCCCGCGCCCCGCTCCGCTCGGCAGCTTCCCGTATGGCCTTCTGCTCGACGGACGTAATGTTCGTCGGGGCGCAGATCAGAATGCGGGGATGGCTGTACCACTTTCTTCCGCCAACTTTTTGAATGAAGTACTTCAACATCATTTCCGTTATTTCGAAATCGGCGATAACACCGTCTCTCAACGGACGAATGGCGACGATGTTACCCGGCGTCCGCCCCACCATGCGGCGGGCCTCTTCGCCGACGGCGAGCACCCGTTTTGTCTCGCTTTCAATCGCGACAACGGACGGTTCATCCAGGACCACGCCCCGACCTTTCACATGAATCAGGACGTTAGCGGTCCCCAGATCTATGCCGATATCCTTACTTAACATTCCAATCTTATCCTCCCTAACCAACCGTCCATCCTTCATTAATAGAAGCGGCACTACGAATGATATACGTTTCCTATTAATTTCGACGTTAAATCGGAAATTCCTCTTTTTTGCAAATGGTTTTTCGACAAATCTCGCTTCACGGGCGGGCTGGTTCGGGAGAGAGGACAGTGACTCGGCTTCGCCCGTACAGCGGTTTCCCACCTCGGCGCGTCGCGCCGGGAGCGTTTACTTTACCGTCACAAGCTTATCTTGCGATTTCGGGCTGCGCGTTTTGCGATACTTGATTTTCGTCGCTTCTCCCCCGCGCAGGTGACGGATCGACTTGTGGTACTCCAGAATGTGCTTGACCTGATTGGCAAGCTCCGGATTGATTTCCGGCAGACGCTCCGTGAGATCCTTGTGCACCGTGCTCTTGGAAACACCGAACTCCTTGGCTATTGTGCGAACCGTATGCTTGGTTTCCACCAGGCAACGGCCGATCTTAATGGTTCGCTCCTTGATGTAATCGTGCACTCCCCTCGCCTCCCTACTCGAGTTAGTTTGGTACATTATATGAGGGGTGTTCGCTTATATTCTTTGTTTCACGGTTGTGACAAGCTTAGAATGTACAATTATTTTCAAGGACGAGCCGGCGAAGCCCCCGGACAAGCGTTCCGAAAAAAAAAAGCAGGGGGTTCAAGTCCCCCTGCATTCCTTATGGTTGAACGATATGCTGCTCCGGATTCAAGGCCGGACCGCCTTGACCTTGGCGAAGCTCAAAGTGAAGATGTACGCCTTGCTCTTTCTCAAGTTCGTTGCGTCCCGCCATCGCGATGACATCGCCTTTCTTCACTTCCGTGTCTTTCGCGACCTTCACGTCCGCCAGGCTTTGGTACACCGATACGAGACCGTTGCTGTGCGTAATCTCAATGAGGTTGCCGACGATCGGATCTTTCTGCACCGCGGTTACCTTGCCGCTCATCACGGCCATGACGTCAAACGCTGTGTTGTCATGTTTGGCAAAATCCATTCCCATGTGCGGAGTGAACGTATCGCCGTATTCCACCATCGCCGCTTGTCTCACTTCGTTCGAAGCTTTGTTGTCGAAGAACGGGAGAATCACTTCCAGCTCATTGCGGTCTTTAAACGGCCATTGCAACGTTTCCTGCTTTGCGGATGTAGCGACAGCGTCAGAACCGGATACGTTATCCGTAACGGTCCCGGTCTTTGCGGGGTCAGTCCCTACCGTGGTGTCGGAGTTAAACGTGCCCGCACCCTGGTACACCCACATTAACGTTAAGATGATTGCCGCTGCTGCCATGTACGTTGCTGGAAACACCCACTTTTTGCCGAGCAATCTTTTCCAGGATGAGGTATTGCCGCCTTGCGCTCCTTCGATAGTTTTAGGAGCTTCTTGTTTTTGTACATCTTTCTTTTGATCATTCATCTATTATCACCTCGCTAACCAGTCTTGCCGGATTTGCGAGATTTATACGCGGCTAAACCTAGCTTTTTACAAACTTTTTCCTTTCAATAAGGTAGAGGCCTTGCCGAAGTCGATGCCGGTATAGAAATACTTCACGATCTCCTCCGCTTTCCGCCCTTCTCGCGCCATGCCGTTGGCGCCCCACTGGCTCATGCCGACCCCGTGACCGTAACCGAACGTAACAAATGTCCATGTCCCGTTCGCATAGCTCCATTGGAACTGGCTGGAGTTCAAGCCTAGTTTCTCGCGAAACTCGCGGCCAGTGAAAGATTTGCCGCCCACAGTCAGGCGCTTGATCCGATGACCAGCGCTACGCTCCATCACTTTCAGCCCTGTCTTCGCGCCGGCGGTTACCGGTACGGCTGCCGGGAGTCCCAGCTTGCGCTGCAGCTCGCGGGCCGTGAACGTCACGGTTTCCTTGTAGCGCGGCGATAGCTGCGCATCCCAAGGACTCGCCACGCTGCGCAAGTAAGGCAATTTCAAGTTCCAATAATCCTCCGAGTTTTCCGTGTACCCGTTGCTGGTAGAGAAGAAGCTCGCATCGATCGGCTGGCCCTCATACGTAAGCACGATATCCTTCGTCTCCTCGACCGACCGCCTCAGCTTGGCCATATTCGTCGCATATAGCTCCGGCTCCCATCGGCGCCTTAGCTCCTCGTCGTTTACATAGGCCTGATGCGCCGTCGTATCGGTAACCACCGCCTCCGAGCCGGGGACCTCGATCCTGTCTCCGCTCAACACCCTGCGGACGATATACGTGCGCGCAGCCATCGCCTGCGCCTTCAGCGCTTCCAGCTCGAACTCGACAGGCATCTCGGCGGCAACAACTCCAAGCACGTAAGTTTCCAGCGCGATGCGATCGGTCATTTGTTTGCCGCTGACGTAGACGGGAATCCGCATCGAGGCCGCTTCTTCAGCTGAGGGCGGGCTCCCTTCATGGCGGACCGCTTGGGACGATTCATGCTTTCCCCCGGGCGTATGTACAAACAGCCAAGGAACGATCACGATGACAGATAAAAACCCTGCCAACCACAAAGCGAACCAGCGGGCCCATTTCGACTGCGTGCGTGAAAGCTTGTACTTCATCATCGGCTCGCGCTCCTCCGTCCTCTGTTGCATCTTAAACCGTGCTGCAGGTATTTTCAGTTTATGAGGCCAAAAGATAGAATAGAACCCGAAAGAAAGAGACGCCTCCGCACATGCGAATTGAAAGATTCAAGGCCGGAAAGCTGCCGGCACAGCGCCCCCAGACACAGCAAAAAACCGATTCTTCTTGAAAGAATCGGTTCACACGTCAGTCATGAATATAGGTCAAGCCAAAGTCGGCTGCACCACAAACAACGGCAGGGTATCAGGCTCCCTTTGCTTTTCCGTTTCCGGCAATTCGATAGGCATCCGTTTAATATCCGCCCCGAGCCGGGAGAGCTTCTCCGCAATCTCGACATACCCGCGGTCGATATGGTGAATGCCTGTAATCTCGGTATCGCCTTCGGCGGCCAGCGCCGCCAGTATCAATGCCGCTCCGGCGCGCAGGTCGGTGGCGCATACTTTCGCGCCCTGCAGTTTCACACCGCCGCTAACGACGGCAGTCCGGCCCTCTACCTTAATCTGCGCGTTCATGTTCGTCATCTGCTCCACGTGCATGAAGCGGTTTTCGAACACCGTTTCCGTTACGAGGCTGGTACCGTCTGCGGTTAACAATAGCGCCATCATTTGCGACTGCATGTCGGTCGGGAATCCCGGGTACGGCAGCGTCTTCACGTCCACTGCACGAAGCGGCCGATCGGTGGTGTACACGCGCAGCCCGTTCTCGTCTTCATCGATTTGAACGCCCATTTCCTGCATCTTGGAGATAACCGGGCGCAGATGATCGCCAATCGCGCCTTCAATGTATAAGTCGCTGTTCGTGATTGCGGCAGCAATCATATATGTACCTGCTTCGATCCGATCCGGAATGACCGTATGAACAGCACCTCTCAGCCGTTCAACGCCGTCGATGCGAATGGTTCCCGTTCCGGCTCCCCGAATCGTGGCCCCCATGGCGTTCAAATAATTGGCGAGGTCTACAATTTCAGGCTCCTTGGCCGCATTCTCGATCAGCGTCGTGCCTTCGGCAAGCGTGGCCGCCATCATGATGTTCTCGGTCGCCCCAACGCTCGCAACGTCCAAGTAAATTTTGGCGCCCTTCAGTCTGCCGTTAATCCGCGCTTCAATGTACCCTTGGCCGAGCTCGATCTCCGCACCCATGGCCTCGAATCCTTTCAGATGCTGATCGATCGGCCTGGTTCCGATCGCGCAGCCGCCGGGCAGCGAAATTCTTGCTTGGCCCATCCGCGCCAGCAGCGGCCCCATGACGAGGAAGGAAGCACGCATTTTACGCACCAGTTCATATGAAGCTTCACACGTTTGAAGACGGACGGCATTGATGCGAATGGATTCCTGTTTATATTCAACTTCAACGCCCAAACTCTCAAGCACCTTATTGATCACCAAGACGTCATCCAAAGGAGGCGCATCATGGATGACACTCTCCCCTTCCATTCCCAGTAAAGAGGCTGCGATAATCGGCAGCACGGCATTCTTGGCGCCGTGAATTCGCACTCTGCCTGATAATTTCTTGCCGCCGCGGACGATAATTTTGCTCATCTGGATCCCCCTCCGCGTATCATTGTACGTTTTCGTTTATCGATCACGATAGCATTCGTGACGAAGGTTGATTTTAATACGGTTGTACTATCCATTGTTGACAAGATTCTCCTTGGTTATTCGAATACCCGGGATTTCAAAAGATTCCGGAGAACCACGTCGACCAGGCCAAGTAATCGATCACGAACTGCGCAACCTGATAACCGAGCGCGACGGAGAGCAAAATTTGCAGCAATTTGGCCTGCATGCTTCGAGGCCGCTTAAACAAGCTATCAAGCTTCAATTCCTGCAGTGACCACCAGGAAACGCCGATTAACACAAGCACAAGCACAATATTCAGCATGCCCTTCATACCGATGGAGGCGTTCATTTGATCTACATAGTCCATTGGAAATCCACGCTCGCTTTCTCGTTCTCTTCACCATCCCGTATTTGCTTCATCGGTTGACAGTGAGTCTCTACTTGCATGTTTACCCCGGAGCTTGCAGGATTAATCGGTCTTTGGAACCACATGTTAACCGGGCCGTCCCGCTCTTACGGCAATGCCCCTGCAAGCAACTGAACGAATTCGGCTCGCGTCGCTTGTTGATCGGGCCGGAATGTACCGTCGTCGTAGCCGCCGACCAGACCTTCCGCCTTCATCTGCTTCAACAGACCTGCGCCCCAATAATTTTCTTCGATATCGGAAAAAGGCGCCTGTCCCCGGAGCTTGCCGCTCTTGTTCAGGCTGCGCGCAAGCATCGCCGTCATCTCCATCCGGGTAACGGGTTGATCCGGCCCGAACGTACGGTCGGGGTAGCCTTCGATCACGCCGGCCTGCGCCGCTTGGGCGATATAAGTGTAAGCCCAATGCGTGCTGCTTAAGTCCGAATACGCAATGCTCCGCAGTTTATTCAGTTGAAACGCGCGTGACAGCACGGCCGTCGCTTCCGCTCGTGTAATCGGGCGATCCGGTTGAAACGTGTAATTATCATAACCGTTAATGATTTGGCGGTTTGTTAATCGGACAATCGCCTCTTGCCCCCAATGTCCGCGAATATCGCTATACCCGCCAGTGAGCGGCTTGCTATCGACCAGCAGCTGATACATCCGATTGTCGAACGGTTGATTCGAAGTGAGCTTCACGTAGTAAGTGCCGGGATCAAAGCGCCCGGATAATTTCTGGTTATCCGCAAAGTCGTTCATCGAGCCGGCCATTGATTTCAACGTACCGTCGAATAAAGTCATGTAGATTTGGACCTGCGACGGAATTTCGCTGACGACGATCTGCACATAGCTGTCCTCTTCGATGCGGAACTGATACCAATCGATATCGTTCGATTTATCGAGCAAGCCGTTGTATGGCATACCGAGCGAAACAGCCGTCGCCTGATAGGAACGGTTATTCGGCTCATTCGGATCGATCAGCTTCGCGTTGTACTCGATTTTCAGCGTATACTCGCCTACGATCGGATTTTCGTATTCCTTCACGTTCGTTACGCGGATATAGTAGCTGCCCGGGAACACCTCCGACAATTCGTAGCTTTCCGTCACGCCGTCGTCGCCCGAATCTACCGTCACCGACCTCTCGCCTTGTCTCTGCACCAATAAGACCGGGTCGATCCGCGCCGTATCGGTCGACAACGTCACTCGAATAGAGCCGGACTGCTCGACCGGAATTTCAAACCAATCGGCATCGTGGTACTGATGGAACGTGCCTTTGATCGTTTGACTTCGGGCCGGGAGCACATAGGCTTTATACTGTTTATCGTTATCTTCAAAAGGATCGCGGTACGTTTCGAAGGAAGTGGTCCATTGGTACGGAACCATGGAACTGAAGCTGCGATCTTTCAATTGAAGCTGTATGTAACTGCGTCCTTTCGTCACCTTAAAAGGAACGGTCTGTCCGTTCTGCGCCGACTTGCTCGTAAGGACGCCGGAAGCGTCCGTGTGCTGGATGTTAACCGTCTGCCCCGGATCGATATCAAAGGTAACATTAACCGTCCCGTCATAGGGCGCGTCCATATAATACCAATCGGTATCCGATCCTCCGGCGAAGGCGGCAGCCGTCTTTTTGCTGATAGAGATCGATTTCGCCTGATCCTTGCGTTGATTCGGTTCGTACATGTCGAGGGAAAATGGTTCGGTCAACAACCGATCGACGCGCAAACTGCCGTACCCGGTCGAGGAATCCCACCCGCTGGCGTCCAAATCATCGGCGGTTTGACGAATCCACTGCCGAATTTGGTAAGCCTTCATCTCCGGATTCCGCCCCCAGATAAGCGCTGCCGCTGCCGCCACCTGCGGCGCAGCCATGGAGGTGCCGTCTTTGTTCTCATAAGAGCCGCCGAGCCCCGTCGTAAATACGTTCCACGGCGCCACAACGTCGATTTCGAGACCGGTATTCGATCGGGGGTCGATCTGTCCGTTCTCGGTCACTCCCCCTACGGCGAGCACTGTCGGATAAGCAGCCGGATATTTAACCCGGTTACCTTCGTTTCCGGTTGCGGCTACCAGCAGCACATCCCGCTCCTCCGCATACTTGACGATATCGCTTAAATAAGCCGAATATTTATTCAGCCCTAAGGAAAGCACGACGATTTTGGCCCCGTGATCAACGGCATAGCGGATTCCTTCACCCAGCTTCTGCTCGTCTCCCGAGCCATCCGCCTCGAGCGCCTTAATCGGCATCATGCGGGTTTTCCACAGCATGCCTGCGACTCCGCGGTCGTTATTGCCGACTGCGCCGATAATACCGGCGACGTTCGTCCCATGCCCGTTGTCGTCTTCCGGCGGCAGCGACGGCTGAATCAGATTGACGCCTTTTACCAGGTTCGGCTTCAGATCCGGGTGCGACAACTGGACGCCTGTATCGACGATGGCAATCGTCATGCCTGTATTTTCTTGCGTTACGTCCCAGGCTTCGCTCATATGAATTTGCTGCAGGTTCGATTGCTTCGTCAAGAACGGGTCGTCCGCTTGAGCGGCAAAAACCGTCCCGATGCACGTCAGGAAAATCGCAAGGCCTGTGAACGATGCGATCATGGTTTGTTTGAACGTTTTGGGGTTCATCGTCATCAAAATCCTTTGTACTGATTTTCACCTGCCACACTTCATTATCCCATTCTAAGCGTTATGGCTAGAGGGTGCAACTGGATATTTTTTTCGCGTGTTCCTCAGATGCGTGGCCGGTTGTCCGTTCGAGTTTACATATGAATTTACCGGGGCCGTTCCTTCATACGCTAGCTATGCAATCCATAAATTCATATGAATGAGAGTGATGCAGATGGCGGTGTCCTTTTGTTCGCATTGTAATGAAAAGCTGCAAGAAGGTTCTCTGGTCTGCAAGTACTGCGGAGCTCTGGCAAACGAAGCGGCAGAAGCTTCTCGGCCCCACAGCGATGATACGACAACATCCCGCAAAGGCAGGTACGTGTACATTCTCCTCATCGCGATCGTCATCCTCGTCCTACTCTTCTTCCTATACAGCTAACCGATTTGGGGCAGCCT
>NZ_BIMH01000037.1 GCF_004000985.1 Paenibacillus validus NBRC 15382 | reverse complement strand
AATTTTGAAGTTCGACAATAGTCAACCTTCCGTCGTTTTTTCGACTTGTTTTTACAAACTCGTCAAAAGCGACCTTTATAATATATCATATCCATTCAGGCGATTGCAAGTCTTTTTTTTTAAAAAACTTTTCTCAATCGACATCATATCGACTGTTTTCGCCTGCCGGTCAATCGGCCGGAAGAAAAATATATCACACTCCATTAACAATTGCAACACTTACTCCCTCGGATTTTTAAATCAATGAATCGAGATACACAAGGCTCCGACGGGTCCCCTTCCGGGAAGAAAACGGTTCAAGAAAATGGGAGGCCCGAAGGCCTCCCTACCTTTTTCAACTATAATCCCGTCGCCTCTGCGGTTCCTAGATGATGAGCCAATTCCTCATGAATATGTCCGTTCGTAGCTAGAACATGTCTGACTCCCAAGTGATACGGGTTGCCGAGCGTATCCGTCACACGCCCCCCGGACTCCTGAATCAGCAGCGCTCCGGCAGCCATATCCCATGCATTCAGGCCGATTTCCCAGAAGCCGCTGAGTCTACCCGCCGCCACATAAGCCATATGCAGCGCAGCCGAGCCCGCAACACGAAGATTGCGTACATAAGGGCTGACGGCTTGAACGCCCTTCAAGTTGTGGGCCAGTGCGACTTTGCGATCGGCCGGGAAGCCTGTTGCAATCAAGCTATCGCGAAGCGCGGTCTCTGACGAAACATGCATTCTTTTACCGCGAAGATAAGCGCCCTTCCCCTTCTCCGCAACAAAGAGCTCGTTGTGCACCGGGTTATACACCACGCCCACAATAACCTCGCCACGATAAGCAAGCGCGATAGATACGGAGAAGAACGGGAAGCCGTGTACGAAATTCGTCGTACCATCCAGCGGATCGATGATCCACAAATACTCCTCGTCGCTTACTTGGGCCAGCGCCGCTTTGGACGCCTCCGGCCCGGGTTCGACGCCCTCCTCGCCCAATATAGCGTGGCTTGGAAAATGCGTATGAATCAACTTCCGAATCATCAACTCCGCGCCCTTATCCACTTCCGTCACAAGATCATGCGGAGAGTACTTTGTATGTAAGGTGTTGAAATCGCCGAGTTTGCTTTGAATCCATTCTCCGGTCTTGGAGGCGGTATTAATCGCTACCGCGGTAAAGCTTTTACTTCCGACGGTGAACGTCGTATCCTGATTCGGCATGAACCATCATTCCTTTGCAATTCGTTGGGTAGCCCAAGCTAATATGTACAGTATAGAGAAAATACGTTCAAAAGGCTACGTCGTTTCGCCTAAACATTAAGGAATTGTGTACAAATGGAAAAACCACCCGGGACGTCACTCGCTACGGATGGTTGTCATGTTCTTGATCGGTGGTTATACGCCAACAATATGATAACCGCTGTCCACATAAATCACTTCGCCCGTAATGCCGCGGGACAGATGACTCATCAAGAACAACGCGGTATCTCCGACTTCCGCCACATCGGTCGTACGGCGCAGCGGAGCTTTCTCCTCGACGGTACGCAGGATGGAATTGAAATCCTTAATGCCCTTGGCTGCCAGCGTCCGAATCGGTCCGGCGGAAATCGCATTGACGCGAATGTTGAACTGGCCGAGGTCGCTCGCCAAATAACGTACGCTGGCTTCAAGAGCCGCTTTGGCTACGCCCATGACGTTGTAATTTTTCATCGCGCGCTCCGCGCCGAGGTACGTCATGGTCATAATGCTGCCACCTTCGGTCATCAGAGGATGAAGCCTTTGAGCGACGGCTACGAGCGAATAGGCACTGATATCGTGAGCCAGTGCGAAGCCTTCACGCGACGTGCCTACGAACAGGCCTTCCAGTTCTTCCGTTTTGGCAAAAGCGATGCTATGTACAATACCGTGCAGCACGCCGAATTGGCCGCGCAGCGACTCGGCCAGCCGGTCGATATCTTCGTCGACGGTGACGTTGCAAGGCATGATGACGGCGTTCGGAATCGTATCCGCCAGCTTGCGTACCCGTTCCTCCACCCGTTCATTTTCATATGTAAACACTAAATTTGCCCCTTGGGCGGCTAAGGACTGGGCAATGGCCCATGCGATGCTGCGGTCGTTGGCGACTCCCATGACGACGATGTTTTTCCCTGCAACCAAACTCATAAATTCCGTTCCCCTCTCTACACCAAAAATAAAGCTCGTACTCGTTCTTCCTACTCAAAGTACTTCATTTCAGCTAATATTTCAAGAGCGCTTTTTGTCGGAAAATGCTGCCGCTAAAGCTCAAACGAGGCTTGCGTACGAATGGTTACGTCAGGCTCGTCCCGCACCGCAATCATGAGCTGCATCAGGGCGTCGTCTTTCATTTTCGCTTCCAGCATAACATCGAGGCGCGGCGTGACCGGGGCCACGGCGCGGAGGAAAGCGAGCAGTACCGGAGTTTCGATATAGTCGGCATGGCCGCGCGGATCTGTCTCGCTTCTCGGACTGGAGATGTGAACCTTCGGGGGCAGCTCCTCAGGCTCAGCTGCCGACTCGGGATCGCGCTGGGCTTTGCAGCCGCTCCAGGTCTGCCTGATCCGCGGCCACAGCGACTTCGCCTCTTGGCCGCAAGGATTCACTTGATCGTGGTGGATGTCCAGCACCATCGGCACCCCAACGGCTTCGGCAATCTCCAAGGTTTCAAGCGCGTTGAAGGTCTTGTCGTCGTTCTCAAGCGTAATTCTTTCGCGAATCCGTTCGGACATGGCGGCGAAATTTTGAATAAAACGGCCCCCGGCTGTTTCTTTGCTGCCGTAGGTGCCGCCGATATGAATGTTGCATTTAGCAGAGGCGTCCAGTCCCATCGCTTCCAAGACTTGTACGTGGCGCTCCAGATCGGCGTAAGATTTTTGCAGCACGTCTTTGCGCGGCGTACTGAGCACGGTAAAGTGATCCGGATGAAAACTGATCCGCATTCCATGCCGAATCGCATAACGGCCGACTTCCGCGAAATTATCGGCAAGACGACCGATCGGGTCCCAATCGCCGAGCTCCTCATGACCAATCAGGGGAATGAGCTTGGAGGAGCACCGGTACATCTCGATATCGTGAGCCCTGTTATGCTTTAGCAACCGCAGCGTATTTTGAATGTTCTCTCCGGCAATGCGTTCCAGCTTGCGCAAGGCGGCTGCGCGATCATCCAGTTTGGAGAAGTTGGCGTAGGTCATCGTTTTGGACGGGGAGGCATTCTTGACGGCCACCGACATGGCGACATAGCCGAGACGCACTAACATGCCAGTATCACGCTCCTGTTTGAAATATAGCTTACCCAACGTTGCCCGCGTTAAAAAAACTAAACACCCCTTTACCGATCCGGTAAGAGGTGTTTCCCAAAGTTATCCTTGCTCTCTGGAGCCGAAAAACATTTCGTGCGCGAGCGCCGTCTGCACGCGAGCTTCCTCATCGTTCAGCTTGCGCACAAGCTCCATCTCCACTTGCGTCACTTCTTCGCCTTGAAAGTTGATTTCCGCAATCGAGGCCAAGATCTTCACAATGGCAATCGCCCGGTTATCCGGCGTATACGCGATGACCTTCTGGCCGGTCGGAAAGACGCGGAAGCCGCTTTTGACCATTTTACCTCGGCCGTATTCCAGAAGTTCGTACAGTTCCTGCTCCGATTTGAACTTGCATACGGAATTGAACTCGGTTTGAAAACCCATTAGTCCGCTCCTTTCGCCCTAATACCTGCATGTAGCCTAAGCATAATGGATGCTTTCGGCAGAAAGCAAGTGCGGAGGAATTAGACGTCAAACGAATACTGAAGACGCTGCTTGTCGGCATGGCGCTGAAGCGCCAGCTGAATCAAATCGTCCAGCAGTTCGCCGTACGGCTTGCCGCTTTCCCGCCACAAGAGCGGGTACATACTGTAAGGGGTAAAGCCTGGCATCGTATTAATTTCATTAATGAACACCGCGCCATCTTCTTTGCGCAGGAAAAAGTCGACCCGCGACAAACCGGAACCGTCAACGGAAAGGAACGCGCGAATGGCCAGCTCGCGAATTTGGTCCGACGTCTCCCGTGGAATTTCGGCAGGAATAATCATCGACGATTTGCCGTCGATATACTTGGCTTTATAATCATAAAATTCGTTCGAGGATACGATCTCTCCTACGACGGAAGCCTGCGGTTCGTCATTGCCGAGCACCGCCACCTCAACTTCACGGGCGTTGATGAACTCCTCTACGATGACTTTACGGTCGTAAAGGAACGCCAGGTTGACCGCTTCAATCAGCTCTTCGCGCGTACGCGCCTTGCTGATCCCGACGCTCGATCCCAGGTTGGCCGGCTTCACGAAGCAAGGGTACCCGATGGACACTTCGATCTCCATGAGGAAGAAGGCGTTATCTTTCTCCCATTGCGTCTTAGTGAAATGACGGAACACGCACTGCGGCAAGCCCTCTTGCGCGAATACACGCTTCATCATCACTTTGTCCATACCGACGGAAGAAGCAAGCACCCCGGTTCCTACATAGGCGATATTGGCCATTTCGAGCAATCCTTGAATCGTGCCGTCCTCGCCGAATGTGCCATGAAGCAGCGGGAAAATGACATCGAACGGTTTACCCGCTTGGCCGGCCGTATCCGTCGCCGCTGTTGTTCGGGTTTGCGCCTGCTGAATCGAACCGAAAATCGGCTGGAGCGCAAAAGCGCCGGTCGATGCGGAGGGACCGTCGAACGTAAGCGCCTGCACCGTTTCCACCGGCCCCGTTAGTTGCGTCCCGGCGCGCCATTCGCCGGTTTTCGTTATGTAAAAGGGGGTGACCTCATATTTATTCAGGTCGAACGCCTTGATGACGGCAAGGGCGGTTTGCAAGGATACCTCATGCTCTCCCGATTTCCCCCCATAAATTAAGCCTACTCGAATTTTGTCGCTCATAAGAACCTCCGGATCGCATCTTTAAATAATGATGTAAGTGGAACCATCATGACGGGTTTCAATATAAATAATTTGCATGGTCATCGGCATAAAAGCGAAACCTAGGTAGGACGTCTCGTCTCCAAAGGCTACAACGAATCGGCAATATGGATGAAGCGATATCGCGTTCGTTCCGTCCATGCATGGGAATCGGTGTAGCTCCAATACCGGTGCTTGCTGCTTATCGTATGGGCGTTGACGAGCGGCATGCCGTTCGCGTCCTTAGCCGTGACGACGGTGCTGTGCTGGAATCGGCCGTTGCCGTCCCAGTCATAGCTGATGCAATCGCCGATGTCGAGGTCCTGCGGAGCAAAAACCTCTTGCCCGCGCAGACCGCGTCGGCTCGTCAGCAAATAAAAAGGCAAGCTGTTGGCGACGGACCAGCTGAAACTCCACAGCTCTTGTCCGCCGGCACGGCCTTTGTACCACCAGCCCGAATCCCTTTTACCAGTATAGTTCATAGGCGCTCCGCCTGCAAAGAGGCATTGAGACACATAATTGGTGCAGTCGACTTCAAACGTCAAAAAAGCGGGGTTCTCTTTGTCCCACCATAAATCGGCATAAAAGGCCGCCGCATATCGATTATATACGGCCCGCGCTACGGCGTTAGGCCATTCGGGGATCATATCGCGATTCAGAAACGGAACGGAAGGCGCGCGCATGTAGTCGAAGGACGAGCCGTCGTCTTCGGCCTCAAGCCACGCGCCAGGGGCCGCAGGACGAAGACGGAGAGCCTGCTCCGTCCGCAAAGCTTCGATCCTGGAGATCGACCAGCCGTCCGAATCGGCGAGCAGGATGAGGCGCTCCTTCTCGATACGACGCTCTTCATGAACGGTTTCCCGGATTCGCCCGAACTGTGTTCGCTTCAGCGTCACTTCCGCAATCGTGTGCTCGGGCTGCTCCGAAACCCGGTCGATCACGAGCCGCGTCTCGCATTTAACCGGAACGAGCTTGCGGTCGCGGTCGCTTTCCGCGCGCCGGGTCAGCTGTATATGCTGCCGTTGCAGGAAGGCGGTGTCCTGCACGAAGGGAAGCAGCGGGTCGACGGAATAATCAAGTTCCATTTGATTCCGGTGATGTACATATTCATAAAGGGTCGTTCTCCAAGACATGGTTTCCAAACCCCTTTCCTAATAGAAGAGACTTGATAAGGCGAGCGTATGATCGTTGAACCCGAAAGTAAGCATTCATTCCCATCGTATGCCTCGAAACAAGCAAAAATGATTCAAAACAACCTTTACGAAGAGGGGCCGCAGCATGTATACTGTAAGCAAGGCTAATTTGTGAAATTAAGTTTCATAACGTGAAACTTAGCGCACGCAGCTTTATTAAAGATGATTTAAGGAGGAAATGCCATCATGTCTAACAAAGACCAATACTCGGTCCGCAAGCAGCTGAACGTAGGCAGCCAAACGTACAACTACTACAGCTTGCCGGCGTTTGAAGAGCAGGGCCACGGCAAGATCAATAACCTACCTTTCTCCATTAAAGTGCTTCTCGAAGCGGCTATTCGTCAATTAGACGGAAAAGCGATTACGTCCGAGCACGTTAAACAAATCGCAAACTGGGCCGTGGAGCGCGACGCCAACAAAGAAATCCCGTTCATTCCCGCACGTATCGTGCTTCAGGACTTTACAGGCGTACCGGTTGTCGTTGACCTTGCGGCTATGAGAGATACAATGAAGCGCGCAGGCGGAGACCCGAAACGAATCAATCCGCTTGTACCGGTAGATCTCGTTATCGACCACTCCGTTATGGTTGATGCTTTCGGTTCGAAAGACGCTTTGGAATTCAACGAAAAAATCGAGTTCGAGCGCAATGAAGAACGCTACCGTTTCCTGCGTTGGGCGCAAACGGCGTTCGACAACTTCCGTGCGGTTCCGCCGGATACGGGGATCGTTCACCAAGTCAACTTGGAGTACTTGGCATCCGTAGCCGCTACCAAAACGGTTGACGGCGAAACGTTCGTTTATCCGGATTCCCTGGTCGGTACAGACTCACATACGACGATGATCAACGGCATTGGTGTCGTAGGTTGGGGCGTCGGCGGTATCGAAGCCGAAGCCGGCATGCTCGGACAACCTCTGTACTTCATAACGCCTGAAGTTATCGGATTCAAATTGACGGGTACGCTCGCAGAAGGCGCTACGGCGACCGACCTTGCGTTGACCGTCACGCAAATGCTCCGCAAGAAAGGCGTTGTCGGCAAGTTCGTCGAGTTCTACGGCCCTGGTTTGTCCAACATCAGCCTGGCCGACCGCGCAACCGTTGCGAACATGGCACCGGAATACGGCGCAACCATCGGTTTCTTCCCGGTTGACGCCGAATCCTTGAACTACTTGAGAAGCACAGGCCGCGACGAGAACCAAATCGCATTGGTCGAAGCTTACTATAAAGCGCAAGGCATGTTCCGCACGGACGCAACGCCGGATCCGGTATTCAGCGACGTGATCGAGCTTGATCTCGCTTCCGTCGTACCGAGCCTTGCCGGTCCGAAACGTCCGCAAGACCGCGTCGAATTGACGAACATGAAAGAATCGTTCAACAGCATCATCCGCACACCGATCGACAAAGGCGGATACGGCCTGTCGGACGAGAAAATCAGCGAAGTCGTCGAGGTACCTCATCCGAACGGCGAAGTCAGCAAAATGGGCACAGGCGCCGTCGTCATTGCGGCTATCACGTCCTGTACCAATACATCGAACCCAAGCGTAATGATCGGCGCCGGCCTCGTTGCGAAGAAAGCGGTAGCCCTTGGTTTGCGTAAACCGGGCTACGTCAAAAGCAGCTTGACGCCTGGCTCCTTGGTTGTCACCGAGTACCTGACCAAAGCGGGCTTGATCGAGCCGCTCGAAGCGCTCGGCTTCCACGTTGCCGGTTACGGCTGCGCGACTTGCATCGGGAACTCCGGTCCGCTTCCGGACGAAGTCAGCAAAGCGATCGCCGACAACGATATGACGGTAGCCGCCGTATTGTCCGGTAACCGGAACTTTGAAGGCCGCGTTCACGCGCAAGTGAAAGCCAACTACCTGGCTTCGCCGCCGCTCGTCGTTGCCTACGCAATCGCCGGTACGGTCAATATCGACTTGGCGAACGAGCCGATCGGTTACGATCAGAAGAACGAGCCGGTTTACCTGAAAGACATCTGGCCGTCTTCGCAAGAAATTCAGGAAGCGATCAAATCCGCGATGAGCCCTGAGATGTATCGTGCAAAATATGCGGATGTATTCCGTTCCAACCCGCGCTTCAACGCGATCGAAGTGCCGGAAGGCGACCTGTACTCCTGGGATGAGTCCACGTACATCGCCAACCCGCCGTTCTTCACGAATCTCAGCTCCGAGCTGAGCGACATTGCCGATATCCGCGGCGCGAAAACGTTGGCGCTGATGGGCGACTCCGTTACGACGGACCACATCTCGCCGGCCGGTAACATCAAGGTCGACAGCCCGGCAGGTAAATACCTGCTCGAGCACGGCGTGAAGAAAGAAGACTTCAACTCGTACGGCTCCCGCCGCGGTAACCATGAAGTGATGATGCGCGGTACGTTCGCGAACATCCGGATTCGGAACCAAGTGGCTCCGGGCACCGAGGGCGGCGTAACGACTTACTTGCCGACAGGCGAAGTCATGTCGATCTACGATGCTTCCATGAAATATCAAGAGCAAGGCACGAACCTTGTCGTTATTGCAGGCAAAGAGTACGGCACCGGCTCCTCCCGCGACTGGGCGGCTAAAGGTACGTTCCTCTTGGGCATCAAAGCCGTTATCGCCGAAAGCTTTGAGCGGATTCACCGCTCCAACCTCGTCGGTATGGGCGTGCTGCCGCTGCAATTCGTCGAAGGCCAAAGCTGGAAATCGCTTGGCATCACCGGCCGTGAAACGTTCGACATCGTGGGCCTCTCCAACGATGTGCAGCCGGGTCAGAAAGTAACTGTCAACGCTACGCGTGAAGACGGTACAACGTTCAGCTTCGAGACGCTTGCTCGGCTGGACAGCTACGTGGACGTGGAATACTACCGCAACGGCGGTATCCTGCAAACCGTCTTGCGTCAGATCATGGCGTAAAACGACATTAGCAAATAAAGAGGCAGCCCGATGGGCTGCCTCTTTATTATTTATACGGATAGAGCCGTGAGCTCCGATCCCTGCCAGAAAGCTATCGCAAGTTACTTCAGCATCTTCCCCATCCGCCGGGCGGTTTCCATCAGAAGCGGCGCCTGCTCCTTCATCTTCTCCACCGTCAACCGGTTGGAGGGGCCGGATACGGCCAGCGCGGCGACCAGCCGCTGGGCGCGGTCGAAGATTGGCGCGGATACGGCGGCGGCGCCGGGCTCGCGCTCCTCCACACTCGTGGCGTAGCCGAGTGTGCGCACTTCGCTCAGCTGCTGCAGATACGACTCGGAGGCCGCGGCAGGCGGCCATGTCGGATGGCGCAGCAGCGCCTGCTGCTCGTCGCTTTCGGCGAAGGCGACGAGAATCTTGCTCGACGCGCCGACATACAGCGGCAGGCGGGCTCCGATCGGCGCGACACGGCGGATCGCCTGATTGCTCTGCACGGCCTGCACACGCACACGCTCCATGCCGTCGCGGACATACAAGCTGACCGTCTCGCCGATCTGGTCGCGAAGCCGCTCCATCTCCGGCAGCAGGATGAGCGCAGGGTCGTCGCTATGCGTCAAATTCGCCGACAGCTCCCAAATGCTGAAGCCGAGCCGATACCGCTCGGAGGCGGGGTCGCGGATAACGAAGCCTTTCCCCTCCAGGGAGGCAAGCAGCCGATGCACGGTGCTTTTATGCAGCCCGACCCGACCGGCGATCTCCGTTAGGCTTAAATCCTCCGCTTGGGTAAAACAAAGCAATATATCTAACGCACGTTCTACAGCGCGAACCGTTAATTTACCATCTTCCATCCATTTCCCACTCCCCGAAAACCGGTTTCACTAGTTGAAATCTATTATACCCCATCTTTTTATATTTTCCTACTGGGTTCTTTCTATTACAGCAAGATTACAGAATGTTAACATTTTTCGCGCAATATTGACGACATGTACGCCTCCAGCTTAATATAAAAATATAAGTATGGAGCTCCGGTTACGCAGCCCATCCCTGTCAGCTTTGCTAACAGTCATCTCCGAGAAATGGGGGGGAACCTCTTGAAACCCGACTCTTTCACACCAGTACCTCTAAATTCCGGCAGTGTTGAAATCGCTTCCAAATCATTGCCATATATCCGCCGCCGCAAAGGCTGGCTTCTTGCGCTCTTATCCGTTCTACTGCTGTTGTTCAGCCTAGGCATGGCGTTTCATGCTTATATCGCTTGGACGCTGGCGCGACCGCATATCGACCCGCTCAGCTCCAATCCTTCTGCGGCGTTCGGCGCGTCGTACGAAGACGTCACGTTCCCCAGCCTGAACGAATCGTCAGAGCTTTCCGGCTGGTATATACCTGCGGTCAGCCGTCTGGCCGGCACCGATATCCAGCGGCAAACCATCGTCTTCTCTCATGGCTACGGCGGGAACCGCGAAGAAATATGGGTCCCCCTCTATGACCTGGCCAAAGCAGCGCATCGGCTCGGCTATAGCGTCCTGATGTTCGATTACGGGTACGTGCAGCCTCAATGGAACGTCACCGGCGGACTGCGCGAATCGCAGGAGCTGCTTGGCGCCGTAAAGTATGCGAAAGACCGGGGAGCCGAACGTGTGTACATATGGGGATTCTCCATGGGTGCCGGAACGGCTCTGCAAGCTTCTCTGCAATCCAAAGATATCGACGGCATGATCCTGGACAGCACGTTCGTGCTGGAGCCGGAAACGTTGTACCACAATATGAAACAAGCCGCTAATGTGCCGAAAATTTCTCAATCGCTCGTGCATATGTTTTTTCCTATCATCAACGGCGTCAGCTTGAATCAAATTCCGTACCAGAAGGTCAAAGAAACCGCCTATTCGATTCCGATCTTCTTCATCCACAGCAAGAAAGACGTCAGGGCGCCCTACGAAATGATCCAGGGCATCTTCACCAAGCAGCGCGCAGATTCCGGTTCGTCCTTGTGGCTGCTTGAGGACGACGGACACGAATTGATCTATCGGGCTCATAAGAAAACATATTTGCAAATGACGACCGGCTTCCTGAAGTCGTTGTCGACGGCGCCCGCCGACCCGATCAAATTCGGCACTTCCCGGTAATGCTGTTTAACATAACGCACAAGCCTCCTCGAATACAATAGTCTTGAAGCCCTCCGTTCGTCTGTGAACGATGGGGCGACGAGGCATATCCGAGGAGGTTTTTTGTTTATGCTGTATGTGTACGGGGCTCTTATGCCTTTGCGGGTGCTGGAGGAGATCCGTTTCTGGAAAATGCAAGAGAAGGAGCACACCGTTGTCATTCGCGAACTTGTGCCGACGCTGGAGCCACCCTATATCCAGCTGCTTGAACAATGGGAAAACGTATTCGCCCGGACGGAAGCCGCCGCAGGTCAGTGGATCGAAGCGATCATCCGCAGCCCGGCGCACATCCCGCCCTACACGGATGCGAAAGTAAACGAGCTGCTGCAGACGTCTGCAGCGCAATCCCAGGCATTCGTCCAGCAGTTGTTCCTGCTGCTCGACAAGAGCGCGCCGGTCAAAGCGGATCCGGTCGTTCGCACGGTTGTCATGCATATTATTCGGGAATCCGAATATTTCCTCGGCGTCCTGCACGCCGTTCAGTACTTGCCGCACCCCGGCTGGAGCTTGCCGCCGCATGACGATTACAGGGACTACGGGACTCCGCTTCAGCCGCTACAGCGGCCAGCGGCCGAGGAGCAGGCCGACCTTCTTCCGACCGGGCACAGAGAGCTCTTCGACGAGCCTGGCGCCGAGGAGCCGGCAACGCAAGAAGGAGCATGGTCGATGGGCCTCCGGCCAACCGGTTCCCAGAAGCCGGTGCCGATCGGCGGACATAAGCTGCCTCCCTTGCCTTACGCTTACAATGCCTTGGAGCCTTATATCGACGCCGAAACCATGAGGCTGCATCACGACAAGCATCATAAGAGTTACGTGGATGGATTGAACACAGCGGAGAAGATGCTGGCCCGCGCCCGTGAGTCCGGAGACTTCGCATTAGTGAAGCATTGGGAACGAGAGCTTGCCTTTAACGGCGCCGGCCATTACTTGCACACCATTTTCTGGAATGTCATGAAGCCCGGCGGGGGCGGCAAAGCGACCGGCCCGATCGCTGCCGAAATCAAAAAGTCGTTCGGCAGCTTCGAAGCCTTCCAGAAGCAGTTCAGTGCCGCGGCAGATAAAGTGGAAGGCGGCGGTTGGGCGATCCTTGTCTGGAGCCCGCGCAGCCACCGGTTGGAGATTTTGCAAGCGGAGAAGCACCAGAACCTGTCGCAATGGGATCTGATTCCGCTCCTGCCGCTCGACGTATGGGAGCATGCGTATTACCTCAAATACCAGAACGAGCGCGCCAAATACATCGAGGCGTGGTGGAACACCGTGAATTGGCAGCATGTGAACGACCGCTTCGCCGCCGCAAGCACGCTGCAATGGCCCCCGACTTGACGCTCAAGCAAAAAGGCCTTACAAGCGGGATAGCGCTTGTAAAGCCTTGCATCGTTCGGGTATGCTTACTAGTCCTTAATGAGCGCTAAAAACTCCGCGCGCGCCGGCGCATCGGTCCGGAACAAACCGCGTACGGCCGACGTAACCGTCTTGCTGCCCGGCTTCTTGACGCCGCGAGCGCACATGCACAGATGCTCGCCTTCGACAACGACCATGCAGCCGTGCGGCTCCAGCACGTCTACGATGATGTCCGCAATCTCGGACGTAATGCGTTCCTGTACTTGCAAACGCCGCGTCACGGCCTCGACGAGCCGGGCGAATTTGCTTAGGCCCGCAATTTTACCGCTCGGGATATAACCGATGTGTACTTTGCCGAAAAAAGGCGCCATATGGTGTTCGCATTGACTGTAATACACGATATCTTTTACAATGACCAGCTCTTCGTGCTTCTCGTCGAACGCAACGCCCAATATTTCTCTCGTGTCGGCATCGTAACCTGCAAAAATTTCTTCATACATCCGGGTTACCCTTGCCGGGGTATCCAGCAGCCCTTCGCGGTCTACGTCCTCGCCGATCAAACGTAAAATTTCTCGAATATGATGTTCGATTTGCTCCCGGTTGTCGGCAACCCGACCGTTTTTGTATTCTTTAGCCGGCATCGCATACTCCTCCTTCTTCGTCCGCCAGCTGCGGGGTTCAAGGGAGAATGCCCGCACGATCGTCCTTGGGGCTCAAACTAGGGACGAAACTTTTGATTTTTCATCATTTGCTGCATTTTTTGCATTTGCTTCTTATCGAGGTTGTACCCCATTTGTTTGGCCATCTGCTGCAGCATGGCAGGATCGCTCTGCATTTTCTCCAACTGCTTGCGCAAATAGGATACACCGATGAAAAAGCCCGCCGCTCCGCCTGCAATCAAGGCGACAACGGCCGTAATCGCGTACCACATGATTTCTTCTCACCTCAGGCGTTGTTGAATGTCATCACTTCATCATAACATGTCCCGCTTCAGGTGACAAATGACATCTGGACCTCACATTTGTACGCCTTCGATGAATACCGTCGTATGCTTCGCCAGGTCCACTTCCTTCACCTCAAGCTCATCCGACACGTTCTTGACCACCCGTACGATGGGACGCCCCGGCAACCCGCGATGCTGGCCGACCACGACACCCGTCTCTTTCGTCGACAGCCGTACCGACGTACCGGTCGGGTAGACGGACACTGTACGCAGGAAGTGGACGACCGCTTCATGGTCCAGCTTCTTCCCGGCGAACGCCATCATCCGCTCGCAGGCGTCGTGCGGCAGCATACGGCGCCCTTCCGTTAAATCGAACAGCAGGTTGTCGTAGGTATTGGCCACCGCCACAATCTTGGCGTACAGATGAATTTCATCTCCGCTCAGCCGGCGCGGCATCCCTTCGCCGTCGATCGTCTCATGATGCTGAAAGGCCACATGCGCGATCAACAAGCTCAGCTCTCGCTTATGCTTCAACACTTCGAAGCCCCGCCAAGAGTGGTGCTTGCGCGGATCGGCCGCTTCATCCTCGGTGATAAGCTCCAGCTTACCGACGTCGTGCAGCAGCGCCCCGATGGCCATCTCTCGCAGTTGAACGGTGGACAACCCCATATTGATGCCGATGAGCACGGACATCATACATACATTAACGGCATGTATATACATGTCATTGTCTTTCGTCCGAATATCCGAGAGCTGCACAAGCACCTCTTTATTCGCCATGATTTCTTCGAGCAAAGGATCGACGCTTTGGTACAAATATTTGGTGTTGAAATCTTTGCCGGAACGAATCGAATCGAACGTTTCGCCCATCCGCTGCATGACGGCCCGTTTCGTTTCCTCCGAAATGATCTCCGGAATTTCGATGTCTTCAAACTGCTTGTCTTTCACATAGACCATCGTGACGCCGATTCTCTTCAGCGTGGTGATCATGTATACGGTCAACTGTACGCTTTCGGAAAGCAGCACAGCCCCGTTCGCCGAGAAGATCGTCTTCCCCAAATATTGACCTGACTCCACATTATCTATATGCACATATCTCATAATGCCGCTCCTTCCAAGCGATAGCCCTCGTGCCGCAGCAGGTACGTCTTGATGTCCAGTCCTCCGCCATAACCGACCATGGAACCGGATGCGCCGATAACGCGATGACACGGCACAATAATCGGCACCGGATTGCGGTTGTTCGCGCCGCCAACCGCCCGGACGGCTTTGGGCGCTCCGATCCGTTCGGCGATGTCCTTATACGCGCAAACCTGCGCATACGGGATCGATTGCAGCGCCTGCCACACCTGGCGTTGGAACGGAGTCCCGCGCAAATCCAGCGGAATCGTGAAGCGCTGCAGCTTTCCTGAAAAATAGGCGTCCAGCTGAGCTGCCGCTTCCTTTAACAATGACGGATTTCGTTCCCAACGCGTCGTTCCGAACCAGCGGGACGACCACGCCTCCAGCCTCGACCGGTTCGGCTCGAACGCCCCGAACTCGATCTGGCATAAAGCGCCGCTCCAGCCCAAGGTGAGCCGGCCGATCGGAGATTCGATTTCTTCATATCCGATGGTTGTCATCATACGCTGCTTCACCTGCTCCTTCCACCCTTTCACGGGCCAGCGCCTTGCCGATCTCCCGGAGAACGGCCTCATCCTGCTCATGCCGCGACGCTTCCTCCAGCGCCACCTGTGCCGCAGGACCGCCGATGCGCCCTAGCGACCAGGCGGCCGAGCCGCGAATCTCCGGCCGCTCGTCCCGCTGCAGCAGCTGAGCCAGCTCCGGTACGCTGCTTGCATCGCGGAAATTGCCAAGCGCCAGCACGGCGTTGCGTTGAATCGGCTTCTTTCCCCGCCAAGAGGCCGCACTGCTGCCGAAGCGTTCCTTGAACTCGCGGTTGGACAAAAACAACAGCGATTTCAGCAGCGGTTTGACCTGCTCCGGATCCGGGGTCATCTCCGGATGATGGTCGGCATGGATGCCTTTATTTTTCGGGCATACGATCTGGCACGTATCGCAGCCGTATAAGCGATTGCCGATTTTTCGTTTCATCTCATCGTCTTCAATCAGACCTTTCGTCTGTGTGACGAAGGAGATGCAGCGCTGCGCGTTCAGCTGTCCCGGTCCGACGAGCGCTCCCGTGGGACATGCGTCGATGCAGATCGTGCAGTCGCCGCAGGATTCAGTCACCGGTACGTCCGGCGGGAACGGGATATTGGTGACGAGCTCGCCCAAATACACCCAGGAGCCCCAGTCCGGCGTGATGACCGAGCAATTTTTACCGACCCAACCGATGCCCGCCCGTTCAGCGACCGCCCGGTCGACCAACGCCCCGGTATCGACCATACTGACCGTCCGCGCACCCGGCACACGTTCCTTCAGCCACGCCTCGATGCGCTCAAGGCGGCTGCGCAGCACATGGTGATAATCAAGCCCCCATGCCGAGCGGGATAACATGCCCCGATAGGCGCCCGGCTCTGAGCGCGGAGGCGACTTCAGCTTCGAAGGGTAGGCAACCGCAATCGAAACGATCGAGCGCGGCGCTTCGAGCGATAACGCCGGATTGACGCGCTTGTCCAAGTCGGGTTCCTCGAAGCCGGACTCGTACCCCTTCTGCCGATGCTGCACCAATATCGTCTTTAATTCCTCGAACGGTTCCGCGCTCGCGAACCCGATCCGATCCACGCCGAGCCGCGAAGCCTCGTTCCGCAGCTCTTCTTTCAGAAGCGCCCAATTGATAACGTCCGTCCGGGTCGTTTCCGTTCCCATTACAAATTCCTCCATTGCCGAATCGGCCAAACGATCCATTCCGCCCGCCCTTCGACAAGCGATAACGGAACGGCGCCGAAGCTGCGGCTATCGTTGCTGGCATAACGGCGGCGGTTGTCGCCCATCACGAACACGTAACCATCCGCAACAGTCAGCGGTTCAAACCGGCCGTCCTGGATGGAGGTCTCGGTATAAGGCTCATCCGCCTCCTTGCCGTTCACATACAGTTTACCGCGCCGAATATGCACTTCATCTCCCGCAACGGCCACCACCCGCTTGACGAGATACGTTGGCCCTTCCTCCGCATCGGCCGGTTCCCGCAGCACGACGATGTCCCCTCGCTGGAGCGAACCCGCATAGCGAAGCGTTTTATTAATAAACAGCCATTCCCCTTCTTCGAGCGTAGGCTGCATCGAATTGCCTCTGACAGCGGAGACATGAAACAAATACTGGTGAACGAGCACAACGAGAATGAGGGCGACGGCCATCATTTTGAACCATTCCCACATTTCGCGCGGCCATCCTTGACCCGTATGAGTCTCCGCTGACTCGTCCGACATCAAAACGTCGACCTTCTTGGTTGGAAACAGCCGCATCCTACCCCTCCGATCTCCGTTCCAGCCATTTCTGGTAATACATGTTGACCAGATCATCTTGAAAAGGCGGCTCGCCTCCCCGCACGCGTGCGAGTAAATCGTGAAGCCCCTGCTTCACCTTCGTATCGACGATAGCCGAATAATGATACATTTGTTTATGACGCTCGTATTCCTCTTGATCGACCACATGGATGTCGCCCGCGGGCAAACGAATTACGTCCAAGTCGTAATCGATGTACGTAATTACGCGTCCGTTCACGTAAGGAGGCGAGGCGATATTGCAATAATAGCGTATCCCCTGCTCTTCCATTAAAGCCACAATGTTAAACCATTCGCCCGGGACGAAGAACGAAACGCCCGGAATGCGGCTGACCCATTCTTTGCCGTCGGCTTCGACAATTTTCGTCTGGCTGTTGATCAGCACGTACATCCCTTGCTCCCGGTGGCCATGATGCAGCAGCCGTTCGGGCACCCGCCAGTTTTCAAGCCACATCCGATGCAGATGCCCGTCATGTTTAAAACTTTTGATGATATAAGTAGGAAAAGTTTCCATGAGGTCTAACCCTTCTGCCTTCGGTATCGGCCGGCAGGCGCTTGGGAGCGGTCCAAGGCCATGCTCCGTCTCTTGCTACTAGCATAAACGTATGCAGGACGGCTTTCAAGAGTACAGCCCCGCGAGGCACAAAAAAAGCACAACCGCGAAGGCTGGCGCCTCGTGTCATGCTTGTTTACCATATAAAAAGAGAATTCTTTCTTATCCGTTCACGATACTTAACCGATGCGGGTTTCTGGAGAAGTCGTCCGAACCGTAACCGGCTTTCTCGTACACCGGCAGCACCACTTCATTATGTACGTCGACCGTAACCATAATGCGGTGCACCTTGCGCCCGACAAAACGCTGGCGGAGCGCCTCGATCAACGCTTGCCCGATGCCGCGGCGCTGATACTCTTGCCCGACGGCGATTCGGTAATAGTAGGCTTGCTGTTTATCAATCGTTCCGACAATAACGCCGACGATCTTCTGTTCTTCTTCGGCAACGAGGATGAGCTCGCTATCCCAGGACAATTGCCTGGCGAAAGCCGCCATCGTCTCATCGTAACAATCATCCGACATCACATTCCTGAATAATTCCGTGACAGCAACAGAATCCGAAAGTTGAAACGAACGAACCTGATACGAAGTAACAAGCATGCTGCACTCTCCCTACCATTCAAATGGTACCTTATAAATTACGACAAATAATGCAAAAATCCTTCTGAAAATTAAAAAAAACCTTCATTTTCTTAAGTTTTTTTACAAATACTCTTGAAAGCGCTTAATAGAAAGCGTTTTTAAGGAATTATGATCAATTGTGTCCAATTATTGTCATATACTGCAGCTTATTTTCTTCTTCCGTGTGCAATACCGCCGGGGATGATCACGCAAAAAATAGTCTCCTCTGCAGACGGGAGACTGATCTTATTCACCGCATCCCGCGTTACAGGCTCTCGCCGGGGTTCGGCTGCGAATTGAACTTATAGCCGTACCCGCGGATATTTTGTATGAATACCGGGTCGGACGGGTTCGCTTCGATTTTTTTGCGCAGGCTGCTGATGTGTACGACCACGGTACGCGTATCGGAATAGCTCTCGGCCCCCCACACGTGACGATACAGGTCTTCAGCCGTAAACACACGGTCGGGGTGCTGGGCCAGGAACAACAAAATTTGCATTTCCTTGGTTGATATGCTCACCGGATTCCCGTTCAAGCGTACCGTATAATTGGACATGTCGATCTCCAGCCCGCCGAAAGAAAGCTTACGGAAATCGCCGCGAGCCGGTACGGCCACCCGATGAAAAATCGGCGCCCGCCGCAAGTTCGCTTCCACGCGGGCCACCATCACTTTCGGATCGAACGGCTTCGTAATATAATCGTCCGCCCCTAGTCCTAAGCCATGAATAATGTCCTCATTCTCCGTGTTGCAGCTAATAAACAAAATCGGCACATTGGATACCTTCCGGATATTCTCGCATATTTCCAAGCCGTTCATCCCCGGCAGCCCGATATCCAGCATGACCAAGTCCGGCGCCGTCATCTCGAATTGCTTCAGTCCTTCGATGCCGTCTCTTGCCGACTGCACCTCGTACCCGTGCGAACTCAAGTACAATTGAATCAGTCCGCTAATTTCCTTGTCGTCCTCCACAAGCAAAATACGATGACCCGACACGTCAGCCCACCTCCATATGCAAAAATTCAACCGGCAGCGTAAAGCGGAATGTCGATCCCTCATTCAGCTTGCTGTCCGCTTCGACCTTACCGCCATGAATGTTTACGATTTCTTTGGCAATGGCAAGGCCCAGTCCTGATCCTTCGCCCGCCCTCCGGGTCTGTTCCCCCGAGCCTTTCACAAACCGGTCGAACACGTGGAGCAACACAGACGGCTCAATGCCGACGCCGCTGTCCACGATGGAGACGATCAATTCGCCCTTGGCCGGGTCGCCGGGGTTTGCCGCAAGCTCCCCTCGAATGCTGACCGAACCGCCCTCCGGTGTAAATTTCAATGCGTTATAAATCATGTTGCCGGTTACCTGTTGGATTCGAAACGGATCGATCGACACGATGGGCACGGATGGCGACTCTCCGCTCTCAGGCAGGACCAGTTCAAATCGCAGACCCCTGTTCTCCACATCCAGCCTGTATCTGCCGAAATATTCAAGGAACAGGTCCTCCACCGTCACATAAGTAAAATGAAACTTGGCCTTGCCCGCTTCCAGCTTCGACAAATCGAACAAATCCTGCACCAGCCGGCTGACAAGCACCACTTTATCGTAAATCATCTGTAAATAATGACGCTCATCCGTTCGGATAATCCCGTCCAGCATCGCTTTCAAATACCCCTGCACCGCAGTCATCGGCGTTCCCAGCTCATGGGAGATGTTCGCGAGCAGCCGCTGCCTCGACGATTCGGCCTGCTTCAAATGGCCGTTTGCTTCCTTCAGTTTTTCATAGCTTCTTTCGAGCTCCTGTGTCCGTACCTTGATTCGGTCTTCCAGCGTCGCATTTAGCGACAATAATTCGCCGGACACCTTTTCCACTTTAAAATAAGCGTTTGAAAATTTTAACGCAACGATCAACGTCTGCACGAAAATGAACACGACGACGCCGTACGGTGCGAAGTCGATAGAATGGAGCACGGCGTTATAGTACAGGATGTCGTTCAAAACGGCCAAAAACATGACGATGGAAGCCAAACCGTTCAGCAGTGCGCCCTCCCGACGCCGATACGCCGCTCTGAAGAAAACAACCAGCAAATAAGTGAACACAAGCACGCTGTATACTTGAAACGACACCATCGTATACGTAAACACCCGCGCCGGAAACAAGAGCACGACCAGCGCAAACGCAAATCCGACTGCCACGATCCATTGTGTCAACCGGCGCAGCATATCCTGCGGGTACAGCAAGTTAACGAACAGGGCGAAGATCGGTATGCCGATATAGGGCGCCAAATACTCGGCCTTCACCGCCAGCTCCCACGGGATGTCCGGGAAAAGTCGAACGAGCAGGGTATCCCCGAGCAGCATCGAACGTATAGCGAGCAGCACGCAGACCAGACTAATAAGCAAGCTGAGGTGATCGAGCTTCCGCAGAAGGAAAAGCGCCAAATGATACCCGCCCAAGGTCAGCAGCACGATCGAAATAACAAGCTGGGAAACAAGATTAAACTCACGTTTATAAGTGATGGCTTCCGGACTGCCGACATAAAGGCTGGTCCAAAGCCCCCCTTTACGCTGCACGAAATTCGACACTTGAATGACGATCTCGTTGCTGCCGCCCAGAGCCTGGAAGTAGATGACCCGGGCGTAATTTTTGGGTTTCATCGTCTCGCGCTGCGTGCCCACCTCGCCGCTCTGCGCCTTCAGCTCCCCGTTGATCCAAAGCTTGTACGCCGAGGCCGCCGCCGGTACATAGAGCGCCTTGACGGTATCGCGCTCCGTATCATTTAACTGGAGAAGAAGCCGGTACGTCGCGTAACCTTGTCTATCTGGAGCGGCTTGTCTCCCCCCTCGGCCGGAGCCTTCTCCCGTGCTGGTGCCCCATATATGAGGGAGCGTCACGGTTGCGGATGAGGGCGCAGCAGCTGAGGCCCGGTTCGCCGCCTGATCCGCAAAATCACGGGGCTCCAGCAGCTGCCTCCAATAGAACGTCCACGGCCCGTCCAGCGTGTACACGTCCTGATCGTGAAAGGACCAGCTCGCGGCATCCGTGACGGCAGCATCTCTGGAAGCCTGTTCCGCTGCAAACGCCGGGACCGCGAATAGAAGCGATGTGAGGATAAACGAAAAGAGGAACGCGATAGCTCGCATACGTTATAACGTCCTTCGCCGCATAATCTTGGCAAGTTTTTCCTCTTATTATAACCTTAATTTTTCGCATAGGTTGAAGTTGAACACTTAAAATTCAAAAAAACGCCGAAACGCAAGACAACTCGCGTTTCGGCGTTTTTTATAAAAATCCTTGATCCAGCCGGTCGAGCAAACGGCTCAACACCGTAATCGCCTGGGCGCGCGTGGCTTGGCTGCGCGGCCCGAACGTCCCGTCCGGGTTCCCCTCAAGCAGCCCGTTCCCGACTGCACGCTGTACGGCTTCCAGCGCCCAACGGCTGATATCCGCCCCGTCATTGAAGCGTGACGGCGTATCCCATGCCGTTGATTCCGGACCGGTAGCTGTACCGCTCGCGTAATCGTGAGCGCGGGCGTAGGCGTAGGCGTTCATCAGCATGACCGCCATCTGCTCCCGCGTGATCGACTGCTCCGGCGCAAATTCCGTATCGCTCACGCCGCTGACGAGGCCCGCAGCAAGCGCCTTGGATACGGCTTCGCGATACCATGCGTCTTGCGGCACGTCATGGAACGGAAAGTCGCCTGTACCGGTATGTATCCGGAGGCTCCGGGTCAGCAGCGCGGCAAATTGCGCACGCGTGAGGGTCGCCTCCGGCGCGAAGTCCGCCTCGGTCATCCCGTCGGCGATCTGTCTGGCCGCCATCCGTTCGATGGCTGTCTGCGCCCAGTGTCCTTGAATATCCGCAAAAGTCCGGTTCCACTCCATCACGGCGTACCGGGAGAAGTGCTGCAGTTGCACTTTCGCCGAGCCGTGTGCGGTCTCGCCGCCGACATATTCCCAGCGTCGGTCCGCCGGGTTGTAGTAGAATACGGCCGCTTTACTCGGATCGGCGATTTTGGCGGCATCGTATTTAAACTCCGCCGTGACCGGTTCCGCGAACGTCGTTATCGTCCGCTCTCCCGCGTACACCTGCAAATCGAACACCGCCGAAGCGAGCAATGCGTACGCCGGCTTGTCCGATGCCACCCCGGAGAAACCCGTGGATACTCGGACCGCTGCCGTCGCCGACGTGAGCGCTATGGCGCGGGCCGGTACGGTAAGCGTGGCCTGATCGGTTTCGATGACGATCGACGTCTCGGAAGCGGATGCTTTGCTCCACACTTCGCCGGGTACCTCGACCTCAACCCGGCTAACGGCTTGATCGCTTGTTGCATCGATCGTCACCCGTTTCTCTTTACCGGATTTCAGCTGTTCGAGCAGCTTGTCTTTATCGGGCTTCACGGTAAGCACGCTTTCCTTGACTGGAGCTACCCCAGGCTGGGTCGGCGGAATGAAGCCTCCGCCGCCAACCAGGCCGCCTCCGCCGGACGGCGTGATCGTATACGCGAACGACGCCGCTTCGCTCATCACCCCGCTTTTGACGGTCACGGCCGTTATCGTCGTGCTGGCCCCGACGGTAATCGGGCCGGTGTATTCCGTTGCGGGCGGCCAACTATTCGCCTCGCTCGTCGCGTAATAAATCGTCGCGCCCTGCACATCCGTACTCAGCTCGACCTTCTGCCCGCCGACATAGGCGCCTGCCGCCAGCGAAGCCTTAGGCGCTGCAGGCCGGCGCAGGAAGGTCACGGGCGCCGAGCCGATGAAATCGGACCCCGTCGCGGACAAACTGAGATCATAGTAATCGTCCGAAGCCTGGCCGCTGATATTCGTCCGCGCCTTGCCGTAGACCATGTCCAGCACCGTATTCCCCCCGCCGCCAAGGCGAGTGACGTGTTGGACTTGAAGCGTGACCTTCCCGGTAACATCGGTAAGCGGCTGCCCTCTATCGTCTAACGCCAGGACCGTCACCCCGTAATCGGTGAACCCGTTAACCGTTGAGCCCTTGACCGCTTCGACCTTTAGCCTCGGAAGCGTGAAAGCACGGCCGGCATGCAGAAGGCCGCCGCCGATATAGAACGCATCCAAGGGAAGTCCTTCATAGACAGGATGTGCGATCGGCACCTTGGCGCTGCTGTCCTTAATAATACGGAGCACGTCCCTTGGCGTAAGCTGCCGGTCTTGTGCGACGAGCAGCGCAGCTAAACCGGAGACGAACGGAGCCGAGAACGAGGTGCCGTCTCCTACGGCGTAATCGCCGTTCATCTTCGTGGAGTAAATGCCCGTTCCGGGAGCAACCGTAGCGAGGTTATCGACCACGTTCGAAAAGTCCGAGAGCACAAAGCTTCCGTCATTCAACCTCGTTACGGATCCGACAGCGATGACGCCGTCCATATTCGCCGGAAACGTCGTGCGGCTGAAAGCTCTGGGCGTCTTATTATCCAAATTCCCTTGCTCCTTAGGGAGCCAATGATTGCTCTCGTTACCGGCGGCAGCGACGACAACGACATTCCGGCTAAGCGCGAAATGGATCGCATCGCTAACCGCGCGGCTATACCCGTCCATGCCGAGACTTAAGTTGATGATATCCGCACCGGCGTTTACCGCCCAGTATATGCCTTCGGTCAGGGCGTCGCTCGGAATCACATAATCCTTGCCCTGCCATTGCCCGACTTGAACGGGCAATATTTTCGCACCGCCGGCGGAACCTGCGATTCCCAGGCCGTTGTCGACCAAGGCGGCGGCGATCCCGGCCACCATCGTACCGTGACCGTAGTTATCACGCGTATCGGCATTGTTATTGACCGCGTTATATCCGGGCAGTACGCTGCCCGCCAAATCGGGATGATTCGCGTCGACGCCTGAATCGATAACGGCAATCTTGATATCGTCCCGTAACGACTCCTCTACCCTGCGCCAGCCATAAGTCATGTCCGTCACCGTGTAGCCCCATTGATCCCCTTTCACCAGCAGCGGGTCGTTAGGCATCAAGCTCGTTATGGGCTGCACCGCGCCGTCAGAGACTCCTTGATCTATTCCCGCTCCCGGCGCCGGTACCGGCGGCTGCTCGGGCGTAGCTGCGCCTTCCTCTTGTTCAGCATCCTGCGTCGCCGCCCGATCCATCAAACGGAATAAATAAACCGGTTCCACATATTCCACTTCGGGGTTGCGGGATAATTCCGCGACCGCTTCAGGGACGCTCTGATCTTCGCCCACTTCGACTTCCACGTAAGGATTTGCGCGTAAAGCCGTCATCGACAATCTTGTTGCGGCGGGTAGCCGCTCCTTGTATTTAACGAGCACCTTTCCCGGCTGTATATGATGTAGTGAATGCTCCATCGCCGTTCCGGCAGTCTGCTGGACAGATGGCGCCGCCGCCATCGCTTGCCCGTAGGCGCCCCCGGGCCCCAACCACCCTAGCGAGGACACCGCCAAGACCGCAGCCATGCCAGCGCTAAACCACGCCGTTCTGCGTGTTCCCATCTTCCACTTCCTCCTCCAAAAGCTTGACCTTTACGCAAAAGTTTCCATAATTCGAGTATAGAATCGGTCTAGTGGATTCGCAATGAAAGAAAATGGTATTTTACAAGTTTTATAGAAAATTTTAGAAAATACCGCCCCTGAAACAATCGGCACGCTCCCAACGTATGTAAGGGTACAGAGACTGACGGGAATGGAGCGATACCTAGTGAGCAACAACAATCAAGCAGTACCACCCGCCCGTGGCAAAAAAATGTTACGTCTCTTCGTAGCGACCGCCGCACTTACCGCAAGCGTCGGCTGCACGGATGTCAATCAGCCGGCCGTCCCGGCCGGCAGCGGGGCCGTTGCATCCGTAAGCAATCCGGCGGGCGGAGCGGGGGCCGGCAGCGCCGCCGAAACCGCCATCGGCGGGGCGGCCAGTGCTGCCGCCGGGGCCGCTCTCCCGGACAACTATTGCGCGGACGATGACGATGACGGCCGGTGTGACGACGGGAACGGCTGGGTCGACTATGACAACGATAGCTCGATCTATTACGTCGGGTCGACGCCTTATTACCACCGCTCCGCTCAGGCGACAACCAAGCCGTCGATGATGACGCCGGGAGCTGCGCCCCAATCGGCGAACGCTTCGGCGGCAGCATCGGCTTCGAAGCCGGCGCCGTCCGGCAGTTCCTCCTCAGGAACAACTCAGCAGCCGGCGACAAGCAGCCGGACCGGAAGCTTTTCCGTCAAAGACAGTTCTCCTTCAAGTTCAGCTTCAAGCACGGGCTCCGCTTCAAACTCGAGTTCAAGCTCGAATACGAGTTCAAGTTCATATACGAGCTCCGGTTCAAGCTCAACCGGTCCGGCTCCCTCGGCATCCGGCGTTAGCTCGTCCTCTTCCTCTATTGCCGGCCCTGCGACCGGTTCAAGCAGCGGCATCTCATCCGGCAGCTCCGGTTCCCACGGCGGCATCGGCAGCTCGTCTTCGTCCAGCGGGGGCTAACGCCCGGACGGCGGCACTTCATCCGCCCCCGCCCTTCTTTCGGTCCCTTATGCATAAAAAGGAACTCCTGCGGAAACGATAATTTCGGTAAACTTTGGATACGGAAGGAGGTACTAACATGACTCCGCTATCAAACCACACGGACACCGACGTTCGGCGAATTCATGAGTTGAACGATATGAATACGAATGCCTGGAGTTCGCAAGAGCTTCACTATCATCAACGGGTGATGAGCGATTTGTCCCCTTGGCTGAACGCGCAGGGCAGCGCGATGCTCAGTCAAATCATTCACGAAATCGAACGTCGCGGCCACGAGCATGACCGGCGCCCGTAATGTTTGTACAAACACTTAATATACATAAATGTTGATTTTATATAGTAAATAAGCGATAATAAATATTGGAAGTCTTATATTCTTAGGAGGTAGATTAGACAATGGCACATCAATTACCAGCACTGCCTTACGCGAACAACGCACTTGAACCGCACATCGATGAAATGACCATGATGATTCACCACGATCGTCACCACAATGCATACGTTACGAACCTGAACGCTGCGCTGGAAGGCCATCCCGATCTGCAATCCAAAAGCATTGAAGCCTTGATCGCCGATCTGAACAACGTACCGGAAGCTATCCGTACGGCAGTCCGCAACAACGGCGGCGGCCACGCGAACCACTCCCTCTTCTGGGAGACGATCGGCCCGAACGGCGGCGGCGCTCCAAGCGGCAAGCTGGCTGACGCGATCAACAACGAACTCGGCGGCTTCGAAAAATTCAAAGAGGATTTCGCCAAAGCGGGCGCGACACGTTTCGGTTCCGGCTGGGCATTCCTCGCTGTAACCAAAGAAGGCAAATTGAAAGTGTACAGCTTGCCGAACCAAGACAGCCCGATTATGGAAGGCGAAACGCCGATCCTCGGTCTGGACGTATGGGAGCACGCGTACTACTTGAAATATCAAAACAAACGCCCTGATTACATCGCCGCTTTCTGGAACGTTGTAAACTGGGAAGAAGTCGGCAAACGTTACGAAGCTGCTGTGAAGTAACACCTGCCGCGATATGAAGAAAGACATGGATTTCGGTTTATCCGAGTCCATGTCTTTTTTATGTCAAATAATGAGATTTTCAACACCCGCCTTACCGGTATGGCGAAGATGCGCTGGTATAATAAGGATTTCCGCGCTATAATCTAGTCATATTAATCAATCATCCAGTTTTAGGAAAAGAGTGAGGTTCATGAGTAAACTGATCTCTCTCCTGCGTCATGTGCCCTTGTTTCAAGATTTATCGGCAGCCGAACTTGAGACGATCGCGCCTTTATTTGTCGAACGAAAGTACAAGAAGGGAACAATCTTGTTTTTTGAAGGGGACGCAGGCGAGGAATTCTTCTTAATCCAGAGCGGTGTTGTGAAAGTGTATCGGATCGATAACGCCAAGGAAATTATTCTATCCTTGTTTCGCGGGGGCGATTTCTTCGGCGAGATGTCGCTGATTCAAACAGGTCTTCAGCGCTCCGCTACGGCGGAAACGATGGACAACTGCTCGATTTACACGCTTGTCCGTTCTGAATTTTACCACTTCATGGAAAGAACCCCCAAGCTTTGTTTGCGCCTGTTGGAAGTCACGATGGAGCGGTTGCGCAAGACCAACGAACAAATCTACGATCTAACCTTCCTCGACGTACGGTCCCGCATCATCAAAACGATCTTCCGATTGTCGGAGCAATACGGCCAGCCCAAAACGAACGGTACCTTCATCAACATGAAACTGACGCATCAGCAGCTGGCCAATATGGTCGGCACCGTACGCGAGTCCGTTACGAAAGTGCTGCAGGAGCTGCAGGAGGATCATATTATTACGATCGACAAAAAGTTCATCTTCGTCCGCGATGTGGAAGGTCTGAAAAAGATGATTCATTAAATAAAGACCGTCCGAGGCCGGGCGGTCTTTGGCGCGTCCTCAGGAAGAGGCGCACTCTCCGGAAAAATATGCGTTCAGAATCCGGATGAATACGTTCGGAAACGCGTGCTCGGCCATGTCCTCCCGGCCGATCCAGCGATAATGCGACGGCAGCAGCGGCCCAGCCTCGCCGAATACCGGCGACGCGTCCAGCCGGGCGGCATACACGTCCATATTCCAATGAATATGGCTGAATGTGTGCTCGGCCTCCATGACCCAGGCAAGCGCCTCCAGCCCGATCCCGTCTCCGGCCAGGTGCGCGTTCAGCGCCGCATGCGCAGTCGGCAGTCCCGCTTCGCCCGTCCGAGCGCCCGGCAGCAGCGCCGTATGCGGAAGCTCCCACATGCGGGCGAGCAGTCCGTCCTGCGGGCGCTGCCGGATCAATACCTTGCCGGCCTGCCGGCCGGCGCCTTCGATCAGCACGGCGGCGCGCGATTCCGGGCGCGGAGGCTTCGCCTTCGTCTTGACCGGCAGCGTCTCCTCCATGCCGGCCGCCCGCCCGTCGCAATGCGCCAAGACCGGACAGGTCAGGCAGTGAGGCGACTTCGGGGTACAGACAAGCGCGCCGAGCTCCATCAGCGCTTGGTTGAAATCGCCGGCGGCGCCTTCCGGGATAAGCTCCTGCGCCAAAGCTTCCATGCGGACGCGGGTTTTCGGCTTCATGATGTCGTCCTCGATCAGGAAGTAGCGCGAGAGCACGCGCATGACGTTGCCGTCAACCGCCGGCTCCGGCTTATTGTACGCGATGCTGAGAATCGCTCCGGTCGTGTAAGGACCGACGCCCTTCAGCGAGGCGACATCGTCCTTCGTATCCGGCACGACGCCGCCGTACCGTTCATTCACTTCGCGCACGGCGCTTTGCAGGTTGCGCGCACGGGAATAGTAGCCAAGGCCTTCCCACGCCTTCAGCACCTCATCCTCCGGCGCTTCCGCAAGCGCCTGCACCGTAGGAAATTTATCGATAAACCGGTTGAAATACGGGATAACCGTGTCGACCCGGGTTTGCTGCAGCATAATTTCCGATACCCAGATATAATAAGGATTCCGGCTGCGGCGCCAAGGCAAATCCCGCTTATGACGCCGGTACCACGATAACAGCTCGGTGGAAAAGTAATGTTTTTGCGTTGATCGATCCATGTTGTCTCCTTTGCTCGGCTTCACTATCTATCTATTATACGATATTCGCCAAACGAGTAAAAACGATAATATTGGCTTAGCAAAGGCGCTACATTCCCCTTCTTCCGTACGTTTGACTTGGCGTCTCCGAACGTGTACGCTCAAATCATAATGATACATCCATTCATGAAGAGAGGTGAACGGAACTATGGGCCAAGCAGGCGCAGCCGCAGACAAACTATCCAAGGGCGGTAACGCCGAAGGCAGACACGCCGATCCCAAGGCTCTGTCGGATGCGAGAAGCGATGCGGTTCCTTATGCCGTTTACTTGTACATATGGGGCTTGGCATGGATTGCATCGGCCGCTCTCACGTTCCTGCAGCAGTTCCTCCAGCCCGGAGCAGCCCAGATCGTCATCACGGCCATCGCCGTTACGCTAACGGGATGGGTCCTCTATTATCGGCGCCGGAAGAACCGGCCTGTCCCTTCAACGCCCGGGGTAATCGTCATCGCGGCAGTTCCGGTCGTCATGGGCGTTCTATTCGCTCTTGCCCGATTCGGCTGGATCGATCCGTTGGACGGGTATATCGGCAAAGGGCTGCTGCTTGCGATTGTATACGCGGGGTTAAGCCGCTCGCTCGGACGGCCGGTTGTTTATTTAAGCCTATGGCAGTTCGCCGTCGCGCTGACGATCGGCTGGAGTTACCTTGGGTATGCGCCCGTCCTGATCGACGCATTCGGCGGGGCGGGTATGGTGGCGCTAGGCGTCATGATTCACATATGGAAAAGGGGATGGGTCAACCAATGAAGCTCAAACCATCAAGAATGCAAGCAGCCGCGCTAGCGGCAGTGCTGGCTGTCAGCCTCTTGTCGGGCTGCGCGTCGAAAAACAGTCCCGAGCCGTTCGGCGGCGGCAAGTCGGGGAATGCCGCCACGGCGGAAGAAGCGATGGCCGGCGCCTCGGAAGCCGTGCAAGCGGTATACAAGCAGTCATGCTTGTCCTGTCATGCCAGCAACCTGGAAGGCCGGGTCGGGCCGAAAACGAACCTGAAGCAGGTTGGGGCCCGCTTAAGCAAGGAGCAAATCGTGAAGCAAATCGAGAACGGCGGCAACGGCATGCCGGGCTTTCACGGCAAGCTGAAGCCGGAAGAAATCAGCGCGCTGGCCGAGTGGTTGGCGGAGAAGAAATAAGAAGCCTGGCTTCAATAAGCTTCACCCTTCAAAATCCCGAATGCCGGCCCGTCCGCCATCCGGGATTTTAGGTTATCCGCTCCACCACGGCATACGCCATCGCCGCCGACTCCGAGTGCGTGATGCTGAGATGGATCACGAGGTCCGCTGCGGACGGCCCCGAACCCGCCGGATACAGCCGGTCCCACGCGGCGTCCGAGATCCGGCAAAGCGGCTTGCCCTTCTCGTCCGGCAGCACCTCGATGTCCTGCAGCGACACCTGCTTGCCGATGCCGCAGCCGAGCGCTTTCACCACCGCTTCCTTGGCGGCGAAACGGCCGGCCGTAAATTCCGCCAGCCGGCCCTTGCGGGCGTGCGCCAGCTCCCGCTCCCGCGAGGTCAGTACCCGCTCCAGAAAGCGCGCGCCCGAGCTCTGCTCCAGGATCGTCCGCACCCGTGCGATTTCCAGCAGATCGGTGCCGATTCCGATAATCATCGAACGTCTCCTCCTCTTCTCATTTCCGGACTTCCAATGGTACAATGTGGATTGGCTTTATCGTATCCGATCCGAAAGCGAAGTTCAAGGAGGAGCCGTGTGATGGATCCGAAGGAAAAAGAACGGCTGCTGCAAGCGGACCGCCGCTACGTCTGGCACCCGTTCACCCAAATGAAAGATTACGCCGAGCGCGATCCGATACTCATCGAGAAAGCGGAAGGCGTCTATTTGTTCGATGCGGACGGCAACCGTTATTACGACACCAATTCGTCGTGGTGGGTAAACGTTCACGGCCATGCCCATCCCCGCATCCGGGAAGCGATTGAGAAGCAGCTGCGCCAGGCCGATCATGTCATGTTCGCCGGCTTGACGCACCGCCCCGGCATCGAACTCGCCGAACGACTCGTGCAGGTTACCCCGCAAGGTCTGGACAAGGTGTTCTATTCCGACAACGGCTCCACTTCGGTCGAGGTCGCGCTCAAGATGTCGTTCCAATATTGGCAGCAATCGGGCTGCGCCGGTAAAACGAAGTTTGCGTTCGTGGAGAACAGCTATCACGGCGATACGATCGGCGCCGTCAGCGTCGGCAGCGTCGATCAATATTTCTCAGTCTTTCGCCCGCTCTTGTTTGCCGCGTTCGGCGTGCCCTCGCCCGACCCGCGCAACGATCCGAACGGCGACGCGGAAGCCAGCGCAGCCGCGGCGCTCGAAGCCGTTCGCGCGCTGTTCGCCGCATCGGCCGATCAGATTGCGGCCATCATCGTTGAGCCGATGCTGCAAGCCGCCGGCGGCATGATCATGTACGCAGCCTCGTACCTGCAAGGATTAAGACAGCTCTGCAGCGAGTACGACGTCCATCTGATCGCCGATGAAGTGGCCGTCGGCTTCGGACGCACCGGACGCATGTTCGGCTGCAACCATGCCGCAATATCGCCGGATTTCATGTGCTTGTCCAAGGGGTTGACAGCGGGCGTGCTCCCGCTCTCTGTGACGATGACGACCGCAGCCGTATTCGATGCGTTCTACGATGATTATGCGAAGCTGAAGACGTTCACGCATGGACACAGCTTCACGGGCAATCCGCTGTCGGCCGCCGCTGCGCTCGAATCGCTGCAAATCCTGGAAGACGAACGCGTGCTGGAGCATGTGGAGGAGGTGTCCGCGCATCTGAGCGAGCGCGTCCTCAGGTTCCAAGCGTTCCAAGGTGTCGCCCATCTGCGTACGCTCGGCATGGTTGCCGCTTTCGACCTGTACAAGGACGCGGCGCTCGGCGCCCGTTATGCCCTTGAAGACCGCATGGGCTTTCATATTTATTTGGAAGGCTTGAATGAAGGTCTCTTTCTCCGCCCGCTTGGGGATACGATTTACTACTGGCTGCCGCTCTGCACGACGAAAGCGCAAATCGACGACATCGTCGAGCGAACGTTCCGCGTGCTGCGCCGCGTGCTGCCCAGCGCCGGCGAATGAGCCAGGCAAATCAGCCGCTCGAAAAGCAAAACACCGTACGCTCGGGAACACTGGCCCGAATGTACGGTGTTTGCTTCATTAAATACCCGGAATCGGAGCGCGTTTATGCTCCGTCTTTATATATTGCCGCTCCAATTTCTCCTGCGCTTCCGGCGAAATCGTTTTGCCTTCGAGATAATCGCTGTTATCGTCGTAACTGATGCCGAGCTCCGCTTCGTCCGTCTGCCCTTCCCATAATCCGGCCGTCGGCGCTTTGTCCAGCACGCTCTGCGGAACGCCGAGCTTCTGCGCGAGCTGGCGCACCTGCCGCTTGTTCAGCGTGCTGAGCGGCGTAATGTCCACGGCGCCGTCCCCGTACTTCGTGAAGAAGCCGGTAATCGCCTCGGACGCGTGGTCGGTCCCGACCACGAGCAGGTTCAGCTCGAACGCCAGCGCATACTGCACGACCATGCGCGTTCTCGCCTTCACGTTCCCTTTGCCTCCGCGGCTCAAGTGGCGGTGCACGCCGATTGACTTCAAGCCGTACTCGGCTTCCAAGGCAATTTCATTTACGGCTTCTTCAATGTTCGTCTCCACCCGGTACTTCAGCTGGAACGCATCGGCCACCGCATAGCTGTCCGAGATGTCGACCTGCTCCCCATAAGGCTGGAACACGCCGACCGTCTTGAACTCCCTTCCCTTCTCCGCCGTCAGCTCGTCCGTCGCGATCTTACACAAGCCTGCCGCTACCGCGCTGTCGATGCCTCCGCTGATCGCAATCAGAAGTCCGTCTACCCCGGATTTCACAACGTATTCCTTCAGAAATTCGACCCGGCGGCGAATCTCTTCATCCGTGTCGATCACCGGCTTCACGCCGAGTTTGGCAATTATATCCTGCTGCAAACTCATCCCAACAGCACCTCTCCTCTTCGACTCTTCGGAGTCCGAATGTTACGCTTTCGTTGTACCGGATTATACCATATACAAAAACTCCCGTCGACGACGCCGAAGCGAGTCGAAGGGAGTTTGGGAGCGCGCTATTATTTGCAATAGGTTTCGAATGCGTTGATCAAGTCGCCCGCAATCATATCGGCGGAACGATCTTCGATCTGATGACGCTGGATGAAATGAACAAGCTGTCCGTCCTTCATCAAGGCGATAGACGGCGACGACGGCGGATACGGTGCGAAGTACTCGCGCGCTTTCGCCGTTGCTTCTTTATCTTGTCCGGCAAATACGGTAAACAACCGGTCCGGCTTCACTTCGTGCTGAAGCGCCTTCGCTACGCCCGGACGGCACTGGCCTGCCGCACAGCCGCAGACGGAGTTGACGACGATAAGGGTCGTGCCTGTTTTATTTTCCAACGCTTCGGTTACTTCCTCGGGGGTACGAAGCTCTTGTACGCCGATTCGGGTTAAATCATCGCGCATCGGCTGAACCGAGTCGCGCATAAAGCTTTCGAATGACATGGACATAGGTGTTTCACTCCTTTTCCTAACATAAAGGTATATGATCTATCGGATGTCCCCATTATACTCGGCTCGCGGGTTGAAAGCAAAGCCTATTCCTCATGCCATTCCCCCGAAATCGATCATGGTGCCGTGTAAAACCCGCCGCACTTCATGACTTGCTTCGTTTGCTTCCCTTCTCTTTCGAATCCGCCTCGCCGCTTTGAAACGATTTATAGGCGACGTCTTTATCCGAATGCATGAAAGGGTAGCCTTGCGGAACGATGCCTTCTTCGAACAAGTCGCGGTTTTCCTTCGTTTGGAAGCCTATGTCTTTATAAGGGTGCACCCATTCGTCACCGGACATGACCGCCGGATCGACGTCTTCATTCCATTGCTCGAGCGGCGATTCGACCGATTCGTATTCGTGATCTCCGATCAAGACGCCGTGTTCGTTCACGAACGCTTCGCGAGGCCCGCGCTCCGACTTGAACTCGGGCTTGAAGTTTATCTCGAACGGATCCAGCTTCGGATCGTTCTTGCGGTTATAGTTGATATCCGTTTCGACGTTATCGTAAGACTCTTCCGACTTGTCGCTCATCGAACACCCTCCTTCTGGAGAACGGAATTAGATAGAAGGACGATTCGGTCCGTTCAGTTTCTTGTCCGTGCCTCCGGCTTGATCCGCTTCGTTTATTTGGCTGGCTTGTTTAACTTGCTCCTTGGAATCGCGGCTATGCGTTTTATCCGGCTGCGCCATCGCATGTTATCTCCTTTGCTTCGTATTCTTAGTATGCATGAGCTTTAACAAAAACAATCAAATCCACGGTTGAAGAAAACCGGTATTACCTAAAGTATGGCACAATGTAAAGTGACCCTATGCTTCAATCCCCGAGGAACAATTTAACAATCGCGTTTGCAGCTATGATTCCAAACCGCCCGCTTCCGCAAAAGCAGATCAAAGAAACGAACGACAAAAAGGACCTCGCCGACTTTCAAGCTGAACGAAGCCCTTTTCTTTGTAAACACTTTATCCTGTATAAACTTTGCAAAACTAGGCTGTATATGCAAAACAGGTTACCCCTATTGTGAATCTCAACGCTTGTAACTAAAACAATGAAAGCCCTGCCTCTCTTCCATCCTTGCGGCTCCGAAGACCGCGCCAGTGTGAATCAGATTACCTATCACGTACTTCCTACGTTCCTTATCAGGGACACATTCCGAATCTTCTTGAGCGGAAACAATCGAGTAAATGAGGAATTCGATTCTGATGGGGGTAATTGAGGTTAATAAAGCTAATCATTATCATACTATAATTTAAAAAATATTGCAAGTGGTTTTTCCTCTGAAGCTTTGTTCCATCAGTCACCTGTCGTGCCAATTTCAAGGCAGTCCCCGGTAAAGTAGACGGGCCGAAACCTGTTTTCGCACAAAATCACGCAAATTCGCGTCAATAGGGTTGAAATCAGGCATTACGAATGCAGAGTAGGGGCGCAGCACGTTGACGTGCACCCTCAAGGCCAGACCTTCGGTTTGAGCGGGTTCTTCCATTCCGATATAATGAACTATAAGCATTATTTATTATTTTTAATTGATCGTTTAAGGGAGGTGTACCTATCCGCCTGACTTAGGGGATAGGGAATGATTGAGTAGTGACCCGTTACCTTTATTGATTAACGCGGTTTTAATTGTTGTTTTAATTGCGCTCAACGGCTTCTTCGTGGCCGCTGAGTTCGCTATCATCAAAGTTCGTAACACCCGTATCGATACGCTTGCCCAAAGCGGCCATTTAAGCGCCCGCATCGCCAAGACGATCACGGGCAACCTGAACGCGTATTTATCCGCCTGCCAGCTCGGTATTACGCTGACGTCCCTCGTGCTGGGGTGGGTCGGCGAACCGACCATATCCAAAGTGTTGGAGCCTATCCTCAAGGATTGGCTGGGCTTGAGCCCCGTCGCCATGCATGCGGTTTCGTTCATTATCGCCTTCTCGGTGATTACCGCCTTCCACATTACACTTGGCGAACAATTTCCGAAAACGTATGCGATTCGGCAATCGGAGAAGGTTACCTTGTGGACCGCCATCCCGCTTATTCTTTTCTACAAGCTGATGTTCCCTTTTATTTGGCTGCTGAACGGCGTATCCAACTGGATGCTGCGGCTCGTCGGGATCGAACCGACGAACGACCACGAATCGGCTCACACCGAGGATGAAATACGCGTCCTCATGAAAGAAAGTCACAAAAGCGGATTTATCGACAACACAGAGCTTACGCTGTTTGATAATATATTCGAATTTACCGAGACGAACGCACGCGAAATCATGATTCCGCGTACCGACATGGGCTGTCTTTACGCCAATCTTCCGTTCGAAGATAATATGGAGATCGCGCTCAAGGAAATGCGTACACGGTATCCGGTCTGCGATCCCGATAAGGACAATATTATCGGTTTCGTGCACATTAAAGATCTGCTCAAGGCGCAGAATGGATTAGACGATATTCGGACCATCCTCAGGCCGATGACCAAGGTGCCCGACTCGATGCCGATCAGCAACCTGCTGAAGCTAATGCAGCGCAAGAAGGTGCAAATCGCGCTGCTGATCGACGAATACGGCGGCACGGCCGGTATGGTGACGATTGAAGATATTTTGGAAGAAATCGTCGGCGAAATTCAAGACGAATTCGACCCGGACGAACGGCCGAGCATCGAGAAGAAGGACGATTCAACGTTCTCCATCGACGGTCGTACGTTGATCGACGAGGTCAACGACCATCTCGGACTCGAAATCCAATCCGAGGACTACGATACGATCGGCGGTTGGATCTACGCGCAAGTTGAAATTCCGCCGAAGCGCGGGCAATCGGTACTGTACGAGGATCTTTACGAGTTCACCATCGAGGAAACGGACGACTTGCGTATCGCCCGCCTGACCGTCCGCAGCTTGCAAGCCCAGCCGCAAACGGCATAATCATAAATACATTTAAAAAAACGAGGCCGATTTTTCGGACCTCGTTTTTTCTCACGACCGGACTCGGCTATGGATAGGGGCATTGATGAAGAATGCGCAGCTCGTTCAATTGCTGCCACAGTTGATGCATGTGCGTTTTACTGATCATAACCGCCTCTTTTGTCGCTCGAAGCGCCTCGGCGTTCTGCATGATGTCCCTCATCAATCTCCGGTTTTTGACGCCCAGCTGCAGGATGCGCTTCTCCATGTCGTCCAACTGCGTTCTGCCCGAGTGGCGGTTTACCTCACGTGAGCCTGCTTGAAACGCGTTCGATGCATTCATCGTACGATCAAACCTCCTTTTTTACAAGGGTTGGCACAACGATTATAATGGAAGTCTGCTATAGAAAATGTCAAAGCACGTTGCAGGAATATCACTATTTTTGTCGGAAAAAATTACGGTACAATGAAAACAAATGAAACCATATAGGAGCATAACGAATGGCTTATGACGTAATTGTAATCGGCGGAGGCTCAGCCGGATTGATGGCCAGCGTGGCTGCAAGCGAGCACGGTGCAAAGGTTTTGTTGGTGGACAAAGGGGATAAACTGGGGCGCAAGCTCGGAATTTCGGGCGGAGGCCGCTGCAATGTGACGAATGCCAAAGAGCCGGATGAACTGATCAAGCATATTCCGGGCAACGGACGCTTCCTGCATAGCGCTCTTGCGACATTCAGCAATCGCGACATCATCGCCTTCTTCGAAGGGATGGGCATCCGCTTGAAGGAGGAAGACCGCGGGCGCATGTTCCCGGTGAGCGACAAGGCCAAGACCGTGGTGGATGCGCTTGTGAATCGCGTGCGCCATCAAGGCGTCTCCATTCGTGTCAACAGCCCGGTTCGCCGGGTGTTGTACGATGAGGAGCGCGCATGGGGCGTCGAATTGACCACCGGCGAACGGATTAACGGACGCGCCGTCATTATCGCCACCGGGGGCAAGTCGGTGCCGCAAACCGGCTCGACCGGCGACGGATACCCTTGGGCAGAGGCCGCCGGTCATACGATCACCGAGCTGTATCCGACGGAAGTGCCGCTAACGTCGAACGAACCGTGGATTCGCAGCAAGGAGCTGCAAGGGTTATCGCTGCGCGGCATTACGTTATCGGTCTGGACTCCGAAGGGGAAGAAAATCGTCGAACACGAAGGCGACCTGCTGTTCACCCACTTCGGCTTGTCCGGCCCGGCCGCGCTGCGCTGCAGCCAGTTCGTCGTGAAGGCGAAGAAGCAGTTTAACGTCCCGAGCGTGCGGCTGACGATCGATTTGTTTCCCGATAAGAGCGTGGATGAGGTGTACACCGATACGTATCGGCTGGCCCGGCACGAGCCGAAGAAAGCGGCCAAGAACGTCTTGAAACCGCTCCTCCCGGAACGGCTCGTTCCTTTCGTGCTCGAACGGGCGGGTATTAAGGAAGACGTCACGTTCGATAACATTCCGAAGCAGCCATGGATGGATATGGCGAAGCTGCTGAAGGCGTTTCCCGTGGAAGTGAACGGCACGCTATCGCTTGAAGAAGCTTTCGTCACCGGCGGCGGCGTCAACCTGAAGGAGGTCGATCCGCGGACGATGCAGTCAAAGCTGAAGCTTGGGCTGTACTTTTGCGGCGAAGTGCTGGACATTCACGGCTATACCGGCGGCTACAACATCACGGCGGCATTCACAACCGGGTATACGGCAGGGAAAAGCGCAGCGGAATTTGCAAGGAGTTAGTTCCACAGTTTCACAGCTTCACGGCGGCTGCGAGGTCGTTGATCGTCGGCATCGCGGGCGCGGAATGGCGCACTCGTTTTCCGGCCGCCGCCTTCGCCAGAAGCGCATCCGCTTGTCCTGCCGCACCGCGTTCTGTTTAAGCGCTGCTCATAAAAAAACGGCGACCCCTTATCGATAAGGTTGGTTGCCGTTTTTTTCTTGCTCTTCGAAAGGCTCGATATGCACATGCACATTGTTCACCCGATGCTCTCTGAGCATCCGCCGTTCGATTTCATCGCTGATATCGTGGCTTTCGCCGACGGACAATTCGGCGCTTACCTCGACGACCACGTCAAGCAGCACGCTGTTGCCGTGAATGCGGGCGCGGATATCCTTAATGCGCTTGACGCCCGGCGTTGTCTTGACGGTCTGCTTGAACACCTTCAGCCGCTGGTCGTCGAAGCCGTCCGTCAACGTATGCGATGCATGGGAGAACACTTCCCAAGCCGTTTTCAAAATAATAAGACCGACGATCAGCGCCGCTACTGCATCGAGTACCGGAAAGCCAAGCCGCGATCCGATGATGCCGACGGCGGCGCCTATACTGACGAGCGCGTCGGAACGATTGTCCTGCGCAGCGGCCATCAGCGATTGGTTCTCGATCCGTTTGGCCAACCGGTAATTGTAAACGTACACGCCCCACATGACGGCGGCGCAAGCCAGAGCTACCCAGGCGGCCAGCATGTCCGGCGCCGTGCGCTCATCGGCGAAGAAGCTGCGGCCCGCTTGCAAGACAACCTGCAGGCCTGCTGCTGCCATAATAAACGAAGCGATGAGCGAAGCGATCGTCTCCGCCCGTTTATGCCCATACGGATGATCGCGATCCGGCGGCTTCCGGGAAATGCGAAGCCCGATCAGCACCGCCAGTGAAACGACGATATCCGTCGTATTGTTAATTCCGTCCGCCGCGAGCGCTTCCGAACCGGTCATATAACCTATGGTTATTTTAAAAGCGGACAAAAAAACATAGGCGACGATACTAAGCCACGCGCCCTTTTCGCCCTCTTTCAAAGAATCATAGGAATCCACAGTGTTTCCCTCCATCCTCTATTGAAAAACCCTATCATTCCCGAAGTCCCAACCCATCATAGCAAACGAATGAGGTGTGGGTCTAGAGAAACAGTGTTTTCCGAGCTAATAAAAATAGGCGCAGGGCAACTTTGTTTTCCCGGTCAAATGTTGTGGGACTTGTCCAACGGTTTTGGCCTAATCCACTATAAATGAATACCCGCGTCGAAGCCGTCGTAATCTTCCCCGGACGGGTCGAATTTCGCGTGCTCATCCTTGTAGGCGCCGCTCGAGCGGTTCGAGTAAGCCGAGGCGGATAAATGAACCTCGGCTTCATCCGGTTCAACCTCGTTCACGAAGTGGGCGGGAATCGGAATGAGCCCGTCCGGATCGTATGCCATGGCATACGTCGAAATCTCGGACGGAGATGCTTGCCCCTCCAGCAGCCGACCGCCGTGAGCTTGCGCGACTTCGAGAGCCGACGTCAGATCATTGCGATCGACGATGACGTGCAGAACGGGGCTCTTCGTCTCCGTATGCAGGCTGACCTTGTAGCCAAGCTCCTCCAGCGTATCAAGCGCCATATAAGCTTCCTGGTTCGTCTCGAATTGAAAAAAGATCGGGGTGTGGGTCATGTGTGCCTCGTTCCTTTCTTGGATATGGCTGGATTTAGGTTGCCCCATCGCTTTACGGTTATTCCTCGGAAAGGCGAACATACTCGAACGGCTATCGGCATAAGATGGTAGCGGCTAATCTGGGAAGCTCTTCCGCATCCAGACCTGAGAAAGGAGGTGTTCCACCGATGTCTGACCCCGGACAGACGCCGCCGCAAGGCTCCCCCTCTCCGACGCCGGAAGATGTGCGGGCCAACAAGGCCGTTGCCGCTATCGCTTATCTGTTGTTTTTTGTGCCGCTGCTCGCCGCGAACCATTCACGCTTTGCGATGTATCACGCCAATCAAGGCCTTATGCTGCTGCTCGCCTTGATCGCTTGCAACATCTTACTGGGACTTATTCCTCTGCTCAATTTGCTGCTCGTGCCTTTAGCCCACCTCGTGTGCCTCGTATTCTGCGTGATCGGGATGATGAATGCGATCAACGGGGATATGAAGCCGCTGCCGCTGATCGGCCGTATTGAGATCATTAAGCATCCCTAGGATCAAAAAAAGGCGCTTTATCCCTAGGATGAAACGCCTTTTTGGGTATGACGGCTGCCGCCTGCTGCCTAGTTGACGAATTTCAGTCCGGTCAAAAGCCGCTTCAGCAGCACGGCCGCTTGAGCCCTTGAAGCGTTCTGCTGCGGCGCAAATTCATTTTTTTGCGGCGGCGTCATCCCCGGCTGCAAGCGAGTCGCCTAAATCCAAATACGTGAGCGGTTTCGGCCATACCGGCTCGTCCTGATCCTGCACGAGCAAGGACGCGGCCTCGGTTGAAGCGACCGGTCCGGCGCCCCAAGCAGCGAACGGGACGATCATGACGAACAACATGACGAATAAGGTAAACGATGCGATTTTACGAATGTACTTGGATCCTCCCGAGTCAATGATCTTATTCTTAGTGAACTTCCTGTAAAAGCGTTCCTCCTCCCTCTCATTATAGATACTATTTGTATATTATATTAGATTTTGATAGCAGGTCGCCCTGCACAACGGTTGGCCGACTGATTTTTCAATATATAAGGAAATTGCCACTCGTTCTGGAATTTGTTATGATTGACAAATACAAAAAACTGTGTAAAATTAGTAATTAATAAAACACTTTACCGCTTAAAAGCTAAAAAGCTTAAAAGCCCGAAAGATGTCAGCGAGCACTTGTTAATTTGGAGAGGGGTAATTTTGATGACACGCGACACACACCACAAAATTTTGGATTGTACGATCCGCGACGGCGGTTTAGTGAATAACTGGGACTTTAGCGTCCAATTCGTGAAGGACATGTACCAGGGTCTAAGCGAAGCCGGCGTCGAATATATGGAAATTGGTTACAAAAACTCGGCCAAATTGCTGAAAGGTGCTGATGCCGGCCCTTGGCGCTTCCTTAACGAGGATTTCCTGAAGGAAGTCATCCCCCAAAAAACCAGTACGAAGCTTTCCGCGTTGGTCGATATCGGCCGTGTGGATGAGAAGGATATTCTCCCGCGCGATCAAAGCATGTTGGATCTGATCCGCGTCGCTTGTTACATTAAAGATGTGGACAAAGCGCTCGATCTGGTGCAAAAATTCCACGACTACGGCTATGAAACGACGATCAACATCATGGCGCTTTCGCATGTGATGGAGAATGATCTGAACGAAGCGTTCGAAGAAATCGCCAAAAGCCCGGTCGATGTCGTGTACGTCGTCGACTCCTACGGCAGCATGGATCACAAAGACATCGACTACCTGGTGTCCAAATTCCAACGACTGCTTCCGAACAAGAAGCTCGGCCTGCACATGCACAACAACATGCAGCTGGCGTTCTCCAACACGATCACGGGTGCGAGCAAAGGCGTCGAGTTCCTCGACACGTCCGTCTACGGAATGGGTCGCGCAGCGGGCAACTGTCCGACTGAACTGCTCGTCAGCTACTTGAAAAACCCGAAATACGATCTTCGTCCGGTGCTCGGCATTATCGAGAAACACATGATTTCGATGCGCGAGAAATGGGAGTGGGGTTACATCATCCCTTACATGATCGCCGGCGTCCTGAACGATCACCCGCGTGCCGCGATGGCCATTCGCTCCAGCGACGACAAGGACAAATTTACGGAGTTCTACGACAAGCTGACTTCCCCGGAAGTGATGCCGACCGGCTCCACTGACTAATAGCACACATCTGACCCGGTTTTCCATGCTGCTGCAGCGGCGGAGAATCGGGTTTCTCTATTGGCGCGCAGCCTCTGAAGCGGCCACCGGCTCCAACAGTCATTCGGAAAGGATTCGTGCTGAAGCTTATGTCCCGTCAAAAATCCATCAAAGTCACAGCGCCCAAGCGGCTGCTCCTTCCCGCATCGGGCTTCTTGAGCGGGTACACGCACACGTTAAATCCGTATGTAGGCTGTGCCTTCGCTTGCTCATACTGCTATGTGCGGGAGATGCCGGTCGCAAAATTTCGCGGCTCGCCTTGGGGCGATTGGGTGGACGTAAAAGCAAATACAGCCAGCTTGTTGAGCCGGGAGCTGAAGCGTGCCGGACGCAAAAAACCGGTTACGGTATTCATGTCGTCCGCGACGGACCCCTACCAGCCTGAGGAGTTCCGCGCCTGTCTGACGCGGTCTTGGCTGGAGGTCATGGCGGCATCCCCGCCCGAGGAGCTCGCCTTCGTGATGGTGCAGACGCGCAGCCCGTTGGTCACGCGAGATATCGACGTGCTGCGGCGGCTCGGGCCCCGCGTCCGCGTCAGCCTGACCATTGAGACCGACATGGAGTCGGTCCGGAAGCTGTTCACGCCGGCGGCGCCGCCGATTGCCGCCCGATTCGAGGCCTTGCGGCGGCTCGCCGAGGCGGGGGTGCCGACGCAGGCCGCCGTGTCGCCCGTGCTGCCGTGCAGCGACGGGCTGGCCGACCGGCTGGCGGAAACCGGTGTCGATCGCGTGGTGATCGACGATTATTTTATGGGCGACGGCAGCCAGGGGCGCCGGACGGAGAGGCTTGGTATGCGCGAGCTGTATCGCGCGAACGGGTACGACGCGTGGTACGACCGCGGCGCGTACTTGCGCGTGCGGGAGCAGCTCGCGCGGCGATTCGAGGCGCAGCGGATACGCGTGAGCCAAGAGGGCTTTATGCCCTGAAGCGGGCGGGAGCCGACCGGGCGGACGGGCGTTCGACGCGTTTCTTCGCAAGTTGGCCTTGCGGGCTATCCGCTATTGATGTAGTATCGCGAGTTAAAAAATAACCCCCCAACTCCACTTTAACAGTGGTTTTGGAGGGTTATTCGTTTATTCTTGAAAAACTGTCTTCATCAAGGGGTTACCCTTTGGGCCACGCCTTCTCTCTTCCTGCACGATCCTACCGGAAATCCGGCGGAATCCGTCTTGCCACCCCGGTTAGGATAGCGGCTTCGATAATTGCGTGGCGAACCTTCGTCACGACCTTGTCGTTAAATATACTCGGGATGATGTAGTGCTCGTTCAGCTCCGCTTCGGTAACAACCGAAGCGATTGCGCGGGCGGCCGCCAGCTTCATCGGCTCGTTGATCCGCCGTGCCCGGCAGTCGAGCGCCCCACGGAAAATACCGGGGAACACGAGTACGTTATTGATTTGGTTCGGATAGTCGCTTCGACCTGTTGCAAACACACGAACATGCGGGAGCGCTTCCTCCGGCGCAATTTCCGGTTCCGGATTCGCCATCGCGAAGACGATGCTGTCCGGCTTCATTTTCTTGATGTCGTCCTCGTTCAGCAAACCGCCCCGCGATACACCGATAAACACGTCGGCGTCTTGAATAACGTCCTTCAGCGTTCCGGCCTTATCTTCGACTTGCGGCTGGTCGGCCAACCACTGCCACATCGGGTAAGGATAGCTGCCTCCGTGAACGATGGCACCCTCGCGGTCGACAGGCACCAAGCGCGTCACCCCTGCGGCGAGCAGCATTTTGCAGATCGATACGCCTGCCGCTCCGATTCCGTTGACCACAACGCGGACGTTCTCGATTCGTTTACCGACCACTTTCAAGGCATTCAGCAAACCCGCGATAACGACGACAGCCGTTCCGTGCTGATCGTCATGAAACACCGGTATATCGAGCTCCTCGTTCAGGCGTGTCTCGATCTCGAAGCATCGCGGAGAGCTGATATCCTCCAGGTTAATGCCTCCGAAAATCGGGCTGATCGCTTTAATAGTACGAATAATTTCTTCCGTATCCTTCGTATCCAGACAAATCGGGAACGCATCGACGCCGGCGAGCTGCTTGAACAGCATCGCTTTCCCTTCCATGACAGGCGCGGCTGCATGCGGACCGATGTCGCCCAGTCCGAGCACTGCCGTTCCGTCGGTGACGACGGCTACCGTATTGCGTTTTATCGTAAGCGAGTAAGCTTTTCTCGGATTTTCATGAATTGCGGTACAAACTCTAGCCACCCCAGGGGTGTAAACACGGGACAAGTCGTCGCGGTTTTTGATCGGCAGATTCGGCTGCATGTTGATTTTCCCGCCTAGATGCACGAGAAACGTACGGTCGGATACGTTAATCAGCTTGATCCCGTCATGCGATTTCAACGCTTCAACCACCTGCGACTCGGCGGATTCCGCCACATCGACGGTAATATCGCGTACCGACGATTCCTTGCCGGGACGAATAACGTCGATCGAGGTGATGTCTCCCCCTACTTTACTGATTGTTGCAGCTACATCTCCGAACGTTACTTGCTCATGATTGAGCTCCACACGCAAAATAATACTTGTCTGTGCCACGCTGATTCCCTTCCTTCAACTGAAAAGTGATGTCACGAAAACGTATATATGACCTGCCAATAGATTCATGGTATCATGCGTAAGGTTTTTTATGCAAATGAAAAAGAGCTTGCACCCCTATTAGAATCATTTTTCACTTTTATTTGTTATTTTCTCCCATGCCGACATCAGCATATCACCGTTCATCGGCCCGGGATGCTTCTCCCGAATGACGCCGTCGGGGTCGACGACATACGTAGCCGGGTAGGCATTCACGCGGTAAGTATCCATCACGCCCCCCGTCGTGTCAAGCGCAATCGGGAAGGTAATCTTCCATTCCTTAACCCACGCCGCAACGACCGGTACGCTAGCCTCGGTATGCGTCGCGTTAACGCCCAGAATCACCACGCCGTCTCTTGCATAATCCGAGTAAAATTGCTGCATATACGGCATCTCCGCCTGACAAGGCGGACACCAGGTCGCCCAAAAATTAACAAACACGGTTTGGCCCCTGTAATCCGACAATCGGATGGTTTCCCCATTCAGCAGTTTTAGCTCGAAATCAGGGGCCTGCTGTCCGACGCCCAGTCCGGGCACTCCTTCCGCTGTTCCCGCCGCAGGCGGCCCCCCCGGCTTGTCAAACAGGCCGTTCGCCACTGTAATGACCAGCACCCAGCCAATCGCAATGACTAGCAGCCTCTGCACCGACGCGCGATGGGTCTCCGGCAAAGGGGAACGCAGCCAAACGATGGCGGCTGCCGCGCCCAACGCCCCAATGATGCCCGATGTGACCGGCTGAAAGCCGCTCATTATAAAATGCAGCGCATGAAATATCGCATACCCCCCCAAAACCGAGACGGCTAACGAATCGATATAAACAGGTCTGCCTATTTTTCTTTTCTCAGCAGCGATTGCTGCATATCCGGCCGAGAGCAGCCAAGCAAGCCAAACTCCGCGCCGACCGCCGTTAAAATAAAGCAGCGACATCGGATTTTCCAATACAGCGCGAAAATCCAGCAGCAGCAAACTTAATTTCCAGACAAGCACCCACACAAGCAGCGCATTGACGGCAATCGACGTAACAATGCCTCTATCGGATCTCCGAAGCAACCGCAGGTGCAGCGCGCCGTAGCCCGCCGCAATCGCACCCATGATCAGCAGCATGTTGTAATGGAGGACAAGCGGTCCCCATGTCCATGTATTCATCGTTGACGTTCACCTGTCTCCCTTTCATCTGGCTATAATTCCATTGTGGAACGGTCTGCCGTCCGTTGTCAACTTGTTGTCGCGTCCCACGAACGAAGCCGATTCCCGGCAATCGCGGAAGCGTCGGCACTTACATGCATACCACAACACCTAGAACTGCAGGAGGGAATTTCTATGAAAAAGCAAATCGTTGCCGTTGTCCTTGCCGCCACGTTTACGGTCGGGTCCTTGGCCGCATACGCCGATCAAGCCCACGCCGCCGCCACCGGTACGATTACAAGCAGCGTGAACTTCCGTAAACAACCTGATACAAGTTCAGCTGCATACGGTTACCTCAAAGCCGGAGAAAAGGTTACCATCCTGTCCAAAGTCAACGCCTGGTGGTATCAAGTGCAAGACGACCAGGGCCGCACCGGCTATATCTCAACGAGCAGCAAATACGTCCGGGTATCGGACTCCTCTCCGATCAGTTCCGAGACGCCTTCCGGCGGGTCGACAACAGCTCCCTCGACGGGCAATACGACAGCAGCCATTGATAAAATAATCGCGGCTGGCAAGAAGTACTTGGGCACCCCTTACGAGTATGGGTCAGACCGTTCCAATACCCGTACTTTCGACTGCTCTGACTTCGTCCGTCAAGCCTTCAAGGAAGGTGCCGGCGTGACGCTCCCGAGCGATTCCCGCGCCCAAGGCAGCTATGTCAAGTCACTTGGGAATACGACAACGAACTGGAAAAGCCTAAAGCCCGGCGACCTGATGTTCTTCATGGAGTATCGCGGAAGCAGCAAATCGTCATACCCGTCCAACAAGGCCAATCAGCGCATCACTCATGTCGGCATTTACCTAGGGGAAGGCAAAGTTTTGCATACATACTCCAAGGAATCCGGCGGGGTTCGGATCGATAGTATCGAGAACAAGCACTGGGAATACCGCTTTATGTTCGGCGGCAGCGCTTTAAAATAATGTTGTTATACCAAAGAAAGAAGACCTTCCCCGAATTGCCCTTGAGGAAGGTCTTCTTTCTTTCTGCTTATAGCCCGAAGATTGCATCGATCATCGGTTTCGTTTCGCCGCCCGGATACAACACATACAGCAGCGTGTACACCGCGACGCCCGTCGGTGCAGTCAACAGCCACATAACGGCTGTCCAGCGCCCGATTTTCTTATGTTTGGCAAAACGCTCATTAAACGCATGCAGCAGCGTTACGATACCGAAAACGCCCGCAGCGGTAGCCAGCGCTATATGGAAGAACAAAAATAAATGATACGCCAGCTTCAGCTCTTCCGGCCCGCCGAAGCTTGTGTTGCCGACAAAAATCGTGCGGCTCGCATAAATCAGAAAGAAGGCAAGCGCGAAGCCCGCGCCCCACAACATCAGCTTCTTATGCGTATCCCGGTTGCCCTTAACAATATGATACCATCCGAATGCAACGAATATCGCGCTTATGACGATAAAGCTCGTACTGATCGTAGGCAGCAAAACGGAAAGCTTCATAAACTAGTCCACCACCATTCGCAACTCAATCTATTCGATATAGCTTAGGCTCGGTTCACATTCCCTGACGCCGGATAATAATCATCGTCCGCAAACTCTTCCTCATCCTCGCGTTTACGTTCCCTTCGGTACCAACGGTAGAACGTGTAGCCGAGTGCCATGCCGTAAACGATTTCCTGGACGATTTTCATGATGACTCCGCCCAACTGCTGATCGTCGAGCATCGGGAGCAGCAGATGATACTCGGGCACAGCCGAATACATCGCGTACATCGGGTCTTTGGCGAAAATAATGAGCGCACAAGCGGGCGTTAGCAGCACCCCATTGATGAAAATGTACGCCATTCTCTTCAGCTCGGACATCCGGCTGTACTCGGGCATCGGGCAAAACACAGGAAACCAGAGCATAAACGCCGACAGCAAGAAGACCGCCTTATAGAGCGTGAGAATCGTAGGATGAGTCATCAACCAATCCATCACGACCGGGATATGATAAACCGAAAAAATAAAGTTGAACAAAAACAACGCAAGCACGGGATTGGTCATTATATACACGACACGCTTAGCCGTTTCCCCTTGGATCGCGGAGCGCATAAGCCATCCCGGCAAGCCGAGCAGCAGGAGCGGCGGCATAATTAAATACAAGATGGACTGCTGAAACATGTGCACACTGAAAAAATAGTGATGCCCGTAATAGGCCAGCGGGCTTCCTTCCGCGGCATACCATAGGATTAAACCAAGCCAACCGTACAGCTGCAGCTTGAGGGGTACGGGTTCGCTGTCCGCAAACCGATGCCGCCAAGCGTTAACGCATAACGTATACAACACACCGACAACAAGCAGCAGCAGGAGCAGGCCTGGGCTCCACAACTCGGCAAACGTTCCCGCTGCTCCATGTCCTGAATGGGAAACAGTGGAATCCATATCGGTTAACTCCTTTCGGGCGTAGCCCCAAATTCGAGTCTGTGTCTGATTCGTGAATTTTTTCCCAAAGTATTTTAAAAAAGAGGGGCTTTCAATAATGACAAGCCGCCTCTCTTCTATCTTACCACCAGAGCCAGTAAACACCGGCCGCAACAGCTGTAAGTGCAACAAACGTTCCGAATGCTAACCCGATGATCGGGAAAAAGTGGCCCCGATCCTTCATGTGCATCCAATAAGCAAGCTGGAAAATGACCTGGACAACGGCCAAACCAACAAGGAAGAAGATAATAAACGTGCGATCCAAACCGCCGTACAGAACCACGGCGAAAGCCAGCATGGTCAACACGATCGAAACAATGTACGAAATGTAATGGTTTCGAGGTCCTTCCAAACGGTGACGATGATCTCCAGCCGAAGATGATTGGTGCTGATTACTCATCTTATGGACCCACCTTTCCGAGGAGGTATACGACCGTGAAGATGAATACCCAAACGACGTCGATAAAGTGCCAGTACAAACCGGCTACGTAATACTTAGGCGCCGTAACCACGGTTAAACCTTTTTTGAACCCGGAAATAATCAACAAGGTAATCCAAAGCACACCGAAGGCAACGTGCGCTCCATGGAACCCTACCAACGTATAGAACGAAGTAGCGAAGGCGCTCTTCGAGAACGTGTGGCCTTCGTGCACGTAGTGAACAAACTCGTAAATTTCAAGACCCAAGAACGCCAGACCGAGCAATACGGTTACTGCCATCCACGCTTGCAGCTTCTTGAACTGATTGCGGTGAAGCGCCATCGTGGCAAATACGCTGGTCAACGAGCTTGTCAGCAGGATGAACGTTGAAATCGCAACAAGATCCATCGTGAACAAATGCTGAGCCGTCGGACCGTCCGGCACTTGATTCCGGAGGGCGATGAAGGAAGCGAACAACGTACCGAACAGTACGCATTCGCCGCCAAGGAACAACCAAAAGCCCAAAACTTTATTCTTACCTTCCAAGGTTGCTGTTTCCGCGTGAGGTGGCAGGGCACCGCCTACTTCATGATGTGCTGCACTCATGCCTTAACCCCCTTATCGTTTAACTCTTCGGGCTCGATATGGAAGCCGTGATCGTCATAGACGGAACGGAAGAACATACATATGAGCGTAAACCCGATACCGAGAATACTTACAATATAAATGTGGTACATAAAGCCATAACCGGCGATAAACAAGCCGAGCGACATCAGGAAAGGCAGAATCGAAGGCGACGGCATATGAATCGAGCCCAGCGGCTCGGCCGGCGTCATCTCTTTGTTGCCCGCCATTTTCTCTTTCCAGAACGCATCGTAACCGCGTACGAGAGGCGTTTGTTTGAAGTTGTATTCCGGTGCCGGGGACGGAATCGTCCACTCGAGCGTACGAGCATCCCAAGGGTCTGACCCTGCATTCATCGGTTTTCTGGCAGTAGCCGCGATATTGATCAGGAACACGATCATACCGATACCCATCAAGAAAGCGCCAATCGTACTGATAAAGTTACCTTGTTCCAAGCCAACGCCCGGCTGGAATGTAAACACCCGGCGCGGCATCCCCATCAAGCCGAGGAAATGCTGCGGGAAGAACGTCATATGGAAGCCGATGAAAAATGTCCAGAAGTGGATTTTGCCCAGCGTTTCGTTCAACAAGCGGCCAAACATCTTCGGCCACCAGTAGTACGAAGCCGCGAACAAGCCCAAAACCAAGCCCCCTACGATAACGTAGTGGAAATGCGCAACGACGAAATACGTGTCGTGGTACTGGAAGTCAGCCGCCGGTACGGCGAGCATAACGCCCGTTACGCCACCCATGGTGAACGTCGGAATAAACGAAGTGGCGAACATGTTAGCTGTTGTAAAGCGAATTTGACCGCCCCACAGCGTAAACAGCCAGTTAAAGATTTTGACGCCGGTCGGAATCGCGATCGCCATCGTCGCAACCCCGAATATGGCATCCCCGACAGGGCCAATACCCGTTGTAAACATGTGATGCGCCCAAACCATGAAGCCCAGGAATCCGATCAAAGCCGTTGCGAATACCATGGAGCTGTATCCGAACAAACGCTTACGCGAGAATGTAGCTACGATCTCGGAAATAATACCGAAAGCCGGCAAAATCAAGATATAAACCTCAGGGTGACCGAAGATCCAGAAGATGTGCTCCCAGAGAATCGGATTACCGCCCTTCGCAACATCAAAGAAAGCACCGCCAAAAATCCGGTCGAACATCAATTCTACAAGACCGACCGTAATGGCAGGGAAAGCGAACAAAATCAGCAACGATGTAATGAACGATGCCCAAGTGAACATCGGCATTCTCATATAGGTCATGCCCGGGGCACGCATATTAATGATCGTAACCAGGAAGTTGATCCCCCCGATCAGCGTACCGATACCGGCAATCTGAAGACCGAGCACGTAGAAGTCAACGCCCTTGAATGCCCCCGTAGCATCTACAATACCGGAGAGCGGCGGGTAAGCCGTCCAGCCGGCGGCAGGTGCGCCGCCCAAAAACCAAGACGTATTGAGCAATAAGCCCCCGAAGACGAAAAGCCACAAACCAAGTGCGTTTACGAACGGGAACGCAACGTCCCGGGCCCCAATCTGCAAAGGAACGATGGCATTCATAAAGGCGAAGATGACCGGCATCGCCGCCAAGAAAATCATGGTCGTACCATGCATGGTTGTTAATTGGTTGAACGTATCGCCGATAAAAATCTTTTGATCCGGATAAAGCAACTGAATACGAATCAAAATCGCTTCGATTCCGCCCAGTAAGAAGAAAATTCCGCCGGCGATCATATACAGAACACCGATCTTTTTATGGTCAACCGTCGTCAGCCAGTCCATCAGACCGGTGTGCCGTTTTACCGTGTGTGCGTGAGCCACGTATTTAACCTCCTTTTTCCCTGATGCTCGTTTACTGAGGCAACTTCAGCGAATTCAAATATTTAACCAAGTCGTTGATCTCTTGATCCTTAAGCGCTTTAGCTACATTCGGCGCGCCTTCGGAAAACGCAGGCATCTTCGCACCCGGCTTCACCGATTGAGGATCTGCGATCCATTGCTTCAAGCTCTCTTCGTTATGCGGCATAATGCCGGCTATTTTCTCGCGTGAAGCGAAACCGTTCAAGTTCGGTCCTGCGCCGAGCCCTTGCGCGTTGACCGCGTGACAGGACAAGCAGTTGTCTTTAAAGATCTGCTCCCCGGCTTTGGCGTCTGCAGGAATTGCCGCCGGCGCTTTCATCTTCGCAACCCATTGATCGAACTGAGCCGGTTCCATCGACTTGACTTTGAAATCCATCAAGGAGTGGGACGCACCGCAAAGCTCCGCACATTTACCCAAGAATGTATCCGCATCGTCGGCTTCCAAGTAATAAACGTTCGTCAAGCCCGGGTTCGTGTCCATCTTACCGCCGAGCGAAGGAACCCAGAAGGAGTGTTTCACATCGGAAGCAGTTAGTTCGAAAGCGATTTTCTTACCCGTTGGAATAACCAGATCCTGTGCCGTGGAAATGCCCAGCGACGGATATTCAAACTGCCACCAGAAAGCATGAGCCGTTACTTTGACCGTAAGCGCATCCTTGTTTTCACGGTGGTCCTCCAACACCTTGAAGGTGTATTGAACCGTCGGCACCGCCAGAACCAGGAGCAGGATAATCGGAATAACCGTCCAAATGATCTCCAGCGTATGGCTGCCTTCCACTTGTTTCGGAATGATGTCTTTCTCGCCTTTTTTCTTTCTAAAACGAACCAAGACATACAAATAAATCGCAAACACGACAACGACGACCGCAATCATGATCCCGAAGCTGAGTTCCATCAGGAACATCTGATCTCTGGCCACCGGACCCCTTGGCTTCAAGGCGGAAATCGTATCGTCCCCACACCCCGTTAGCAGCAGCATCATCAACCCGAAGAGAGGGATGAAACGCCACAGATTTTGCCATCGAATCATCTTATCAATCCCACCTTATGAAGCAAGTATTTTTCGAACAAAATAGGTCATATCTTGTCAATGAACCTAATTACCATTATAACTATAAATTCGTCCCTGTTTTTTGTCAATGAATCTGGGAAAGTTCACAAAACGTTCGGAAGTCTAGGTTTATCAAGCTTTTCGAGGCTTTCGGCTTCTTTGTAAAATGCGTTTTGGCCGACCTCTCGAATGGCGCAGACCCTCACATACGGTTCTATTAGGTTATTTCCATAAAGCGGCCGGTTTATGCATGTTTTGGACTCCCGTACAGGCGAATCAAAACACATTCGGAGACCCATTCTAATGTCAAGGAGCAGCAGTCGCGTCCAGCAGAACACAATCTGCATTCTATCGTTTGCAATGCGCTGATTCCTATTCATGAAGGAGGGCTTTCGTTTGCGTACTCTTCGATCGATATCCGTGGCCGCCATAATGATGCTTTGCCTTATTGTTACCGGCTGCTTCAGTTGGTACGACTACAACAGCGCCAATAACTATGGAAGTAAAAGGGATATGCCGAGACAGGACACGTCCCGCGCTTATCAGACCCAGCAGCAATACGCTCCCGTCACGCATCAAGTGTCCAAGCTGGAGATGAACCAGCACCTGTCCGATCAGGTAGCCGCCATGGACGGCGTCAGCAGCGCGATCGTCATGATGGGCGATAACAACGCTTATACGGCCATAACGATTGATATGACAGCTACCGGAACGCGAGGCGGCGATGTGAGAGGAACCGAAACCAATAATTACGGTATCGTGAAAGGGTTATATAATCCTTATACCCCAGAGAACGACTATGCGGATCCGAACCAGCTGATTACGGGAAGCGGCGCCGAAACGGAAATGCATCACGAGCATCTCTCCCATCTGTTCAAGCAAAAAATCGCTGAAAAGATTCGTTCGCTGCAGCCTAGTGTGACGGACGTGTATATCTCCGCCAATCGTACGGTTGTCAATGAATTTAACCGCATCGCTCAAGAGAGCTGGCAAGGGCGTTCGCTGGAGCCCTACCGACCGCAATTCATCCAGCTGATGGAGCTTACCTTCGGAACGGCCCCGACTATACCGAATCAAGCGGAAGGCAACGGACGGGAATATTAGCCGCGTCGAGCGGACTGCACATGGCCGATGCGCGGCGTGTGCAGTTTCTTTTTGTACAGGATTGCTGTAGAATGCTTTATTAATAAGAAGTAATTATTTCAGAAATGGTCCGCAGCTGCCGTACCGGCCGCTATCGGGCGCATTCAAATCGGTTCTATA
>NZ_BIMH01000036.1 GCF_004000985.1 Paenibacillus validus NBRC 15382 | reverse complement strand
CCTGGAACGGGCATCGGTGAGCAGCGGCGTCTAAGCAGGCGCGTGCGACGGTGCGCGTTGCAGCGATGGACGAGAACGAGTACCGCTGACCGTCCGAAGCATTAGGCGGTAATGTGAAAGAGAAAAACAACCAAACCCGCGAAGTCGATAGGTTAGCAGCCTTAACCATCCATTTCGCGGGAACCAAATCGTCTAGAAAGGGAAGATATATATGACGTATGTTAAGAAGCCCGACCCGGTCGACGTGTGTATCGTGGGGGCAGGTGCCACCGGCGGCACTACCGCAAAGGTTCTGGCAGAAGCAGGCTTGAAAGTAGTGGTGTTAGAGAAAGGTCCCCGGATGAAGCCGGAGAACTTCTCGGGTGATGAACTTAAGTATGTTAACCGGAACTACCTTTGGCCAGACCCGAAGATCAGCCCGAGGACTGTGCGAGCGGATGAACAAGCTGAAGCGAAGCGGTTCCAGTTTTCCCCTACGCCGCAAATGGTCGGCGGAGGTACGGTGCATTGGGCCGGATGGGTCCCGCGTCCGTTGGAATGTGACTTTAAGATGCATTCTCTGCATGGTGATATTGAGGGTGCCGACCTTGCGGATTGGCCTATCACCTATGATGACCTCGAACCCTACCTCACCAAGGTGGAGTGGGAGTTCGGTGTCTCCGGTCTTGCTGAAGCAAACAAGTATGAACCACGGCGGAGCAAAGGGTATCCTACTCCACCGTTGCAGCCGACACGGTTTGGGAAGAAATTCTACGAGGGGAGCAAGAAGCTCGGGATAAACGCGTTCCCGATTCCTCATGCCCTCATTACGAAGCCTCATAAGGGGAGGACTCCATCGAACTACACAGGGTTCTGGAATCAGTACGGCGACCCGGGAACCACTCGGTCGAGTACATTGACCTCCTTCATTCCCGAAGCCCTGGCGACAGGAAATTGCGAGCTGCGAACCGGGTGCCATATCCGTGAAGTCACCCTAAACAAAGATGGCCGTGCCAAGGGAGTCATCTACATCGATTTGGAGGGGCGCGAGGTCGAACAGGAAGCCAGCGTCGTGGTTTTATGCGGCGGTGCTATAGAATCGACGCGGCTGCTGTTGATGTCCAAATCCAATCTATTCCCGGACGGCTTGGCCAATAGCAGTGGACTGGTCGGGAAGTACGCGACTTTCCACGAATATGCGTTCGCTACCGGTCTCTTCGACAAGGAGTTGCACGATCCCCTCTACGGGTTTGCCGGTCACTATATCAGTGGAGGCTCGATGCAGTTCTACGAGACCGATGAGAAACGGGGACACATCGGCGGTTGTATCCTTGCGGCGTCACAAGTAGGACACCCCATCAACTGGGTTTTCCCGGATAGGCCGGAGTGGGGGATGGCCATGAAGGATGCGGACCGCGACTTTTACAACTACTCCATGAAGATCGGGATTATCCTTCAGGACTTGCCTCAAGAGTCCAATAGAGTGGATCTTGACCCCAATGTTACGGATGCCTGGGGGTTACCGGTTGCGCGGATCACGTACAAACCCCACTCGAACGATATTCGCATGGCGAATTGGATGGTCGACAAAAACGCGGAGATTCTCGAGGCAGCGGGGGCGTCGAAGACCATCAAAGTTGTTCCCGAAAACTCGTTGACCGGCAATACTTGCCACCAACACGGAACTGCGCGGATGGGCAACAATCCCTCCAAGAGCGTGCTGAACAAGTGGTGCCAGGCGCACGATGTCGATAACCTTTACATCCTGGATGGGAGTAGCTTCCCGACGTCCCTAGGGGTCAACCCGACGCTCACAATGATGGCCAACGCTTGGCGTTGTTCCGAATATATCGCCGGAGTCCATGCCAAGGGTCGCGAGGATCAGCATTCCATCGGGTCTAAATAGAGATTTGGAAATAGACGGATCTATTAAATTGTTGGGGCGATATCGATTTGTCAAGTTTGTTTTCCCCCCTGAATGGGGGAGCTAATGCGGAAAATTATTTTCCGAGAGACTATTCTAACAAAGGGGAGTGTGTCCCATGACAAGTAAAGCAGATTGGACCGTTATTGGGTCTCCGGTGGATTACGAGACCGACAAGCGCTTATTCTTCGATCAGCACGAGTGGGAGACGATCGAAGCCGCATCAGCCCGGATCATCCCGACAGATCATGATCCAGGCGCCCGGGAGGCTGGCGTAGTCCGATTCATCGACCGTTACATTTCCGGCATAGACTACATCTACGCATCGGCCGACGGGAGCGGGTTTCTGCAGATAGAGGGTAGAGAGGCCGACGCATGGCGGGAGCGCATCGCCGAGATGCAGGAGACTTACCGTGAAGGGATCCGGAAGCTTGACAAGATCTCTCAAGAGAAGTTCGGTACAGCTTTCAAGGATTTGAACGAGGACCAGCAGGATGAGGTTTTGGTAACTATTTCAGGGAGGCCGAAGCCGCAGCCCATTAGCCTCACTTCTACTGAGAGTGAGCACGCTACCTTTCTCCAGGGTACGTTCGACGAGGGCATGGACTTCTTCAGTGCTTTGGCGCTCCACACCCGGCAAGGGTACTATAGCGACCCGGTCTACGGGGGCAACAAGGAGAACGTCAACTGGAAGGTTATCGGCTTTCCCGGCCCTAAATCCTTGGCCGATACCAATAGCTGCGAGTTCAGCGTAAGGGATGTTTATGTCCAAGATTTCGACTGGGCCGATTTGATCCCTTTCCTGAAGGAGAAACAAGGAGAGTAAATGTTGGGGTGGAACCAGGAGCATCTGGTCCACCATGTCCTGGGTGAAACGTAATGAGTTGCTAGTAAATACGAGGATGGTTGCAATCGGCAAGGCCTCGGGCATGACTATTACAAGTCGATTTACTTCGCGTATAGGCTGCGGTGACGGTAGGTGTACTATCACCTGCCGCACTAAGCGCCGTTAGATTTGACTCCGCAGGATGGCATAGATGGGCGTTCGCTTCAAACTTCTTCCAGATTACGTTCGATTTTGCGGCAATGGCATTAAAGAAGACCTACGTCAAATAGCTTCTACAACTGCTTCTACAAAGAACCTGGAATATTCTGTTAGTTAATTGGTAGGGCGTAGAATAACAAATCCCCTGCTACAGTAGGAGGATTAAGTTTGGATGGGTTAAGAAAAACCTTATCCTGCCTCGGCGAATGCCGGGAGGCTATCAATTATTCGAGGAGGTCATGATATGCCCGACTACTTCCAGAAAGCGTGCATTTCAACAGAACTTGCACATCGGTTACTTGCTGCTGCAGAACAAAAAGCTCAAGAAATAGGTAAGTCTTTTACGATTGCGATTGTTGATGAAAGTGGTGTTTTGAAGTCATTCAGTAGAATGGACGGGGCTCCTGTAGTAGGGATTCAAATTGCTCAGGATAAGGCTTATACAGCTGCCGGCTTCCAGTTTCCAACTGATGTCTGGAACAAAATCATTAAAGATGATCCTGCTTTGGCTGCCGCTGCACAGACTGGTATAGACCGTTTAGTTATTTTTGGCGGCGGTTATCCAATCAAAGTTGATGATCAAGTCATAGGCGGTGTCGGTGTTAGTGGCGGGCATTATACTGAGGATATGGAAGTTGCTAAAGCAGCATTAAGCATCTTGGAGTAAGTTCCTTGCGGAACGATACATACGTTCGTATTGACTGGGTGTTGGGCGTACATTGAAAAACGAGAGCAACACCTGCTGAGGTGGATGCTCTCGTTCGTTTATTCGCCCTTGGAAACCAGACTTAGGAAGCGGGTGTGATGGTGATCGTTTTCTTGTTGTCGTCCCAGTGTACGTTAGCTCCGAGCGCTTCGCTGACAAACCGTAAAGGGACCAGCGTGTTCCCGTTCACTATTCTGGGAGCCGCTTCCAACGTTTGATCCTGACCCTTGATTTTGGCGCTGCTGTTGTCGATTTGAAGCCAGACTGACGTCGCTCCTTTGTTGGCTGTGACTGATTGATCGCCGGCGTTCCAGAGCACTTCAGCTCCAAGCTTCTCAAAAATAGCCCGCATAGGCACCAGCGTGTTACCGTTGACGATGACCGGCGGCTGTTCGAAGATCAGATAATCCCCGTCTACGACTACCGTAATCCAGTCATCCAGGATTAAAGGTTTAAAATCGATGCCTGTTCCGGTCAGCCTCTCCCGTGCTGCGGAAACTTCGGCAATGGTTCTCTCGCGTTGCTGCAGAATCGCATGCTTGACGTTTAACCAGGCGTCACGTATGTCTCGCAGTGACTCGTTCTTTCGGTTTTGGACACTTCGCTGGGTGTCGCTGATCCGCTTGTTCATATCCGCTTCCGCTTGGACAAGAGCCTCCGCCATCAGCTTTTCCGCCTCAGCCTTTGGCAGGTCGCCGTCGTCATAGCGGTCCATAATGCTGCCTGCGCTGTGAATAGACGATTCATCGTCAAACCGGTCCATCACGCTACCCGCCGAGTCGGGGTTCACCTCATCGTCATACAAATCCATGGCGCTGCCTGCCGAATCGGGGTTGAGTGTGTCATCATAAAGATCCGCAGCATCGCCTGCCGAATCAGGATTTAAGCTGTCCTCGAAAAGATCCATTGGGCTGCCTGCGTCGTTCGGATCCATCGTGTCCTCATAGAGATCCATCGGACCCCCTGCCCGGTTCTTGTCAGTCGTCCTCACATAGTCTCTAAATGCACTACTGCTTTCCTTGTAGCTTTTTTTCAACTGCTGGATATCGTTCTCCAGAATGCTTGTCATCCCATCGAGGTCTGCGTGCGCGACCCGCATAAGCTCGTTATAAACCGACGTCATTTGACCGTGATACGTGTCATACAAATGTCTTTCATTCTGGAGATAAGCCTTGTATATATCCCGATGTTTTTTCTCAAAGGCATGGTATTGATCGCTCATCTGGTTAATGAACGCCGTATCCGCCGCCGAGGCATGGGGGGGAACCGCGCCAAAGCTTAATGTAATAGCAAGTGAGCCGAGCAGGAGCTTAAAGGTTGTACTAGTTCTTTTCATCCTAACCCTCCAAAATAATGTTGATAAAATCCAGAACCATTTGTACTTATGTAAAATCCAACCAATAATGAATTATCATACTATAAATTCTGGAAATAAAAATGGGTATCCAGGGGGATCAAATCTAGTCAATTTTTCATGGTTTGACGATCACCTGAGGAGGTTATCCCGGGTGGCGTGCCTTTATTCCCATCCAGTGCTCGAATGCGATGTCGAATGGCGGCAATTTTCATTGACATAATTCCAAGTGCTTAAGTGAAATTTATCATGGCAGACGAAATCCCGGAGCCGCAGATGGGCCGGCAGGATCGTCAGTATGACCGGACGGCAGCAAATGGGATGAAATAGCTTAAAAAATTGCTGGAAATTGCAAATACTTTAGGAGTGCTTCTTGTTATGCTTAAGCTAGTTCCTAAATCTGGAGAGGTAGAAGGTGAGATGATGAATCGTACTTTGTCGTGAAGACATCGTAGCTTGCAGACCGCAAAATCATCAAGGAGTCCCGAAAGGAGGTAGTCGATTGAGAAAAAAAGGTTCGGTTACATATTCGCACATTCGAAAGGCGCTGGCTTACGTCCTCATTAGTAGTATGATGCTGGCCCTAATGCCGCCGATTCCGCTGGCCGCAGCTGTCGGGGAGCCGCTAGCCGTGTTCCGGGAAGATTTCAACGACGGGAATGCCGACGGCTGGAAGGCTTACGGATCGGCAGATGCCGCAAACCGGGGAAGATGGCAAGTGAATGAAGCCAGGCAATACACGGTAAACGGTTCACCCGGAGCCAAGGTCATTGCCGAACATACAAGCTTCGCCGACTTGATCTATGAAGCTGATTTTCAAGTTGGCGGCATTCATTCGGATCAGAGCGGGCTTATATTCCGGGTCACAAATGTAAGCGATAACGTTGCGGATGGCTACAACGGTTATTTCGCCGCCTTGCGCGTGGACAAGAAAGTCATGCTGGGCCGTGTGACGGGCAACAATGAGTGGAGGGAGCTCACGACAGCACCGATTGACTCCGCCAACGCGCATCTGAAGGTGATCGCGGTGGGCAACCGGATTCAAGTCTTTGTGAATGACATGAACACGCCTAAGATCGACTTCACGGACAATGACGGCAAGCAAATAACGTCTGCAGGCGCCGTGGGCTTAAGAACCTGGTGGGGAACCTCGGTGATTGACAACATTCAAGCGAAGGCCTATGCGGCGCAAACGACGGCGGAGCCCGAGTTTCTTACGACCGGCGGGACGTACGCCTCCGAGCAGCTCGTGGCGTTAACCGCAGGCACATCGGAAGCCACGATCCGCTATACGGTCGACGGAAGCGCGCCGAATCCGACATCCCCCGTCTATTCATCCCCGATTTCCATCGCAACGACGACCCTTATCCAAGCTTATGCGGAGAAGGCGGGGGAGACGGTTTCTGATGTCGTTAGCGCGCATTACGTCATAGCCGGTCAGGAGCCGGTGTTTACCGAAAACTTCGACGACGGAAATTCGTCGGGCTGGACGACGTATGCCGGTCAACAAACCGGAAGCTGGACGGTTTCGCAGGATGTTTACGCGTATCAGGCCACGAATCCGCGCGGTGACAAGGCCGTGGTGGATGCGGTGTACGCCGACTTCCAGCTGGAGGTTGATCTGAATCCGCAAGGGACGCTTCAGGACAGCGGGGTCATCTTCCGCGTAAGCGACCCGGGCCATGGCGCGGATAAGATGAACGGCTATTATGCAGGTCTGAATACGTCGGGGTTCCTGATTGTCGGCAAAATGAACTCGGCCGGCAATGGCGGTCAGGGAAGCTGGACCGGTATATCCCAAACGGTGGCGGATGTGAAGCCAAACGAATTTAACCGGCTCAAGGTCGTGGCGCTCGGCACCCGCTACTACATTTATTTGAACGGCAAGCTCGTCACCGCCTTCACGGACGAAACCTATCCGTCCGGAACGATCGGACTGCGCGCATGGAACGACAACAAGTCGGCCGTGTACGATAATGTATCGCTCTTGAGCCTGACGAAGGTGACGTCCCAAGCGAAAGCGCCGGTCTTTATCCCCGGCGGGGGGACATTCAAGGGCTCGCAAACGGTTATGATCCTAAGCCCTACACCCGGGGCCACCATCCATTATACGACAGACGGGAGCATGCCTAATACGAGCTCGCCTGTTTACGGCTCGCCGTTGACTGTCACACAAACGACCGTGCTGAGAGCCTACGCGGTGAAAGAAGGAATGCTCGATTCGTCGACGCAAACGTCTGTGTTTACGAAGGAAGAACACAGCTTTACGGAAGACTTTAATGACAAGCAAGCGGACGGCTGGACGACCTACGGCGGCGTATGGAATGCAGCCGACGGCGCTTACCGCGTGAACAAAGGCGCCGGCTTCAAGTCGGTCGCGGAAGGCACTGACTTTGCCGATTTCACCTATGAAGCCGACATTACGCTCCAAGACGGCGTCAACAACGATAACGCCGGGCTTATTTTCCGCGTAAGCGATCCGAGCAACGGAGCCGACAGCATGAAAGGCTATTATGCCGGCCTTGGGGTGAACGGCCGCGTCCAACTGGGTCGTTTAAGCAACAGCTGGACGGAGCTCGCATCGATTATGTACCCGGTGCAGCAAAATAAAACGTACCGCTTGAAAGTGACGGCTTTAGGCAGCCAAATCGATATTTATGTCGACGGCGAGCATATCGTCAGCGCAGTTGACAGCGTTTACACCACAGGGGCCATCGGCGTACGGTCGCATTGGGTGAACGCAGACTACGATAACATCCGCGTACAAGACGCAGGCGCAGTCGTGCAGCCGACCTATGATTGGTCGTGGGTGAAGGGCGCGGTATTCGTACCGACCCATGCGGTCAACCAGCTGCAGCAGTGGGATGCGTACAATCATGAGGTAAACGACCGGGAGCTTTCGTATGCTCATACGTACGGGATTAATTTCGTACGGGTATTTTTGCACAACCTGCTGTGGAAGAACGACAGTGCAAAGCTGCTCGCCAATCTGGAGGATTTTCTGCAGCTGGCCGATAAGTACGGCATCAAGGTGGAGATCGTGTTCTTCGACGACTGCTGGGACGATCATCCGGTGCCGGGACCGCAGCTGCCGCCAAGGTACGGCGCTCATAACAGCCGCTGGGTAGAGGCCCCGGGGGATGACATCAAAGCGAACTACGCCGCGAATAAGGATGATTTGAAAAGCTATGTGCAGGGCATTGTCAATGCGCATAAGAACGATCCGCGAATCGCCTTCTGGAACATCTATAACGAGCCGAGCAACGGCGAAAGCGGACTGATGGACCAAATTACGAAGCAAATCATGAACGATTCGCGGATTTGGATCAAGGAAACCGGCTCCAGCCTGCCGGTATCGTCGACGGGGGCCCAATTCTCGGGCGGCCCAACATCGGATTTTATCACATGGCATCCGTATGAATCCGATTACCCGACGCCGTTTGGCATAAGCAAACAAATTTTGGCCGATGAAACGATGAACCGGCTGACGCAATCGGTACCCGGCGTCGTGCGGCATTATGGGGACCAAGGCATCGGGTTCGTCATGTGGGAATTCGGCATCGGCCGGGATAACACCCGCTTCCCATGGGGATCGGATGTGACTCCGCTGACTTCAGAGCCGGAGGTTCCGTTCCACGGCATCGTTTACCCTGACGGGCATCCGTGGGATGTCAACGACATCAAGGCGCTCACCGGACCGGCCTTCGACACGCTGCCCGTGTTTCAGGTGAAGTACTTTAAAGACGCGAGCTTCACAACCTTGGCTAAATCTTCGATCACGCCACGTGTTGACTTCGATCTTGGCGACGAGAAAGGAACCGGCTCGCCCGATCCGACGGCGGGCATCGGCGAGGACCAATTTTCGATCCGTTGGGTCGGCTCCATCAAGCCGGTTCAATCGGGCGTGCATACGGTCTATGTCGACAGCGATCATCTGGCAGGGGTGTGGATCGGCGATACGAAGGTCGTCGACAAGACGAGCGGCGGCAGGGAGGAAGTCAGCGGCGACATCGCGCTGAACGCCGGACAAACGTACACGGTCCGCATCGAGTATGCGCATGCGGCGGGAGACGCCAGTATGCATGTGCGATGGTCCGGACCAGGCTTGGCGAAGCAGGTCATGCGGCCGGTTTATACGGGCAAAAGCGTTCAGTCGGTCATGCTGGATACGCCTTCCTTCAGCCTGAAAGCGGGCGAAACGAAAAAATTGAACGCAGTGGTGGAACCGATCGACGCCTCCAACCAGCAGTTGCTTTGGAGCTCCAGCAATACCGGGGCAGCCGCTGTCGACAGCACCGGACTCGTCCGGGGTGTGAACAAGGGCACAGCTACAATAACCGTAACCGCGGCAGACGGGGGAGCGACGGCGACCTCCGAAGTAACGGTTAGCGCCGGAACGACTTTCGTGAACCCGATCGTACCGGTTTCCGGCGGTGCGGGCGCCGCTGACCCGAGCATCGTATTCAAGGACGGCTTCTACTATTACGTGAAGTCCGACAGTGATTCGTCCCTTCAGGTCGCCAAGGCCAGGCGGCTTCAGGATATCGGCACTGCGCCGCGTGTAACGGTATACACGCCTCCGGCCGGGGAGCCGTATTCGAAGGAGCTATGGGCGCCGGAACTGCAGTATGTCAAGGGCAAATGGTACATATACTTTGCGGCGGACGACGGCAACAACGCCAATCACCGCATGTATGTACTTGAGGGCAATTCACAGGATCCGCAAGGCACGTATACGTTGAAGGGTAAAATCGCCGACGCCTCGGATAAATGGGCGATCGACGGGACCGTACTCGAGAAGGACGACGGTTCCATGTATTTTATCTGGTCCGGATGGGAAGGCGATGTCAATGAGAAGCAGAACATTTACATCGCGCCGATGAGCGATCCGTGGACCATCAGCGGATCGAGGGTACAGCTGTCCACCCCGGATCAGCCTTGGGAACGCATAGGTACGCCTTATATTAATGAAGGGCCGGAAATTTTGAAGAAAGACGGCAAGCTGTTTATCGTCTACTCGGCCAGCGGCAGCTGGACGGACGAATACAAGCTGGGTCTGCTGACAAATTTGGACGGCGATGTATTGAATCCGGCATCCTGGACGAAGTCCGGTCCTGTATTCAGTCAAGCGCCGGGCGCTTTCGGGCCTGGTCACAATACCTTCACGACGTCCCCGGACGGAACAGAGGAGTGGATCGTCTACCATGCCGACCTGAGGTCGGGCGGAAGCTGGGGCAATCGCAGCGTGCGAGCCCAGAAGTTTACATGGAATGCGGACGGTACGCCGAACTTCGGAACTCCGGCTGCCTACGGTTCGCCGGTGGAGCAGCCATCCGGTACACCGGAGGTCGAGCGCTACCACTACGAAGCGGAGTACGGCGAGCTGCTGGGAACGGCTGAAATCCGCAACAGCGCTGACGCTTCGGGAGGCAAGGTTGTCGGTCGCTTGGACAACACGGGCACCGACGGCGTAATCTTTCATGTGAATGTGGAGCGGGCAGGCACGTACTCCCTGATCGTGATGGCAGCCAATGGCACCGCAGGCGGAGCTGCGGCGCAGCACGACGTATCGGTTAACGGTGCGGCTTCTCAAGTCATCAGCTACCGCAATTACGGCTGGGAGCGCTATAACCCGACGTCGATCGATATCAGCCTGAATGCGGGCGCGAACACGATCAAACTTACCAAAAGAAACCATTTCGCGGAGCTTGACAGCATCATTCTGGAGGCGCTGGAAAGCAGCGGTTCGGCTGTTCCGGTAGAGAGCGTTATGCTCGATAAGACGGCTTTAACGCTGGCTCAAGGGGAAACCGCTGCTATCGTGGCCGCAGTTAGACCGCTTGCCGGCACGATGAAGCAGTTGACCCTGACATCGTCGAATCCGGAGGTGGCGTTAGTCACGGAATCCGTAGTCGATTCGGCTACCGGCAGCACGACCTTGTTCATTAAAGGTCTGAAGCCGGGAACGGCTGCCGTGAAGGTGGCAAGCGCCGGAAATCCGGCTCTGTTCACGGAGGCCGTAGTTACCGTACGGGGCTTGCCGAGCGAGCCTGATCTGACCGGCTTTCAGGTGGACTCGTTTGACAACGCCGCGCTGAGCGGTGAATGGTCGATTTTCCAAGAAAGCCCGGGCGACTGGAGCTTGACGCAAAATCCGGGAGCGCTGACCATTCATACGACGCCGACCGATGTATATCAGGACAATAACAGTCAAAACAACGTGTTCCTGCGCAATCCGGGAAGCGGCGATTTCGAAATCGTAACGAAGGTCACGGCGCCGATCGCCAAAAATCATCAGCAGGGCGGACTGTTTATCTGGCAGGATGCCGATCATTTCGTGAAGCTGGCCCATGTCTGGGTGAACGGAGCAACCATCGAAACGGCCTATGAGATCGGACGCAGCTACAAGAAGCCGGGCAATCCCGCTGCACATCCCGGCGGCGACACGATTACCCTGAAAATCAGAAAGCTGGGCAATGTGTATACGACGTATTATTGGAACGGGTATGAATGGCTTCAAGCCGCCGATCCGGTAACCGCAACTCTGACCGATATTAAGGTTGGTTTGTTCGCCAACAATATTGTCGCGACAAATGATCGCATCGATGCCAAATTCGATTATTTCGCGATCCGGGCCATTCAAGGCGGGGTGAAGCTCGATCCGAAAAAGGTAACGCTGCGGCCGGGCGGGAACGTGCAGCTGACGAATCTCGGCGCCAGCGGGAAGGAGCTTCACTGGAGCTCGTCGAATCCGTCGATCGCGGCCGTTACGAGCAGCGGTTGGGTTGAAGCGAAGGCACCGGGCCGTACGGTAATCAAGGCGGCATCGGTGAATGGAGACTTCTGGGATCAAGCGGTGGTGACCGTTGAAGATACCGCTCTGCCATCGGGCGTGCTGTTTACGGATGATTTCACTGACAATGCCGCTGACGGCTGGTCGACTTACGGCGGGGTATGGACGGCGGCCGAAGGGCGGCTTTCCGTGAAGGCCGGAGCCGGTCATAAGGCGCTGTTTGACGGACAGAGCTTTACGGACTTCATGCTGGAGGCGGATGTGCATATCGCCGGCGGGAATGAAGCAGGGCTTCTTTTCCGGGCAACTAGTGCAGAGATTGGAGCGGATGCGTACGAGGGCTACTACCTTGGGATCAGCGCAGCCAATCAATCTGTGGTCCTGGGCTCGAACTCGGGAGGAACATGGACGGAGCTTGCGTCCAGGAAGCTTCCGGTCGCAGCCGATGAATGGGTGCATCTGAAGGTGATCGCACGGGAGGATCATCTCCAGATTTATGTCAATGACAATCCGCTGAACGTAAACGGGTATCCGAAGTTCGATCTGTTGGAAGCTTCCCATTTGGCCACAGGCCGGATCGGCTTCCGCACCTGGAATGCGGATGCGGACTTTGACAATGTAAGGGTAACCTCGATCGACGAAAGCGGGCTTCCGGCAGGTCCGACCTACACGAATGCCGTGCTTCCGGGCGTCGCCGATCCGTTTATCCTGAAGCATGATGGCATGTACTATTTGTACGGAACGAATACGGCCGATTGGCCGAACATGCCTAACGGAATCAAGGTGTATTCTTCCCCGGATCTCGTGAATTGGACGGCGCATGACGGCTGGGCGCTGCATAAGGACCATTCATGGGGCGATAAACAATTCTGGGCGCCGGAGGTCGTCGAGAAGGACGGCATCTTCTATATGTACTATGCGGTTCAGGAACGGCTTGCGGTCGCCACCAGCACTTCGCCGCTCGGGCCGTTCGTGCAGGAGGTCCAGCAGCCGCTGCATCTGAATACGCCGGAAATCGACGCGCACATCTTCACCGACGATGACGGCAAATGTTATATGTACTTTGTCCGCTTCAATAACGGCAACGAGATCTGGGTTGCCGAGCTGAACGACGATATGAAGAGCATCAAGGAAGATACGTTGAGGTTCGTATTCCGCGCTACACAGACGTGGGAGTTGAGCCAGAAGGCACCGGTGGCGAACATCAACGAAGGACCTTTTGTCCTGAAGCATAACGGGCTGTACTACTTGACCTATTCCGGCAACCATTTCGAGAGTCCGGATTATGGGGTAGGCTATGCGACAGCGCCGACGCCTACAGGCCCTTGGACCAAGTACGCGTACAATCCCATCATGAAATCGAACGCCATCGTGCCGGGAGCGGGACATCATTCATTCATCGGCTCTCCGGACGGCTCGGAGCTGTTCATGGTGTACCACACGCACTACAAGGCCGGTACGACCGAGCCGAGAAAGCTGGCGATCGACCGTGTGCATTTTGTGCCGCAGCCGGGAGGAATCGACGCTTTGGAGGTCTGGGGACCGACAATTACACCGCAGCCGGTGCCTTCCCATGCCAAAGCACAGTCCGTGTTGGCAGGCGCAGCGTCTACGGCAGGGGGCATGGCCTTCGACCTGACCTTCGGTCTAAGCGCGGTGACGACGGTTGACTTCGAGCATATCAATGCGCTTGATGTGACCGTAAGCTTCGATCCGAGCCAGGTTGAGCTTAAGGATGCCGCAGCTTTGCGTGAAGGCATAGCGATCGTAGAGAAGAGGCTGCTTGCACCGGGCAAGGTCCGCATCTTGGCGGCGGCGCTCGGCGCCGGACTCCCGGCGAACGGCGACTGGCTCAAACTGACGTTCCAGGCGCTGCCTGTCGCGGAAGCGGTGCAGACCGTCGTTTCGGTAAGCGGCATTGCCATTGCGAATGAAGCAGGCGCCGAGCTGATGGCGAAGGGCGCCTCGCACAGTCTGCAAATTACGGCGAAGGCGGCAAGCAAGGAAGCGCTGGTTCAGGCGATCGCAACCGCACAAGCGAAGCATGACGGCGCATGGGAAGACAATCGCCATGGCGCTTATGTACCGGGCTCCAAGGCGACGCTCCAGGCTGCCATCGACCATGCGGCTGCAACGGCGGTGAACGCGGAAGCTACGCCGCAGCAGATAACCGAGGCGCTGCGGACCGTATCGGAGGCGCTGGCCGCTTTCGAGTCGAAGAGAATCGATGCCAATCTGAACGGCTCAGGCGGGATTACCGTCGGAGATCTGGCTTTAACGGCGGCGTCCTACGGCAAGCAATCCGGTCAGCCCGGATGGGATGAGCAAGCGATGAAAGCGGATGTGAACTACAGCGGCAAGGTGGACATTGAGGATCTGGTGATTGTAGCCAGAGCTATGCTGGATTAGGAATGAAGCGAAGAGACGCCCGGCGGCTGCACCTGCGGGGCGTTTCTTCGCAAATGGCAGAAGCCTCGGAAGGAGTGACGACCGGTTATGAAACGAATAGGGCTGCCGATTCTGCTGGTGCTGGCGCTGTTGATCACCGGCTTCACCTTGGTGCAGAACCTTAAACTGACGGAGCCGACTGGCTTCGATCCCGCCCGCAAGATCGATGCCAAAGCGATGGAGCAAATCTTGATGACGGCTGAGGCGCCGAAGACGGCTTCACAGCGTAGGCATTCCGGCGTCCAAGCGCCTTCTTTTACATTGAAGACGTTGGAGGGCGAAACGGTAACGATCGGCGGATCTAGGAACCGGCCGGTGCTGATCCATTTTTGGGCCAGCTGGTGCGAGGCGTGCGCGGTGGAGGCTCCCACGTTGAAGCGGCTGCATGAGCAGTACAAGGATCATGTGGACTTTTACGGAATCAACGTCTCGACGGAAGAAAAGAACCCCGAGCGCATCTCGGCATTCATGCGGATGAACGGCTTAGCCTATCCGACGCTGATGGACGAGAATAAGCGTGCGGCTTATTTATACGAGCTTCATGCACTGCCGACGACATTTCTGATCGATAAAGACGGTTATATCGCCGATACGTTCCATATGGCCGATCCGATAGAGTTCGAGCAGAAGCTGGAGCGCTTGTCGAGCGAATAATGGGGAGGAATGAGGACACATGAGGTTTCAGGCAAGAATCGCGGCGCTTCTGATCCTAACACTGTATGTCAGCCTGCTTCTGCCGGCGGTTCATCTCGAAGCGGCTGCGAAAGCGACCGGCTTTATAGAGGATCATTTTGATCAAAGCTACATCAATGACAATTGGGAGATCATCGAGGGTTCGTGGGCCATCTCATCCGGCAAGCTGACCGTGCCTGCAGGCCGGGGCTACAAGGCTTTGGCCAAGAGCGCGGAGCTGCAGGATTTCACGGTCGAAACGGAGATCAGCCTTGCCAATCGTAACGGGGACGCCGGCCTTTTGTTTCGGGTCGCCGACGCCTCTTCAGGAGCCGACAATGTGAAGGGCTATTATGCGGGAATCAGCGCCGGCGGCACGGGCAGCGTGTTTCTCGGCCGGATGAATAACAACTGGACGGAGTTAAAGCGCTCTTCCATCACGGTGAACCCGAACGTAACCTATCGTTTTAAAGTGACGGCTGCAGGCCCGCTCATTCGCTTTTATGTGAATGACGCCCTTGTGCTGGAGCATACCGATAACAGCTACGCATCGGGGAAAATCGGCGTCCGGATCTATCAATCCGAGGCGATTTACGACAATCTGAGGATCAAGCAACAAGACGAAAGCTTGGCGTTCGAGGATACGTTCGAGGATCCTCCGTCAGTCTCCGGGCTTGAGAAATGGAAGGTGATCGACGGCGTTTGGGGCCTGCAAGCGGGAGGCGTTACTGTGCAAGCCGGAGGCGCTGGTGCGAAGCTGCTGGCCAAGGACGCGGACTTCGGCGACGCCACCGTGGAAACGGAGCTGAAGCTTGCTGCTGCGGATGCGAATGCCGGCCTGCTCTTCCGCGTGGCCGGTGCCGGGCCCGGATCCTCTAACGTTCACGGCTATTATGCCGGATTAAGCGCCGACGGAAATGTGACGTTGGAGCGAATGAACGGCGACCGTACGGTGCTGCAAACGGTGAAGGCGCTGGAACAGGTCGATCCGAACCGGTTGTATCAGCTGAAGGTTGCGACGTACGGTGATCAGATCCAGGTGTATGTAGAGGATATGCACAAGCCCTTGATTACGGTGACGGATGACAGCCCGCAGCGTTTAAAGTCCGGCGGAATCGGCTACCGCGTCGAGCGTGGACAGCCGGTGTTCGATCATTTCATCGCCAGCGAATACGCCGTTCCGGTTGAAGCGTTCAAGGAGCCGGTAGCCAATAAAGCGCCGCTCGTACAAACGCCCTTCGTTTCGCTGCCGCTCGGCTCCGTGAAGGCCGAAGGCTGGCTGCTGAAGCAGCTTGAGCTGATGAAGGACGGAGCTACCGGCTACGCGGAGGATTTGTATGCGGAGCTCGGCAGCAACACCGAATGGCTGGGAGGCACGGCGCCCGATACGAACTGGGAGCGGCCCGTGTATTATGTGAAGGGCCTGGTAGCGCTCGCTTATACGTTAAACGATCCCGGGCTGATCGCCAAATCGCAAAAATGGGTCAACTGGATGCTGCAGAGCCAGCGCGCGGACGGTAATTTCGGACCGAAGAGCGACAATGACTGGTGGCCGCGGATGGTTGCTATCTATGTGCTGAAGGACTATTACGAAGCGACCGGCGATGCGCGGGTGACCGATTTTCTCACCAAGTATTTTCACTATCAGCTCGCGAATCTGGATCAGCAGCCGCTGTTCGATTGGGGGAAAATACGCAATGGCGACAACATGAACGTGGTGCTCTGGCTTTACAACCGGACGGGGGATGCGTCATTGCTGCAGCTGGCGGAGAAGCTGAACGCGCAAGGGTTCGATGTGACGGATCTGTTGACGAACAACAAATTTTTGGAACCGGCCCGGACGAACCCGGACAATTTCTATACGCAGCATACCGTAAACGTGAATCAATCGATCAAAACGCCGGCGATTTACTACCAGCTTTCGAAAAACGATGCGGATAAGAACGCCTATGATGCCGGCGTCGCAAATCTGAATCGCTCGCACAATCAAATCACCGGGATCAACGCAGGCACCGAGATGCTCTCGGGTCTGGCATCGACGCAGGGCGTCGAGCTCTGCGCGATCGTGGAGCGCATTCACAGCGATGCGGTGACGGCGATGATCACGGGCGAAGCGTCCGTAGGAGACGCACTTGAAAAGCTGACCTTCAACTCACTTCCCGGCGCGATGAGCAAGGACATCAAGACACATCAATATTACTCGCTTCCGAATCAGATTCAGAGCCGGAATACGGACCACGGCTTTAAGCAGAATTACGACAATGGCACCGTGCAGTCGCCGTTTTCCGGCTTTCCGTGCTGCCGCTTCAATTTACATATGGGCTGGCCTTATTTTGTCAAAGATATGTGGGCGGCAACGAGTGACGGGGGACTTGGCGTGATTGCATACGGTCCGAGCCGGGTATCGGCGAAAATCAAAGGAGCGGATGTGACGATTCGGGAGGCCACGAATTATCCGTTCGAGGACCAGCTTCGGTTTACCGTGGAGCAGGCTTCGGCCAGTGTAGCCTTTCCGCTCAAGCTGCGCATACCGGCCTGGACGGACGGGGCGGCAGTCAAGGTGAACGGCGAACCGCAGCCGGCGGTTACATCCGGCGGCTACTATACGATTGAACGGACGTGGAGCCAGGGCGATACGGTGGAGCTGACGCTGCCGATGAAGCTTCGGATGTCTACGTGGGTGAATAATTCGGTCGGCATCGAACGCGGGCCGCTCGTCTATTCGTTGAAAATCGACGAGAAGTGGACCGAGCAATCGAATCCGGCGCCTCAGGTGACGGAGCCCGGCTTTAAGCAGTACAACATCACGGCAGACAATCCGTGGAATTACGGACTGCTGATCGATCGGGCTCATCCGGAGGCATCGATTCAGGTCGTCACCTCGGAGATGCCGGACAATCCGTTCGAGCAGGCGAAGACGCCCGTGAAGCTGGTTGCCAAAGGCAAGCTGATCCCGACCTGGGGCAAGGCCCCGAACGGCGTGTCGGCGGCAGAGCCGCCGGTAGGGCCGGTTTATTCCGCGGAGCCCACGGTCAACCTGACGCTCGTTCCGTTCGGATCGGAAAATCTGCGCGTGACTTACTTCCCGGAGGTGACCGGGGACGAGAACGTCTCGCCGGCCAAATACGAGGCGGAGCAAGCACAGATCCACAATGCCAAGGTGAATACGAACAACAGTTACGCATCCGCCTCGAGCTATGTCGGCCATATCGATTTTCCCGACAGCTATGTCAATTTCAATGAGGTTGTCGCACCGAAGAGCGGTGTATACAGGCTGTATGTGTGGTATGCGCAGAATACAGGGAATTATCGTCCCGCAACGGCCCGCATCATCGTGAATGACGGGCAGGAGCAACACGTGGATTTGACGGGGACGATCGGCTGGGGCCGGTTTATGGCGACCAGCGTTCAGGTCGAGCTTCAGGAAGGGATCAACAGCATCAAATTTATGCGGGGAACGGCTGCGGACGCAGGCTTTTACGAGCTGGATTACATCGCTCTTGCTTCAAGGGCTGCTGTCGGCACGGACGTTGACAGAACGGCTCTTCAGCAGGCGGCGGCCGACGCACAGACCAAGCACGATGCAGCGGCAGAGGATAACCGGCACGGGTATTACATCGCCGGTGCGAAGGCGGCTCTCCAAAGCTCCATCGAGCAGGCCCGTCTGGTAGCGGCCGATGCGGAGGCAACCGGGGAGCAGGTGAAGAACGCTTACGAAGCCTTGACGGAGGCCGTACAGCGCTTCGAGGCCAAGCGGATCAATGCCAACCTGAACGGCTCAGCCGGAGTTACCATAGGCGACCTGGCGATGGCGGCCCGTTCATACGGGAAGCAATCGAAAGAGGCGGACTGGGATGCGAATGCGGCTAAGGCCGACGTCAACCAAGACGGCAAGGTGGACATGGAAGACCTTGCGATTGTGGCAAGATCGATTTAAGACGAGAAGAAAGGGTGAAGCAGTTCATGAGTATGCGTCGAAAGTGGGCAGCGGTAACGACCGCTCTTAGTCTATGCGCAGCCGTTTGGATCACGCCGGGAGGAGCGGCGGCGGGCAGCCCGGCCTATGAATTGACGGCTTCGCGCACAAGCCTGAACATCGGTCAGGAGCTCCGCGTTACGATAACGGGGGAACAGCTGGTCGATTTGTACGGTTATGATTTGGAGCTGCATTTCGATACGAGCCGGCTTGAATATATCGGGATGTCCACAGGAATAACCGGAGGGTTCAGCATTACGCCGGATCCGAACGTCAGTCCGCCAAGGCTGATCGATGAGAAGCTCGCCCAAGGCGATATTTTGTTCGGCTTTACCAAAACCGGAGACGCTTCAGGACAAAGCGGGCAGGCCACGCTCGGCACGGTCATCTTTAAGGCGAAATCAGCGGGACAGGCGACGGTGACGCTGGGGCGCGTAAAGCTGATACCGGCCGATTCCAAGGCGCCGGCGGTCACCGCGTCGCCTGAACTTGAGGTACGCGCATCGGTTTCGGGCAGCGGTGAAACCGACGGCGACCCAACGGGGGGAGGCGATACCGGCGGCGGCAGCAGCGGAGGCAATGCCGGACAACAGCCGAATGCCGCCGCGCTAACGGAGGTGGAGGTCAAGGACGGCAAAGCGTCCGTAAGGCTGCCGGAGAGCGCATCGACGGCTATCGTTCCTTTTGACAAGGTATCCGGACATGAGTTGGAGGTTCAAGCGGGACAGCTTGCTATGAAGGTGAAGCCGGAGCTGCTGGCTGCCTTGGCTGCCCGAGCGAACGATTTGAAGGGGGCGACCGTGGAGGTGAAGATGGTTCCGGTAACGGGGCTGGCGGCTCCTGCACCGACTGCGGGAGCCGGAGCCAAGATCAAGATAGCCGGCGTGGTGTATGACCTGCAGGTCACGCTGCGGTCGGCAGACGGTCAGGCGTTTGACGCAGGAATCGTCTCAGGCGGCATTCAGCTCACGTTCACTTACGACGCGTCGACGGTGGACGAATCGCTTCTCGGCGTGTACTATTTCAACGAAGCGACGAAGGCATGGGCGTATGTAGGCGGCACTCTTGAACCCGCTTCCGGACAAATGACGGTAACGCTGGAGCATTTAAGCCGCTATGCGCTGCTGGAACTCGACAAGACCTATGCGGACGTACCCGCTGAGCATTGGGCCTACCGCACCTTGAAGGTGCTGTCTGCCCGGCATGTAGTGAACGGCGTAACGGAAACCGAGTTCAAGCCGAACGGCAAGACGACCCGGGCGGAGTTTGCCGCCATGCTTGTCCGCAGTCTGGAACTGGCGCCAAGTGCTGCGCCGTCGCCTTTCACGGATATCGCGGCAAGCGCTTGGTACGCAAGCGACGTGACGGCCGCCTATCAGGCGGGCATCGTGCAGGGCGTCTCCTTGAACGAATTTGCGCCGGATGCCCCGATAACCCGGGAGCAGATGGCAGCCTTGCTGGTTAGAGCGTATAAGCAGAACGGCGGTCAGGCGACAGGGGCCGGCGGCGGCGGGCTTCTGACGTTTACGGACGGTTCGGAGGTATCGCGCTGGGCTCAGGCGGAGGTGAGCGAGGCGATTGCGCTTGGTCTGATGAAGGGCAAGGGGGCGATGCAGTTCGATCCTGGAGCAGATGCCGTACGTGCGGAGACGGCGCAGGCCATCCTGAATTTGCTGAAGAAGTAACTGTGCCCTGAAAGAGAAGGAAAGATCCCCGATTGCTTGGAGCGGTTGGGGATCGTTTCTATACAGATCATAAAATTACAAAAAAAGAACAGGATATTGTAAATACTTTGTCCGGCCCGTTTTCTACAATAAGAGGGGGGCAGCATTCAATTCAGAAAGAAGGGAGGCTTTACGTGTTGTAAGCGCAATCAAAAAGTCTTGACCATTTCTATGAATCGGAGGTCGTTCACAATCATGAAGTGGAAAAAAACGCTGCGTGTAGGTTTCATTGCCGTCTGGGTGCTCGTGTTTACTTTGACCAGTTTGCGGGTGCCCGGCCGGGCGCTAGCCGCCGAGAGCGTGACTGCACCCGAGGAAACGCACGGTCTGAAAGCCGAATATTACCTGAATTCCGGAGCCCCTAACTTTACGTTCGGCGAGCTGAAATCAACGATCATCGACCCGAACATCGACTTCGGCAGCCTTGAGGGGGTGTTCAGTGCGCTAACGGGTCGAAACGATCGCGTCAGTGTCCGATGGACCGGCTTTATACAGCCGGAAACGACAGAGAACTATACCTTTTCGATCATCGGGGATAACGGCTTCCGGTTGTGGATTGACAACAAGCTGGTGATCGATCACTGGGTCGACGATTGGGATAAGGAGCAAACCGGCGCTCCCCTAGCGCTAACCGCCGGGCAGAAGCATGAATTCAAGCTCGAATACTTCGAGAATAACGGCGGCTCCAACCTCCATCTGCGATGGTCCAGTCCCCGTGTGCCGAAGCAGGCCGTCCCGACCCAAGCCTTCTATCCGCCGGCCGGCTTCGATTATGGCGGGACGGTAGCAACGGACGGCTCTACAGCCGAGGTCGTGCTGAGCGAGCCGCTCCAAGAGCTGCCGGCCGGATTGACGGAGCATCTTCGCATTCAGGTGGTGGGCGTCGATTGGCCGATCGCTTCGGCATCGCTTAAGCCCGGCGAACCGCATGTCATCATGCTGAGCTTTGCCTATCCGATTTACTCGAAGGACGTCTGGCTTGTACGTGCAGGCTACGACGGAAAGGGCGGGCTGAACACCCGGGACGGCGCAGCCGTCGCGGCCTTCGATGTCCAGCTGAAAAACCGCTCGACGTATCAAATTACGACCCCTTGGGCGGCCGAAGTGAACCCGGAGAACGTGCTGCCGGACTATCCGCGACCGCAGCTGGTCCGCGGGCAGTGGGCCAATTTGAACGGGGAATGGGAGTTCGAAGCGGCGAAGGAAGACGATGCCGTTCCGACAGGCAGGACGCTGGGGGAAAAAATCCTCGTGCCTTTTGCAGCAGAATCGGTATTGTCCGGGATTAACCGGGTGGAGGACCGGATGTGGTACAAACGGTCGTTTACCGTTCCGGACAGCTGGAGCGGGCAGCGCGTGAACCTCAATTTCGGCGCGGTGGACTATTTGGCCACGGTGTATGTCAACGGCAAGCTTATCGGCAGTCACAAGGGCGGCTACACGTCGTTCAGCTTCGATATTACGGATGCATTGGTGAGCGGATCGAACGAGCTGATCGTACATGTGCTGGATCAAACCGATATGGGCGAGGATCAGGCGGTCGGTAAGCAAACGGTTAAAAAGCTGGGCGGCATCTGGTATACGTCGGTGTCCGGCATTTGGCAAACCGTCTGGCTGGAGCCGGTAGCAAACGCACATATCGAGAAGCTGGATATGACGCCGGATTTGCAGAGCCAAGCGCTGAAGCTGACGCCGGCCGTCCAAGGGGCCCCGGGTCTTACGGTCGAAGCCGTCGCCAAGGTTGGCGGAGAGATCGTCGGCCGTGTGACCGGAGCGGCAGGCGAGACGCTGCAGCTGCCCGTGCCGAACCCAAGGCTGTGGTCGCCGGACGATCCGTTCCTGTATGATTTGACCGTGCGCCTGAAGAACGGGGAGCAGGTCGCGGATGAGGTAACCAGCTATTTCGGCATGCGGGAAATCAAGCTCGGGATGGAGGATGGGGTGCTGCGTCCGCTCCTGAACGGTAAATTTGTGTTCCAGATGGGACCGCTGGATCAGGGCTATTATCCGGACGGCTTGTATACGGCACCGACGGATGAGGCGCTGAAGTTCGATCTGCAAACCGTCAAGCGGGTCGGGATGAACATGGTCCGCAAGCATATCAAGGTCGAGCCCGCCCGTTGGTATTACTGGGCCGATAAGCTCGGTGTGCTGGTCTGGCAGGATATGCCAAGCCTGGAGGACCGTCAGGGCAACCGGGGTTCCGACATTACGCCAGCGACCAAGACCCAGTGGCTGAAGGAGTACAAGGAGATGGTCGATCAGCTCCGCAGCGCACCGTCTATTGTCGTTTGGACCGTCTTTAACGAAGGCTGGGGCCAATTCGACTGGGGCGGACAGCAAACAAGAGACGCGGCCAATTACGTGAAGGGACTCGATTCGACGCGTCTCATCAACAATACCAGCGGCTGGCAGGATTCCGGCGCAGGCGATTTGATCGATGCGCATGCGTATCCGGCGCCGACCTCGCCGACTCCAACCCAGACGCGCGCTGCGGTGCTGGGCGAGTACGGCGGACTCGGCCTGCATGTACCGGGCCATGAGTGGAGCCCGCTCGTGTTCTCGTACCAGCTGATGAACAGCAAGCAGGAGCTGACCGACAAATATGTGCAGTTCATCGACCGATTGAAGCAGCTGAAGCAAAGCCCTGGCTTAAGTGCCGCTATCTATACGCAAATCACAGATGTTGAATACGAGATAAACGGACTTCTGTCGTATGATCGCAAGGTCGAGAAGCTGGATTTCAACCGGATCGCCAAAGCGCACCGCGAGCTGATCGGCGGCGTGACGAGGGAGGACCTGATCGATGAGCTCCAGCTGGCGGAGCAGCTATTAAGCCGCCTCCAGGCTGGTGATGGCGCCGGCCAATATCCGCAGGAGGCAATCGCCGCCTATCGTTCCACAGTTGACGCTGCGAAGGCCGTGAGCATGAACGGCAGCTCGACGGCCAATGACTGGATTCATGCGATGAATGCGTTGAAGGCGGCTAAATGGCAGCTCGTCGTAAGCGTGAATGATCCGATTCCGCAGGGCGCCGTTACAGACTCGTTTGCGACCGGTACGCTGGATCCGGCTTGGTCCATTTACCGGGAGGATGCGGCCCGCTGGAGCTTGACGGCCAAACCGGGCAGCTTGCGGCTGCAAACCTTGTCGGGGGATAGCCATCAAACCTCTAACTCGCTGAAAAACGTATTTCTGCGCAAAGCCCCGGAGGGCGATTTCGCCATAACGACGAAGGTCACGGCGCCTGTCGCCAAAAATCATCAGCAGGCCGGTTTAATCATTTGGCAGAACGAGGACAACTATGTGAGGCTGGGCCATGTATGGGATACTGTCGGCAGTACGGGCAAATCGCTGGAAACGGCGGTCGAGCGGAATGCGGTATACACCAAAGCGACGAATATGGCGAAGCATCCGGGTACCGATACCGTCTACCTGCAAATCAAAAAGACCGGCAACGTGTACACGACGCACTACTGGGACGGGGCGGCATGGGCGCCGGCGGCTGATCCGGTGCAGGCCGATTTGACGAATCTTCAAATCGGGTTTTACGGCCTGTCGGCCGGGGACAACACCTCCATGACGGCCGACTTCGACTACTTCTCGGTCGGAGCTCCGGTTCAAGCGCAGCCTAAGGCCTCGCTTACGGGGCCGGCGGTTGTAGGGTCCGGGCAGTCCTTTGACCTGACGTACAGCTTAAGCGATGTGGCTGGAAACGTGTACGGCAGCGTCTATGCTCAAGATGTTACGGTCGGCTTTGACCCGTCTAAGCTGGAGCTAACGGACGCCGTATCGGTAAAGGACGGCTTCAGCCTGCTGGAGAAGCGCGAGCTGGAGCCGGGTAAGGTGCGCATGGTCGGCGCCAGCCTTGGCGGCGGAGCGGAGGCGAACGGCGCTTGGCTGAAGCTCTCGTTTAAGGCGAAGCCGACGGCTGCACCGGGCAGCGCCTACACCTCCATTCAGCTGAGCGGTATCGCGATTGCGGACAGAACCGGAGTGGAGACGACGATTCCCGGCACAACCCATCAGCTTCAAGTCACGGCGGAAGCGCCGGATAAATCGGATTTGAACGAAGCGATCGCAGCTGCGCAGGCCAAAGTGGATGCGGCCGTGGAAGACCTGCGGCACGGCTATTATTTGCCGGGCTCCAGGGCGGCGATGCAGGTGATTATTGCGCAAGCGGCAATCGTAGCGAACGACGCGGAGGCGACGCAGCAGCAAATTACGGAAGCCTTAAACGCGCTGACAACGGCTATGCTGGCGTTTGAAGGACGTAAAATCAACGCCGATCTGAACGGAAACGGCAGCATTTCGATCGGCGATTTGGCCATCATAGCGAGCCATTACGGCAAGCAACAGGGGGACAGCGGCTGGTCCGCGACAGCTGATCTGAATCAGGACGGCAAGGTCGATATTCAAGATCTGACCACTGTGGCCAGATCCGTGCTGCAATAAGCCATCAAGCAGGTTTATACCGAACAGGCTTCCGTAAGCAATCTTTGCGGAAGCCTGTTTGGCGTTCGCGCTGTATGCGAAATAGAACGGAAATTTGTAAAAAATAACCTTTCCGTCTAAATACACCTGGCAGCCTTGAACTTAAAATGAAAGTTAAGCTGAGCTTCCGGGAGTTTGATACTCTCCATAAACGCAAGCAGGAATACCGATGATGGGAAGGAAGGTGCTCACCTAATGAGTGACAATCTATTGTTGAAAATGGAAGGCGTCAGCAAGTCCTTTCCCGGGGTTAAAGCGCTGAGTGATGTGAATTTTACGTTACATCGGGGTGAAATTCATGCGCTGATGGGCGAGAACGGCGCAGGAAAATCGACACTGATTAAAGTGCTGACCGGCGTCTATACCATGGATGCGGGACAGGTGTGGCTGGAGGGAAAGCCGGTGATCGTCCGGTCGCCGCAGGAGGCGCAGAGCATCGGCATCAGTACGGTGTATCAGGAAATTAATCTGTGTCCCAATTTATCGGTGGCGGAAAACTTGTTTATCGGGCGGGTGCCGAGGAAAAGAGGGGGCATTGACTGGAAGCGGATCAACGAGCAGAGCGAGATCCGGCTCCAGCGGCTCAACCTGAACATCGACGTCAGACAGCCCTTGTCTGAATACTCCGTGGCCATTCAGCAGATGGTGGCGATCGCACGCGCCGTCGATATGTCGAGCGGCGTGCTTATTCTGGATGAGCCGACCTCGAGCCTGGATAACAAAGAGGTGGCGCAGCTGTTCGCGGTCATGCGGAAGCTTCGCGAAGATGGACTTGGCATCGTATTTGTCACGCACTTTCTAGATCAGGTGTACGAGGTGACGGACCGCATCACGATTCTGCGCAACGGGGCGCTTGTTGGCGAATACCCCACGAAAGAGCTGCCCAAGAGCAGTCTCGTTTCCAAAATGATCGGCCGGGAGTGGAAGGAAGAGGAGCGCCAGCGGAAAATGACCCCAAGCTTATCCTCCGAGGCGATCGTCTCGACGAAAGGCTTAAGCCGCGTTGGCTCCATCCAGCCGGTCAGCCTCTCGGTGAAGAAGGGCGAGGTTGTCGGCCTGGCGGGTCTTCTCGGCTCCGGCCGGACGGAAATCGCCAAGCTGATTTTCGGCATCGATCAGGCCGACGACGGGGTGCTGGTGATCGGGGAGGAAACGTTCCGTTCGATCTATCCGAAGCAGGCAATCCGCCAGGGGCTCGGGTTTTGTCCGGAGGATCGCAAGGTGGCAGGCATTGTGGGCGAGCTGACGATCCGCGAAAATATCGTGCTTGCCCTGCAGGCGAAGCTGGGCTTGTTCCGTCACATCCCGCTGAAGAAGCAGCAGGAGCTCGCCCAGCACTTTATCGATCTGCTGCGCATCAAAACCCCTGGCATGGAACAGCGCATCGACAATCTAAGCGGAGGCAACCAGCAAAAGGTCATTCTGGCCAGATGGCTGGCGACCCAGCCCAAGCTGCTTATTCTGGACGAACCGACACGCGGGATCGATGTCGGCTCCAAGGGAGAGATTCGCAAGCTGATCCTTGAACTGGCCTCCGGCGGTCTGTCGATCCTGATCATTTCCTCCGAGCTCCAGGAGATGATCGAATGCTGCGACCGGATCGTGGTGCTGCGGGACCGGGTGCAAATTGGCGAAGTAGCCGGGGATGCGATGAACGAATCAAACATCATGCGAATGATTGCGGAAGGAGCCGAGCCGAATGTCGCTTATAAAACAACGGGCGCTTAACTTCACACGAATGAAAATATTTTGGCCGGTGCTGGCGTTGACGGCAATATTGCTGTTCAATTTCATCTTTGTACCCGGCTTTTTTCAAATCGAAATAAAAGACGGTCACCTGTTCGGCAGCTTGATCGACGTCCTGAACCGGGCGGCGCCGACGCTGATTATCGCCATCGGTATGACGCTCGTCATCGCCAAGGAGGGCATCGATATTTCGGTCGGCTCCGTACTCGCGATTGCAGGGGCGGTCTCCATTTCGCTGCTGGAGTCGACACCGCTCTGGGTAGCCATTCTTGCGGCGCTTGCCGTCGGGATCCTGTGCGGACTTTGGAACGGCATGCTCGTGTCGGTGTTCGGCATTCAGCCGATGGTCGGCACGCTCATTCTCATGACGGTCGGCCGGGGCATCGCCCAGCTGATCACGGAAGGGCAGGTGCTGACCACAAGCAACGCGGCGTACGGGTATATCGGCAAAGGCTTTCTGTTCGGTCTTCCGTTCTCTGTTTATGTAGCCGCAGCCGTGTTCGGCCTTGTTTATGTGTTGAAAAAACGTACGGCCCTCGGTCTGTTCCTGGAAGCGACGGGCACGAACAAAATATCCAGTGAGTACGCGGGCGTGGAGCCGCGCAAAATTTACTTGTTCGTCTATGCGGTATGCGGCTTATGCGCCGCCATCGCGGGGCTGCTGGTCAGCTCCAATATCAGCAGCGCGGACGCCAACAACGCGGGGCTGTGGATTGAGCTGGACGCGATTCTGGCTGTCGTGATCGGCGGAACCTCGATGCGCGGAGGACGATTTTACTTGGCGGGCACCGTCGTCGGGGCGCTGTTCATCCAGTCTTTAAGCACGACGATTTACTCGATGGGGATTCCGCCTGAGCGTATTCTCGTCGTGAAGGCGTTCGTCGTCATCGTCGTCAGCCTGCTGCAGTCGGAGCGCTTCCGCGAGCTGTTCCAAAGCCGCACGAAGCAGGCGGTGGCCGAATCATGAAGCTCAAAGTGAGGATCAATCAGAACAATATCATCATTTTGACGACTACGCTGCTCATTACACTGCTTTATGCAGCGGGCTCGTTCTTGTATACCGGATTTTTCTCCTGGCAGGTGTTCTTCAATTTATTCATCGACAACGCCTATCTGATTATCGTAGCCACGGGACTTGCCTTCGTCATTATTGCGGGAGGCATCGATTTATCCGTCGCCTCCGTCGTCGCGCTGGTCAGCGTATTGTCCGCGTCGCTGCTGCAGGAAGGCATGAACGCCTACTTGGTCATGGCGCTATCGCTGCTGCTAGGAACGTTCTTCGGTGCGGGGCAAGGCTATATCATCCACCGCTTTCAGCTGCATCCATGGATCGTGACGCTCGCCGGTATGTTCCTGGCCCGCGGTATCAGCTATTTGATCAGCACGGAAAGCCTTGTCATCAACGATGCGACCTACAAAGCCATCTCCAGGTTTAAAATTCCGGTCTTCGGCGACAATACGATATCGGTCAGCGTAGTGATTGCCCTTGCGATGGTCGTGATAGCGGTATACATGTCCAAATACACCGAATTCGGCCGGGGGGTGTATGCGATCGGAGGCAACGAGAAGTCCGCTGTGCTGATGGGCTTGCCGGTCGCGCGCATCACGGTGCTGGTGTACACGTTCAGCGGCTTCTGTTCGGCTCTGGGGGGGATCGTATTCACGTTCTACATGCTGTCGGGGTATACGCTGCACTTGATGGGCATGGAGATGGACGCGATCGCCGCATGCGTCATCGGCGGCATTCTGTTAACCGGCGGCTTCGGCTATTTGATCGGACCGGTGCTCGGCGTTTTGTGCTCGGGCATCATTCAAACGATCGTCATGTATCAAGGCACGCTGAGCTCCTGGTGGACGAAAATCGCCGTAGGCTTTCTGCTATTCTTGTTTATCCTGCTCCAGCGTTTGATCTTGCTTCGACGCGAGCGCAGGAAGACGATTACGCACACTTCCCCTGGGCCGGGAGCCGATGCGAAGCAGTCGGCCGGGTCATCTGTGGAGTCGCCGGGAGGGGCTGCGCATTAAGCAGACGATAACTATAATGTGCCGAAATTAGCAAATTATAACGCTATATTCTAAATACAAGCGCTTACCAAACATCTTATAGTGAAGGTGTAAACATGATCAACCAAAGGGAGGAACACAAGTATGTTGTTCAAGATGAAAAGACCGTTTCAACTGGTTACGGCGCTGACGCTGGCAGGTATGCTGCTAACGGCGTGCGGGAGCTCGGGAGGTTCGGCGACAGGTGGCTCATCGTCCGGCGGGGAATCGAAAGCGGCGCCTGCGCCCGCTCCTGCGCCTGCGCCCGCGCCGGAAACGAAGGCCGATAAGAAGATTGTGCTCGGCTTCTCCCAGATCGGGGCGGAGAGCGGCTGGCGGGATGCGGAAACGCAGTCGATTAAAGAAACGTTCGGCAACGACGCGCAGTTCGAGCTGAAGTTCTCCGATGCGCAGCAGAAGCAGGAAAACCAAATTAAGGCGATCCGTTCCTTTATCGCCCAGAAGGTCGATGTCATCGCGCTGGCGCCGGTCGTCGAATCGGGCTGGGAGCCGGTGCTGGAGGAAGCGAAGGCGGCCAAAATTCCGGTATTCCTGCTGGACCGCACGGTTAAGGTGAACGATGAGTCCCTGTACACGGCATTTATCGGCTCCGACTTTATTCTGGAGGGCCAGAATGCGGCCAAGACGATGATAGAGCAGCTGGGTGCGGACAAAAAGGTAAACATCGTCGAGCTGCAGGGCACGGTGGGGGCTAGTGCGGCGAACGACCGCAAGAAGGGCTTCGAGGAAGGCATTAAATCGAATCCGAACTATAAAATCATCAAGTCGCAAACCGGCGATTTCACAAGAGCCAAAGGCAAAGAGGTGATGGAAGCGTTCCTGAAATCCGACGGCAAAAATATTCATGCCGTTTATGCGCACAACGACGATATGGCGCTCGGCGCCATCCAAGCGATTGAAGAATACGGCTTGAAGCCAGGCAAAGACATCTTCATCGTGTCCGTCGACGGCGTCAAGGCGGCCTTCGAAGCGATCAAAGAAGGCAAGCTGAACGTCACCGTCGAATGTAACCCGCTGCTTGGGCCGCAGTTGAAAAAAGCGATTCTCGATCTGAAGGCCGGCACACAGCCGCCGAAATGGATCAAATCGGAGGAAGGCGTCTTCTTTGGCCAGAAAGCGATCGACGCGCTTCCAACCCGCAAATACTAAGCAGCTGCTTCAGGTCAGGTTGCAAAGGGGCTCCGGCTCCTTTGCAATTTTGCTATTCCAGATATTAACAGGAGCGTTCGCCTGCGTTATAATAGAGTAAAACGAAATCGGGTGAGTGCGTGTTCGCGTCGACCAAGGGTATGAACGTCAAACATTTGTATCGTAACAGCATTCGCTTCAAGCTGCTTTTGTATTTCGTGCTTATTATTCTGATCTCTATCGTGACCTTAAGCGCGGTCGGCAGCACCATGTATCAGCGTTCCATCGAGGAAAGCACGAACGAGCATACGAGTCAGATGATGGGTCAGGTCAAGAACAACATCAGCTTTTACTTCACGGAAATGGAGAACATCATCGAGTACATCGCCCAGGACCGTGAGGTGAGGTCCTTTTACGCCGGACAAACGGGTGACGAATGGGCGCTTCGGGAAGTGATGCGGCGATATGAGGAGCGCCACGGGGAAATTGCCGGCATCCTCTTGGTCAACCGCGCGGGCGGGTGGATCAGCAACCGGTTGGGAACGATATCCCGGGACCGGCTTACATCCGAAGCTTGGTATCGGGAAGCCGCGGAACGGCCGGACGAGCTGCATATGATCAGCAAGCCGATCGGTCGGAATATCAAGGCGGACCATAACTACAGTGCCGACCAAGTGCTGTCGTTCGTGAAAGCGATTAAAGACCCGCTCACGGGAAACATGCTCGGGGTCGTGCTGATCGACATGAAGTTGAATATTATCCAACAAACCATTGAATCGGTTTCTTTGGGCAAAAGCGGATTTATATATATGACGGACCGCCAAGGAGGGATTGTGTATTCATCGGTCAATCCTGTCGTTTACCGAATTAAGGCGGAATGGATGGTAAGCGCTTCCAATGATCTGATTAAGACGATCAACGGGCGTTCTTATCAGATCATGCATACGCCCTTCCAGAACATCGGCTGGAAAATCGTGGGTGTATTCCCGCTCGACGAGTCGCGCAGCGTCATTACGCGACTGCAGTTTTACACGGTGCTTGTCGTACTGGTGACGCTGGTGTTGGCGTTCGCCGCCTCTTGGTTTTTCACGAACTCGATCATCAGTCCGGTACGCAAGCTGCGAAGCTTGATGCGCAAGGTGGAGGAGGGGGAATTGAATCTGCGTTTCCGCAGCCGGTCCAACGATGAAATCGGGCAGCTCGGGCACAGCTTCAACAAGATGGTGCAGGAAATTGAGCGCCTGATTCATATGGTATACACGGAGCAGAAGGAGAAGCGGGAGGCCGAGCTTAAAATTTTGCAGGCGCAAATCAAGCCGCATTTTCTGTACAACACGTTGGATACGATTCAATGGATGGCGCAGGACCGGAAGGCCGACGACATTGTGGAGATCATCGGTGCGCTGACGAATTTGTTCCGCATCGGGCTGAGCAAGGGGCATGAGATCATCCGGTTGTCCGAAGAGCTCAAGCACGTGGAGAGCTATCTGATCATTCAAATGGCGCGTTACGAAGGAAAGCTGAACTACGAGATTCGCGTGGCCGAGGAGCTGGAGGGCTGCAGCGTGCTGAAGCTGATCCTTCAGCCTCTGGTTGAGAATGCGATCTACCATGGCATCAAGACGAAACGGGGCAGCGGCCGGATTCGAATCGAAGCGGTCAAGGAGCAGCATAAAATCCGGCTTCGCGTTGAAGATGACGGACTCGGGATGAAGCCGGAGCAAATCGAGTATGTTCGAATGGGGCTTCAGGGCTCTGAAAACCCGGAATTTAAGAGCGGGTACGGCCTTTTCAACGTTCATGAGCGAATTCGGCTTACGTATGGGTCGTCCTACGGGGTGCAGGTGGAGAGCGAATATGGCAAGGGAACGTGCATCGATGTCTATTTGCCGTTCGTGAAAGCTTAACTATTCGTGCTGAAAGGCAAGAGGGGGATCCTATTGATGTGGAAGCTGATGATCGCGGATGACGAGCCGAAAATTCGCAGAGGGCTCAGACAGGTGCTCCCTTGGGAGGAGCTTGGCATTGAAGTGACGGGGGAAGCGGAGGACGGACTCGATGCTTTGGAAAAGGCTCAAGCCTTGAAGCCCGACCTTATATTTGTCGATATCTGCATGCCGTTTATGGATGGGCTCTCCTTTATCGAGCAGCTTCGCTTCGATTCCGAGGGGGCGCTCGTGATCGTGATTACCGGACACGACGAATTCAAATACGCGCAGCAAGCCGTTAAGCTGAAGGTGTTCGATTACATCCTGAAGCCGGTCGAGAAAGCGGCGCTGCGGGAAGTTGTGGAGAAGGCGCTGCGGGTTCTCGATCAGAACAAAACGAAAAGCGAGCGGTTCCATTGGGCGAACCATCAGCTGCAAAGCAATTCCAATCTGATCCGCGACACCTTCCTGCGCAAGTGGATGGCCGGCGTGCTGTCTCCGGTTGAGATTCAAAGTACAATGGCGCATTTGAAGCTGCCGGTCGGAGCGAACCGCATGGCCGTATTTAAAGTGCTGCAGAGCACGAACGTGGGCGCGGTGAAACGCGATTGGAACAAGGATCTGCTCGAATTCGCCGTGAAAAACATTATCGAGGAGGTTGTCGCCGCGCTAGGCGAGCATATCGTTTTCTCCGATGATAGGGGCCATGTCGTCGTGCTCTCATCCCTCGAACGGGATCATGATTGGATGCTGGTATGCGGTTCGATTCAAAGTAAGATCGAGGAAATCCTATCGAAAATCGTGGTCGCCGCGGACCGGCTGCTGGAGCCGGATGTTTTGGCGGCGGAGCGTATCTATCATGATCTGGTGCGGGAGGTCGGGATGAAGGTCAACTTTTCCCCGATCGTCATGCTCGCCCGCAAATACGTCGATCAGTCGTTTGCCGAGCCGAATTTAACGCTGCAGGACGTAGCCGACCATGTACGCGTCAGTCCGACGTATTTGAGCAAGCTGCTTAAGAAAGAGGTTGGCCTTTCATTTATTGATTATATAACCGAGATTCGTATTCGCAAGGCGATGCTGTATATGAACGATCCCAATTATAAAGTGTACGAAATCGCGGAGAAGGTTGGCTACAACAGCCAGCATTACTTCAGCAACGCGTTCAAAAAAATAACGGGCGTATCGCCGATGTCTTATCGTAAAGGGTGTCGTACATGACTAGCGGCAGGGCCAAACTGGCGCTCATCGTTTTCACCTTATTTATACTCATGGTCAGCTTCATATCGTCCATACGCGGCACGAGCGGGCAGAAGGTGCCGAAGGATCAGGTTCAATACTTGGTCGGTGTCTCGCAGCCGAATCTGATCGAGCCGTGGCGGATCGTCATGAACGAGGAGATCAAGCGTGAGGTCGCCCGGCATAGCGACCTGCGCGTCATTTTCACGGATGCCGCGAATGACAGCAAGCAGCAAACGGACGATGTGCACAAGCTCATGGGCTACGGGATCGATCTGCTGATCATTTCCTTGGACGATCCGATTCTGCTGACCCCGACCATTGCGGAGGTGTACGCCAAAATTCCAGTCATTGTGCTGGGGCGGGGTGTGACCGGCTACGATTATACGCTATACATCGGGACCGACAACCGCTTGATCGGCAGCAAAGCGGGCGAATACGTGAAGCAGCTGCTCGGACCGAGCGGCGGCAGCATTGTAGAAATCCAAGGCGTACAAGGGTCACCCACGGTGGAAGAACGCAGCTTGGGCTTCCGTGAAGCGCTCGCCGGACAGGATAACCTTCGCTTGCTGCATACGGTGTACGCGGACTGGCAGCGGGACCGTGCCGAGGACGAAATGTCAGCCGTATTGATGCGCAGTCCGCGCATCGACCTTGTTTTCGCGCAGAACGACGCCATGGCGCTTGGGGCTTCGCGGGCGCTGCAGCGGAGCGGTCTGCAGGATGTGAAAATTATCGGCGTCGACGGGGTCAATAGCGAGAACGGCGGATTGCCGCTTGTCAAGAACGGCATTTTGTCCGGCACGTTCACCAGTCCGACCGGGGGCGGCGAAGCGATCCGGTATGCCCTCGATATTTTGAATAAGGAAAAGGGTATTCCGAAGAAGGTGATTTTACGCAGCTATCGCATCACCCCGGATAATGCCGCAGCCTTCGAGCAGCGCTTGGCCTCGTATCCGGCGATTTCCTCGCCATTTACGGAGGAGAGGCATCAGCTCAAGATCGGCTTTGCACAGGTCGGAACGGAAAGCGGCTGGCGGCTCGCGCATACGAATTCGGTAATGGCCGCGGCGAAGGAGGAAGGGTTCGAGCTGCTGTACGAGAACGCCGACCAGAGTCAGGCGAAGCAGGTGGAAGCGATCCGTAAGTTCATTCAGGCCCGCGTCGATATCATCGTGTTCTCACCGGTCGTGAAGACGGGCTGGGACCAGGTGCTGCAAGAAGCGAAGCAGGCCGGCATCCCGGTCATCTTGTCGGACCGTGAAGTCAAGACAGAGGACGATTCCTTATGGACGTCCTACATCGGCTCGGATTTCGTGGAGGAAGGCCGGCGTGCGGCACGATGGCTCTTGCAAGAGCTTGGAAGCCGGGGACGAAAGGTTCAGATCGTCGAGCTGCAGGGGACGGAGGGCTCCGACCCCGCGGCAGGACGCAAGCAAGGCTTCGAGGAGGTTATCGGCAATGACTTTAACTTTCAGCTGATCGAATCGCTGAAGGGTGATTTCACGCTGGAGTCGGGCCGAGCGTTAATGTCGGAGGCGCTGCAGCGGCGGGGCGGCGATATTCAGGTTGTGTATGCCCATAACGACGATATGGCGCTTGGTGCGATGCAGGCCATTGAGAGATTCGGCTTACAGCCGGGCAAGGACATCGTGATCATATCGATCGATGCGACCAAGACGGCGCTCAAGGCGCTTGCTACGGGAAAGCTGAACTTCGTCGTAGAATGCAACCCCCTGCTCGGCCCGCAGCTGATGAAAGCCGTCAAGGATCATAAGGAGGGCAAGGAGCTGCCGATGAAAATCATCACGTCGGAGGGCGTATTCACCCAGGATTCGGCCAAGCGCGAGCTGCAGAGCCGGGAGTATTAATAGGCTTCCCGGCCATCCTTCTGCTGCTTGTCCTGCGCTTGCTCAGGAAGCTTAAGTCCGTTCGTTGCAACTGCGATGTGGAGTAAGATCGTATCCCCAAAGCTTAGGTGTACCGATATTCTTTAAAATGTATACGCTTTCAATTACTTGCGATTATTTCCTATACTCCAATCTTTATTCATACTGTTGACAGTCGTCTTTCGATCGTTTTTTAGCAGGTCACCCGGAAGGATAGAAAGTCAAATCAAAAACCGGTCCAATGGTGAAAGGAGAAAGAACAATGAGGGCTACCGACTTATCTGCCGCCGAATTGCTATCATTTCAGTCGAATGAGGGGAAAATTTTTTTTAAAGATCGGCGAACCATTTTTGTCGGGGTCGATGCCTTAGGTACCTTGCGTAAAGATCTGATTTCCGCTCTGGGCATGGATCGGGCGAAAGGTTTTTTGCTCCGGTACGGGTGGCATTGCGGAACCAACGATGCGAGGTACGTCAAGGATGTATTTGCATGGGAGGAGGAAACGGAATGGCTTCTGGCGGGCCCGAAAATTCACGGAGTTACAGGAAACGTACTGGCCGTTCCGATCGAGATTCGGGGAAACCGCGAAACCGGGGAATTTTACAGTGAAGGGTATTGGCACCATTCTTACGAGGCGGAGCAGCATTTGGAGTATTTCGGCTATCATCATGAGCCGGTTTGCTCGACCCTGATCGGTTATGCCGGCGGATACGGCAGCGAATTTTTAGGAAGGAAAGTCATTTTTAAAGAAATCGAATGCATAGGCAAAGGCGACCGGCATTGCCGATATGTGGGGAAACCTGTCGAAGAATGGGATGCGGAAATCAATCCGGAATTACCTTTCTACAAAGAGGAGAATCTAGCGATAGAGCTAGATAGAGCTTACCGCCGGATAGAAAAACAGAAGGAAGTGTTGAGCAACGCCTTAAGCATCAATGAAAAATTGTCAAAAATACTGATTCAAGGCGGAGGTTTGTCCACGATCGTCAAAATTTTGGCTCAGAATCTTCGTACAACGGTTGTCCTGGAGGATAAAAATTTCAACCTGCTTGAATCATTCGGCGAGTATACGCCTCATGATATCTTAACGTTTATTCAAACTTCGGGCGGGAAGCAGGCACAACGGATCCAGCGGTTAATGGATGAAAAAAGAACGGTTCATCTTTCCGTTCCCGGACAGTTCGGTTGGCAGCATGAACGCTTAATCTCTCCCGTTCTACTGAAGAATGAAGTATGCGGGTATCTTTCATTGGTCAAACCGCTCGACCCGTTTGATGAAATCGAAACCATTTCGCTGCAGCGCGCCTCTACGATATGTGCGGTTCAATTTCTGAATGAACGGACGGTCATTGAGGCGGAACAGCGCATGAAAGGGGAGTTTCTGAACGAGCTTCTCATCGAAAATCCGAATGTGGAAAACTTATCCTACCGAATGAAATTGATGGGATACGATCTGGACAAGCCCCATTATGTATTTGTCTTCAGCCTGCAGCACCGTTATGAAAGCCACGTTCAACAGCGGGACACCCATTTCATGGAATTCAAAAAAAGGATCGCGGAAACCATACATAGTCAATTGAAATCGTACGGGAGAAATGGTCTCGTTTCTACCAGGCTCGATAAAATCATTTCCGTCATACCCGAAGTGCTGTTGACTCAGATGAAGCTTGATCCGAAATCATTCGGCGAATTGTTGGTGAATATCGTCAATGCCAACTATGCGGATTTCAGGATTACGCTCGGTGTCAGCTCTCTTTGCAAAGGGATAGGCTCGTTTCGGAACGGATATGAGGAAGCCAACAAATCCATTGGAATAGCGCATTCGAGAGTAGTGAAGTCGAATGTCATTACCTTTGATGAGCTCGGATCGCTCGGAATTATTCTCCACGCCAAAAATGCGCAAGAGCTGGAGAGCTTTGCCATGAGATTGCTTAAGGATTTATTGGCCTACGATAAGGAAAAAGATGCCGAGCTTTTAAAAACGCTGTACCTATTTTTGGAAAACCAAGGAAATATTCATCAGACGTCGCGCGAAATGATGATTTCGATCGGCGCAATCCGATATCGTCTAAAACGCATTCAGGAGATCAGCGGGATCGACCTGACAAGAGCAAAGGATTTTTTCGATACGCATTTGGCGCTGCAAATCCTTATGTTTTACGGAGTATTTGAATTGTAGCGAAATGAAGATGACCTCTATGCTGCGACAGTGCAGACATAGAGGTATTTTTGTTAACGGGATTTAGACGCTTCGTATAAAGTGCCAATGCTTTTTTTGTACGAATCGATTAACCGATGAAGTGCAAAAAGGATTAAGAACTTAACCTAAATGCACATTGAATATTCCGAATATTTAAAATAGTATGGAGCTGTGAAGATCAACAAATTATTGGAGGTGAGTTTTTATGCCAACCAGCCCGTTTAACCCTTCGCTTCAGGAGAAGGTTTTCAATTCACAGCTGCCGCAGCTTCAAGCGGAAAAACTGCGCAACCAAATCCGTTATGTGTATGACCGATCCGAGTTTTACCGGCGCAAATTGGATCAGGCCGGAATTAGCCCGGAGCATATTCAGGGACTGCGGGATTTAGCCAAGATTCCTTTTACAACCAAAGATGAACTGCGGGAAAGCCAGCTTGCGGCTCCTCCATTGGGACTTCATGGAGCCGTTCCGATGGAAGACATCATCCGGATCCACGCTTCTTCCGGGACGACCGGCCGCCCGACGTATGTGGGAATCACGGATAGCGATCGTGAAGTGTGGAATGAAATCGTCTCCCGGGTCATGTACACGGGCGGGATGAGGCGTGAAAGCCGGGTCGTCTTTGCCATGGGATTAACCTTTTTCGTCGGTTCTTCGGCCAAAGAAGGCATCGAACGGCTTGGTGCGACATTCATTCCCATCGGAACGGGGGCTTCTGACCGGGTGATCAGCTCCATCATCGATTTGAAAGCGGATGTGATGCTTTGTACCCCGTCCTATTCCTTTTACTTGGCGGAGCATGTCAGGAACAAATGGGGAATGGAGCCGAAGGAATTGGGACTGAAGCTCATCTCAACCGGCGGAGAACCGGGGGGCGGAATGCCCGAAATTCGCAGGAGAATTGAGGAGGATTGGGGATGCAGGGTAGTCGAGGCGATGGGCAACGCAGATATGGCTCCGGTTCTGTTCGGCGAATGTTCGGAGCAGAACGGGATGCATTTCGTCGCTCCCGACTACGTAATTTGTGAAATCATTGATCCGGAAAGCGGTCAACCCATCGAGCTGTCCCAAGATTGCGAAGGAGAACTGGTTTATACGGCAATTGACCGTCAATGCGTACCCTTATTGAGATTTCGCACCAGGGACCTCGTTCGCGTGGAAACGGCGCCGTGCTCCTGCGGATTGAACAGCTTCCGCATCCGCTGCATCGGCCGTACCGACGACATGCTGATCGTGAGAGGAGTGAATGTTTTCCCAAGTGCGATACGTGATGTGATCAGCATGTTCCGGCCGAAGACAACCGGGGAAATTCAAATCCTTTTGCATCAGCCGCCTCCCTTAGTGAATCCACCGCTGCCTGTACTTGTAGAACATGGAAATGGGCTGACAGAAGAGGAGCTGCATCGGTTAAAGTCGGAGCTCGAAAATGAGCTTCGCACAAAACTGTTTTTCTCGGCAAATATTGAGCTCGTTCCCCCGGGAACATTACCGCGGTTTGAAATGAAGGCCAAACTTGTTAAAGAAATGTTCAAATAGCGAATGGAGGGTTGAACGTGTCGCAATTTACTGTTGATATCGACACAGGGGGAACGTTTACCGACGGTTTCTTCACCCAAGGCGGGAAATACGAAACCGTCAAGGTAGACACGACTCCGCATGATTTAACCGTTTGTTTTAATCAATGCATTGCCGAAGGAGCGCGCCGGTTCGGGTTTGAGAATGTGGGAGATTTTCTGTTGCAAACCAAGACGATCCGTTTATCCACGACCGTCGGAACGAACTCGCTGATCCAGCGTACAGGGCCCAAGCTTGGTTTGATTGTGACCGAAGGTTTTGATCGCTCGCTTTATCAAGAGAAGAACCCCGTTCTTAACTTCCTTGTCGAACCGGAATTAGTGGTTGGGATTCGCGGGAAAGTGGCGGAGGACGGGAGTATTAGCGTAGAGGTCGACGAGGATGAAGTTCGCAGCGCCACGAAAAAATTGCTGGATGCGGGCGCGCGCGCCTTCGTAGTCAGCCTGAAAAACGCCCACCTCAATACAGATAACGAGCGCAAAGTGCGAGATATCATTCAAACGGATTTTCCTACCCACTATTTGGGGGCGAAGTCCGTCCTCTTGGCAGGAGAAATCAGTCTTCGGGCCGATGACGGAATTCGAACCAACGCCGCGATTGTAAACGCTTACCTTCATCGCGACATGGTCAAATACCTGTATAAAGCGGATGAAGGCATACGGCAGCAAGGGTTGACCAACCCGCTGCTCATTGCGCACTCGAACGGCGGGGTGGCCAGGGTGGCTAAAACCAAAGCGATCGATACGTATAACTCGGGCCCGGCTGCAGGATTGATGGGAACGCAATATGTAGGACAACAATATGGAATCGATAACATCCTGACCCTGGATGTCGGCGGTACCAGTACAGATGTCGGCTTGATCTACAACGGGAAGATGACATTCGATACCGCTTCCTCGATTGCCAAGGTGCCCGTTCATACACCTTTAATACATGTTCTTTCCGTAGGCGGGGGCGGAGGATCGATCGCCAAGGTAACGAAGGAGGGCAAGGTTCAGGTCGGTCCTGAAAGCGCAGGGGCAGTACCCGGGCCGGCTTGCTTCAATCTGGGAGGCTCCAAGCCAACCGTGACGGATGCGGCCGTCATTCTAGGACTCATCGATCCGGAGTTCTTCCTTGGAGGGAAGAAGAAGCTTCACGCCCAAAAATCACATGACGCGATCCAGAGGTCGATCGCCGCTCCTCTCCATATTTCCGTTCGGGAAGCAGCCGGCCTCATCATCGATGAATTAACGACGATCGGTTCGGAAGCTTTAAAGAGCCTTGCTGCAGAAAGGGGATACACACCGGAAAACTTCGTACTCTTCTCCTTCGGAGGCGGCGGCGGCTTGTTTTGTGCGGACATGGCCCAAAAATGCGGAATCAAACGTATCTATACGTTCCCTTTCAGTTCTGTGTTCAGCGCTTTCGGTCTATCCACAGCCGACATTAACCATGTCTACGAAACTAGAAGCCGTTTTCAAATCCGGGCGAATGAGGATTCGGCGGATCCCGCGTTGCATTCCGAGTTGTCGGAAAAGCTGGGCATCATGAAAAATTGGGCATACCGCGATATGCGTGGCGAAGGATTTAGCCAGGAAGAGGTTTGCTTCGATATCGAAGTGGAGGTAACGACAGCAGACGGGAAGAAGCGGGGTATATATCCGCTGCCGTTCTCTACTGTTGAAACGCAAGCAAACGCCAAAGAAATAAACGAATATTTGCAAGGGTTGTGCCGGACATGGAAGGCTTCCGAATTGATCGTTGAATTTATTCGTCTCCGTGCTCAGGCTCCCGTCTCCCATTATCGTTTGCCGGAGGCAGCGATGTCCGACAGCAATCCTCTGCCGGCGCAAAAAGGGTTCAGATCGATCGGAATGGGAACGGATCAATTCGAGGCGCGCATTTATGATTTATCGCTTTTGAAGCCTGGCAATGAGATTGCCGGACCGGCCATTATCGAGAGTAACGATACGACGATTTTCATTCCGCCGAACGCCGGCTACCGGATGGATCAACATTTGAATGGAATCTTGGAGGTGTAACCGTTTTGAGACGCCAAATTACAGAGTATCTTGACATTGAGCTGCAGAAGGAAATGTGGGTATGCCGCTGCTGCGGCCATGAACTGATTTCCGCCAGAGAAAACTACAAAAAAGGGTGCCTCCTTTACGATCGCGACCCTCATGATATTCACCCGCCTGTCATTGACGAAACGTATACGTTTTCCGCGGACCCGAATTGGATGCGTTATGTTGAGTTTTATTGCCCCGGGTGCGGAACGATGATTGAAGTGGAAGCGCTTCCTCCCGGTCATCCGATCACGCATGACATTGAGCTGGATATCGACCGCCTGAAGGAAAAGTATGTACAGGCCAAGGAGGGATAAAAACATGTCGATTCAGCAAAAGAAACAAGCAACGATCGATATCGATATCGGCGGTACCTTTACGGATTGCTTTATCCGATACAAGGATAAGTCCGTTATTGCGAAAAGCCCGACCACAGGCTACGATCTATCCGTTTGTTTTATGAAATCGATTGAAAAAGGGGCGGCGGAGCTCGGCCTGACCACGGAGGAATTACTAACGGATACGGAAGTGATTCGCTATTCGACAACGGTGGCCATGAACAAGCTGATTCAGCGCAAAGGACCCAAGCTGGCATTGATAACCTCCGAAGGGTTCGAAGACGTCACCTTTATCGGAAAAGGCAGCCAATGGCAGGATGGCATCAGCTCCCAAGAAGCCCGCAATGTAGCCAAGGTGGACAAACCACAGCCTTTGATTCCGCGCGAGCTTGTCGTAGGCGTCAAAGAGAGAATTGATTCGAACGGGAACGTGGTGCGTCCGCTGAATGAGGAAGATTTTCGCAATAAGCTCCAGTATCTTGTCGACCAAGGCGTCATGGGATTTGTCGTTTGCTTGCTTTGGTCGTTTAAAAATCCGGTGCATGAACAGCGGATCAAACAAATCATTAAAGAGGATTATCCTGAATTTTTCTTGGGGAATATGCCGGTTTTCCTTTCCCATGCTGTGCTGCCCAAACGTTTTGAATACAGCAGGGCCAATGTAACGATTCTCAATGCCTATTTGCATCAAACGATCGCGGAGGAATTGGCCGGCATCGGGGATGAGCTTCGTGACCTGGGATATGACCGCTCCTTGCTCATGGTGTATAACACGGGCGGAATGGGAGAGGTGTACCGGACAGCCGCTGTCAACACCTACAATGGCGGTCCCGTATCCGGCGTTATCGGCAGCAGCTACATCGGCAAGCTTTACGGCTACGACAACGTCGTGTTTTCCGATATGGGCGGAACCAGCTTCGATCTTGGCCTTGTCGTGGACGGCAGCACCCGATTTTATCAATTTCACCCTGTGATTGACCGATGGCGGGTGGATTTGCCGATTATTGAAACCAAATCCATAGGAGCCGGCGGAGGATCGATTGCTTGGATCAATACGCTGCTCGGCAACCGACTGGAAGTCGGGCCGCAGAGTGCGGGCTCTTTCCCGGGACCTGCAGCCTTCGATCAGGGGGGAACCGAGCCTACCGTCACGGATGCCGATCTCATCTTGGGATATATTGATCCGGATTATTACCACGGCGGCGAATTGACGCTGAACCTGGAGAAAGCGCGGAAGGCGATTCACGATAAAATAGCCCGGCCGTTAGGAATCGACGTAGTTGAAGCGGCGGCGTTGATTAAGAAGATCGTAGATGGAAATATGGGAAATATCATTCACAAGGAAACGGCCCTTAAAGGCTACGACCCCAAAGATTTTGTCCTGTTTGCCATGGGCGGAGCCGGAGCGACGCATTGCTGCGGATACGGATTTCACGCCGGCATTTCCAACATTGTCGTCATGCAGCAATCTCCTGTATTTTGCGCGTTTTCTTCCAGCTTGATGGATGTCAAGCACATCTATGAGGAATCCAAACATATTATTTTGCTGAAGCCGGGAACCAAGGAATTTCTGGCGGATTATGACAGCTTCAATGAAGTCGTATATCGCTTGAAAGACAAAGCGCTGCGCGATATTCGCGGCGAAGGCTTCAAAGAGGAACAGGTGGTATTTGAGCTGGAAGCGGATATGAAGTTCGGAGGACAGCTCAATGTGAAGCGAACGAAATCTCCAGTTCTGACGCTGGAGAGCCGGGAAGATGTGCAAGCCTTATGGGATCAATTCACCAAAGAATATTCCAATGCGTACAGTCCGTTAGGGGTCTATCCGGAAGGCGGCGTCGAAATCGAGAACATTGTGCTTCATGCTATCGTAGTTCAGCCGAAATATGAACTGCCTGAAGCGGTCCCTCAAGGCACCGACCCGAGCGCCGCCTGGAAAGGAAAACGGGAAGCGTATTGGGAGGAGCTGAAGGAATACCGCAATACGGATATTTACCAGATGGAGAAATTGAGCTGCGGCAATGTCGTCAGCGGTCCGGCGATTATTGAATCCAGCAACACGACCGTGGTGCTGCCGCCCGGCGCTGCCTATACCGTCGACAAGTATCTTAACGGGCTCATTACGAAGACCGATGCCGCTGTACCGGATGCCATTCGTTCGGCAGATCGCATCTCCATCGTGTAACGGAACCATTATGATGAGGAGGGGAACAGACAATGCCGCTTGATTTGGAGATTAACGAGAGGTTCAAGCCTGAACCGCGGTCAGATTTCGAAACGGAATGCATGGAACGGCTGCAGCCCGGAGAATATGAGATCTACAGTGAAAAGCTGAACAATATCGTGTTGGAGGGCAAGGAAATACTTACGCGGGTCGGCGTCTCCGGCTTCTTCCATTCGGGGGACCTGATTGTCGGTCTCTACACGGCCAAGGGAGACTTGGTCACAGCCTACTGCGGGGTGTTTCTCCACTCCGTAACGACGCAGATTGCCATCAAATATATTCTGAAATACTTCAAGGACGATCCGACCGTCGGGATTCGCGAAGGGGACATTTTTTACGCCAATGAGGCGCTGTATGGCGGCGTGCATAATCCCGATCAGGCGGCCGTCATGCCTATTTTCCATGAGGGGGAACTGGTAGCCTGGGCCGCCACCGCCGTACATCAACCGGAAACGGGTGCCATCGAACCGGGAGGAATGCCGGTTACCGCCCGGACCCGATACGATGAAGGCATGAAGCTGCCGCCGATGAAAATCGGAGAAAATTATCAAATCCGCAACGATATTTTAGAAATGATGGCCAACATGGTGTCCCGTGCGCCGAGAATGCAAGTGATCGATACGAAGGCTCGGGTGGTTGGCTGCGACCGCATACGGGTGAGGATTCAAGAGCTGATTAAGGACAAAGGGATTCATGTCGTAGTCGGCGTGATGCGGAAGATGATTGAAGTGGCCGAGGAAGCCGTCTACAAGCGCCTGGAAAGCTGGGAAGACGGAACATACAGGTCCGTCGCTTTCTTCGACACCATCGGCACGCAAGATTCTTTGATTCGCTGTTTCCTTACCTTGAAGAAGGAGGGCGGCAAACTAACCTTTGACTTTACGGGAAGCTCCCCGGAAAACGACGGATCGTTCAACTCCTTCGCCCATATCGTGAGGGCACACAGCGCGATTTACTTGTTCGGCGTGCCGTTCGCCGATTTGCCGACGGCTTCAGGCATCTTTTCGCCCATTGACTTTGTCGTGCCGCTCGGCACCTACCTCAATGCCAACTGGGATGCTTCCGTTGCGAATTCACCGGTCAGCAACAGCGGAACCATGGCCGTCATCGGGCACGCCATGGCGAAGCTGCTGTTTGCCAGCGGGCAGCATGATATTGCGACAGCCGTTTACGGCTGCAGGGGATCCAGTTTTGTCGTGGCCGGAGTGAATCAATGGGGCGTGTCGTTTGCCGACATCCTGGCTAACGTCTTTAATAGCGAGGGAGGAGGAGCTCGCACAGACCGGGACGGAATCGACAGCTGGGGATTCCCATGGGGATGCTGGGGCAAAGGGCCGGATGTGGAGGATATGGAAAATGAACAGCCTCACCTGCATCTGTTCTTCAAGCATCTGCAAAACTCCATGGGGTTCGGCAAGTACAGAGGCGGTTCCGGCGCGACGATCGGCGTGGCTGTACAGAGTGTGCCCGCTCTAGTGTATCAATCGAACAGCAAAAACCATAAGGTTCCGACCTCGCTAGGCTTGTTCGGAGGGTATCCTCCCGCTACCCACCCGGGTTTATCCTTGAAAAATACGGACTATTTCGAAAAGGCGGAGCGCGGCGACGGAGATTTGCCGTCCGACGTCATGGAGCTTGTAAAAGACCGCACGATTCAAGGAGATTATAAGGTCGAAGGAAATATAAGATTCGCCGAAGTATTCGGGCGCGGGGACATTTTTATCGGAAGCTCTTCCGGAGGCAGCGGTTATGGCGACGTGCTCGATCGCGATTCGAAAGACGTCATTTCGGATTTGCGCAAAGGCATGATTTCAGACGAGGTGGCGAAGCGCTTGTATAAGCTCGTGTATAATTCATCCACATGGGCCGTCGACGAAGAAGCCACTGTGCAAGCGCGGAACGATGAGAGGGACGCGCGCAAGAGACGGGGCAAGAGGTATGAGGATTTCGTAGCGGAATGGTCGAAACATAAACCGTCAGAAGATGCTCTATCCTATTATGGCGCTTGGCCTAACGCAGAGCCTACACGTAAGATCGTGAGAATCTGAATGTTCATCGGGGGAGGAGTCGTATGAACGTCAAAGAGTTGGTAAAAAACGCGCTGCGCTGCCGCAAAGTGCCTCGCCCACCGTTCATCCCGCTCATCGGTTCGTATTTGACGAGGGTCGATCAATATTCTTTGAAGGAAACATGGAGTGATCCGGGGCTTCTGCATCAAGCGCTGCGAAATACGCAGCAATTATTGAATTACGATGCGGTCGTGATGCCGCTCGACACATCGCTGGAAGCCGAAGCTTTCGGTTTGCCGGTGCGGTGGGACGGCGGAAAGCCGGAGATCGGGGGGCGTCTTTCCAGGGAGGAGCCCCCTCCCTTTGACTCCGAGGCCTGGCTTGGACGGGGGAGAGTCCCGGTCTTTATCGAAGCGGCCACACGGTATGCCCAGGTTGAAGGCAAACAAATTCCTCTGTTCGCGTCCGTTTCCGGTCCGTTATCGGTTTGGAGCGGGCTTTACGGCCGGCAAGCGGGAAGCGACGAAGGGGCTGATCTATCCGATCTTCCGCACCTGGAGACCGTTGTTCAAGCTGTGATTGCCTTATGCAGGGAGTATGCGGAGGCGGGTGTAGACGGAATTATTGTAAATGAAGGGAGCAGCGGCGCTTCACAAGAAAGTTTAGTCGCCTTATCGGGGGTATACAAACCGATATTTAACGTCATAAGACATTTTAATCTGCCGGGGGTATTAAGGAGTCCTCAACAGACGGAAGGAAATCGGTTTCCCTTCACATCGTTGGGGGCGGACGCTTGCATTTGTTCGTTACATCCCCATTCGGGCGGGGAAAATATACGGGGGGCGATCGGAATTCCGCTGAAACAAGACTTCTGGTCTGAAGCTTCGGACTCCTTGCCGGTCGTCGGCTTTGGCTCCGCGTTCAAAAACAAAGGCGTATTTCTAACGACGGAATCCCCGTTGGATCAAGAAGATATCGATTTATTGGATCTGCAGGATAGGATTGAACAAATATTGACGGATGCCTACTGGAACGGCTGATGTGAATAGGAAATGAAGATGCCCGGTTGAAGACCCATCCACAGTTTTTAACTTTTGAATGCACGAGAGTGCTGCATATTCTGCGTCCTCAGCGACAACGATATGAAATAGGGCTACATTGTCGGTGAGGATCGCTTCTTTTTTTATCCTATCTTGCTAGAGACGTCTACGACCGCCCTCGAACAAGTTTTGGCCTATTATCTTTGTTGACAAGCTCTTCAGCTAAATGTGAGAAGACCTCCCCAATGAGAGAATCTTCATCATAAACAGATGAACCGGTATTTTCCTCTGGCTGTGCAAAAGGAATTTTGGCGATTACCTCGGTTTGCAGCTCCGACGCAAGTGTTTCACCGCCACCTCTTCCAAAAAGGTAATTCTTCGTTCCAGCTTTGTCTTCATAATAAGACATATTTTCCACGATGCCTAAAATTTCATGTTTGGTATACTTCGCCATGGCACCTGCTCTTGAAGCGACAAAAGAAGCTACATTATGTGGAGTGGTCACAATGATTTCTTTGGCTTGAGGAATCATGGCAGCTACATCAATCGCGACATCACCCGTACCGGGAGGTAAATCAAGAAGCAGGTAATCTAATTCTCCCCAGTGGGTATTCCCAAGAAAATTCCGGATCCATTTGTTGAGCATAGGCCCGCGCCACATCACTACATTGTTATCCGGTGCGAAAAATCCCATTGACATGACTTTAATACCGTGACTAACGGGAGGGATAGCCGTCTGGTCAATCATGGTTGGCTTCTGGCTGATTTGCATCATGGCCGGGATACTAAAACCGTATATATCTGCATCTAATATGCCTACTCTTTTGCCTAATCGCGCCAATGCGGCTGCGAGGTTAATCGTTACCGTTGATTTTCCTACACCGCCTTTTCCGCTAGTTACAGCGATAAACGTTACACCGGAATCCGGACGTAACATTGTGGGCATTCCTCCTTCAGATGTAGATTCTTTTTTTAACGACTGGGTTAAGGCAGCGCGCTCTTCATTCGTCATCGAACTGAATGATAAGGAAATGTCTGCAGCGCCGATGCGTCTGAGAGATTCTTCGATATCTTGCCCAATTTTAGCTTTCAAAGGGCAGCCCTGGATGGTTAATACAACTTCCAGTCCAATTCGGACACCATCGATTTTGATATTTCTTATCATATTTAAATCAACAATGCTTTTATGAAGCTCAGGATCTTCTACATGCCTGAGGGCTTCTAAAACATTTTCGTTTGTCAGCATACGATCATTCCTTTTCTAATAGAAGGGGTCAAATCCAATTTATGAAAGAAACCTTTTGTCTAAATAAGACGAAAAGGTTCCTTTCAAGCAGGATTTAACAATTATTTTTTAATTTATTCTTCTTTTAATCCTTTGCCTAAACCTTTCATGAAATGAATACCGAATCCGATTGCACGGTTAATATCCGGATCATTTAATACTTTTACAAGGTCAAGCATGCCTATTTTTTTATTGCTTTGCAAGTGCTTGCTGCCTTCATCCAAGCCTGATGACAAACTGCCTGCCAGTTTTTTTGTCAGTTCCGGATCAAGGCTGGTTAATGCGCCTGCCGCACCCATAAGATTATTGATCATATTCGTTACGGGTTCACGGGTTATTTGTCCCAGGGCAATTTTTGCGATTTTTTCTTTGGCCTGAAGCATAGCGTTTGCAGCTTCAAATACGCCGATGTCGTTCAGTTCACCAACGATATCCAATATTTTGTTTATGGCTTGTTCGTTATCGGCAAGCAGTGTTTTTAAATCTTCCAGCCTTTGCTGCCGCCGCTCTTCTTCGGTCCATTCTTGCTTTTGAATGGCTGTAATTGGTGCTGCCATATACGTTCCTCCTGTCTAGTTATTGGTTAAGTGGACATACCCCGGGCGATCCCACTTGCGCTGAACCTCGACGCCATTTTGGGGATGACGTTTTTTGTTGCGCGGGTTCGTGCGCGGCAGAGGGTTTTCTCCGTCTACACGCAGCACTTCCAGACGAACCTTGGTTTGTTTATATGCAGGTGTATTGGTGCGTTGGTCGACCGCAGGACCGGTTAAGAAATTAATCGCTGATTCCTTATCTACCGAGTTCATCGGCAGGAAGATTTCATTTGCTTTCACGCGATCCGTTACAAGAGCATGTAATTTAAGCGCTCCGAATGGGGATACCAAACGAACGAGCGAACCGTCTTTAATTCCGCGTTCTTCCGCAAGCTCCGGAGAAACCTCAACGAAAATCTCAGGCACTTTGGATTGAATGCCTTTTGATTTGTTCGTCATATTACCTTCGTGGAAATGCTCGAGCATACGGCCGTTATTGATGTGAAGGTCGTACTCTTCCGGGAATTCGGCCGGGAGCACCCAATCAGATAGGGCAAAGCGGGCTTTCTTATCCGGAAAGTTAAATCCATCGACATAAAGAAGCGGCGTGCTGACACCATCAAGGCTTCCCCATAAGAAACTATTCCAGCCTTCAAGCACTTCGTAATTGGCTTCTCCGAAAATTGGAGATAAGCTTGCCATTTCTGCAAATATTTCGCTTGGGTGGCTGTAGTTCCAGTTTTGGCCCAGACGGTTTGCGACCTCTTGCACAATCCACCAGTCGGGCTTGGAATCTCCCAGCGGAGGAAGGGCTTGATACAACCTTTGTACACGACGTTCGGTGTTTGTAAATGTCCCATCTTTCTCAAGAGATGGAGTTGCAGGCAGCACAACGTCTGCGTACTGTGCTGTTTTGGAAAGAAAAATATCCTGAACGACAAAGAAATCAAGACTGGATAAAATATCGTGCACATGATTGGAATTGGAGTCGACAAGCGCCATATCTTCGCCGACAAGATACATGGCTCTCATCTTGCCTTCTTCAATCGCATGAAGCATTTGAATGTTATCGAGACCTGGTTTGCCATCGATTTTCACGCCATATGCTTGTTCAAATTTGGCACGGGCTGCATCATCGGTGATGTGCTGATATCCTGGGAGCCAGCCTGGAAGAGTCCCCATATCACAAGCGCCTTGTACATTGTTATGGCCCCGAAGCGGGTAGGCGCCGGCGCCTGGACGACGGTAGTTTCCTGTCGCAAGCAGCAAGTTCGAAATCGCGGCGGAAGTATCGGATCCGCCCGTGTTTTGGGTGACGCCCATACCCCAAAGAATGCAAGTACCGTCTGCATCGCGAATCATTTCAGCTACTTGAATAAGCGTTTCTTTTGAAATTCCCGTAATTTCTTCTGCGTATTCGAGCGTATATTTCTCAAGCACAGCCTTGAAATCATCGAAGAAGTTAACATTCTCATCAATAAAGGTTTGATCGTGCCAGTCTTGATCGATGATATATTTGGTAACCGCCATAAGCCATACTTGGTCTGTACCTTGCTTAGGACTGATAAAGATATCAGACCGCTCAGCCATTTCATTTTTGCGAAGATCCGCAACAATTAGTTTTTGCCCATGAAGCTTGTGTGCACGCTTGACACGAGTGGCTAATACCGGGTGACCTTCTGCCGGATTTGCGCCAACGATGATAACCAGACCTGCTTGCGCAATATCTTTAATCGTACCTGCATCGCCGCCCATACCTACCGTGCGGAATAAACCGTCTGTTGCAGGAGATTGGCAATAACGTGAGCAGTTATCGACGTCGTTCGTTTCGAAAACTTGACGTGCTAACTTTTGAATCACATAATTTTCTTCATTTGTAATCTTGGAAGAAGAGATAAAGCCAATGGAACGATTTCCGTATTGTTGTTTAATCGCACCTAATTTGCTTGCGACTAAATCAAGCGCTTCATCCCAGGTGGACTCGACGAATACGCCGTTTTTACGAATTAACGGCTTAGTGAGACGTTCTTCAGCGTTAACGAAGTCCCAGCCGAACTTCCCTTTTACGCAAGTTGAAATGGCGTTGACCGGTGCATCGGAAGTAGGTTGAACTTTAAGAATCTTGCGACCCTTCGTCCAAACTTCGAATGAACAGCCTACGCCGCAGAAGGTACATACGGTTTTGGTTTTTCTCGTACGCGTATCGCGCATCGCCGCTTCTACTTCCGAAATGGCAAAAATACCACTATAGCCCGGCTCAACTTCTTTGACCAGATCGATCATCGGTTCGAGAACGTCCTCTTTCAATCCAGTCATAAATCCGGCCTCGCCCAGCATCGATTTCTCCATCAACGCGTTACATGGACAAATAGTGACACATTGCCCGCAGCTAACGCAGGAAGAATCGTTAATTGCCGCTCCATCATCCCATATCACGCGGGGACGCTCCGCTTCCCAGTCTATGGACAGAGTTTCATTGACTTGAAGGTTCTGACAAACCTCAACGCATTGACCGCAGGCGATACACTGGTTAGGGTCATAACGGTAGAACGGGTGGGACATATCGACTTCAGATACGTCTGCTTTTGGGGTATAGGGGTATTTTTGGTGTTCAATCTCCATCAGCTCAGCCGTGTTATGTAACTTACAGTTTCCGTTGTTATTGTCACATACCGTACAGTAGAGCAGATGATTTTCTAATAAGCGATCCATCGCTTCAGTTTGAGCCTCTTTGGCGCCTTTCGATGACAATTCAATGTTCATACCGTTCATAGCAACCATGGAGCAAGAACGTACAAGCTTTCCGTCGACTTCTACGATACAGGTATCGCAAGTTTGAATGGGATCTACCTCTGGAACATAACAGATTTGCGGATGCTCGATCCCATTTTGATTAATGATTTCCAGAATGGTTGAACCGGGAGCGGCTTGATACCCTTTGCCGTCAATTGTAATTCTAACCATGCTATCGTTCATGGTTCTACTTCCTCCTTTTAGACAAATAAAAAAACCACCATAATCAAACACGCCTGAGGTAACAGGAGGCCATGTACGATCATGGTGGAATAGTTCATTAGCAGATCTTGCTAACACACCAATCCATTATAAGCGAATGAAATAATAGAATCATAACAGGGTAAATATCATGACTCCATCTTTATCGGTTACTATTATAGCGCTTAGTTAGCGTATTAACAATACAAAAAACTATTTTTTGGAATACGCAGTTTCGGACGCCGCTCTTTTTTTTTCTCAAGTGTTGATTTATGATAAGAAAATTAATAAAAAGCCAACAGTAAAATTTTATATCAATCGTTGAACAAGGAGAATGGTGTCATGTCAAAAATGGTTCATGAATTTAATGATATTATTCGAAAGCTTCGCAAAGATTTGTTTGGCAAGGGGCCGGAGCGTATTCATACCGTATTTGTCGAGAACATGGCCGTTTCCACGCTGTACGGAAATTTGACGCCTACAGAGAAGTTTATTGCAGGAACACCGGACGGTACGGATATGGTCCATATCGCCAGAACTAAAATGATTCAACAAGTGTATTCGAATAATCTTCCACAAGGCTTGGAGGATATCGTGGGCGCCAAATTGGTTCACCTGTTTTCGGATATGAAGGTAGAAGAAGATATTGCCGTTTCCGTTTTTGTCTTTGATAAAAACATCGAAGTGGAGAGGGGGTAAAGAGCATGAAACCCATCGAGGTGAAAAGGGAAGTCCTTCGTTTTGTTAATGGTCATGCCGAGAAAGTTGAGGACAGCATTGTAACGGAATATCCGGTTACGGTGAAAATTAACGGACAGGAATTTGTTACGATGGTTTGTACGCCAGAATTTATAGAAGATATGGTCATCGGTTTTTTGGCGTCTGAAGGGATTATCAGGAAATACGAGGATATTGACAAAATATGGATACAAGAAAGAGAAGGCTTTGTCCACGTGACAACAACCAAAGTCAATTCGTATTACCGTGATTTTCAAAGCAAACGATATATTACCTCCTGCTGCGGGATGAGCAGACAAGGATTTGTTTTTGTAAACGATGCGTTGACCGCCAAGAAGATGGAGGATATTCGTGTAAAAATTTCCATCGACGATTGTTTTCGGTTAATGAATGATCTGCAGCAATCTGCGGATACTTTTCATCATACTGGCGGGGTCCACAATGCGGCTTTATGTGATGCGAACGGAATTGTTTTAAGCCGGATGGACATAGGAAGACATAATGCTTTGGACAAAATTTATGGTTATTGTTTGAAGAATGACATTTCCATCGGTGACAAAATCATCGTTTTTAGCGGTCGTATCTCCTCCGAAATTTTATTGAAAGTTGCAAAAATAGGCTGCGAAGTGATATTGTCAAAGTCAGCTCCGACAGAATTGGCATTACAGCTGGCTGAACAGTTGGGAATTACCACAATAGGCTTTATCCGTAATCATTCGCTAAATGTGTATACGTGTCCGAATCGGATTCTAACTATTTGATATACAGAAGTGAGGCCATCCACATGGAAGATGTTGTGTTGGATAAACTGCAGCGCCCCTTAAGGGATTTGCGGATATCGGTTACCGATCGCTGCAATTTTCGCTGCCGGTATTGCATGCCGGAGGAAATATTCGGTCCGGACTATGCTTTTTTGTCTGATGATAACATTTTATCGTTTGATGAAATTGAAAGATTATCACGGATTTTCGTCTCTTTAGGCGTAAAAAAATTGCGTATTACCGGAGGAGAGCCTTTGCTGCGCAAAGATCTCCCCGCACTTATCAAGCGACTGAAGCTAATCGATGGGGTAGAGGACATTGCCTTAACCACTAACGGTTCATTACTTAAGAAATTTGCAGGTGATCTATACAATTCCGGCTTATCCCGTGTGACGGTAAGTCTGGATTCGCTGGATGAAGAGCGTTTTGCTTATATGAACGGAAATCGAAGCAGGGTGAAAACGGTTCTTGAAGGCATGCAGGCCGCGTCAGAAGCGGGAATGAAAGTTAAAGTAAACATGGTGGTCCAAAAAGGAAAAAATGACCAGGACATCATCCCGATGGCACAATACTTCAAAGAGAAGAGATATACCCTGCGCTTCATTGAATACATGGATGTCGGGAATTCCAATGATTGGAAATTAGATGAAGTGGTGTCCAAACAAGAGATTATCGAGTCGATTAACGAGCGGATGCCCATTGAACGAATTCCTGCTAATTATAACGGAGAAGTGGCGGCCCGGTATCGTTATACAGATCGTGATCAGGAAATGGGAATTATTTCGTCCGTGACAGATTCCTTTTGTTCATCCTGCACAAGGGCCCGCCTCTCGGCAGAAGGAAAACTCTATACTTGCTTATTTGCTTCCAAAGGCTATGATCTCAGAGAACTGCTCCATTCCGGGCAAAATGATCAAACGATTGCCGCCGCCATCTCGGCAGTTTGGAATCATCGTTCCGATCGCTACTCAGACGAACGATTAAGTTATACCCATCCTAAGGTATCTCCTAAAGTGGAAATGTCGCATATCGGGGGATAGGAAAATGTCCAAAGAGGATTGCCGTTATCTTCATTTTTTGTTATGATGAACAACGCCTGCATATACGTTTGTATATGAGGAATGGAAGGTATGCAAGTTCTGTATATTTTCTATTCTAACGACAGTGATGATTGATAGCCTTGTAGGAGAACGTGTGCAAGGAAATTAAGCAGCATTCGAGAACCCGCACCTTGTGTAGGGATTCTTGGTGCTGCTTTTTTATTTAAAAATGGAGGATTGGTTTGGCTATGTCATTTCATGTACCCGGAAAAATCGCCGGCATGGCGATTGAGGCAGGAGTCCAAAAGACGAGGCTGTCTCTGCCTACGATGCTTATGCTTGGTTTTTTGGGAGGAGCATTCATTTCATTAGGTTTTTTGCTTGATATTCGGGTAATCGGCAATTTGCCGCAACATTGGGGGAGCCTGTCCAATTTGCTGGGAGGCATCGTTTTTCCTTTGGGACTCATATTAGTTATTCTGGCAGGCGGAGAACTCATTACAGGAAATATGTTATCCGTGTCAATTGCACTTTACGCGCGGAAAATTTCTTTGAAACAGTTACTGAATAATTGGTTTTGGGTAACATTGGCTAACTTTGCCGGTGCTCTTTTTGTTGCTTATTGTTTCGGACACGTGGTCGGATTGACCGAGTCCGGGCCCTATTTGGGTAAAACCGTGGCCATAGCCCAGGCGAAATTACAGGACTCTTTTGGACAAACGTTAATTTCTGCAATTGGTTGCAACTGGCTTGTTTGCCTTGCGATTTGGATCGCTTATGGGGCGGACGATATCATTGGGAAAATTGTCGGGATGTGGTTTCCGATCATGGCCTTTGTCGCCATTGGCTTTCAGCACGTTGTCGCAAATATGTTTGTGATTCCGGCAGCGATTTTTGCGGGGCATTTTTCATGGGCAGATTTTGCAGGGAATATTGTTCCTGCTTTTATAGGAAATGCAATTGGCGGTGCTGTATTTGTCGGGTTTGCTTATTTCTTTTCTTTCCAAAAAAGTTTAAAGGAAAAAGGGATATAAGGAG
>NZ_BIMH01000035.1 GCF_004000985.1 Paenibacillus validus NBRC 15382 | reverse complement strand
GGGCGCAACGGGCGCAACTGGGGCGACTGGAGCTACGGGCGCGACAGGACCGACAGGACCTTCCGGCGGGCCGCAGGGACCAACTGGAGCAACAGGGCCTACCGGCGCGACAGGACCTACGGGGGCGACCGGACCGACGGGACCGACCGGAGCAACGGGGGCGACAGGGCCTACTGGACCTTCCGGCGGGCCGCAGGGACCAACTGGACCAACTGGAGCAACAGGGCCTACCGGCGCGACAGGGCCTACCGGAACGGTTGAGCCCAATCCGTTTCAAGTTTATGTTCAGGCAGGCGCAATAGGCGGGGATGGATCGCAAGCAAGCCCGTTCGGTACAATCCAGCAAGGCGTAACGGCAGTATTGCCCACCGGAACGGTTCACATTCTGCCGGGAACGTATCCGGTCACATCCACCATTTTGGTTAACAAAGCCGGCGTCAGTTTAGTTGGTTATCCGGGCGCGATCGTCATGCTGCAAGCGAATGTCATTCCAATTATCGTGTTGGGAAGCGGAGTAACGGTCAAAGGGCTGACCATGACCAGCGATATCCCGTATGCAAGGGAATTTATTCAAATTGGAGGTAACAATCATCGAATACTGGACAACACCATATTCGGCCCTCCACAAGCCGGGCCTTCAACGGGCTGGGTAGTCAATCGCGGCTTTGTGACACAAGCTGGCAACATGAACAACCTGTTGGTGCAAAATAATCTCTTCTATTCTCTTCGCCAGCCAGCGTATTTAAATCCGGGTACAAACGGCAATATCCTGGATAATGTTGTCTATAACACCCGCGGATTTGTTGTTGAAGCAGCTGTATTTGTCTTTTCCGGAAATTCATGGGGCATCCCGGAAAACGCTGTAGATATCGCGCTGATACCTGGAACAGTGGTCGGTCCTCCATACGATCCTTTGACAGTACTGGCCGAGAATAACAGTAATGCTTCGATACAAGACACTCGATAACTACAAGCTGCAAGTTTCACTGAAGAGGATGGTAACGTTGTAAAAAGATTTTGGATAGAAAATTGACCTGAAAAGGGTGGCATATGATGCCACCCTTCATTAATTTCTTGAAAATCAACATTAAAATTTAACAGAGCCTTAAAATAAAGAAACGCTGTTTTCGCAAAGATTGTTGTTTTAGGGTAAAGTTTTATAATATCCAGATTTTCTGTAATATTGTAAATAAGAAATAGGATAAATCCGTCTTGTCTCTAAATCAATATTTGGTGGTGATTAGATGATGAAACATCTTTCTTGGATAAAAGGTCTTATCTTCGGTGCTTTATTTTCATTCATTACTGCATTATTATTTATGTTAATAGGTCAAGTTTGGGCTGGTGGAATTACTTCATTCTGGGGTGAAGAGTGGCTATATTTCTCAGTGATAATTCCTTTTGCTATTACCTTTGCAGTTTTAGGTGGATATTTTCACAATAGAAATGCATTATCTAACAAAAAACTTTGGCTGATAAGCCTTATAAGTGCATTTCTCGTAACCTTATACAGCGGAACAGTTGGTGCGATTTTTGGCGAAACTATCGTTAGGGGCGGATTGGAAACGATAAACGTTGAAGGTACATTCGTTTGGGGTACAATCTATGCTTTTATTTTACTTCCCCTTACAACACCATTCGCAAGATTTTTGATAGGAGTTTTTTATAAAATCATTTAGAAGATAAACCACTTTCGTGCTGTAAACCTTTATCCTTAGCGAATCAGGGAACAAGTCATTCTTAATCGCTCTGAACAGCTCTATTTGGTCTGCTTTGCTCACGAAAACAGCGTAAAGAAAAGACCATCGAGAATTCCCGACGGTCTGAAGCACGTGTTCAGTAGACACGGCCTTCGTTTCCTCTAAGTCCATCAGCGGCTCCAAAACGGAGGCAATAGGCCTCCAGCTCATGAAACGAAACCGTATAGAGAGCCAAGTTGTTCACGATGGATTTTGTCGAACCAGGCAGTGCGCTGAATTTCGTGAAGAGCCTTTCCAGCTCCCCCTGACCCTCAGAAGCCCAGAACTGAACCTTCTCGACATTCGGGTTTCCCGCTTTCATCTGGTCAATCAGCGCCTGCAATCCTCGTGCAAACACAAATGTGCGCCGATAAGCCTTCTGAATAAAAGCAACCTCCACCTGACATACTTCCCGGTCCTCATATTGGTTGGCGCCGGTACCATAGACGAAACCGGCCGCACCGACAATCTCGTAAGGCTCTTCACTGAAGATGAGCATGGCTTTGCCAAAAATTAAAGGGCTGCTGATAAAACTAAGCTTAATGGCAAATGAATAAGGCAAATTCAGTTCATCGTGATGCTTGATTACAAACTTTACATACGATTCATAGTCCATTTCCAAATCGCAAGGACGAAATTCGTAGGGCATTACTTCGGTTGTGCTCTTAAGGAATCATTGATGATGACTAATTGCCCAAATCTGTCACCTTTGCCGCCGGTTCCTTTAGAACCAAATCCTTTTGGTGGAATCATTCGGTACCCCTCCTTTTCGAAATCAATCCTTTGTTTTCTTTTTCCTAATTATACCTTGTCGAAAATTTTTAAGATAGTCCTAATCTGGTTAATTTTCACACAAAAGACCAATTCTTTTCCAAGCATACCCTCACGTCTGTAGCTTGTTTCGGAAAATTTGGAATACAATTTGCATAAATATTCATTTTCCTCCAGAGCGGCGAATCTCAATTCCTGCACCTCCGGATGCTCCTTCACGAGCTCACGAACCCAAAACCGCAGCCCGGTAATAAATAGCCGCGTCCCCCTGTGGGCTTTGTCTAAAATGACCATATCCGCAAAAGCAACCTCTTTATCCTTAAATTCCTCTTCCGGTGTACCCTGATAATAACCCAATACTCCGATCACCCGGTTGTCGGCATCCGTGGCTTGAAGCAAATGGCCCTGCGTCAAATAGGAATAAAGCAGGCTAATCGTATCCATGGTTGTATAAGAAAGATGCAGGTCGCGTCTGTTCTCAAGAAAGAATAAACTGACTTTGGCGAACTCATCATCATTGGAACAGCGTCTGCAAAGCGTCGTCATTGCGATCCTTCTTTCTGTCTCCACGAGACGTCAAATTCGCTTCTTCAGCGTTTGCTCCAGCGTTTGAAGAATTTGAGGGTATTGGTTTGTTAATATTTGAAATTGTTCCCGTCTTACAGATAGCAGCACCGATGGGCCCATGGCCCTCACCGTAGCGGTCCTTGGAATATCCCTGAGCAGGGCGATTTCGCCAAAGTGATCACCGTCCTGCAGAACGGCTACCCGCTTATCTCCCTCTTCGGGAACCTGCTTCACGATTTCAAACTTGCCGCGGACAATAATGTAAAATTTATGGCCTTCCTCTCCCTCACGCACAATAGCCTCGCCCTCTTTGCACGTTTCGGTGGAAAACAGGCTAGCCATGTCCTGGAGCAGCGGAAGCTCGATCCCTTCGAAGAAGGGCAGCTTCGCAAGCCGGTCAACCTCCACCGTTGCATGAAGGCCATCCTGAGACAAGTGAAACCCATGCTGCTTTTCCCAAAGGCTATAGTATAGTCCGTTTTGCTGCAGAAGTTCCTGGTGGGTACCGGATTCGACGATTTGGCCCTCCTTGAACACATGAATCCTATCGGCATTCACAACAGAGGCTAACCGGTGGGTTACGGAAATAATCGTAGTGTGCCTGCGAATCTGTTGAATCCATTGATTGATATCCGCTTCCGTAGCCGGATCCAGTGCCGACGTCACCTCATCAAGCAGCAGCAGCCTCGGATTTCTCAGAATCGCCCGTGCAATCGCGATGCGCTGCCGTTCACCCCCTGACAAAGATCCCCCTTCATGGTGGATCATTGTCTCATATCCCGCAGGCCAGCTTGCAATGACGTCATGTATTTTCGCCTGCTTCGCGGCTTCAACCATGTCCGCATCCGTGACGTCAACCCCGTCCAGCAGCAAATTATCCCGTATCGTTGTGTTAAATAAAAAAGTATCCTGAGTAACCAACGTGGATAGCTTTCTTAAGGAAGCCTCGCTTACGGTACGCAGGTCATAATCATCCATCGCAACCGTGCCCTGCCTGGGATCGTAGAAACGGGACAGCAGCTGCAACGCGGTGCTTTTGCCGGAGCCGCTTGAACCTACGAATGCCGTATAGCTGCCGGCTGCGATGTGCAGGCTGACGTCCCGCAATTGATCGGTTTCCTCGGTATATCCGAAGGTGACCCGTTCCATCCGGATCGAAGTTATGGAAGATGGAAGCTCTATGGGGTTGGCGGCTTCCGGAACGCCGGGATGCTGATCGAAAATTTCCCCGACGCGCCGGAAGCTAACGCTCGAATCAATGAGGTTCGGGATCAGGAACGATAAATTGGAGGCCGCCTGACCAACGCTCATAAACAATGTAAAAAAGGCCATAAAGCCGCCGACCGTCATATCGTCATGGAGTATCAAATATCCGCCGAAGCCGAGCATAATCCCGTTCAAGATCAATAAAGCCGTTAGAGGCAAGCGCTCCATCAGGGAGTTGGTCATGTGCATGTTCAAACCAAAGGAAAACAGCTCTTGAATTTGCTTACGGGCCCGCTCCCGCAACCTGGCCTGCTGATGCAAGCCTTTAATCGTTTTATGACCCTTGACCATCTCGTCGATCGTATTGGAGAAGCGCTCCTGGGCTTCTTTATAGCCCGCATTGGCCGTTTCCGCACGGGCTTGAAGGAGTCTGGGCCCGACAAACATCAGTACGGAGCCGGCAAGCACGGCCAGCGCGAGCTTCCATTCGATTGAAAACAGCATAAAGAGACCGAGCAGGATGCTTAAAGCCTCCTTCAGAAAGAAGGGACACGAGATGCGGATCACTTTCTCCATGGACGCCATATCCGCTGCGAAACGAGTAACAAGGTCGCCGACTCTGTAGCGTTGATAAAAAGGCAGCGATTGCTGCTGCAGATGGATAAACAGCTCGGTTCTCAGCTTCCGAATCACCTCGCCGCTCAGCTTGCCTAACGAGTAATCCCCGCATGCACTTGCGCAAATGTTGAAAAATCCGCCTCCGAGCAAAATGCTCAGAATGATCGTGAACGCTTGGAAGTCCTTAGGTGTGAATGCCTCATCCACCAAGTATTTCAGGCTCAAGGGGGCTGCCACCGCATAAGCGACTTCAAAGAAGATGCTAAACAAAAAAATGGAGAACAGTAGTTTATATTGAGTAAAATGGCGCAACATGGTCCTTATAAAATCCAATTTTAATCGCCGCCTCCCAGTACCCATAGATTACCGCAGTTTCGCCAGGCTGTAAACGTTTTCCATGATAGGAGCGAGATTTGATTGCAAAAAAAAGGCAGCTTTTAGCGCTGCCTTTCATTCACGAGCATTTATGGAGCTGGCGCGTATAAACGGTCCAGCCTGCGACGCAGCCACCCGATTTCCCCACTCAGCATCCGTCCAGGTTCGGCCCCGAACCATTCCAAAGAGGCGAACTTGCCGCTCGACCCGATGCGATCGATAATACGACGGTAATCGACCGCTCCGTTCGCCAGCGAAACCATCCCTTGCCGGCTGCCGTTAGCCGCATACACCTGATGGGGTTGAAACACGCTGCAGTGAGCAAGAGAGAGGATATTTTTCAGATGGAAATGCTCCACCCATGGCTCCAACTGCTCATAGCTTTCCAACGGGTCGTCCCCAGCCTCCCATAAGTGAAGGAAGTCCATATTCAGCTTAACCGCTTCATGGCTCACTTCCGTCATCAGCCGATGAGCCGCCGCTTTGTGATCGGCCAGCGTCCCCGGATGTGTTTCCACCAGCAAATCGATTCCATGATCCATACACAGGTCGCCAAGGATTCGAAGCTGCCGAACCGTATCCTCGAACTCGCCTGCGCTCACCTCTCTGCTGCCGCGCCTCCCCGCAAAAGTACGAATCCGCCTCGTTCTAAGCCAGCCCGCCAACGTGAGCAGTTCCTCGCATCGGGTAACGGTATCCGGGAAATTCACCCGGGATCCCACTTCCAAATAATCGCTGATCATTGAAACCGTCAGCCCTGCGGCTTCCGGCAAATGCATCCTGGAGCCCTTGCGCTCCTCATACAGGTGACGGGCGTGAACTCCCCATACTTCCATTCCGTTGAAGGCATGGACTCGGGCAAATTCGATCAGCTGCTCGAAAGAAATCAACGTGTGGCGAAAAGAGATGGTGCACAACGAGCACCCTAATCTGGATGAATCAGACATCAATAAGAAGCCCCCCTGCGTTGGAGTAGCGGGCAGACCATAAGGCAAGCTCCCGCTCCAGTTCCTGTTTAAGCCCACGTTCGATCGCTTCGGCCTTATCCAATGTTTCCAATAGTGAAGGAAGCAGCTCGGTACGGCCGGTCAGCGATAGTTTGACAGCCATATATTGCATCGTGTTGAAGGCTTGAACCAAATCGCGGATTTGCTGCGCCCAATGCTCATAATGTTCCCGTGGCAACTGCAGCTCATCGTGAAAGTACATGAACGCGTAATCATACCCGTATTTGCGAATCACAATCACGTGCAGATGCTTGAGCGCATCCGCGAGCTGAGGCAGCTTCTCAGGCTCCCCGGCCAATCTTGAGACAAGCGCTCGCAGCTTGGATACCAGCTCATTGCCATGGAGATTAAATCCGTCATAAAAGTAAGAAACGACCGTATTCGGTGTCGGCGCCTGGATAGCGAGGGCTTCGATATAAAACCCGTCCGGATAAGGGTTATGAACAAAAGCCTGGAGCACCTGCTCCCGGCTGACGACCCCCTCCCACTTCATATCCGCGTCAAGCATGAACCATTCGCCCTCTCGTTCGGTAGACGAAACCAGCAAATAATGAGGGAACGGATTCAGATTGAACTTATTTTCCCGCTCCGGCATGAGAGACATGTCAATCTGCACGACGACATGCCTGTGCTTAGGGGCATTCTCAACAAGTTCCACCAGTCTGGCCGCATTTGCTGCCGAATCCTGATGCCGGTCATGCCACTGGATCACCCGAGTTCCGAACATTCGTTCATACCACTTCATCGATCGCTCATGCTGAATGGTATCTGAATAATACGACAAACCCGCCTCCGTCCAGGCAAACTCCGCATCCCACACGCCAAAATAAAAAGGGCGGTAATCGACATCGCTGTACCTTTTGACCACCTCGCACAAGCAGCTCACCACACAGTGAACCTTAATGCGCTGCTCCTTCCATCCGAACATAAATTCGCCTCCTTCTGTTACGCTCTTTGCTCCTCGTCAGTACCGGCGGGAGCCAAACGTTCCATGAAATCAAGAAGTGAGCCCACCGTATGAAAGACCCGCGGATCCACCTCCTCCTCCGGTATACGAAGCCCGAATTCCTCCTCAATCCAGACCAACAGCTGCAGCATCATCACCGAATCGACGCGAAGGTCCTCATTCAGCCTGTGCGTTTCCTCCAAGGGAGACAAGTCTGTCAGAAGAAGCCTGGTTTTCATCAATGAATGAAGCTCTGTTATCCGTTGATTCCGTCTCATCAGCTTAGATCCGCCTCCTCCAACATTTTACGGCTGATTTTACCCGTCGCATTCCTTGGCAGCTTCGTGACACACTCCACTTTGGCCGGCACTTTATAGGGAGGCAGCTTGCGTATGCACCATGCGCGAACCGCCTCGGGCGTAACCTGATGATCGGCCGCCACCATGCAGCAAACGACCTCGCCCATCACCGGATGCCGCCCTCGGTAGACGACGCACTCGCGGATGCCGTCCAGTTCGGAGACGACGTTTTCTACCTCCGTAGGATATACTTTAAGGCCGGATACGTTGATCACATCGTCGGCCCTGGCTAGAAGCCGCAGCTCTCCCTGCTCCATATACCCAAGATCTCCGGTGCGGATCACCCGGTCTTGCACAGCTATGATCAGTTCTTTCGGCATGTCTGCTGAAGCCCCGGCTTCCCTAATCCGAATGTGGCCTAACGGCTTGCCGATATCCGCGCTAAACCGAAGGGAGCGGCTGACGCTGATGCATCCGGCTTCGGAGCAGCCATACTGCTGAAGCACACCGTCCGCCAGAGGAGCAAGCTTATCCAACAAACCTTGCGGCAGAGGAGCGCCCGAGCTCATCAACTGATGATAACGAAAGCCGGAAGCGAAAGATGTCAGCACATGCAGCGTCAACGGTACCCCATACACGATATGCTTCGGCGTGTCCCGAAGGAGAGCCAAAGTCAGCTTCGGATTCGTATAGGCCGCGACGTGAGGCACCGCTTGCCGCTTCATAGCGGACAACACTCCGCTGATCAGGCCGTAAGCATGGCTTACCGGCGAGATGATGACCGGGGTAACCGAACCGTCCAGATCAATCGCTTCATTATAAGCCGTGATTTCCTCCGCTACAGCCGACCACGTTCGGCAAATGAGCTTAGGCTTGCCGGACGTACCTGAGCTGAACATGCAAAGCGAAGCCTCCTGGGCGGAGTCAAGGGTATCGTTCGCTCCTTCCGGCGGCCTAAGCGTCAGAAAGCCGTCCTCGGCGGATCGGTACACGAGGCCGCTGCACCCTGCTTCAATCGCCAGAGACTTGGCCGTCTCCAGCGGAGTTTCTCCGTGGAGCAGAAGCACCGATCCCCCTTGCTCCCGCAAAAAAAGCACCAGTATAATCAACTCGGCCGCGTTCGCCATGCAGACCGCGATCCGGCTTCCAGCTTTCCCCGCGTCCCGATAATGCGGCAAAAGCCCCCAGGCTTTCCAGCGTACATCCACATCCTCTTGGCCCAAATACAATTGGTTGACGGCAAACAGCTTCCCATTCACATGCGGACCTCCTCTTACTTGTACTAGTCGGGCGATTGGAAAGCCGACAAAGGATTGGGCACCCTGTGCGATAGCCCTTTTGATTGAACCGTCAATCGTTTATACGTCAACTGCTCCACTCTGGTGGTCGGGGCAAACAAATCCAAAGCCTCAAACCGCTCTTTCCAATGCGGATCTTTTGCCTGATGGCGATGTATACATGCAGACGTCATCCGCCAAAATCGCCTTTCCTCAAAGCCGTACCAATCCGCTAGCATCATAGCCAGTTCACCGAGGTTGACGAAAAATAGCGCCCCCAAAGTCAAATACCGCAGCGGCGTCACATCCTCCGTTTCAAAATTGGCTCTCTCCTCCTGGACAGCATACCGTTCGTGAACAACCGTTAAATCCGGGCAAAACTCCGGTTGCTTCAGAAAGGAACGGCAGTACAGCACATCCTCATGAAAATCTTTGAGCGCCAACCGCTCTGGCCAACCTTCCCGGTGCACCATCACCATATTTTGCGCATGCGATTCCGTAGCGACGCCATGAACTGCGGCCAAGTGGAGGACAGGCAGCACGCACCGCTCCAGAAGCCGGTTCAGCCACGCCTCGATCCCATAGGCTTGAAGCCATGGCTCAATGAGCGGGGTGCCATCCCGTTCCGAAGCACAGAGCGCATAGAAGGGCACGCATTCTTCCCCCAACTGTAAATAGCGGTGCAAGCTTTCCCGCCAAATGCAGCCCACTGCTGCGTACAGCGGGTGCGGGGCCTGGTCATGCTCCCGGCCCGAGCGTCTTCCGTCGCCCTTGTGATCCTGCGGATCATACGAGACGGCAGCCACCTCCCGCAGCAAAATCAGTTTCGCTTCCTCCTTCAAATAGCGGTCTCCATCCACTAAGCTTTGAAGCCAGAAGGACAAGACCGGGGCCGTTACCGTATAGTGGGGCAGCAATTGACGGGAACTTGACGTATTCAACAGATTCATCGACAGCTTGATATACGCTTTATGCGGCTCTGTCCGGTTCGCAAGCGTGCGAATCGACTGCTGGGCGCGATAAGCATCAGGAGAACATCCCAGCAGCACCATACGTTTCGTGCGGAGCTCTTCCGCGCAAGCCGGAACGATCGCCCGGCGCCATTGCCACGGGTGTACCGGCGCGAAGAAATAGTCGGCAGGGTCGCAGTTCTCGCTCCGCAACAACGCTTGAAAGGAATCGACAGCAGCATCCCCCAATTCCTCACGCAGCAAGCCGTCGAGCGACATGCCCGGCAGCACGGCCGCCCGGCTCTCCTCCTTCCGCACGGCCAGCCATATAGGCGTCACATCCCGGGCAAACTCGGGGCCGTAAGCAAGATGGTCGGCATAATCAAAGCCGATCCGCGACTTATAGCTCGGATGGTACCGATGCCCGTCCATGACCGCCGACTCCAAGTCATCTCCGCTTAACCGCCGCAACTCACGGCCTTCCGAAATCCGATGAAACTGAGCTATGGCATCCTTCAGCAGCGTCTGCTCCAGCTCCTCCGCAAACGAGATCAGCTTGGACCGATCTACACCCGGCACATCCAGCACTTCCTCGACAAATAAACGCAGCGAAGACGCCTCCGCTTCTACGCCGCCGCCAAGCCGGATGAGCGGAGATTCCGTTAACATCCGAATCCGGCCGAATGTGAACCTTCTTTGCCCAAGACACCGGTAGATCACCTTCCGGCCCGCAGCATCTTGACCTTGAAGGCTGTATAATATCTTTTCCCCTTCCGCTTCCATCAGCGGCGTGACGATTCCTTCATAGATGACCGACTCCGCCAATTGCCGGAAAATTCTTCTGCGCACATGCACGCAGGCCTCGGATCGTAAAGCTTGAGCAGCCATTAGGTCTTGCTGCCATGTACATTCCACTTCGCTGCCTCCTTCGGCGATCTGTGAATAGCAGACCATCTGAACAATAGGGTATTCACCAGGCACAACAAGGCGGCGGCAAGCAGCGGCGTATTCAACCCCGCCTGGATCGACAGGAACGAGGCAAGCAGCGGAGACAACAACTCCCCGGCCGTCTGAAACGATACCATGACACTGAAGGTCATAGCAGCGCCCGTCCCTCGTTCCCTTTCAAACAGAATGACGTCCAGCACCGCCATCGTTATTGCCAGAAACATGCCGTACAGCATACGCCCAATGATCAATCCTGTAATGCCCTCCGACAGCGCTTGAATCATCAAGCCGGCGGCCATCGTCGCAACGCCCAACGTGTACGCGACATGCAACCGCCCCGGTTTGCAAATACTGCGAAGAAACGGCAGCAGCGTTAAGGCGCATGCATGCGGCAGAAGGAACAGCACCCCGGCTATGCCCGTCGACAGGCGGAAGGCTTCCTCTACGTATGGTGTAAAAAAGGGCCTGACCACTTGATTCGCGACCGTCAAAGTAAAAAACAACAGTCCCAGCGTTACGATATATCGATCACGCAGCAGCCCTATTAACGAAAGTTTCGAGCCTGCAGACTCAGGTTCGCCCGCTTGCCGGGAGCCGCCCCGCCACCCCCAAAGCACCCCTATGCATACGAGCAATTGAACGACATCGGCGGCCGCCGCTCCATAAAACAGCGTTAGAGGCCGTTCCATTTGGAGCATGTGGGCGCCGGTCAGCGCAGCTAACAGAACGGCTGTATGGTGCACGGTGTGAAACTTGGCCGCCGAACCCGCCTGACCGCCCCTATCGATCAGTTCCATCAGAATAGGATAAATCAGCATGTAGCTGCTTTTGAACAGGAGCAGACATACGGTCAAAATCAGAAACTCCGTCGCACTATCCGCCGACGCCAGCAGCGCTGTCGTCAATGCCGTGCCGGCCTGACCAGCAAACAGCAGCCGCTTGGCTCCCGCCTTGCGGGCCAGCCAGCCCCAAACCGGGGAGCAGAGAACGACGGTCAACCGGCAGACGAACAAATAAAAGCCCGTGTAGCTGTAGTCCTCGACGCCGAACACCTGACGAAAAAACTGCGGGTAATACGGCGACAGAAGCACTTCGGTGAAAAGGCCGAGAAACACGCAGCCAAGGAGCGCAGCCTGCATGCCGGTTCTCGAGCGAAGCCCTCCCGCCTCTTGAGCAAGCCGCCTCATACGTTCGCTCCGAACTGCTGAAATACGTTTCGTTCCCTTCGAGGATACACCGCGCGTCCCGTCAATTGTTCGATGATCAAGCTGTTCCGGTATGCGCCCAGACCCAGATCCGGGGCGCCGACGCCGTGCGTATGCAGCTCCCCATTTTGAATAAATATGCGGTTGCCCCCGCCGATTCGAAGCTTCAGCGCGTAATTCTCGGAAATGTCATACCGGCCTTTCGCATCCCGGCAAATATACGGCTCCAACGGGCTCAAGCAAGCCGGCTCGGCATGCTCGTAGCCAGTGGCCAATATGACCACATCGCTGACATGCTCGAACGAAATATCCTGCTGCAGTTGTCGGCAAACCAGCCTGTATCCATCGCTTCCCCTCCCGGAGAACGGAAGTAGCTGCTCCACTTCCGTGGAGGCCATGAGCCGAACGCGGGGGCTTTCCTCCCCTCCGGCTCCCGCGTCGTACAAGGCATCGTAGATGTCGGCGATGGTGCGGGCGCTGATCCCTTTGTACAGCAGGCTTTGTCCTGCTCGGACAGCATCCTTGCGCTCGGGTGCAAGCCCGTAGAAGTACCGCGTGTAATCAGGGGAAAAATGCTCTAGTCCGAGCTTGGAATATTCCATCGGGAAAAATCCCGCCGACCGCGTAAACCAGTCCAGCCGATACCCGTATTCCTGCTGCCCGCTTAGCAGATCAAGCGTAATCTCCGCTGCGCTCTGCCCGGAACCGACCACCGTAATCGAACGGGCTTGAAGGCAGCGCTCCCGATGCGTTAAATAATCGGCCGAGTGGAATACATGCGGACCGCACAGCGATCGGAAGCGAGCCGGCATTTGAGGACGGCTCCCTACGCCTATAACCAGATTACTGGCAAGATAGCTTAACATGCGCGGAGTGCCAAGCTCTCGCACCTCCACCACAAACCGGGCGTCTGATCCGGCTTCTTCCAGCCGGATCCCGGTCACCTCGCAGCCGAAACGGCAAGAGGCCAGCCGCTCTGCCGCCCACCTGCAGTAGTGGTTGTATTCCCGGCGCGAAATATGAAACTTTTCCCGAAAGTAAAAGTGGTACAATCTGCCATGCTCATGCAAATAATTCAAAAAGCTGAGCGGATGCGTCGGATCAGCCATCGTTACCAAATCCGCAAAGAATGGAACCTGGAGGGTCGTGCCCTCGATCATCATGCCGGAGTGCCAATCAAACTGCGCTTTCCGCTCCAGAAAGACAGCTTTCGTCTCCGGTACGCGATCCAGCAGCGCAGCTAAACCGAGATTAAACGGACCGATTCCGACGCCCAGCACATCCAGCACGTCTGAATGATTCAGACCGGCGCCCGTCCTCGACATAAGCCATTCCCCTTTCTCTATCCCAAGCTTCAAAGATCTCACGCTCGCAAAGCATCAGCGCTGCCGTTTTATCCGGAAGCTGCACTTGCCGTTGGAAGCGAAAGCCACACTTTTCAAAAATATGCCGCATCTTCGCATTCCGAATATCCGGTTCGGCGACGATTCGCATAGTCCCCGGGTGCAGGAACTGCAGACGTACGAGAGCAAGCAGCAGCGGGAGCGCATAACCTTGCCCGAGATAGTTCGGCGGGCCGATGAGCAGATGCACCCCCTGATCTTCCGGAGCCGCCTCGTAATATTGACCGATCAAGTCGGACGCCGCCCAATACGATTCGAAATAGCTCATCGGCTCCCCATCCAGCAGACCGATGCACAGCGTCTGATGCGGGTCGGCCAAGAAGCGCTCCAAGTGGTTGCGGTACGCATCCAGAGGAATTTGGAGCTGCCAAAAGGGAACGACATGAGGCTCCTGATGCCAGGCGTGCAGCCGCAGCAAATCGTGCTCCATCGTGACCGGACGAAAGGAAATCGTTCTACCGATCGTTCGATCCTGGATAGTAGCTAGAGGATGATCCTCGTAAAGCTGGTTTAAATTACGAATCAAGACGCCCGACATCCTCCGGCACCTCCAAGACAAGCGGATTATCCACCAGAACGTAAACCGACTGGTTTTCGAGCGATCCGACCAATTCGTCCATGTCATACAGCCGGGTAAGCAAGTTGGCCTTGCACGGAAGCTTCTCCTCCGCTAACAAGCTTTGGAGGAAGGTGGACGGCTCCCTGTTCATAGGGAGAAACCCGGCCAGCACGGATCGCAGCTCGCGAAGCAGCAGACGTTCATCAACAAGCCCTGCGGTGCCGAAGCCGTTAATTAAGCCAAACAAATGGTTGAAGACCAGATAATAACGAAACCGCTCATCGGCAACGGCGTCATCGCAGAACGTCTGACTTTTGACTCCAAGATCAGGAAGCTCTTGCTTCAAGCGCTCTGACATCGAACGGCAGAAATAATAGCCTTGATTATCCCGATAATAGAAGCGGTTAGGGTACCCTTCACGCAGCTGAACGACGCTGTTTTGCTGATGCGCCTCCAGAGCGATGCCATACGTGAAATACAGCCACAGCATCGGCTTCAGCGACATCTCCAGATAAAGGCGGAACCAGTCCAGACTGACGGCTTCCGTCGTGCGGTCCTCCCGTTCAGCCAAACGGCGGACGATGCGGCTGAGGCGGGATTCGGAACCGGGCAGCGGATCCTGAATGAGTGAAGCGACTAGCGCCGCTTGAAGCGCCCGATCACCCTGAAACGGATTTTCACGCAGCACCACTTCAAAGCCCGATTCCTCCTCCCCTTCCAAAGCAATCGACACATAAGCCGGGTCCTTCACGATTGAAAACGCCGGATAACGGCTTGAAACCTCGCCGATTCGCGTGTTCATCAACCGTGCTACCTCAACGCCCCGCTCCAGTTCTTTGAATTTATTCACCCGCAGCGAGTTTGTAATTTTCACGGGAACGGATCCTTTAGCCATCCATGGCGACTCCGGGTGATACACGGTCCGAAACGACGATGTCGCCGAATAGAATCGTCCCCGTGCACCCAAATCTTGAAGCAAGCCCTCCCCGATCAGCTTCAGTACGGACGGTTTACGCAGCATATCCCGGGCCTGCAGCGGGTGAAGCGGAATCAATGTGTAGTCGTCGAGCCCCGTATAGGCGGATATAAAATCCGGTTCCGTCTGCGGACCATCCCGCAGTTCCGATTTAATCCATTCCGTCGCCGTCATGCGGTCAAGCGCCGAGTCTTCACGAACAATGGATCGGTGCGCCCTGAAGTAGTGCAGCTGAAATTGTCCTTTCAGCTCAGGGGAATACACCGACTGTGCGTTATCGGGAACACCCTCGCGGCTCTTCGGTGCAGGATGCAGCAGATGTCCGAACAGCAGCGATTGCTCTGCAGTAAGAAAATCACCGTCATAGCCGTACAGCTGCTCGCGGTCCTCGTCACGGGCGGAAACAAACTGTTCGATACGTTCACAGCTTTCCCTGATTCGCTGCAGCAGTTCCTCTGTTCGCCCGGACGCGTCAACCTGAACCCGTTGTCCCAATTCCCGGACCAGACGCTCCGCGATCGCCAGCTCGTCCTCCGTGACCGCCCCAAGGTCTTCGCTTCCTTTCCATTGGAGTGGAAATTGGAACAGATGCCTTCCGGTCGGAGATTTATACTTCACCGGGACGATTACCGTCCCGTGTTGGTTGACCAGAGGAAGCTGAAGCATCCAACCCTCGTCTGATTCATGCCAATCTCCCAACCCGGTCTCCCTGAGGAAACTGTTAAGCAAGCTTTGCAGCGTAGCCCTTGCTGCGATTGTACGCGCCTCACAACCCTCTTCCCATAAAACTTTCGTAAGTTCCAGCGGCCGTTCCCCGATCATGTGATAACACTCCTTTCCGAGCAAGCAGCTCCGCAGCATATTGACATTCCAATTCCTTGCCGATGCGTATGACATGCCTCAATATTCCGGCCGTATGCTGCAGCGTCGCTAACGGATTCAACAGCGTAAATTTTAAGCAAGCCTTCCCCTTCGCCTTCGTCCGGGCGACAACCGCTATGCCGCCTTCAAGCAGCCGATCCCGAATCCGGCAGTTCAACTCATCCGTCCATCCAGCGCCGTCTTCCGCTCCAACTGAAGGTACATACCGGAAAACAACAGCGTTCAATGTCGGCTCTGCTATCAGTTCCAGCGCGTCCTCCTGTCGAATCCGCTCTGCGGTTTCCTCCGCCAGCTTCAGGGTATGATCGATCATCGCGGCAAACCGCTCGCGGCCGACATGCTGCAGCGACATGTAGAGCTTGAGCGCGTCAAACCTGCGCGTTGTCTGGACCGACTTGCCTACAAGATTAGGCACTCCCGCCTGATCATCCGCTTCCGGGTTTAAGTAGTCGGCATTAAGCCTCAAATAACGGTAATGCAATCGATCCCGAAGCAAAAAAGCTCCGCAGCTGATCGGTTGATAAAACAGTTTGTGAAAATCAACGGTAATCGAATCAGACAAAGCGATCCCCTTAAGCAGGCAGGCGTGTTGATCGCTCAAAGCGAGCGCGCCGCCGTATGCCGCATCGGTATGGAGCCATAGACCATGCCTTCGAGCCGCTTCTCCCAATTCCGGAAGCGGATCGATACTGCCGAAATCAGTGGTCCCGGCTGTAGCTACGAGTACGAAGGGAAGCAGTTCGTCTTCGCGCAAACGGGCGATTGTGCTTTCCAGAAGATCGCTGTGCATTCGGCCCTTCGAATCCACGGGCACCGTGATGACGGATTGTTGTCCCAGACCTAATAAAGCCGCCGATTGCTTGACTGTAAAATGGGCCTCTTCCGAGCACAGCACCCGGAGGCGGTCAGCCTGTGGAGGCAATCCCCGCTGCTGCACATTCCAGTTCCAGCGCATGCAGCAATAATGGTCTCTGGCAAGCAGTAATCCCATGAAATTGGACTGCGTTCCCCCGCTGGTGAACACGCCGTCGCTGCCTCTGCCTGCGAATCCGAACAACCCGCACAACCAGCCGATGACCTCTTGCTCCAGCATCGTGGCCGACATACTTTGATCCCACGAATCCATGGAAGGATTCACCGCGGAAAGCAGCGCCTCCGCAACCAATGAAGCCTGCAGGGGCGGACAGTGAAGGTGAGCCATACAAGCCGGGTGGGTCACTACCGCTGAATGTTTCAGTACAGCCTCACCTATGAAATCCAGCAGCTCCGCCATACCGATGCCCTGCTCGGGACAAACCGGCCGCTGCCGTAAGGAAGCCGCCAATTGATCAGGCAGAGCTCCGCTGTAGGGATGCTTGGCACTTGCAAAATCGCGAATTAACACGCCCAAAGCCGTATTCATATGCTTGCGGAAGAGCACCTGGCTTTCCTCGCTGTGATTCAAAAAATCCGTTGCGAAGGTACCGTTCACCTGAAGACCCCCTGGGGAATGCGGTTATGGCGTTCCGCCGCCAGAACAGCCTCATGGAAAATTTCCGCGATTCGATCGATTTCTTCTTCCGTTACGATTAACGGAGGCAGGAAACGAACTACGCTGCCATGTCGTCCGCCGAGCTCCAGAATGAGGCCTCGTTTCAAACATTGCCGTTGAATTTCGCGAGCCAGCTCACTGTAGGCGGGATAGCTTCCAAGCCTGTCCGAAGCGCGTTCATGATCGATGATCTCCGCGCCGATCATCAGCCCTCTGCCCCTCACTTGCCCAATGCAATTTACGGCAGAACGGGTTTGCTCCAAGTGCTTGACGAGGCGCTGACCGACACGGGCCGCATGCTCGACCAGCCGTTCTTCGCGGATAAACCGCAGCGACGCTGTACCTGCTGCCATCGCCAATTGATTTCCGCGGAACGTACCCGCATGCGCTCCCGGCTCCCATCGGTCAAGCTCCTCCCGGTATACGATCACGGACAGCGGAAGACTTCCGCCCACGGCTTTGGAAATAACGATCACATCGGGCTGAATGCCCGCATGCTCGAAAGCAAACATGCGGCCTGTTCGGCCGATCCCCGTCTGCACCTCGTCAATGATGAGCGGAATCTCCCTTTCGCCCGTTATTCGCCGAATCTCCCGAGCCCAGGCATCGGGCGCGGGAATGACCCCTCCCTCTCCCTGAACTAACTCCATAATCATGCCGGCGGGCGGCAGCACACCGCTCTCCGGATCGTCGAGCAAATGCTCGATATAGCGGCTTCCGACTTGATGCCCTTCCTCCCCGCCGATTCCAAAGGGGCAGCGGTAATCATAGGGATAAGGCAGGAAGTGTGAGCCCGGCATCAACGTACCTACCTGGCGCTTAGGCTGCAAATTCCCCGTCAAACTAAGCGCGCCGCTCGTCATACCGTGGTATCCCCCGTGAAAGGACATCATGACGCTTCTTCCCGTTGCCGTCTTGACCAGCTTCACGGCGGCTTCAACGGCATCTGCTCCCGATGGGCCGCAGAACTGAATACGGGCTTTACCCGCAAATTCCGATGGCAAGGCTTCGAAGAGCTCATCGACGAATCGCTCCTTGACCGGCGTTGTCAGATCAAGCGTAAGCAGAGGCATACCGGAGTTTAAAACATCCTTCATGGCCTCGACCACCACGGGGTGGTTGTGGCCTAAGGCAAGCGTTCCCGCTCCGGCAAGACAATCGTAATACGTCCGGCCGTCCGCATCTTTCACCTGCACTCCTCTGGCTTCAATAATGGCAATGGGAAGCTTGCGCGGATACGTACGGGCATTAGATTCGCGTCGCTGCTGGCTTTCAAGATATATCGCATTGCCCTTCGTCATATAAACTTTCCTCCTTTGGGGAATGGTCTCTAACCTGCCTGTTCTTAACTGTCGAGGTACTTGGTAATATTTTACACCGCTACAGTTGCTAATTGTAAATGATAATCATTATCAGTGCAATAGTTATTTTGTCCCTCTAACTTGATCCGTCAAACCTACTTTTTGGCCCGAACGCAAACAAAGGAACCCTTCCCTGCGGATGGGTCCCCTCTTCGGAACGGACTGTCGGTTTATCTGCGTTTATACAAAAGATACATGAAAAACGGTGCGCCGATCCCCGCCGTAAATACGCCCGCAGGGATATCCAGCGGCTGGAAAAGCATTCTCCCCGCCAGATCCGCTAACAGTACGATAATTGCTCCAAGAAGCGCGGAAATCGGAAGCAAAATTTTATAGGAATTGCCAGCGAGCTTTCTGGCCATGTGCGGCGCAAGCAGACCGATAAACGATATCGTCCCCGCTACGCCGACAGCAGCCCCGGCCAGGGAGACGCTAATAGCAAGAAGCATAAAGCGGTTAAGCTGAAGCCGGCTTCCAAGACCGACGGCAACGTCCTCCCCCAGCGATTGAACATTCAGCTCTTTGGCGAAGAGAAAGGCAAGCGGCAGGAACACGGCAACCCACGGGAATAGTGCAGCTATATATTTCCAGTTTGTTCCGTATATACTGCCGGTTATCCAGTTCAGCACCTGGGAGGCCAGATAAGCGGGGCCGCTTATCAGTATGAACGTCGTCAGCGCGCCCATTGCGGTCGATATACCGATACCGATCAGCACCAGCCGAAATGGGGAGACCCCCTTCTTCCATGCCAGCATGTAGTTTAATGCAGCTGCAGCGAACGCCCCCACAATTGCGATGACGGGAACCCAGTGGATGCTGTAGGCGCCTGCGGACAAGGTCATGAACGCCACAACGGCAACGGATGCTCCTCCGGTTACGCCCAACAAATCCGGAGCGGCCAGCGGGTTGCGGATGACCCCCTGAAGCAATGCGCCCGAAACCGCCATGGCGGCGCCGATTAATATAGCGGCGACAACCCTCGGCAGCCGAAACTCCACGACGACCACCCCGCTGCTTTCGCCGTTATGCCCGACGACCGCCATAATCACTTCGGTAAACGGAATACGGACACTGCCCATCGACAAACTGACCAAGGACAGGACGAGTAAAACCAGGCAAAGCACGAGGGCGGTAAGGAGCCCCTTTCGTTTTCCGGATTTAAGCATGGGCCCTCCTTCTTGCCACATAAATCAGGAACGGAACCCCCAGAAGGGCCGTTGCGACACCTACGGGGACTTCCTTCGGCATGATGATAAAGCGGGAGGCGAGATCTGCCGCAACAAGCAGTACCGCGCCTGTGATCGCGCAATAGGGCAGGAGCCACCGGTGGTCGTTCCCCACCAAATAACGGCACAGATGCGGCACAATAAGCCCGACAAAGGCGATCGGACCTGCTACGGCAACGGAGCCACCGGCCAGCAATACAATAGCAATGGCGGACGTCGTACGGATCAGCACAATTCGTTGGCCCAATCCCTTCGCTACATCGTCTCCCAAGGCCACGACATTCAGCGACCCGGATAAAATCATCGACAGCACCCAGCCAGCAGCAACATACGGAAGAACGACCGCGAGATGCTTCAACTCCCGGTCCGCAACAGAGCCGATCATCCAGAACAGCGCTTGATCAAGCGACTGCTTGTCGATCAGGATGACGCCTGCTGTAACTGAAGAAGCTAAAGCAGCGACGGAAGCACCCGCCAACGTCAGCTTGACCGGATCGAAGCCTCCCCTGCCCTGCGAGCCCAGCAGAAACACGAACATCGCGGTGAGCGCCGCCCCCGCAAACGCGACCCAGATCATGCTTCTCAGGGTAAGCCCCGAACCGAGGACCGAAATGCTGAGCACAAGGAACAGTACGGCCCCTGCATTGATCCCGAATACGGAGGGAGAGGCGAGCGGATTTTTCGTCAGTACTTGCATCAAGGCACCGGCAATGGCCAGGCTCGCGCCTACCACAGCTCCGATCAATGCCCGGGGAACTCGCGTATTCGTAATAATGACGTGCTCATTGGAGCCGTTAAAATGTACATAAGCCTGCCAGACTTCGCTCAGTCCAAAGTGTTGAAGGCCGAACAGAACGCTAGAGAGCATACAGCCGAGCAACAAGAGCACTCCCGCCGCCAATCCGAACAGCTTCATCATGCGGCTGCTCATCGAATGAGCCATACAAGTTCATCCCTCCACAAGGTGCAATTTTACTAAAAAAATGACATTTTCATTGTAGGGGCGGGCTACCCCTTTGTCAATGAATTTGATTCTCATTATCAATTAAAGGTTGACATCCAAAACCTAATCCCTTATATTGGCAATGATAATGATTCCCATTATCAGTCTGCGTACGCAGCGAAACTAAATCATTAAGGAGAGACGAAATCATGCTTTCGATTGTTCGACTCAACCGCATTCCCTTGCTGTTCATCCTTATAACTGTTCTGTTCTTAACGGCGGTCGGCTGCGGCAGCGCAGCGAAGGAAACGCCCCCCGCCGCATCCCAACAGGCTGCGACGGAGTCCGCTCCACCCAAAAGCGAAGCCGCAAGAACCATTAAGCATGCAATGGGCGAAGAAACGATACAGGGTACGCCGAAGCGCGTCGTCATTTTGACCAATGAAGGAACGGAAGCTCTCCTTACCGTAGGCGTGAAGCCGGTCGGCGCCGTCCAATCCTGGGTTGGAGACCCGTGGTACGATCATATCAAAGCGGAAATGCAGGGCGTTACGGTGCTGGGGGAAGAAACGCAGCCTAACATCGAGCTGATCGCCGGTCTAAAGCCGGACCTGATTATCGGCAATAAAGTAAGGCACGAGAAAATTTACGAACAACTGAAAAAACTCGCTCCGACCGTCTTCGCACAAGACTTGGCAGGCGACTGGAAAATCAATTTCAAGCTGTACGCCGAAGCGGTGAACAAGAAGGAAGAAGGGGAAAAGGCGCTGGCAGCATTCGATAAGCGCGTCTCTGATGTGAAGGCCAAGCTGGGCGCTAAAGCGGCAACCCAAGTATCCGTCGTACGCTTTTCCGCCGGCGATGTGCGGATTTATCAGAAGCAGACGTTCAGCGGCGTGCTGTTTAATCAATTAGGCATTGCCCGTCCCGCTTCCCAGGATAAGGACCAGTTCGTCGAGAAGCTGACCAAGGAACGTATCCCGGATATGGATGGCGATGTGCTGTTCTACTTCCTGAACGAAACCCCGGGCAAGGACGATGCCGCCAAGATAGCTGAGGAATGGATGACGGATCCGTTATTCAAAAACTTGAAAGTGGCCAAAACGAACAACGCCCATAAAGTGAATGAAGTGGTCTGGAATCTGGCGGGCGGCTACAAAGCGGCCAACCTGCTCTTGGATGAAATCAGCAAATACTTTGAAATCAAGTAGGATCTCATGGCGGCTTCTGCCACATTAAGACACAAAAACCCACCGCTCAGCTTTATCGGTGGGTTTTTACTGTAGATTTATTCTGATAATAATGAGCGAGCTCGATAATCATCGCGCCCATCCGCTCGCTTTCAGGGGCTAATACACGCTCGACCCCTTCCTCTTTCAAAGCTTCAGCCGTCACTTTGCCAACCGCTGCCGCCAGCACCTTCTTTTTGAAGCTTTCATGAATAGCCGGATAATACCCGTTGCTTTTGACAAATTGAAAAAAATACCGGACTTGAACCGCCGTCGTGAAACAGACCGCATCCACGGAACCATCGGCCAGTTCTTGGCACAATTGGCGCGACACGGTATCATCCGGAGCCATATGTTTATAAGGTAACAGGGTCCTGACAACGGCTCCTTTGTTCTCCAGAAAGTTCACTAACGATGGCATAGGCTCGCCATGCAGCTGAATAGTTACGCCTTGACCCGTAAATTCATAAGTTTCAAGCGCTTTAATAAGTCCTTGTGTCGTTCCGTCATCATCAACGGCAACGGGTTGAATTCCCATTTTTTTCAACAGGGCATAGGTTTTATACCCTCTTGCCGCTACTTTGGACTGTTTCACAATTTCGAGAAAAGCGGAGCGAATACCGATTCGTTCCGCCTGATTGAACAAAGCTTCAAGCCCGGTTCCCGTTGTGAACATCATCCAGTCCGATCCGCTTTCCACTACACGAAGGAGATCGCGCTCTACCTCGCTTTCTGCAAGGAACAAGGTCCCTTGCTGTGAACGAACAACGGGGATGCCTCCTTGCTTTTCAATAATGGTGCTCAGTTCACTTATTTTTCGGGACCCCGCAATGACAATGCGTTTTCCCTCCAACCCTCCAGTCATTCCGGATACTCCTCTCTTAAGCAGCGACACTGATGTTATGAAATCAAACTTTTTGCTGGACGAGCTATTGCCTCATCGAATCGTTGTTGAAATTGTTGAATGCCCACACGCTTGAAAAATTGATGAAAAGTTTCCTGACCCGTACGATGCTCTTTATAGAACTAAATGAAGGATTCGAGTACGGGCCCAACCTGATCCGCTGGCACACGACCTTTCAATTTTTCATTAAACTGCGCATGAAGTCCGATATAATTGAGCCCCTCTTGCTTCTGCGGATGCACACCGTGAAAATAAGCTGCGTGCCATCCGATAGTCTGGTCTTCTCCACGCTCGGGCAGCGGACCGACCAGCTCCTCCAGCTTGGCCTGAAACTTCTCGGGTCCCCAGTCGGCTACAAGGAGTTTCATCCGGGCATGATGCCGTTTTTCTCTAAACCCATAATCGCTAAAGATGGTCGTCACAGCGATGGAGACCTTCAGTACCTCTTCCGGACGCACAAAAATATTCAACGGTTTGGCGAGAAATGGTTTAGCCGATAGCCCGCCGCCCACTTGGACATGAAAACCGATGACGGTCTCTCCATCCATCACTTTCGTAGCCGGGGTAAAAGCCAAATCCTGAATTTCCGCATGGGCATTGTTGTAACGGTTTGCCGAAATCGATATTTTATACTTCCGAGGCAAATTTGAAAAATCGCGGTTTAGAACAAAAAAATCATTGACCTGCTGTATAATTTCGGACGTATCCATCATTTCATCCGGGTCAATGCCCGCTAATGGATTACCGACAATGGCCCTCGGGCAATCGCCGCAAGCTTCATAGGAGTACAAGCCAACTTCTTCAAGCCGATTAAAGATGTCGGGCAAGTGTTCTACCCGCAACCAGTGAAATTGAAAAGATTGCCGCGTCGTCACGTCCAACAGATTACGGCCATAATCGAGTGAAATACCTGCAAGTGTCCGCGCTTGCCTGGCAGTGAGCATGCCCGAAGGAATTCGAATGCGCATCATGAAATGGCCATCCCTCGGCTTCTGCTCATACACGCCGGCCCATTTGAACCGGTTCAACTCATCTTCAGGTATGGATTCATATCCTTACTTCGCATACCTTTCAATAATGGTACGAATAACATCCAGACCGTCCTTTTCGAGCTTCATCATTTCGATTTTGTTAAGCTTCGATGGATCTTCTGCCCAAACGGTTTCATAAGCCATCTTATCATCCCCCTAACCCTATGACTGTACTTCAAAACCAAACGAGAAAGGAATTCCAACTTAACAACTATAATAAAAGAAAAAGCGATAAAACGAACCATCCAAAAGGGCATAAATTATGACCATCCACTTCGCTGGAAAAACCCATCCAATGATGAGCCCATATCACCATCCATGTTCAACAGATTGATATACATTCGTCATTTTTTTTGATGGAAAAAGAAAAACGCTTTATTTCAAATCAAATGTTATGATAAAAACAAAACACGGGCATTGATTAGCGGCCTCATGAAGTCCCTCCGGCTCCGGGGATATATTCGCTGCTGCCCGGATGCCCCCATTCTCTGAAACTTTATTCAACGATTGCCGGTTTGTGATATGATATCTGTATATTCAAATTTCCGAACATGTAGGAGAGAACGTTATGTATCAAGAAATACAAGATTTTAAAGCCGACTTTTTCAAGGCGCTAGCCCACCCCTTGCGTATTAAAATTCTTGAAGTTTTAGCCGAGGGCGATAAGAACGTGAATGAGATTCAAACGATTTTGGGAAGCGAAGGGTCTGCGGTTTCCCAACAGTTAGCCGTACTAAGAAATAAGAACGTGGTCTATGGGATTAAGGATGGAACCTCTGTTATTTATTCTTTAACCGATCCTTTAATTAAGGACTTGCTGCTGGTTGCGAAACAAATTTTTGACAATCACCTTGTGAATGCCATTTCCATGCTGGAAAACATTAAAAACAATTAAATTGCTTCTTCATAAGGAGGAATTGGAGTTGTTATACTCGATTTGCTCCTTTTTTTTGAACATTTCTACGGAATCCGAAATTGACAATTAAACGTATTCCTTATATGTTTGTATATATTCAAATATTCAAATATTCAGAAAGGCGATGCTGGATATGAAATTTTCGTTTACCGGCAGATTTCAGGGCTATAACAGAGAAAGCTTTCAGAAGGACTTCATTTCGGGGTTGATTGTAGGTATTATCGCCATTCCATTAGGAATGGCGTTTGCCATTGCTTCAGGTGTCAAGCCTGAATACGGGTTATACACAACGATTGTTGCTGGAATCATCATATCCTTATTGGGCGGGTCAACCTTTCAAATTGGCGGTCCGACTGGAGCTTTCATTCCTATTCTGTTTGCCATCGTGATGCAGTATGGATACGAAAACTTGCTTATCGCCGGTTTTATGGCTGGGGTCCTTCTGGTAATCATGGGTCTGTTCAAACTTGGTAAAGTGATGAAATTTATTCCGCGCCCCGTTATTATCGGCTTTACCTCTGGCATCGCCGTTACTATATTTACAGGTCAAATTGCCAGTTTCCTTGGTTTGCACCAGCTTGAAAAGCACGAGAATTTCATGGCCAACATGAAGGAATTAGGTATACACATGGCGTCAACCAATAGTTACAGTGTAGGAACAGCGCTGATTTGTCTCGTGTTTATCATCCTAACACCACGACTGTTCCCGAAAGTTCCCGGATCCTTAGTCGGGTTATTGGTTTCGACTGTTGTCGCCTCTTTGTTGTATCCTGACAAGGTTGCAACGATTGGTTCGACCTACGGCGCAATTCCAAACAGCATCCCCGGCATTCGCATGCCTTCGCTTTCCATTGAACATATGCTGTATTTAATAAAACCAGCTCTAGTCATTGCCATGTTAGGCGGCATCGAATCCTTGCTTTCAGCCATAGTTGCTGACGGAATGACAGGCACCCGACATAACAGCAACCGTGAACTGATCGGTCAAGGCATCGCCAATATGATCACTCCGTTGTTCGGGGGGATTCCTGCCACCGGGGCTATAGCCAGAACGGCAACGAATATAAAAAGCGGCGCGGCGTCTCCCCTCTCCGGGGTCATTCACGGTATTGTCGTCTTTTTAGTCTTGTTCCTATTTGCTCCATACGCTTCGAATATTCCTCTTGCCAGTATGGCGCCGATCTTAATGGTTGTCGCTTGGAATATGAGCGAACGTAAAGAGTTTGCCCACATCCTGAAAACCCGAACTGCGGAATCTTTCGTTTTGGTGAGTACATTTCTTCTTACTGTCTTTACAGACCTGACGACCGCGGTTGAAGTGGGATTAGTATTATCAGGCATAATCTTTGTGAAGCATATGAGCGTTCTCCTTAGTACGACCAAGGTACTGCCCGACCCTTCCGACAACAACAAAAAAGTATCCGCTCACATGATCCACGAGCAGCATAATTGCCCGCAAATCAGCATTTACACCGTAGAGGGAGCTTTGTTCTTCGGGGTTGCCAATCGTTTTGAAAAGTCCATCATGGACGAGATTCATAACAAACCTAAAGTGCTCCTATTGAAAATGAGCCATGTTCCATATATGGACGCAACCGGAGAAGCCCATTTAGCAAGTATAGCCAAACACTTAAAGAAGCACGGCGGCGTCGTGATCATTTCTGAAATCCAAGACCAACCGCGCCAACTGCTGAAAAAAACAGGCTTGGACGAAATCATCGGGCAAGATCACTTTTTTGACCAAACAGGCAATGCCATTAGCTTTGCCTTAACCAAACTTAATCACGCTCAATGTCTTGGTTGCGAACATGATGCTTTTCGTGAATGTCAACAATTATCAAGGCCCAGGGCTATTCCGGTTCAACCCCAACTGGTTCATTCCTCTTCGCTTCAGGTCTCCGATTAGGTCCCTGATACTCCATTTTTCCATTTCAGGGACAAAAAAGGCACTAACGCAGTGTTAGTGCCCGGGGGTCCTCCCTGTAGCCTGGAGGTTATCTTGCCGGTTCGGTAGCAACGCTCGGATTAACCGACTGAAGCTTCCTGATCTCGATCCGGATCAGCAGCGAAACCACGAGCGCAATGGCAAACAGTCCCGCAAAAATATACAGTGTGCCGATATAGCTGTTCGTCGCGGTACGCACCCAGGCCGCGATAATAGGTCCGGCCAGCCCTGCCGCCGCCCATGCGGTCAAAATATAACCATGTATCGCCCCGAGCTGTTTGGTGCCGAACAGGTCGCCGATATAGGCCGGTATGGATGCAAAGCCGCCGCCGTAACATGTAAGAATCAAAAAGATCAAAATTTGAAACAGCCAGGCGTTGGAAACGGCGGGGAGCAATAAATAAGCTCCGATCTGAATAACGAAAAACGCTGTGTATGTATTGGGTCTGCCGATATAATCAGAGAACGACGCCCACCCGATCCGTCCCAATCCGTTAAACAAGCCCATCAGCCCGACCATGGAAGCCGCTGCGAGCGGTGCCATTTTGGCAATTTCCTGTGCCATTGGAGAAGCCACGGAGATGATGGCGATACCGCAGGTGACATTGATAAACAGCATCAACCAAAGCATCCAGAAGCGCGCCGTCTTTACCGCTTCGTTGGCTGTAAGCTGTGAGAGATCGACCTTTATCTTCTTCCTGCCGGACTCGATCGCAGCCTTAAATTGTTCCGGCATCCAACCGGCAGGCGGCGGAGAAAGATAGAGCGAGGAGCCGCCCATCAGAATGAAATAGACGGCGCCCAAGATGTAAAAGGTGTTGGCTATGCCGACCGAGTCGATCAGACGAGCCATGACCGGACTGCTGATCAACGACGCAAAACCAAAACCCATAATCGCAAGTCCGGTGGCGAGGCCCCTTCTGTCCGGGAACCATTTGACCAAGGAAGAGACCGGCGTGATGTAACCGACGCCCAGACCAATGCCTCCGAAAACGCCGTAGAACAAATATAACAACGGCAACGACGACAAGTTCACGGCAAGGCCGGACCCGGCAAGGCCTATCCCGAAGAAAACGGTAGCCAGCAAACCTGCCTTTCGGGGACCGTGCTTCTCGACAAAATGACCCAGAAACGCCGCAGACAAGCCAAGAAATAAGATAGCCAAGCTGAACGTGAAAGTAACCTGTTTAATACTCCACCCGAATTCATTGATGAGCGGCTTCGTAAACACACTCCAAGCGTACACCGAGCCGATCGAGATGTGGATGCCGACCGCTGCGGCAGCGATCAGCCACCGATTTTTCGTTTTTTCCATAAATCCATTCCTCCCTTTTGTATCAAATAAAAAAGCCGCGAATCGCTTTACACGGGAAGCCCGAAGTAAACCGAATGCGGCGGTTAGCCTTAAGCAGAAATTCTACCAAGCGCCAACGGCACACTGTTCAATTGGTGTGAACCGTTAACCGGTAACAGGATCGCTGTCCCGTGTGAACGGATTTCTACTCGGCTGATTTTGTGAACATTCTGTGTCCTGCTTATCCATTACAATATACCATGAAAACGCTGACAGCGTAAATAGCCATGATTACATTTTGTTCTGTCCAGCAAACGTCTCTTGGTGATAAGGGGATCAAACGAAGGCAGCCGTTCCTTGAAGGAACGGCTGCCTTCGTTACGCCGGCCTGGACTCCAGGCCGGTCGTGCCGGCTTTGCGCTTGCGTTCGAACCTCACCAGCTGGATCACGATGAACAGCAATACGAGCAGCTGCGGAGCCAAGGTCTCCCATGTCGGATAGACGCCAAGCCTCGGGAAGGTCGGCAAGTAACCGGGCACATGAGCGGGTACTCGCCCGGCCACCTGCAGCGAGTGAATGCTCTCGCCGAGAAACTTAACGACCAGATAGTAAATAAGCAGCGTCGCCGTTAAGAAAAACGGTCGGACCGGCAGCCGCACGATCCCTTTGACCAGCAGCACACCGAGTACGATCAGAAGCAAAGCCGCAGCGCCGATGCCGAGCAGCAGCTGTAGAGGCTCGATGGAAGGCGCCATCCCGATGTAGAAGATCGTTGTCTCCGCCCCTTCGCGCAAAATAGACAGAGCAGCAATAAAGAACAGCGACCACAAGTTGCCGCTCGCCAGCGCAATGCCGATTTTGTCGCGGATGAACCGGTTCCACGATTCAGTCTGCGATTTGCTGTGCAGCCAGGCGCCAACCGTAAACATCAGGAAGACGGATACAAGGCCCGTCACGCCCTCCAGCATCTCCCGGGTGCTGCCTGCCTCCGCGCTGGCGAACGCAAGCGTCAACACCAAGGCAAGAGCGCCGCTCACAATCAAACCCGCGACGGCCCCGCTCCAAATCCACTTCTGCTTGGAGGCGTTCCCCGTCCGGTGCACGAATGCGAGCAATGCGGTCAGCACGAGCAGCGCCTCCACCCCTTCGCGAAGCAGGATTAAGGCCGCGTCCGAAGCCGAATAAGCCGCGTTGGCCGTATAAGGCGCCAACGCCTGCTCCATCTCGATCAAGAGACTTTCGGCTTCTGCCGTTCTCGGAGGTTCCGACAACAGCAGGCTGGCGGATTGCGTCATTAACGTTTCAATACGCGTATACGTCTCCGGGGAGCGGGTTTGCACGCTGCCTTCCACCGCAGGCCATAGGCCAATAAAGCTTTGCAAGTCGTCCGTCGCCGTTGACACGCTGCCGTCACGCAGCTCGCGCTGAATGTTCTGCAGCAGCGCGAGCGCACCCGCAACGCTTTGCCCGCCGCCCGCCGCCTGCGCCTGGACCGATTTGCCCTGAGCGTAATCGTCGACGAGCTTGATCAAGTCGGCGACGCCGTTCTTCGCCGCTTCCGCTCTCGGCGGTTCGGCCTGCAGCGCGATACGCGTCAGGCTGACTTTCGTTTCAATGCTGCCGTACACGCTTGTGTTATCGGAACGGATCGCGGCTTCGACTTTAAACCAATGATTGACGAACTGTTTGTAGTCCGCATTTGCCTTTGTCCATTGGTTTTGCCCGATTTCAGCCGATATTTGCCTCAGCATCGGCAGCAAAGACGCTGCCGCCTGCTTGCCTGCATCCGGATGCTGCTGCTTCTCGTAGGCAGCGACGTAATCGCCCGTCGCCTTCGCAAGCTGCGATACCGCTTGATAGGCGGCATCCGGCTTGATTTCCGCTTCGGCCAGCGCCGTCTTCGCCGCTGTCAAAGCGCTCGCGACCTGTCCGGCCAAATCCGAGCCCGGCGCTTGCAGCGCCTTCCACTCGATGTCGAACAGCTCCAGCTCCTCGTTCGTTCTCGGCCAATGGCGCTCGCCCGCTTCGACCAGCGCTCCCCCTACAAGCGGCAACAGCCGCTCGGGGCTCGCCTCTGCTGCCTGTGCTCCCTTGGATCCATACAGCCCCGTCAGCAGGAGGAGAACCGCAAGCACAGCCCCCCATTTGCTGCAGCCGCCGGCCAATCGATTATTGCTCATACGGATCACCTCGAATGTCTTTTCTCCACTAAAATAACCCTTCGCCGATATAACCGCCCGGCTGCACGCCCGGGAAACAGGCAAATACCGCGCTTCCCACATGCGATATGTATTCGTTCAGGGCGTCCATCTTTGCCAGTCGCTGCTGCATCGGAACAAATTGTTTGAAAGGATCCCTCTGATAGCTAATAAACAGAAGTCCGGCATCCAACTGTCCGGTCTGCCTATCTATTCCGCTTGAATACGAGTAGGAGCGCCGCAAGATTTGCATTGAGCCGTCTCCGCGCGCAATCCTCACGTGAGCGTTGACCGGGATCACCGGGTCGCCGGCAGCCGTCTTCGCGTCAAGCTGCACCGGATCGAATTCACTCTTCGCCCCTAAGGGCGCACCGCTATCGCGATGACGGCCGAACGTCGCCTCTTGCTCGTTCAAATGCGTACGGTCCCACACCTCGACCCGTATCCGGATGCGCCGCACTACCATATAACTGCCGCCTCGCATCCACCCCTGTTCATCCGAAGGCTGCACCCAGACAACCTGATTCATCAGCTTCGCGTCCTTCGTATCGGGGTTGGCCGTTCCATCCTTGAAGCCGAGTAAATTACGAGGCGTATCGCCGCTGCCCGAAGCGGCAGCCGTGCGTTGAAAGCCTTCCTGTGTCCAGCGCAGAACGGCAGTGCCGCGAGCAATTCGCGCCAAGTTGCGCACTGCATGGAAGGCAACCTGGAGATCGTCCGCGCATACCTGCACCCCGATGTCCCCTCCGCACCATTCGGCGCGCAGCTGATCGCCGGGAAATCGCGGCAACTCGCCTAAGGCCGAGGGCCGTTTGGCCGCCAGCCCGAATCGGCTGTCGAACAGCGCAGGGCCTACGCCGAACGTGAACGTCAGCTTCGACGGGCTGAGCCCAAATGCCTCTCCCGTATCCGCCGGCGGCAGGTTGGGATTGCTGTTCTCGTCGCCGACAGGACGGCCTTCGGTCATACGGGCGGCGGCGTCCGTCCATTTCCGGAGCAACACCGGAAGATCCTCCGCCCGTGTCGTGATCAGATCGAAGGCGGCGAAGCAAACAAAGTTTTGCGAAGGGGTTACAATCCCGGCTTGAACATCTCCGTGAAACGGAATTTGCTCGTTCGAACGGGGTGCGGTGCGTCCCCTCCACATACCGGACTCCGCAAGCACGCTGCCGACGCCAGCCGAGCCGACCAGTAACCCGAGCCCGCCGACACCGGCCATTTTCAACAATTCCCTGCGGCTGACAACCGACTTCCCCGACTGGCCGGGGCCTCGCCCTTCGTTCGCAGGCGGCAACGGTTGTTGATTTCCGTTAAGCTTCACGTCTTAGCCCTCCAGTACTTTGCCCATCTGGGACAGCGGCTCGGCGAGCGCATCGAGTGCCTGGCTAAGCTTTTTTGTCTGATCCGGCGTCAATTCCGTATACAGCACATACCCGTCGCCTTTTTTATAAGGTGCCAACGCGGTGCTTAAATCGTTGAACCGGTCGGCGATTTGCTTTGCAAGTACGCCATCCTTTTTCTCCACTTCCGGCTTAAGGATGTCAAAAATTTTATTCGCCCCCTCAACGTTCGCGGCAAAATCGTATAAGTCCGTGTGCGAATACCGCTCTTCCTCGCCCGTCACTTTAGAGGAGGACACTTCATTCAAGAGCTCGACCGCACCGGTTACGAGCATTGACGTATCAATCTCCACATTCTCCACTTTAGCCCGCAGCAGCTTGCTGTCGCTCAGCAATTGGTCGGCGTAGATCTCCTGTCCCTTGGTCGTCTTGTCTGTCCATAACGCTTTTTCGATCCGATGGAACCCTCTCCATTCCTTCTCGTCGACGTCCCCTTCGCGTGCATCCAAGTTAGGATCCAGCTCCCCGAGCGATTCCGCGATCGGTTCGATCCGCTCGTAGAACATGCGGGTAGGCGCGTAGAGCGTCTGGCTCTTGGCCACGTCGCCCGCTTTGACAGCGGCTGCGAATTCGCCCGTAGATTTCACGAATAAGTCGCACTGCTCAATGACGTATTTGCGGTAAGTTTCGGCGGCTTGCTTCAGTGCGGCGTTGTCTGCGGCATCGGCGGGCTTCTTCGCTTCCGTCCCTTGCGTCGCCGCAGGCGTTGTTTGGGCAGCGCACCCGCCGAACAGAAGCGCTGACCCTAGTAAAACGGATGAAAGTATACAGCCTTTATGATTCATAACCTCATAACCCCCCCACATATGATAATGATAATTATTCTCAAAATAAAATATCATAGAATACTGGGGCTGGCAAGTTGTTTAATGCTAAACTATTGAATGTTCAATTATTTGCCACAAGCAAGGTCAAGGTTGCATGATTGGTGGAGGCGCCCATTATCCCCTCTCTTGCTATGACAGCCGCGACTGAACCAGGAGCACCTCTTGCGCTGCAAATCAAAAAAGCCCGCGGCAACCCATGCGGACTTCTAAGAATTTCGATTGTCGTCAACCCGGCGCAGCTACTTCAGCAGCTTGTTCATCGTGACGAGAATTTCGTCGATGACCTCCCGGTCGCCCGACTGAATCCGTTCGACTACGCAGCTTTTCATATGCCCTTCCAGGAGCAACTTTCCTACGCCGTTCAACGCCGATTGAATGGCCGCGATCTGGTTCAACACGTCGTCGCAGTATGTATCTTTCTCGATCATCCCGCGAACGCCGCGAATTTGGCCTTCGATCCGGTTGAGCCGGGTGACGAGGTTGCTTTTCATTTTATCGGAGTGGTGGCTCTTGCGTTCGCTTCCGGCATCGGCGCTCCCGTTCTCCGTATGACATCCGTTCTGGTCTTGCGTCTCCATGGCCATTCCTCCTATCAACCTTCATTATAACCGCTCCCGAATCGAATTTGAAGCGTCCCTCCCGTGATACGGGAAAGAGTTGTCATATTCAATCCGATCCTCGCATATACTTAATCTCGCGTCCGTAAACAGGACGACCGAATAACAATAAGGGACAGGTGATACCGTTATGTGGGAAAGCGTATTAAAAATGCAGCAATTGGAAATTCAAATCAACTCCGGAGACAAGGCCGTCCGCTTACGCATCAGGGAGGAAGCGGCTGCGGCGTCGCCGAAGGCGCTGGAGCTGAGCCAATCGGAGTTATTCGAACTGATGCATACGTTCCTAACCATCAATCGCACATTCAACCAAGAAGTGATGTACTACGACGAAGCATAGATGCAGCGCCTCCAAACCGGATGAACCCACCGATTTATAGATGGTCCTGAATTCCTGCACACCCTCCCGGCAGCCGTCTTTCGGACGGTTTGCTGAAATTCAGGGGGAGGGTATTGCATACTTCTCCATCGCAAGCGTGAATGAAGAGCCTTGACCAACCTCCGATACATAATGAATGGAGCCGCCGTGCGCGGTGACGATTTGTTTCACAACGGCAAGACCGAGTCCGGTCCCCCCCATTTTACGGCGATCCGAATTGTCGACGCGGTAAAATTTAGTGAAAAGCTTCTCCCTTGCCCGCTCCGGAATACCCAGCCCGTAATCGCGAACCGTAACGTGAATCCTTCCATCCTCTTCCATCAGCTTCACTTCGACCCGATCCGACTCCGGCGAGTATTTCACCGCATTGCTGATCAAATGAACAAGCGCCTGCTTCATCCGTTCCGGATCCGCATAGACAAGCAACGGGTTCGGGCCGGCTTGCAGCAGGATGCGGTGCGTCGCATGCTCCTTCCAGCCTTCGACGGCCTCGGCCGCAAGGCTGCGCATGTCCGTTGGCGAGAACGAATAACTTTGCTGCCCCGCCTCCATCCGCTGCAGATCCAGCAGATCGTTCAACAATAACGTAAGCCGCTTCGCTTCCCGGTGTATCGTTTGCAAATAGCTATGCCTCTTGTCCGCCTCCGGATTCCGTTCCTTGATGATTTCCGCGAAACCCATGATGCTAGTCAACGGTGTCCGCAGTTCGTGCGAAACGACGCTCATAAACTCGCTTTTCATCCGATCGATTTTCTCCTCGTCCGTCCGATCGCGAATGCCGATGTAATAGTGCTGCGGCGAGGTTTCCGTTAAGCCGATGACATATCCCGTCACCTCATAGACACGGCGCTCGCCGTCCTTCAACCGGTAATCAAGACGTTCGGCGAACAGCTCCACATGTCCGTTTAACAGTTGCTCAAGACGTTCAAGCAGCTGGGGGGAACGAGCCTCGCCGCTTTGCAGCAGGTGCTCGGCGAAAGCTCTGACATCCGGATAATGGGCCGGTTGAACGCGAAACCATTCCACCAGCTTTTCGTTATGCAGTACGATACGGCCGCTCCCGTCGCACAGCAGCCTTCCCTCCAAGCCCGACTCAAACGCTTGTCGGATCAATACCGCTTGAGACTCGCTCTTCGCGATCACCTGCTGCAGTCGTTCGGCTAGTAATTCCTTTTCCCGCAAGTCCCGGCGAAGCTCGATTTCGGTCACGACCCAACGGCCAAACTCGACAAGCCGGGCCAATTCGCGCTCTCCGATCGTTCGCGGCTCCGTATCGATGATGCACAGTGAGCCGAGAATGTTCCCCTTCGATGTCTGGATCGGGACCCCGGCATAGAAGCGGATCCCGTTCTCTTGGCGTACGAACCGGTTGTCCGCGAACCGCTCGTCCAGACGGGCATCCGTCACAACGACCGGTTCCCGTTCCGCGACCACATATTGACAGATGGCGGCTTCCCGCTCCGTCGAGCGGGAACGCTCTAATTCTTCCTGAAGCCCGAAGCACGACTTGAACCATTGCCGGTCTTCGGTAACCAGCGTAATTAAACAGGTCGGCACCTGGAACACGTCCGCAACCAATCGAGTAATCCGATCGAAGGCCGGCTCGCCGGGCGTATCCACGATATCTAAAGCATACAGCTCCTGAAGTCTTCGTCGCTCGTCTTCATCCGAGAACTTTACGATGTTCAACCGCACCCTCGCCCACGCACCCTCGACTTGAAATGTAGTCTTGATATTATTCGACACAATGCGGTCCAGCTCCTTCATCCATGCACAAAAAACCAATGTCCATGCGGACATTGGTCGTTGATCGTTGATCGAGGGATTACACTTTCACGGATGGAATTAACGATTCGTACAAATCGATATATTGCTGGGCCGACTTGCGCCAGCTGAAATCTTTCTTCTTTATATTCGCCAGCAAATTCGCCCACACGTCCGGCTGCCGATACAACCTGACCGCACGGTCGATCGTATACAGCATGTCATGCGCGTTGTAGTTGGTGAACGTGAAGCCCGTGCCTTGTCCGGTCTCTTCGTTATACGGGCTCACCGTATCCTTCAAGCCGCCCGTCTCCCGTACGATCGGCACGCTGCGGTAACGCATCGCGATCAGCTGGCCGATGCCGCAGGGCTCGAATAACGAAGGCATCAGGAACATATCGGAGGCCGCATACACTTGCCGTGCAAGCGACTCGTCGAACAATATTTGCGCCGACAGCTTGTCCGGATTTGCGGCAGCCGCCCACCGGAACAGCTCCTCGAAGCGCGGTTCGCCCGTTCCGACGATGACCCATTGCGCGTCAAGCTGCATCAGTTCCGCGATGACGCGGTCGATCAAAGAGAGCCCCTTCTGATCGACCAAGCGCGTAACGAGCGCGATTAACGGCACCTCTTTGTTGACGGGCAGGCCAAGCCGTTCCTGCAGCTTCAGCTTGTTTTGCTGTTTTTTCGGGTAGGAGTCGCGGTATCGGACCTCGAGGTTTGGATCGGCCATCGGATCGAACTCTTCGTAATCCAGCCCGTTGATAATGCCTTGCAACCGGTGATTTTGGCTGCGCAGCAGACCGTCGAGACATTCGCCGTAATAAGGCGTTTGAATCTCCTCCGCGTAGGTCGGGCTTACTGTTGTCATATAATCGGAGTAAAGCAGCCCGCCCTTCAGAAAGCTGGCTCCGCCGTGCAGCTCCAGCGCATAACCGTGCAGATGCTCGTCGCCGAGCGCGAAGTAGTCCTTGAACGCCTCCTTGTCGAAGACGCCCTGATACTTGAGGTTGTGAATCGTAATGATCGTTTTGATGTGCGCGTACGGGGGCTGGTAGCTGAAATGAGCCCGATACAAGACCGGAATCATGCCGGTCTGCCAGTCGTGGCAATGGATCAAATCCGGTATGAAGCCGATGTGCGGCATCGCGTCCAGAACAGCGCGACAGAAGAACGCGTAACGTTCGGCGTCGTCCCCGTAACCGTAGCAGCCTCTGCGGCGATAGTAATATTCGTTATCGACAAAATAAAAGACGATACCCTCGTGCACCAGCTTCAAGATGCCGCAGTACTGCTTTCTCCACCCCATCTGAAGGTCGAAGGAGGCCACTTGCTCCATCCGTTCGACGTACTTGGCCGGAATGTCTTCGTATTTGGGTAAAATGACGCGAACATCCGCACCCTGCTTGACGAGCGCTTTGGGGAGCGAGCCGATCACGTCGGCGAGTCCTCCCGTTTTGACAAAGGGGACGGCTTCAGAGGCTGCAAATAACACTTTCATGGCTTCCTACCACTCCTTTATATAGAGCGCATCCGGCCGTGCGCTCGGTTGCAAAGGCCGGACGCGCCGATTTATTAAATCACTTTGGTTTTGGAAGCGATAAACGGTGCTTGTTTGTCTCCGGTAAGCACGCGGCCGCGATTGATGAACACGTCCTTGTCGAGGATAGCGTTCTCGATGATGACGTTCTCTTCAATTTCGCAGTTTTGCAGGATAATACTGTTTTTCACGTAGGCGCCTTTGCGAATCTTCACCCCGCGGAACAAGATACTGTTCTCTACCTTCCCTTCGATCATGCATCCGTTAGCGATCAAAGCGTTACGGGCGTGGGCGTTCTCGGCATACCGTGCCGGCGGTTCGTCCTTCACCTTCGTATAAATGAGATTGCGCTGGAAGAACAACTCTCGCCACACCTTCGGGTTGAGCAGCTGCATGCTGTGCTTGTAATAGCTTTGGATCGTATTCACAATACCTGTATACCCTTGATGGTGATACGCGTAAACGCTTAGTTTATCGATATTTTTCATAATGCCGTCGCGCACGAGATGATCGTAGCCTTGCGCCAGGCAAGATTCCACCATATCGAGCAGCAGCTCCTTGCTCATGATGTACATCTCCATGGAGATGTTGTCGGTGCGCAGCCGCCCGGACTGGTCCTCCATCAGCGTGACTTTTCCGTCATCCTTGACGGCCATCCGGCGGAATTTGGCGTATTCGGTTTCTTCCGCTTTCTTATAGACAACGGTAATGTCCGCATTTTTTTCCAAATGGTAATCGAGCACTTCGTTAAAATCGATATTGCACACCATATGAGAGCGGGTGATGAGCACATATTCCTCGCGTCCGCGGTAGAAATAATCGCGATGGTTGTAAAATTGGAACAAATCGCCGCGCGCCATACCGGTCGTCTCGTGCAAAACCGCGGGGAGAATGAACAAACCGCCGCGTTTGCGGTCCAAATCCCATTCCTTGCCGGAGCCGAGATGGTCCATCAGCGACCGGAACTTGTGCTGCGTGAACACCGCAACGTTGCCTATGCCGGAATTGACCATATTGGACAAGGCAAAATCGATCATGCGATAGCGGGAGCCGAACGGTACCGATGCGACGCAGCGCGAGTAAGTCAGCTCCTCCAGTTCATCCGGTTCGTTCACCAAGTTGATTACGCCCATCAAACGTTTCATACGCCCGTCATCCTTTCACCGAGAACGAAGTGTTTTTGCCAATGTACTCGTTGCTGCCGATTAATACGATGGATTCGTCGCCTTGCCCCTCCGGACTGCCGACGACCGCACCGTCCTCGATGACCGTTCCTTCGCCAATAATCGCTTTGTGGATACTCACATTGCTGCCGATCTTCACGTTCGGCATAATAACCGAATCGCGGACAAGGCTGCCTTCGCCCACCTGAACGCCATAGAACAAAACAGAGTGATCGACTTCCCCGAACACCGCGCAGCCTTCGTTGACGAGCGAGCGTCTGACCTGTGCGGTCGGCGCGATGTACTGTCCCGGCTGGTACGGATTGACCGAGTAGAAGCGCCATTCGCGATCGTTCAGATTAAACTCGGGCTCATCCTCAAGCAAATCCATATTCGCTTCCCACAAGCTTTGAATCGTGCCGACGTCCTTCCAATACCCGTCGAACGGGTAAGCGAACATCTTCTGTTGATCCCGCAGCATCGCCGGTATCAAATCTTTGCCGAAGTCTTTGCTTGACTCCGGATCCACTTCGTCTTTGATCAAGTAAGACTTAAGCACCTGCCAGTTAAATATGTAAATGCCCATCGAAGCCAGGTTGCTCTTCGCTTCCTTCGGCTTCTCGGCGAATTCGGTAATCCGCTGCTCCGCATCGGTGCTCATGATGCCGAACCGGCTCGTTTCTTCCCATTTCACTTCAATGACGGCGATGCTTGCGTCCGCGTCCTTGCTCTTGTGGAAGTCGAGCATCAGGTCGTAATCCATCTTGTAGATGTGGTCGCCGGAAATGACGAGCACATATTCCGGGTCGTATTGATCGATGAACGGAATATTCCGGTAGATGGCATTGGCCGTTCCTTTATACCAATCCCCGCCGCTTTGCTCCATATACGGAGGCAGGACGGTTACCCCGCCGTGCTTACGGTCCAAGTCCCACGGCGTGCCGATGCCGATGTACGTATTCAGTACGAGCGGTTGATATTGCGTAAGCACGCCCACGGTATCGATTCCCGAGTTCGTGCAGTTGCTTAGCGTGAAATCGATGATGCGGTACTTGCCTCCGAAATGCACCGCCGGTTTGGCCAACTGTGTCGTCAGCACGCCCAACCGTCTTCCTTCGCCTCCTGCAAGCAGCATGGCTACACATTCTTTTTTACGCATCGGTTTGACCCCTTCCCCGCTTCGCATTCGTTGCTTTACGATTGACAATCTTGATCGGTTTGAAAATGACCGTGGCCAGCGGAGGCAGCGCTACATGCAGGCTGTCCGGATGACCATGCCACGCTAACGCTTCCGTCTTCAGCCTGCCGGGGTTCAGCTTGCCTGAACCGCCGTATTCGCCGGCATCGCTGTTGAATTGCTCGACATACTCTCCAGCGAACGGGACTCCGATTCGATATTTCGCATGGTACACCGGCGTAAAGTTGGTCACGATGACAAGCGCATCCTCCGGCTTGCGCGACTTCCGCATAAACGTCGTGACGCTTTGCGCCGCGTCGTTCGGGTCGATCCAGGCGAACCCATCGGGCGAGTGGTCGAGTTCCCACAACGCCGGCTCGCGCAAGTACAGATGATTCAAGTCGCGTACATAACGGTGCATGCTGCGATGGCTGTCATAAGCCAACATCTCCCAATCGAGATCCTCGAGATCCTTCCATTCGTCGAATTGGCCGAATTCCCCGCCCATGAACAGCAGCTTTTTGCCGGGATGGCTCATCATGTAGCCGTATAAGGCGCGAAGATTGGCAAACTTTTGCCAGTAATCCCCGGGCATTTTATTTAATAACGATTTCTTTCCGTGCACAACTTCATCATGAGACAGCGGCAGCACGTAGTTTTCGGAGAAGGCGTACATGAAGCTGAACGTCAATAAGCGATGACTCCCGCCGCGGAAGTACGAATCGGTTTCCATATACTTGAGCATGTCGTTCATCCAGCCCATGTTCCATTTGTAATTGAAGCCAAGTCCGCCTTCGTGCACCGGAGCGGTGACAAGCGGCCAGGCGGTGGAATCTTCCGCCATCATCAGCGCGTTCGGATAATAACTGAACACCGTATGATTCAGCTTCTTCAAGAATTCGATGGCATCCGGATTCTCGTCCCCGCCATGGGCGTTCTTCACCCACTGATCGCGCGGCTTGCCGAAATTAAGATAAAGCAAGCTTGCGACCGCATCCACGCGCAGCCCGTCAATATGGTACGCGTCCATCCAGAAAAGCGCATTGGAGATTAAAAAATTCACAACTTCACGTTTGGAAAAATCGAAGGTCAGCGTGCCCCATTCCGGTTTCTCGGCCAGGCCCGGATCGTTGTACTCGAAGAGCGGTCGCCCGTCGAACTGGCGAAGCCCGTGCTCGTCTTTGACGAAATGGCCCGGCACCCAGTCCATAATGACGCCGAGACCGGCGTTGTGGCAGCAGTCGACGAAATACATGAACTCGTGCGGCGTACCGAATCGGCTGGTAACCGAATAATACCCGGTAGCCTGATACCCCCAGGATCGGTCGTAAGGATGCTCGGCCAGCGGCATCAGCTCCAGATGGGTGTACCCCATATCCTTCACATACGGGACGAGCTCATCAGCCAGTTCGCGATACGTGTAATAGGCGCCGTCCGGCTTCTTTTTCCAGGTGCCCAGATGTACTTCGTAGATGTTAAGAGGAGATTCGTAGACGGAAGCGCTCTGCTTCCGGTCCTGCCACGCTTGATCCGACCAAGCGAAATCGCCCAGATCGAATACGCGCGAGGCGGTGCCCGGCTTCAGCTCGGACCAAAAAGCGTACGGATCGGCTTTATACAGGAGCGTCCCGTCGGGGGTAAGGATTTCGTACTTGTAATACTCGCCGGGTCTGACCCCGGCAATGAACGTCGACCAGACGCCCCAAGTGCTCACCTTATGCATCGGATGTCTGGTTCCGTCCCACTCATTAAAGTCGCCGACAACGCGAACTTCACTCGCGTGAGGGGCCCATACGGCAAAACGGACGCCGACGGTTCCGTCCCATTGCGTGACATGAGCGCCGAGAAGCTTGTAGCTCCGATGCAAGTTGCCTTCATGAAACAGATACAAGTCCTCCGGACCGGGGATTGCGGTGTTCAAAGTAGACATCCCCCTCAAATAAAGTATTCTGTCACTATTACACAAATACTACATGACAGCTAGAAAATCCTTTCCGTTTAGTAAAAATCTTCTAGAAATTGTTTCGAGTCCCTGCCGGATGGCGAATAGCGGGAATGGAGGAGCGGTGTTGGAGGATGGGGACGGGCTGCCCGATGGATGACGAACGGCGGACAAACGACGAAAACCGTCATAGTTGGCGTGAAGAAACCCGTTGTTGGGTTTCGGCTGTTTTTCTTGCGATTTTTTTCGCGCAGGTACTGGCATAAACCATCCAACCTCGGTTAAAATACAGAGGTTTGGAGAGGAGGTGTCACAACATGATGCAGCAGAACAACGAACAGAAACCGGAACTCAAACCGACCGTGATTTGGAAATGCAGGGATGCCTCCTGTAAAGCCTGGGTTCGGGAAGATTTCGCGACCGGCACTTACCCTCCTTGCCCGATTTGCAAAGGAGAGACGATTCGAAGCTATAAACATTTACCGGCGGTGGCGATTAAAAAACCCAGAAAATCAAAAAAGGTCTCCCCTTAGTTGACGGGAAGACCGGGAACCAGCCTTATTTATTTGTTCTTCGATTTGTTGCTTGATTCCGCTACTTCGGAGTCCTGGTTGTTGCCTGGTTGGGACTTTTTACCATTGTTATTGGCGTTGTCACGAGACATACCTGTTTGCCTCCCTTCGATTCGATGATCCCCTTCAGTATTTCCTCTGCCCAAGAGGGCTATTCGAGTGGAATTGCGTCTCTCCTTCATGTAAAATAGATAGAATGGCGCAAGCTTCGCAGCGGTTGACGCATGACCTGAAACTTGCCATACATATGAGAACGCAAAGGATGGACGAAGACGCATGTATGCAGCTCAAGATTGGAAAGATTACGAAGTGATCGATACCGGAGACGGAGAAAAGCTGGAGCGCTGGGGGACGGTCGTTCTGCGCAGGCCTGACCCGCAAATCATTTGGCCTCTGATCAAAGAAACGGGCGAGTGGCGCCAAGCGGACGCGCATTATCACCGGAGCTCGAGCGGCGGCGGCCAATGGGAGTACAAGAAGCAAATTCCGGAGCGGTGGACGATCTCGTATCGCAACCTCTCTTTCCACATCAAGCCGACCGGCTTCAAACATACCGGACTGTTCCCGGAACAAGCGGTCAACTGGGCGTGGATGATGGATAAAATTCGCGGCGCAGGCCGTCCGATCCGCGTGTTGAACCTGTTCGCCTACACCGGCGGCGCCTCGGTTGCCTGCGCGGCGGCCGGAGCCGAGGTTTGCCACGTGGACGCTTCCAAGGGCGTCGTCCAGTGGGCCAAGGAAAACCTGCAGCTGTCCGGCCTCGGCGACCGCCCGGTACGCTTCATCACCGACGATGTATTCAAGTTCGTGCAGCGGGAGCAGCGCCGCGGAAGTAAATACGATGCGATCATTATGGACCCGCCTTCCTACGGACGCGGCCCGAACGGCGAAACGTGGAAACTGGAAACCAACTTGTATCCGTTCGTTGAATCTTGCATGAGCATCTTAACGGACAAGCCGTTGTTTATGCTGATCAATTCGTATACGACCGGCATCTCGGCGTCCGTGCTCAAGAATGTGCTGTCGCTATCGCTTGGACGCCGGTACGGCGGCACGATCACCTGCGGCGAGATCGGACTTCCGATTACCGCTTCCAAGCTGATGCTGCCGTGCGGCATTCTGGGACGCTGGGAGGCTTAACGAATGGCCGGTGTTCCCTCTATCCCCGTGTTATATGAAGACAATCATGTGATTGTCGTCATCAAACCGCCGAACGTGCCGACACAGGAAGACGATTCGCGGGATCCGGATTTGCTAAGCTTGATTAAAGCGGACCTGAAGGTCCGGCACCGAAAGCCGGGCAACGTGTATCTCGGTCTGGTGCAGCGGCTTGATCGTCCCGTAGGCGGAGTGATGGTGTTCGCCAAGACGTCGAAAGCCGCCTCCCGGCTATCCGATGCGGTACGGACGCGGACGATTCGCAAGCAGTATCGCGCCGTCGTGAACGGCAAACCGAAGGAACCAAGCGGAACGCTGCGCCACCATCTGCTGAAAGATTCACGCACGAATATGGTTAAGGTCGTACCGGCCGACAAGGAAGGCGCCAAAGAGGCGATTCTCGATTACCGGATCGTCGGCTCTCAAGACGGCCTGTCGCTCCTCGAGATCGAGCTGCATACCGGCCGGCCGCACCAAATTCGGGTGCAGTTCGCTTCAATCGGCTGCCCCTTGGTCGGCGACCAGCGCTACGGCGGCGCTTCGGCAGTCCCCGGCCAGCAGATCGCGCTCTGGTCGGTAAGCCTTGCGTTCGAGCACCCGGTAACGAAAGAGGCGCTGCGCTTTCATTCGCAGCCGCCGACAGCCTATCCGTGGCTGCTGTGGGAGCAACGGTAGCTCGATGTCTGCGCCGCTCCGCTCGCGGTTCTGACCCCTGAAAAATAAACACATACCTAACGAGGTATGTGTTTATTTTTATAGAATTGTTCCATCAGATTCGAGACAACCTCACATTTAATGGGCTTACTTATGTATTCATCCATGCCAGCGGCTAAACATTGTTCGCGATCGCCATTCAGCGCATTGGCGGTTACGGCGATAATGTAAGGGCATCGTTCCGGCGGCAGCGATGCTTTTATCGATTTTGTGGCTTCCAGACCGCTCATCACAGGCATTTGAATGTCCATAAAAATAAGATCATAGGTCTCGCGGGCGACAGCCTGGATCGCCTCTTCGCCATTCTCAACAATGCTGGCGCGATAACCGAGACTTTCCAGAATCCTTTGCAGGACCAGCTGATTGATGACGTTGTCTTCTGCAATTAAAATGTTCAGAGGCTGTCGAACATAATTATCCTCCTCTATAGACGGATGCTGCTGCAGCGACTCCTTATCGCCTTCCGCCTTAACCATAACCGTAAATACAAAGGTTGCCCCGGGTCCATGCGTAGGCTCAATCCATATTTCCCCGCCCATCAGATCGACGAGCCTCTTGCTAATCGCCAGGCCTAACCCGGTTCCTTCCGGTTTGCGGTTCAAGAAGTGATCTATCTGGTAAAAGGGCTCAAACAACCGATGGATCTTATCTTCCGGTATGCCGATTCCGGTGTCCCTAATCATAAATTGAAGCTGCACCTGATTCCGGGCTTCCATTACTTTCTTCACGGAGATGGTGATTCCGCCGCTATACGTGAACTTGATGGCATTGCTGATCAAATTCAACAGCACTTGCCTCAGCCTGTTCGAATCTCCGATAACGGTTTGAGGAACTTGGGGATCGATGAATACAGTCGATTCCAAATTTTTTGCAAGCGCTTTTGAAAGCAGGACGTCAAGCGTCTCGGAAATATTGTCCTGCACACTAAAAGGCTCTTCCGCCAGTTCCGTCTTGCCGGCTTCAATTTTGGAGAAGTCCAGAATATCGTTGATCAGGGCTAGAAGTGTATGTCCGCATTTGCTTATGATTTCGACATACTCTTGTTGTTGAGCGTCGAGATCCGTCGTTTCTATAAGCAGGTCTGTCATCCCGATAACACCGTTCATGGGCGTGCGGATTTCGTGACTCATCATAGCTAAAAACTCGCTCTTTGCTTTATTCGTGCTTTCCGCCGCTTCCTTTGCGATTAACAGCTTTTTCTGTTCGGTTATATCCTTGGCAATAATATAATAGCCAACGGTTTCCCGATTGATGATGATGGGGGCAATGGTTGTTATCAGCTCCACGACATGACCGGCTTTATGTTTGAATTTATCAATGTGTTTTTCTGCGAATGTATGGTTAGCGGAATCTAACAATATTCTTTCCAGATTGCGGACCCCAATGAAGGCTGCAATCTTCATGCCGATCATCTCATGAACACTATAGCCGGTCAGCTGTTCGGCCCTTACATTTGTGTTCGTGATCTTGCCGTTCAAATCAAATGAAATGACAGCATCGTGGTTATATTTTTTTAATGAGGTATATCGTTCAATGGTCTCTTGCAGTTTTAATTCGATAGTTTTACGTTCGGTAATATCCTGGATAATTCCTTTTACGATCAGGGGACGACCGTGATCATCAAATGAAACAGATACGCGAATATGCAAATATTTGGTCGAGCCGCCAGGGTTCAATTGACGAAATTCCGAGCTGAAATCATGACCTTGGAAGGCTTGTTCCATGCAAGCTGCAAACCGCTGCCGATCGTCCGGATGAATCAGAGACGCAACATCGCTTGGAAGAAGTTCATTTTTGTTCAGGCTGAATATTTCATAAGCTTGATCCGATAATGAAAGTTTATTGCAGGAGATATTCCATTCCCAGCTTCCCACCAGCGCAATGCGCTGTACCTCGGCAAGATTATCCTCGTTTCTCTTTCGTTCTGTTATATCGCGGGCAATCCCCAAAATTTTTTCGATTTGGCCGTGCTCATTCCTGATCGTTCTAAGCGTGGATTCAAACCAGATATAGCTGCCGTTTTTATGACGCACCCGGTAGGTAATGACATCGTTATCGGATAGAGACATCGTCCGCAATTTTTCCAGGTCGTCAGGATGATAAAAGGCAGGGCTGCTTTTTCCAATAACCTCTTCCGGCTCGTAACCTAGTATTTCGCGAATGGAGGGGGAAATATATCGGGTTATTCCATCCGGCGTGTTGTACGATATAATGTCTAATGCATGTTTCGTTATCAGATTGTACAATTCCTCTGTTGCAAGCAATTTCTGTTCGGCAGCTTTTTTCTCAGTAATGTCAATAATATGGGAAATGAAATAGAGGGGAGTTCCATGCGGTTCTTCGCGAACAAGCGAAACATGCAGGGACGTCCAGAGCTCGCTGCCGTTTTTTTGGACATACCTTTTTTCCATTTCGCGATTGGATGAGCCCCCGTCCAGCAGCTCATCGATGAAATCGTCCGTCCTTTGCAAATCATCCGGGTGGGTGATGTCCCTAATGGTAAGCTCAAGCAATTCTTTTTCCGAATAACCCATAATTTTGCATAAAGCGGGATTCACCTTAATCCATGTTCCGTCCATGGACACCAAGGCGATGCCGATTGGAGCAAAGGTGTATGCTTGCTCAAAATAAGTATGGTGATCCAGTTGTATGTTCCGCATACAAAGATCCTCCCGTTCAAATGTAGTACGTTATATTCAGGCCGAATACGAAGTAGACCTCCTCGCCATGTCGGCACGGGAGGTCTACTTCGTATTCGGCATTCGTATATATACAAGGGCACAACTGTTAGGCGTTCGCCACTTTACCGAGCAAATACACGAGCAGTTGCTGATTGTGCGATGAAATCCGGCTTAAATATTGCTGCAGAAACTGTTCGCGGACTTGCACGCCGCGTTCACACTCCGTCCGTCCGTGCTCCGTTAAGATTACCCAAACAATGCGCCGGTCTTTCTCGTCCCGCTCGCGGGCGATCAAGCCGCTCTTCTCCATCCGATCCAGTAGCGTTGTAATCGCCGCAGGCGTCGTGGCCAAATAATCGATAAAATCGGACGGCTTCATCTTCGTCTTACCGGCGACCTGCAGCAGCTCGAGCACGGTTAATTGACCTTCTGTCAGCGAAGGCGCCAGCTCTGTTTCCATATGCGTGCGGAGGTCTTTGGACAATTTCCACCATAGTTTGGCGAATTCTTGAGTTATCACTACCATCACTCCCGAGAATCCTATCGTTTTCCTTATTATAACATCTCTTCCTGTCCAATAAAAGGTTAATCACCTAAATATTTTATGACATGAAACGATAAATTCGGGTACCATTTGACGGGCTTCAACATATCATGCAGCAGAGGGCGATCGCCCATAGGGGCAGCTTGTCAATCCTTGTAGCAAGGAGGAACATTATGGAGGACTGGAAAACAAAAATTGGAGAAATCGCTTTGCATAAAGGCATCATTAAAGACCCACACTGGCTGGATCGCTTGGACGATCCGATGCCGGTGTGGGCCGTGTTGGAGCTGATGCTTGAATTGTTGGAACGGGTGGAACCGACGTACTCGAGTTACGATTAATCCGTCACGTAATTTTTAGCAGATCGACGATCCAATCTTTCTTGTCCAGCGCGATCATCTGCTTCCCTGACGACTTTCGCTCATCGATCGGCGTTTGCTCCGTGGAGAAAGTCGCTTTCTCCCCCGAGTTTAGAATAGCGGTCAAGTCGAACGGTTCTTTTACTGTAAACGCGCCGAGCAGCATGGAACCGTTCGGTTTCACACGCTTGCCTTCTTTGAACTCGAAGGTGAGAATCCCCTTGCCCCCGCGTCCTTGAACCGGATAATCGGCGACGAGCGAGCGTTTGGCGTACGCAAGCTCTGTCACAACCACCACTTCGCCTTCATCGCCTTCCACCAAATCGGCCGCAACCACTTCGTCGTCTTCCTTCAACGCGATGCCGCGAACGCCCGCAGCCGCCCGGCCCATCGGGTTTACTTCCTCTTCTTTGAAGCGAATGGCCATTCCCTGCTTCGTAATCAGCAGGACGTCCTTCGTTCCCGTACTGAGCAGCACGTTCAACAGCCCGTCCTGTTCGCCGACCTTGCACGCCACGATTCCGCTCGAGCGGTTGGTCGCGTAATCCTTTAATTCCGTACGTTTGACCTGGCCTTTGCGCGTAAAGAACAGCAGCGACTTCCCGGGCTCGTCGAAATCTTTCAACGGAATCACGTTCACGATTCGGTCGTCCTTCGGGATCGGAATGACGTTGACGATCGCCGTTCCGTTTTCCTTCCATTTGTACTCCGGAATCTGATGGACGGGAAGCAGGAAGTACTGCCCTCTTTGCGTGAAAATGAGCAGATTTTCCAGCGTGTTCACGTCGAACAAATGCCGGAGATAATCGCCTTCCTTCAAGCCCGTCTTATCGATCTCGCCGCCCGAGCGGATAAACGAAAGCTTGCCCGTCCGTTTAATATACCCGTCTCTGGACAGCGTAACGAACACGTCTTCCGCCGTTACCATGACTTCGAGATTGACCTTCAGCTCTTCAACCTCGTCCTGAATGACCGAACGCCGGTCGATGCCGTATTTATCGCGAATTTGCGAGAGTTCGTCCTTGATAACGCCCAGCAGCTTTTTCTCGCTGCCCAGAATGCTCTGCAGGTAAGCGATCGTCTTCTGAACTTCCTTCAGCTCTTTCTCAAGCGAATGGATCTCCAGATTTGTCAATCGGTACAGCTGCAGCGTAAGAATGGCGTCCGCTTGCCGCTCGGTGAAACCGAACATCCAGACCAAGTTGTTCTGCGCGTCTTGGCGGTTCTTGGAAGCCTTGATCGCGGCAATCACTTCGTCCAGTATATTCAATGCTTTCACGAGGCCTTCCAGCACGTGCCCGCGGTCCTCGGCCTTCTCCAGCTCATACTTGGTGCGGTGGGTAACAACTTCCTTCTGATGCTCGATATACGCCTGGAGCATATCCAGCAAACCGAGCTGCTTCGGCGTTTTGTTCACGATCGCGACCATGTTGAAGTTATACGTGATCTGCAGATCCGTTTTCTTCAGCAAATACGCCAAAATCCCCTGCGCATCGGCATCCTTCTTCAGCTCCACGACGATTTTCATGCCTTCGCGGCCGCTTTCATCGCGCACCTCGGCGATGCCCTCGATCTTTTTCTCCAGCCGTATATTTTCCATCGCGGTCACGAGCCGGGACTTCACCACTTGATACGGAATCTCCGTAATGATGATTTGCTGCTTGCCGCCGCGCAGCTCCTCGATCGCTGTCTTTGCCCGCACATAAATGCGGCCGCGGCCCGTACGGTACGCTTCGCGTATGCCTTCCGAGCCCATAATGATGCCTCCGGTCGGAAAGTCCGGACCTTGGACGAACATCATAAGCTCCTCCAGCGTACTGTCCGGGCGGTCGATCAGCGAGATGCAGCCGTTAATGACTTCCCTCAGGTTATGCGTCGGAATTTCCGTGGCGAAGCCCGAGGAAATACCGCTGACGCCGTTAACAAGCAAATTCGGATAACGCGAAGGCAGCACGACCGGCTCCTTCGTCGTGTTGTCGAAATTGTCTTTGAACAGCACGGTCCGCTTATCGATGTCCCGCAGCAGCTCCATGGCGATCTGCGACAGCCGGGCTTCCGTATACCGCATCGCGGCCGCCGGGTCGTCGTCCATCGAGCCCCAGTTGCCGTGGCCGTCTACGAGCACATGCCCCATCTTCCAAGGCTGTGCCATCCGCACCATCCCGTCGTAAATGGACGAGTCGCCGTGCGGATGATAGTTGCCCATCACATCCCCGACCGTCTTGGCGGACTTGCGGTATGTCTTATCCGGCGTGTTGCCGGCATCGTACATCGCATATAAAATCCGCCGCTGCACCGGTTTCAGGCCGTCGCGTACGTCGGGTATGGCGCGGTCTTGAATAATATATTTGGAATACCGGCCGAAGCGGTCGCCGACAACCTCTTCGAGAAAGGCCGGCAAAAAGTTCTCAAGTATGCTCAACTTGCTGCCCCCCGTTTATTCTTCATATTCCGTGAAGTCGACGTTCTCGATAATCCAGCGTTTGCGCGGATCGACCTTGTCGCCCATGAGCGTAGACACCCGTCTCTCGGCTTTGGCCGCATCCTCGATCTGCACCTGAAGAAGCGTGCGGGTCGCCGGATCCATCGTCGTTTCCCACAGCTGATCCGGGTTCATCTCGCCGAGTCCTTTATACCGCTGAATCTCAACGCTCTTGCCGAGCTCCTTCATGAGCGCTTGCAGCTGCTCGTCCGTCCAGGCGTAACGCACTTCGCTGGATTTACCCGATTTCTTGGTCACTTTGAACAGCGGAGGCTGGGCAATATACACCTTGCCGGCGTCGATCAACGGCTTCATGTAACGGTAGAAAAACGTAAGCAGCAGCACTTGAATGTGCGCGCCGTCGGTGTCGGCGTCGGTCATGATGATGATTTTGGCATAATTGCTTTCGGAAACTTCGAATTCCGGTCCGACACCCGCGCCGATAGCGGCGATAATCGCCTTGTACTCGTCGTTCTTCATGATGTCGGCCAGCTTCGCCTTCTCGGGATTCATCGGCTTGCCCTTGAGCGGCAAAATCGCCTGATGCTTCGAATCGCGTCCTTGCTTGGCCGAACCGCCTGCCGAATCCCCTTCGACGATAAACAGCTCGTTGCGGGTATAATCTTTGGACTGCGCGGGCGTCAGCTTGCCGCCGAGGTTCGAGCTCTCGCTCTTGCCCTTCCTGCCGCTGCGCACTTCCTCCCGCGCCTTACGGGCCGCCTCGCGCGCACGGGCCGACTGGATAGCCTTCTTCATGATCATTTGCGCGACCTGCGGGTTTTCCTCGAGAAACACAGCCATCTTATCGGACACGACCGCGTCGACCGCGCTTCGCGCCGAGGCGCTGCCGAGCTGATCTTTCGTCTGTCCGACGAATTCGACCTCGCCCATCTTGATGTTGATGACTGCCATCAGTCCCTCGCGCAAATCCTGACCGTCGAGATTTTTCTCCTTCTCCTTGAGCAGTCCAGCTTTCCGCGCGTAATCGTTCATAACGCGCGTATACGCCGTCTTGAATCCGGTTTCGTGAGTACCCCCGCCGCGCGTCGGAATCGAGTTGACGAACGAAGCGAGCGTCTCCGTGTAGCCGTCGTTGTACTGCAGCGCTACTTCGACCTCGATCTCGTCGCGTTCCCCCATAAAATGAATGACGTCGTGCAGCACGTTCTTCTCTTCGTTCAAAAACTGGACGAACTGACTCGCGCCGCCCTCGTATTGAAATACGTCCTCTTTATTGTTGCGCAGGTCGTTCACCGTTACTTTCAGACCCGAGTTCAGGAACGCGATCTCCTGCAAACGTTCAGATAACGTATCGTAATTGATCGTCGTGCCGCCCTGAAATACCCGCTTATCGGGCTTGAACGTCACTTTCGTGCCGGTTTTGCGCGTATTGCCGATCACTTCAAGACCGGTTACGGGCTCGCCGACATGCTCTTTCCCGGTATCGTCAACCCAATATTCAAACCGCTGGCGGTGCACTTTGCCCTCGCGGTAAATTTCCACTTCGAGCCATTCGGACAGCGCGTTCGTCACGGATGCGCCGACGCCGTGCAAGCCGCCGGATTTCTTGTATCCGCCGCCGCCGAATTTACCGCCCGCATGCAAAATTGTAAACACCACCTGCGGTGTCGGAATGCCCGTTTTGTGCATACCGGTCGGGATGCCTCGGCCGTTATCCTGCACCGTCACCGATTGGTCCTTATGTATGATCACATCGATTTGCGAGCAGTGCTTGGCCAAGTGCTCGTCCACCGCGTTATCCACGATCTCCCAGATCAGATGATGCAGACCGGACGTCGTGGTGCTGCCGATATACATCCCCGGGCGCTTGCGCACCGCAACGAGTCCTTCGAGCACCTGAATATCGTCCGCCCCGTAATCCGCAGGCGCCGCCGTTGTATTTCCAAACAAATCGAGTTGTTCCGTCATCGCAGCCTCCCAAACAACACAGCACGAGAAATCAAAGTTTCGCTGAGTTTTCATTAGCCGAAGGTGACGAACTTGGACCGCTTGTCCATTTCTGCCAAATCGTCCAAGTATGCTTTCAGCTAACATGCATTATAACATTTGAACGGATTAGTTCAACACATCTTTTTTCGTGAAAACGGCAAATGATACGAGGATCGACAACGCGACCCAGACACTGAGCACCGTTAACGAAAACGGCAGGTCCATCCCTTTGATGGGTGGAAGACCGCCGGTCAAGTAATCCGTCAGGTCAAGATTGACCATAAATAAATATTTCGCCGTCTCCCACGAGGAGACCATGCTTGTCAAGATCGTGCCGGAAATTAGCACCGCCAGCATGATGCCCATACCCGCCGCCGTGCTGCGGACGAGCACGGAAATCATCATCGTCATGATCGCCACGGCAACGGCCGCAAACCAGACGAGCCCCAGCTCAAGCAGCAGGTAAAACCACTGCTCCACCACGCGAACGCGGGAGAAATCGACGTCCGTTCCCGTCACCGAGAAGCCGAGCAGCCGCGGCATATCCCATCCCCCGTAACCGAAGAAGAGCCCCGAGATCAAGTAGCTGAGCAGCGCTGTGGCCACGACGACGACGGAAGTGAACAAGATGAGCGTGATCAGCTTGCTGAGAAGCACCCGCCACCTGGGCACCGGCCGCGTCAGCAGCAGCTTGATCGTCCCGCTCGTATGCTCGCCGGAGACGATATCGGCGGCGATGACCATGACCATCAGCGGAATAAACAAGCCGACGGCGTTTTGAACGAACGTTACTGTAAAGGTTACCCCGTTCGGCGAAGCGGGATTCACATCTTTATCCAAATAGTATTGGGCAAGCTTCACTTCAACCTGCAAACGCTGCTTCCACTCCTCCGGAAGTCTCGCGCTGCCGAGCCTTTGCGTGTAATCGCGCACCTTCTGACGCTGCTCCACGCGCCAGTCGGTCGTGCCGAACTGCTTCTGATTGTTTTGCGCCACTTTCATCTGGGCGTAGGTGAACATCGGAATGATCGCCGCGAGGATGAGCAGCACGACGAGCAGCCGTTTCTTTTTGACCATCTTGATGCTTTCGTTCATCACAAGCCCGTACAAGCTAGCCAATGCGCTCACCCTCCGTCACTTTCAAGAATAAATCTTCCAGCGTCGGAAGCTTGATTTCGATGCCGTGCAGCTCAACCCCCGCTTCAATCAGACGCTTGGACAACAGCGGGATATCGTCCGGGTTCATCTGCATGGCGATCCTCGCCGGCTGCTCGTCCGAACCCGCATCTGCGCTCAGACCCGGCGTGTCCGTACCCGCGCCGTGCGGCTCCAGCACCTGCAGCGCCTTGCCGGCCGGCCGCACGCTCCAGACGACCCTGCTCGCCGATTCGTCGACGAGCGAAGACACTTCGCCAACCTGCAGCACCTCGCCGTGGCTTATAATCGCAACGCGGTCGCACAGCTGCTGAATTTCGCTCAGCAGGTGGCTCGACACGAACACGCTTAGTCCCGTCCGGGCGAGGCGGCGAATAAATTCGCGCAGCTCCTTGATGCCTTGCGGATCGAGACCGTTCGTCGGCTCGTCCAGGATGAGCAGCTTCGGATCGTTCAACAGCGCCTGCGCAATACCGAGCCGCTGCCGCATGCCGAGCGAGTATGTCTTCACCTTGTCGCGGATGCGCGCGTCCATGCCGACGATCTCCACTACCTCGCGGATGCGCTTCTCCGTCACCCCGGGAAGCATGCGGGCGAAATGCTCCAGGTTCTCCCAACCGCTTAAATACGGGTACAGCTCCGGATTTTCGACGATACAGCCGACGTACTGCAGCGCTTCCTCGTGCTGCTTGAGCACGTTGTACCCGCAGATGTGAATCTCGCCTGCCGTCGGCTTGATTAAACCGACCAGCATCCGGATCGTCGTCGTTTTACCGGACCCGTTCGGGCCCAAGAAACCGAAGATTTCACCGGCACGAACATCGAACGAAATGCCTTTGATAATAAGCTTGTTCCCGATCTTCTTCTTAACCCCTTCCACCGACAAGACGATGTCGGCGTCCCTGCCCTTGCTCGTCCGCTCCGCCATGACCCTCTCTCCCCCGTTTACTGTAAAATGTCCGCGATCCTCTCGGCAATACGCTCATAGCCTTGCTGGTTCGGATGAAAATGATCGGTGTATAAATATTTCGAGCCCTGCAGCTCGAATAAATCGTACGTCGGAACGACCGTTACATTCGGGTAACGGCTTGCGATTTCGAAAGCGGCCGTATTCCAGCGCTGGATGATCGGAGCGCCGGCACGGTCTTTATCGATGTCGAGAAAAGGATGATACAGCCCGACGTACAAGACGCGCGCATTCGGATTCGCCTTGCTCACCCGGTCGATGATCTGCTCCAGCCGCTGGAGCGCCTCCGGCATCCGCGTGAGTGCCGCTTGCGGGTTGAACGCTTCACCCAGCTGAACGTCGGAGCCTGACGGGACGGGCGCTGCAGTCCGGTCCTCCGTTCCTTCGCCTGGGTTCGCTTCATCAGGCTTGGAGGCTTGGCCGGCTTGGCTGTTCGGCGCGTTGAAGATGCCTTCGCCGCCTTGAAATAAATCGTTCCCGCCGATCGTGAGCAGAACGAGATCCGATTCCGAAATCGACCTCGCGATGTCCTTCTTGGCCTCCCAATCCTTCAACAAATCGGTCGTGCGGAACCCCGGAATCGCAAAATTGTTATAAACGTACACCGGTTTGCCGAGTCGCTGCTCCAGCTTGTCCCGTACGCTGCGCACATACCCTTTGCCCGTAATATCCCCCGTACCGGCGGTTAACGAGTCGCCGAGCGCTGCGATCCTTATCTGCGTTTTCGCTTCCCAGGCTTGACCGGATTGTGGTTCGGATGGCGCCGCCGCCCCTTCATTTGCAGCGGGTGCAGGTACGGTACCGACAAAACCGGTGCCTACCCCTGAAGCCGCTTGCGGGAATATGATTTGATTGACGGCATACGCAAAGCCGGCAGCGCATACCGCTGTGGACAGAAGCGCCCCGAAGCCGACGGAACGCCATAACCAGCGTGTAGAGCTCATGCTTCTCCCCCGATCCCATGTCTAATTTTGTCACAGCATCCACTATACTTTTTAGAGTAGCCGTTCATTGACCGATTTGCAAATGTACGGACTTATGCCTATGCTGTATACTACTTGTATAAGGTGCGGACAGAGAAAGTCAGGCAGAAATATAGGATGGTGTATAGGGCCGGAATGAACTAACATGCCCAAGGGGGATTTATAGCGGCGGAGGTCCTGCGGGTCAACTCAAATATTTCATCGGGTTTTGCTGGGAACCGTTCTTAATAATTTCAAAGTGCAGATGGACGCCCGTTGAATTTCCGGTGCTTCCCATCACGCCGATTTTTTCGCCTTTGGTGACGAATTCGTCCTTCTTGACTTCGATTTTGCTTAAATGTCCGTAAAGCGTCTCATACCCGTTCCCATGGTCGATCACAATGCAATTGCCATATCCGCTCTTCCAACCGGCATAAACGACCTTGCCGCTGTCGGACGCCATAATCCCCCGCTGCTCGGACACAAAATCGGTGCCGTTGTGCGACTTGCCCCAGCGCAGCCCGAATTGGCTCGTCACTTCGCCCCGCAGTACGGGCATGGCGAACTTGCCGGACCCGGCGCCGGCAATCACTTTCGTACCTTGTTTGACGACGGTTTGCACCGGCGCTTCCAACAACTCCTCGCCTACGGTCGATTGTTCCGTAAACCGCCCGTTCACATGGATCGATTGAACCGTCACCTTCTTAAGCCCGGGCTTGCCTTGCGATACAATTTGAATGACGCCGGCCCTCAGGCTGTCATCCTTCTCATAAACGACGCCGCTGGGCACCTTCCTCTGTTCGGTGCGCAGCTCGGTCGTTTTGACCGTAAGCAGCGGCTGTTTCACTGTAATCGCAAGCTTCTGCCCGACGCGGATCAAATCGCGTTTAATTTCCGGATTGTTCGCCCGAAGCGTCTCGAGCGGGATCGCAAACTTCTGGGCGATTAAGGACAAGCAGTCGCCGCGCTCCACCGTATACGTTTGCGCTTCGTAGGCCCCTGATAATATGCGTTCCTTCACTACGTCGGAAGCCTCGACCTTCCCGGGCTTGACGAGCGTCTCGTTGATGCTGACGTCTTGGACGAACGTACCGGTTGTCCGCGCTTCGGCTGCGGCAACTGCGGAATCCGGGGAGGATCCGACGAATTCGGCGGATAACGCCCGCACTCTTTTGTTCTTCCCGTCCGGGGACGGCAGGAATGGAGCTTTAATCTGCTCCAGCAGTTCGGCGGCCGCAGCTACATCTTTCACAACCCCGACCGATTTGCCGTCAATGCGGATTTCCGCAGCAAAGAAATAAAACACGATTCTGTCTTTCAGCGCGGCAATAACGGCTTCGTTATCGATAACACCGTGAAACGTTTCGTTGCCCACGAAATGAAGCCTCTCCATATTCGAGGTTACCCGTAAATTCGGCTGTTGGCGTTCCATTTCCTCGTAACGTTCGTTCTTCCACCTTTTCACCACATCGGGATCCGAGACGGTTCCCATCAGCTGTTCGTCCAGAAACACATCATAGCGCGGAATGCTTTGCGCCTTGATAAACCACCGGCCTGACAGCACAACGGTGACAATGACAGCAAAGGCCGTGACCCATTGAATCGTTCCTAACGTACGCTTCCACAGACGTGTCGAGTTCTTCAACGTCTCTACCTCCCTGAAATTTACGTTCTTCGCGCTCCCGGGCGGGTGTGCTCCGCATCCCCACATGTATATGAGACCTTGCGTCGAAAAAGACAAAAAAATACCCCCGACTTCGCCGTAAGGCTAGAAATCGGAGGTTTGGACGGCCCGCCACCCGGATTAGCTCGGCGGCAAATACTGCAGCAGGCGGCTATGCTTTTCTTTCAACGCTTCCAAGTCAAGCTTCATGTCGAGCGCCTCAAGCAGCCCTTCGGCCTGCTCTTCAAGCGCCGTGCGCCATTGCCCCGCCAGCTCGGCGATGACGCTGCGCAATTGATCGGCGTAAGCCTCCTCCAGCCGGGCGGCTTGCGCTTCCGTAAAGCGGCGCATCGGATCGTTCAGCTTCGCTTCCAGCTCCTTGCGCAGCTGTGACTTGCCCTCTCCTTCGAAAAACTGCTTCGCATTCTTGAAGAAGGACGCCAACCACTTCGTCTGCACCTCGTCCGCCAGCAGCGTGTCCGTCAACTCCGGCGTACGCAGCTTGAACGGCTGCACATCGGCAGGCTCGAATGAAGGAATTTCCGTACGTATCGTCTCCGTCCACGAGTCAGCCGCCTGCTTCGCCATCCGGTTGATCTTGTTCTCGATACGCAGCGTCGTGGCCAAAATCTCTTGGGACAAATCGAAGGAGATCATCCGGCGCAGGTCTTCCCAAGCCGATTGCAGCACCACTTTGGCGTCGCGCGGGTCTTCACGGAACAGCGAAGGGTTAAACGCCACGTTGAACAATTCGCCGAAACGGTATGAAGATCGCTGCTTGACATAATACAGCAGCTCCTCGATTTCCTTGCCGAGCTCCCGGACGTCAGCCTTATCGGCGTCCTGCTCCAGCCGGGCGGCGCTCGTTCGCAGGGCGCTGCGCAGTTCTTCCGCCTGCTTGGCCCGGTCGGCCGCATCGCTCTTCGCGCTGTTGATCCAGCGCTGCAGCGTGTCCGCCGCGCGGCGGATGTCCGCTTCGCCGGCTCTGACCGCGATGTCGGTCAGTTCCCCGAAGGTGAAGCGGACGAAGTCCCGCTCGAAGCGAACGATGCCCGATTGCTCCGTCGTCTGCGGATCGCCGTTCTGCTTGCCTTCCAGGGCGTAATAACTGGAGAGCGGATAAATGCGCGGATGGCGAATGCCGTGTTGAAGCAAATTGCTTTCGACATGACCGACGACACCTTCCAGCTCCTCCGCCGAGGAAGCGAGGTCGGCGGCGTTGACGATGAAAAACATTTTATCCAGTTCGAAGCTGTCCTTGACCCGGCCGAGCTGCAGCAGAAATTGCTTGTCGGCGTGGGAGAACGCATGGTTGTAATACGTGACGAACAGAATCGCGTCCGCGTTCTTGATATAGTCGAAGGCGACGCCGGTATGACGTGCGTTGATCGAGTCCGCTCCCGGCGTATCGACCAGCACGACGCCCTGCTCCGTCAACGGGTTCGTATAATATAATTCGATGAGTTCGACAAAGCACGATTTGGATTCGTCCGCGGCGTAACCGCCGAATTCATCCGATGTGATGCGCAGCTCCTGCCCGAGGAAATCGCTCATGCCGCTCCAGCCCTGCTGAACGGCACGGAGAAACGCATAATGCGGCTTGCCCTTGCCCGGAATCCGGTCGGCCTTCAACCCGCCGATCGCCTGCAGCGCCTGTTCGATCGTAACGGCCTTCTCGCCAAGCACCTCGAGCGAGTACAACACGTCGGCGATCAGCCGGTCGCGGCTCTTCATGCGCACTTTGGCCGTTCCGTGCGGCCAGCCCGCTTCCGGATCGGGCGGCATGATTTTGTTGATCGCCGCCGTCGTCGGATTCGGCGAAACGGGCAGCACCCGTTCGCCGATCAACGCGTTGGCGAACGACGATTTGCCTGCGCTGAAAGCCCCGAACAGCGCGATCGTGAAGCGGTTGCCGGCAAGCCGCTCCGCCTTCTCCAGCAGCGAACGGCGCAGCGACTGCACCGCCGCAACGTCCGCGAGCTCGCCCGCGGCGAGGCGCAGCCGCTCGGCCGTCTCGC
>NZ_BIMH01000034.1 GCF_004000985.1 Paenibacillus validus NBRC 15382 | reverse complement strand
GTTCAGAGCGCACGCAACGGAGCAGAGCGGAGTGAGCACGGCATGGACATGTACCGCCAAGGTTGTCCCCTTTATTTGCGGTCAAGCTCGGCTTCGATGTGGGACGATTTGGAAGACTCGCCCATACGCCAGTAGACGAAGAAACTCACCGCAATACAGGCAGCCACATAGAAGTAGAAGAGCGACTCCATTCCAATGCTCTTGAACCACAATGCGATGAACTCCGCGGTCCCGCCGAACACCGCAACGGTGAGTCCGTACGGGAAGCCTACGCCAAGAGCGCGAACTTCTGTCGGGAAAAGCTCGGCTTTCACGATGGCATTGATGGAAGTATAACCGGTAACAATGATGAGACCAGCCAGCATGAGCAAGAAAGCACCCATAGGATTCTTCATGTTCTCCATGATAAAGAACAGTGGCGCTGTCAGCAAAGTACCGAGGATACCGAAACAGAGCAATAGCGGGCGCCGTCCGATCCGGTCGGACAGCATGCCGGCGAGCGGCTGAAGTACGATAAATACCAGCAGGGCAATAAAGTTGATCCAGCTGACGACGTCCTTGGGGAGGCCTACAGAATTCACCATGAACTTTTGTAAATACGTTGTATAAGTATAGAAGGCGACGGTTCCGCCGAGCGTTAATCCGACCACGGTCAGCACCGCTTTAGGATGCTTCATCAGAGCTCGCATGGTTCCGGCGTTTGCCCTGCTTTCGGAGCCCATTTTGGAAAACTGTTCTGATTCGTCCATCGAGCGGCGCAGCCACAAGACAGCTAGTGCCCCCAGTGCTCCAATGATGAAAGGAATACGCCAGCCCCAGGCCTGCATTTCGGCTTCGCTGAGTAGTTGTTGGAGGATGATCTGGACGCCCAGCGCCACCAACTGGCCTCCAATAAGTGTGACGTATTGGAAGCTTGAGTAGAAGCCGCGGCGGCCTCTGCTGGCCATCTCGGACAAGTACGTTGCCGAGGTTCCATATTCTCCGCCTAGCGACAACCCTTGGAGTAATCGAGCGAGAACCAAAATAATGGGAGCCATTATGCCAATGGAGCTATAACTAGGGGTACAGGCAATGATCAGGGAACCACTGGCCATGACAGAGATGGAAAGCGTCAGCGCAGCACGGCGGCCATGACGGTCGGCGTATCGGCCCAGCAACAGGCTCCCTATTGGGCGCATTAAGAAGCCTACGGCAAAGATCGCCGCCGTGTTGAGGAGTTGGCTTGTCGGGTCTCCCTTAGGAAAGAACTGTGATGAGAAATAGACTGCGAATGCAGCATAAACGTACCAGTCGTACCATTCGATCAGATTTCCAACCGAACCTTTAAAGATGTTACCTGCAATGCTTCCCTTCTTTGTCGACTCAACGGATTGAGACATTATTTAATTCCTCCTTCAGAAAGTAACCGCTTTCTTCGATGGGTGCATGTTGATTGTTTTTTAAGCCTTTGCTTGCATCAATGATCGACCTTTCGAAGATTTGTGTAACGCTTACACCCGTCTAGTTGAAGTCATTAGAACTGTTCTTTATACTACAAAATAGTATCTTTCCCTTTTAATTATATCCATTAATTGTTTCCAAGTATTCAAAAATAGCAGCTGATTTGCCGTCTATTTATGCTGAAATGCAAAAAGGAGGAGGACGAGTGGATTTAACCATCCTGCTAAGGCTCTTTGAGAATGTAGTCGTAGTTGCTCTAATCTCTTTATTCATTGGTCAATTGAATTATTTTAGACTCTTGATTTATGGGAAAAATGGTTGGAAGCGAACCGTTATTCTTTCAGTAATATTTGGGTTTTTATCCATTCTTGGAACAGAAAATGGCATTCAAATCGATGATGCATTGGCCAACACAAGGATTGTCGGTGCTGTGGTAGGAGGGCTTGTAGGAGGCCCTCTAGTTGGGATATTTTCCGGAATCATAGGAGGCATTCATAGATATTCTATCGGTGGATTTACCGCCGCTGCCTGCGCCATCTCTACCGTACTTTGCGGCTTATTGGGAGGGCTAGCAGGGATCAAATACGATATGTTAAGAATGAAATGGCAGCACATCGTTCTGTTAGGGCTCACAGCGGAATTGATTCAAAAGATATTAGTGCTGCTCCTAGCCAAACCATTTGCAGCAGCGCTGGCATTGGAATTGAAAATAGCTATACCTACTACAAGTGTGACGATCTTGGGAGTGATGATTTTCATCAGGATTTTTATGAACATTAAACTTTTACAGGACCAATCCGGGGCTATTGCGGCTAATCTTGCCCTTAGTATTGCTAGCCGTACCCTCCCCCATCTTAGAACCGGTCTAAATGAAACGTCGGCGAAACAAACAGCAGAGATTATTCATGAAATTGCAAATGTCGATGCGGTCGTAATAACGGATTGTGATCAAACTTTAAGTATAGTAGGTGTTGGAAGTGACCGCGGTCTTCATGAAAAGGCGATTTATGCACAGGTAACAGAAGCCATCCTCAAACAAAATAAGATGAGGATCCTTTCTCTAGATAAAGAGTTTGCACATTTCCATCGTAATTTTCCCTTAAAATCAGCAGTAGGTGCAAAATTGGTTCATAACAGCAAACCGGTTGGAACATTGCAGATTTACTATAAAAATTCATTTAAAGAAACCCAAACCGACCTCAATCTTGTTGACGGACTAGCCAAGCTACTTTCGGTACAAATTGAACTTGCGGAGATAGAAAAGCAAACCAAAATGAGGCAGCAAGCGGAATTGAATGCATTGCAGGCACAAATTAAACCGCATTTTCTTTTTAACACGCTAAGCACCATCATGTCTTACTGCAGAACCAATCCTGAGCTTGCAAGAAACCTGCTGGGCAATTTGAGCGACATTTTCAGGCGAAATCTGAATAATAAAAACAACTTTAACAGTTTGAAAGAAGAGTTGGATGGTATAAAATCTTATTTGGAGATTGAGAAGGTCAGATTCGCAAACCGATTAAAGGTGACTATGGAAATTGACGAATCCTTATTGAATATGAAATTGCCAGTTCTTACCTTGCAGCCTATTATTGAGAACTCGATTCATCACGGTTTATTTCCAAAAATAAATAACTGCTTGTTATTTATTCGTGTTTGTAAAAACAGAAATCATGTACAAATCCGTGTTGAAGATAATGGAATCGGAATTAACGAGAAACGGTTAGCGGAAATTTTAAATCACCAAACAAAGGGAATAGGTTTTTCTAATATTCACCGTAGATTACAGTCTATATACGGGAAAGATTATGGTCTGCATATTAAAAGTGAACCGGGATCCGGTACGATCGTAACATTTGAAATTCCGATGACCGGTCTAAAAGAGGATGTGATCTAACTTGTTTATAAAAACAATCATTGTGGATGATGAACCGGCTATTTGTTCCGAGTTGGCATTCCTGCTTCAAAAATATATAGATATTCAAATTGTCTCGATCCATCACAATCCCGTTGAAGCTCTTTCAAAAGTTATTCATGATGAGCCTGATCTGCTTTTTCTAGATATCCAAATGCCTGAGATGAATGGGTTAGATTTCGCCAAGCGTTTAAATCAAATGACCCATCCTCCGTTCATTATTTTTTCAACAGCTTTTTATGAACATGCGTTAGAAGCATTTAATACGCCCGCTATAGCTTATCTTACAAAACCTATATCGGAATCCAGATTGGACGATGCCATCAAAAAAGTGAAATCTCTTCAAGCCAAGACAAAAATTAAATGGGAAAAAGCGCCGCCAATGCTCGAAGGTCGTATCTGTATACGGAAAAACAACATCATAAAACCGATTCAAGTAAGTGAAATCAGTTTTGCGTTTGTCAAAGACAAAGAATTATACATTTCCACTAAAGATTCCATAGAAAAAAGCGAATTGTCTCTAAATGAATTGGAATTGGTTTTAGATGAAACGGGTTATTTTTTTCGATCTCACCGAAATTATATTATCAACCTAAACTTCATAACTGAAATCATTCCTTGGTTTAACAGTACGTATTTAGTAAAGATGAATGACGCCAATAGCACAAAGGTTCCAGTAAGCAGAGGAAAATTAAAAGAATTTAAAAGTATTATGAATCTATAATCGTCATCGATTATCATGCTCCCATAGGTGCCCCTATCTGCTTCGCGGCTTAACGATTGACCTCCGAATCAGGTCTGGGGATCAACATCACATATGGGAATTTTCTTGTTTTGGTTAAGGAAAAATTTAAAAGCCGCACTTACGGACATCATGCAACCTCGCCAAACAGCATAACGCGGCGGCGGATTGTGGATTGGCAAGCCACGGTTCGCTCCATAAGTACTACCAGTGAGAGCACCACATCAGCGCTCTTTCTGCGTTTTAGAAGGGTTTCACAGGGGATTTTGTGGAGAGCGGCTTTATGCGGCTTTTTTCTATTTCATCTGCTATCCAGGATCATGATACAATGTAAAAGAAAGGAAGGCGGTGCTGTTCGACATAATAAGGAGGGATTTGATGGAGTATGTCCGGGATTACACGATGTACGCTTCCATTTTCGGCATGTTCAGTTTTGTCTGGTTCGGTTGGGCGCAAGAAAAACCGAAAGCAAGCTGGCGAATATATATTGGTTTGGCGTCGGCCGCAGCTCTTCTTGTTTGCCTGGTTGGCGTCTATCTGAGCGTGAAGAATTGGGATGCGCCTTCTGCTTTGTCGGACGGAACGGCTTTCCGCAATTATTTGTTTACGGTCTATATCGAAATTTTTTTGGCTGGCGCAGGCGCTTTTGTGTTGTATAAATTGAACCGTCAAAATGTTGTTGCTCCCTGGATTGCCTTTATCGTCGGAATCCATTTTATCGGCCTGCAAAGCGTTTTTGACGATCGCAGCTTATATCTTCTGGCGGCGCTTCTCGTTGCAGTCTCTATTCTTTCCATATTTATTTCTCCAAAACTGCAAGTAGCGAACAGCGCGATTGCGGGCATAGGAGCGGGCACGGTATTGTTTTGCTTTGCTGTACTTGGTTTGATTCGGTATTTATCAGTATAAATGGGAAGGCGGCCTCATGTTTGAGGCTATCTTTTCATCCCATTGTTTTTATTTTGAAGGAGAGTGTTGTTACTCGACTCCGCGGTACATAGGCCCCAGCAAAGTGTTTTCGGAGAAGTTGCTTACCCCTCTCTATTTGACAAGGCTGCGGCATTACTGGAATCTCTGGTCAACAACGTGGATTTGCCAAGCTACGCTTTGTCTCCATAAGCTAAATCCACAAAAACGAAAAGGAGCTTTGCCACTGAAGTACGGTGGCAGGCATCTTCTTGTGTTACATGGCTTCGCCGCTGAGGCGAAACCCCTCCTTCTTGTCTGCGGGTGCTGCAAAACTCTTCAACTTTCATTACTTTAAGTTGAAAACCATGTCTGACCGGAAGACAACCTCGCTCCCAATGCTTGACCACAGATAGCGAATTGACAACTAATCATTTATGAACGATTTTTTGTTATAAAGGAGGTTAGCTTATCCATGCATTCCGTTTGCTTAAGATAAGACGGCAATAAAAAAGCAGATTTTTCCATATTTATGGGCTTTTTTGTTGTGCTTATTTTTATGAATGGGATCAAACATGGATAGGTTGAGGAGTAGCCTTTATAAGCTATGCCTTTTATTTCTCTATGCCTTTTCATTGGTTTGCAGACCGAAGCCCGTACATGTGGACTTGAGGCCTGCATTTTTATTGCCAAAAAACAATAAACAACCAATAAAAATGCGAGGAGAACAAAGATATGAACAATCAAAAGGCAAACTGGAAACGTAATTTTTTCACGATATGGGCGGGGCAAGCACTATCACTGATTACCAGTTCTATTCTTCAAATGGCGATTATTTGGTATCTGATTGAACAAACAGGCTCGGCCATGGTGCTTTCAATGGCAACGCTTGTTGGATTTTTACCACAGGCGCTTGGAGGACCCCTGATTGGTGTTATGGTGGACCGTTGGAGCCGCAAAAAAGTAATGATTATGGCTGATATCATCGTGGCGGCAGCAGCAGCTTTGGCCGTCGTTGCTTTGTATATGGAATTGCCTGTCTGGGTGATCATGATTGTACTGTTTATTCGCAGTATGGGTACGGCTTTTCATTCCACTGCACTGAATGCGACAACGCCTTTGATCGTACCGGAGGAACAACTGGCAAAATGCGCCGGGTACAGCCAGTCCGTGCAATCGGCCAGCTATATTATAAGTCCAGCGGCGGCGGCGCTTTTATACTCGACCTGGGATCTGAATGCTGTTATTGCCATCGATGTTTTGGGTGCGATGTTTGCTTGCATCGCGGTCGCGATGATTACGATTCCGAAGCCGGAAGCCAAGGAGTCCGTAACACAAAGCGGATTTGCAGAAGAACTTAAAGCAGGATATGATGCACTGAAACATCACAAAGGCTTAGTTGCTCTTCTTTGGGTTGGCGGGTTATACATCTTTGCTTTTATGGTATGTTGCGCCATTATGGGTTTTTCCGGGCCAATGGCGTGCAGATCGCATTATTCCAGGAAAAGATTAAACCGGAGTATTTGGGTAGGGGGTTTGGATTGTTTGGGAGCGTGATGGCTTTGGCAATGCCCCTTGGCCTGGTCATTTCGGGTGTTTTTGCGGATCAAATCGGTGTGAATCGGTGGTTTATGCTAACGGGTATCATGATGATCGGGATTACGGTGCTTTGTCTGTTCATTCCGGCAATTAAACAACTGGATCACTCACAAGAATCAGAGCAATGACCTAGAGTTGTTAGACCCCTTGCTTATTCGCATAAATAATTACGCCACTCCCCAAACTTCCTCAGCATAACGCGGCGGCGGATTGTGGATTTACTGTGGCACGGCGCGTCTCCATATGCTAAATCCACAAAACAAAGAGGAGCTTTGTCACTAAAACAGGCAGGCTCCTTTTTGCGCTTCACGGTAACAGGACTTCAATAAGGGCGTTATAGACAGGAGTTTAGCTAAAATCGTCGAAATTCATAATGTAGGAAGAATAACCTCTTACATGACAAAGGAGATAGTCAGGTTGAGCATAAATATTGTAAAAGATTTTTTGCTGCAACTGGTGTTAATAGCTGTACTGATTTTTACCTATCAAATATTTTTTTCAGAGCGGTCTGGGAGGAACAAGTACGAAAAGTTTATTCTATCCGTTCTGTTTGGACTCTCCATCCTACTATGTATGTCCCTTCCTGTTGTCTTTTCCTCCGACTACCGTGTAGATCTAAGAATTATACCATTACTTTTAGGGACGTTATATGGTGGTTGGGGAACGGGAATATTCCTAAGTGTCCTTATCATCCTATACCGATTATGCGTTGGGGTCGATTTGGGATTGTATACGACAACTCTGACCCTCTTAATTAGCATGCCGGTGATTCTGCTATTCCAAAAGTTTTTCACAAAAGCAGAGAAGAAACAGCGGATACAAATTGCACTAATTTTATTGGTCTTCTATAGTCTTGTTGGAATAACATCAGTGTGGGTAATTAGAGGCTTATCATTCATGGCAGTCTTTCAGGTACATTTCATTCACATGATTATTAGCGTAGTGTCTGTGTTGTTCTTTACTTCTTTAAACGAAACGATAAAGGAAATGATCAGAAAGAATCAAAAGCTGCAATCAGAGGCCAAGGACGCGGAAATTGCTTTTTTGCGTTCCCAGATCAAGCCGCATTTCCTTTACAACGCCCTGAATTCGATAGCCGCACTGTGCAACGACGAACCTCATAAGGCAGAGGAATTGACGTTGGATCTTTCGAAGTATTTGAGAAGTGCCTTTGATTTCAATCAACTGGAGTCACTAACAACCATAGAGAATGAATTGGAGCTCGTCAAAGCGTATATCAATATCGAAAAGGCACGTTTTGGCGCCAGATTGTGTGTGGAGTATGACGTGGATGCGAATCCGGATATCCTGATTCCGCCGCTGATTCTTCAGCCTCTGGTGGAAAATGCTATAAGACACGGTCTGATGTCCAACTTACGAGGGGGAACAGTAACAATCTCCGTCAAACAGGCAGCAGATGCGGTGGTCAGCTTTGTCATAGAAGACAATGGATGCGGCATGAGCGAAATGAGAAGAGACGAAATAATGAAACCGGATGTGAAGAAAAGGGGCATAGGGCTAAGGAACATAAGTCAGCGCTTACAGCTTCTTTATGGAAAAAGCATTAGTGTTGAAAGTGCAGAAGGGGTAGGTACGAAGATTTTTTTCGACATTCCGGCCCGTCCAATCAAGCAGAGTGGAGGTTGAAGCATGCTGCGAGCCATGATCGTGGATGATGAAGAACTATCGGTGAAATGGTTGAAGAAGATCCTCTCCGAGAGCGGCGATGTCGAAATATGTCAGGCATTTTTTAGCCCGTTGGAAGCTTACGAATATGTGAAAACCAATAAGATAGATATCGCATTTCTCGATATTTCCATGCCGGAAATTAACGGTATCTCGCTATCCAGCCTGTTGCTTGATCTCGATGCCACGCTAGATGTGGTTTTTGTAACCGCTCATGACAATTATGCGATTCAAGCCTTCGAAGTGAGCGCGTTGGATTATCTTATGAAGCCCGTTACCGCCCAGCGGTTGGCAAAAACATTGGACAAGGTCAGAAGAAATAATCGGAGCGGGACAGCAGGGTCTTCGATGGAGGCTCTGCGGCGGGATCAGGATCAAGCTCCGGATACAGAACTGTCGCTGAAAGAAATATTAACCGAGCAGGAAACACGGATTTTACGGTTGATCGCGAAAGGTTTGTCGAACAAGGAAATCGCCGATCGCCTGCACATCACGGGAGAAACCGTAAAGTCGCATATAAAAAATGTGTACAGAAAGCTTGGAATCAACAATCGAGTACAAGCGCTGCAGCGTGCGGAACAATTGAAGATACGGTAGTGAGCTATGAGGATCGGCATATCTGTCAAATAGAGATTGCGTTCCTTCATCAATTGGAAAAATGATCAATCTCAAAATGGAAAAGGCAACGGAGTACGCGAGCATTACTCCGTTGCCTTTTCTTGTATTTTCGAATCCATTATGTAGTCCCCTCTGCTTCTTTTTTCATTTGTAGATTCTTCTTATATTCGGACGGATAACATCCGACAATCTCTTTAAATAATTTAGTAAAATGTCTTGAACTAAAATAACCAACCTGCTCAGCAGCTTGCTGTACTTGTACCGACGGATCAGCTAACAATTCTTTCGCTTTCAACATCCTGAGCTTGGTCACATACTGCATAAATGTCGTTCCTGTACGTTTGTGAAAAAGACTGCTTAAATGATTGGGTGTAACATTAAACTCTTCTGCTACCTGACCTAACGTTAAATCCCCCGTATAGTGATTTTCTATATAAATAATCGTCTTGGTCACCAAATCAGGTGTGGTTCCTGCTTGTTTTATTTTTTTATCTAGAAGTTGTTCACCCAGGTTTCGAAGTGACTTAAACCAATCCTCTTCTTTAGTAGGAGTCAGCATCGGGGCATTGATGGAGCAGTTTAAAAATCGTGCAATGGCTAGTGAAGTTGTGATTGAAATCCGATCACGCTGTAAATCAAATATTTTAATGAATTGTTCAATGGTGTTCATATAACTCACATAATGTCTTTTGTGGTACTCATCTATCGCCTTGATTAAAGTGCGGCATAGCTCAGCAATCGCAGGCTGTGATTCAACTTCAAATAAGTCTACTTTGTTCCAGCTACGGGAGATGCCCAGCGAACAGCGGAGATAGGCAATCTTATGAAGAGTTGTCACCTCATCCAGGAGCGATGTATAAGAATCACATTCATCAGATACTACCAGAGTAAATGCCAGGCCCGGCTCCTCAGCTTGTTTCACAAGCTCTGAATAAAAACAGAATAATTTCTCCAGCATCTCTGCACCCTGCAAAGTTGTGTATTTCCCCACCACAGCCCATTCTCCGCTTGGCAGAAGGATCGTAGCCAATTCTAAATCCTTATGATAATACTGGGGCATCGTAGAGCTAATGGCAGTAAAGAACGGCTTAATGGATATCGATTTTTCTGCTTCAGGATAGCAACTGTCCATGTAAATAATCTGACATCGCATCCGACTGAACGGTTTATTATCGGATTCTCTTTCATCCCAGCTACGGATAAGTCCATGAAATAAGGAAAGCATGTCAGATTCGAAAAGCTTGTTATTTTCAATGATTTGGAGAAGTGTGGTTTGTCGTATTTTAGTTATCAGGGCTTGCACAGCCTGAATATCAACGGGCTTAAGCAGATAGTCGATAGCCTTTAATCGGAGCGCCTCTTTCGCATATTCAAAGTCGGCAAATCCCGTTAAAATGATCCATTGGGTATTGGGTGATAAAGGGGCTGCTTCTTGGATGGCTTCCAAGCCGGATTTGACAGGCATCCGGATGTCGACAAAAGCAGCCTCAGGCTTGACTCGATTAACAACATCTATGAGCTCCTGACCATTACGCGCTTCAAAGAGCTGTAGATCAGGGCATATTTCCAACAGGATAGATGACATGGCTTCTCTTGCTAATTCCTCATCATCGGAAATAACAATATTCATTGTGGTAGCTCCTCTTTATTAAGCGTTATCGTTATGTTAATGTAAGTACCATGCCCAATACGGCTATCCAATTGAAAATCGTATTTACCCGGAAATGCGAGCGCCAATCGTTCCTTTACATTGCTTAAACCAATGCTCTGATTATTAGATCGTTCAAGTGGTTTGAAACCGATACCATTATCAGCAATCCGTATGACAAACCTATCTTCGTCCGTAATTTTTGGGAGCATTTCGGCGCTTACCTCCACCAAACAAGGATGCTCACAAGGCTCCACACCGTGAATGATGGCGTTTTCCACCAATGGTTGGACTAGCAGCTTAGGGACACGGATATGCGCAATTTCGGGATCTAAGGTGATTTTAATCTCTAAACGATCACGGAAGCGCATGCTCATAAGCTCTCCGTATTTTTGAATAATGGAGAATTCCTCCTCTAAACTGCAGGTATCATGGGAGGTTAAGATGTAACGGAGCATCCCGCTTAACGATATGATGGCTCGTTCTAAATGGGCATGCTCACCTTTGCGATTTAAACTTAATAATGCATTTAATGTGTTATAGAGAAAATGTGGATGAATTTGTGATTGAAAAGCGCGAAACTCGGCATTCTTAAGATTCAGCTTGGTACGATATTCTTTAATGATTAATTCATCCAATTGATAGATCATTCGGTTTAAAGCTGTTCCCAACTGAGCAATCTCATCTTGGCCTTGTATAGAAACCCTCTTCTTCATATTTCCGCGCTGAACGTGGCTCATGACACTGATCATTTCTTTGAACGGTGTTAAAAGGGTTCTGGAATAGGCAAAAAACAAAAAGAAGGTAAGCACAACACCACCAACTGCAAAAGAAGCCCCCATGATATGCATCCAACTGACCTTGGAGGCAAGCTCAGCTTTAGATAACCAAACGGTAATTTCCCATGAACTGATAGGTATTGTCCTTGAAACAGGTACATAGGAATGCTGTTTGTAAAGGATATTGGACGGGTTTTTCACAAATTGATGCAGCTCTTCCGGAGATAAGTAAGTATTAGAATAAACCAATCTATGATCCTTGTCAGTTATTGTAACAATGGAATTCACATTAAACGAAACTTGCCTTACGATTTTATCCAAAATGACTGTATCCGCATCAGCCATAATGACGGCGAGAGGCTGTTTGGAGTCAGGATCTTTTATTAATCGGGCTACAGAGAACACTTCAGGGACAGAATCAAGCTTTAAATAATCTTGTGGGTGGACATTAATGAAGGCAACTCTCCCGTTTGCTGTAACGGCTTCCCGATACCAATTTTGCTCAGTATATCGATAATCGGTGCGAGTTTCAGTTAGATAGGAGTCACTATCATTATAGTAGACAGAACCATCGATGGTTACGAGTAGTGTACCTAATATATCCTTACGTAAATTAACAAGCAATCTTGGAAGCGTATGGTACAAAGTATAGTCGGCTTTATACCTTGAATAAGTATCAACGTCACTCTGTAATCCTCTGGCTTTTAGCATGAGAGAGCTCATTACCTCGTTGTTCGTGTAAGGAGAGACGGTCACTCGTTCCAAATCATCTAAATACGTTTGGATATTTTCGGTCAGGCCAACCAAGGTTGCTTCTGTGAGCTTCTCGGTTTCTTTCGTGATTATTTTGACATAATAAGAAGGCATAACAAAAGCGATAATGATAACAGGGAACAGGATAGTTAACGAATAGAGCAGAATTAGTTTCCCACGAATCGAGATATTTGGCTTATTCAGGCAGGACTACCCCTCCATGATTAATTGTGTGGTCGATTATACTGTAAATTGTAAAGGGTTGCAACAATAAATATGAGCGCCTGAAATCGTAGATTAGACACATATGTAAACCCTTACAATCGTGATAAGATTTACGCGTAGAATAAATATATGATATGAGGTGGGTACATGTTAAAAAAATGGAAAGTATCTTTGGCGTTAACCCTAGTATCAGCTATAGCGATAAGCGGTTGTTCCCAGCGTCCCGAAACTCCTTCTACTGCACCTTCGAGTGGAAAGGAAAGCAGTAACAGTAACAGTAACAGCAGTACCCCCAAGAAAACTTTATCCATGATGATGAATGTTGCAGACCAGCCTGTCCAAGATATGTATCGTCAAATAATCAATGATTTTACAAAAGAGAACCCGGATATCGCTGTGAATATTCAGTTCCCTGGTTCAGCATATGAAAATAACATGAAAGTTAAAATGGCGGCTAATGATCTTCCCGACATATTCGATACGCATGGTTGGGCACAGGTTCGTTATGGCGAATATTTGGCTGATCTCAGAGAAGAACCATGGGTAACACAATTGACCGATACGATTAAAAATGTTGTAACAGACAAGGCCGGCAAAGTGTACGCCTTGCCCATCAGTGAAGCCAAGGACGGCATTATGTACAATGTCGATATGCTCAAAAAATATAATGTGGAACCGCCTCAAACCTTCGATGAGCTAATAGCTGCAGCCGAAAAAATTAAAAAAGAAAGCGGTGGAAAAACAACACCTTTTTTCTTTTCAGGAATTGATGAAAGCACGATTGGCACCTATTTTGGATATTTCGCAAACGCTTTACTAATCAATACTGCAAATAATTCGGCAGAAGATCTGTTAAATAATACGTTTGATTGGAATAAATGGACCGTGCTTCCGGAAAAGCTGTTAGATATCAAAAAGCGCGGACTGATAAATGAAGATTTCCTGACAGCAAAGCGAAGTGATCTACCTGGTGTATTTGCTGAAGAGAAAGTAGCATTTGTCATGCTGGCCCCATCATTCGTAGATGCTGTTCATAAATTGAAGCCGGATATGAAAGTTGGATTAATGCCAATTCCAGCAATGTCGGCCAGTGATAAACCGGCTTTTTCCGGTGGAGAACGGAACACCATGGGAGTATGGAAGGATTCCAAGAATATACCTGAGGCCAAGAAGCTGATGGCGTTCTTTGCCAAACCTGAGAATTTATCTAAAATTTCCAATATAACTAAGCTGCAGCCCGGGTTGAAGGGCGTTGCTTCGAAGCACGTATTAACGGAGTATTACGAGAAATATGCAAGCAATCGAGTATTACCTTATTTCGACAGGGTGTATTTGCCAAACGGAATGTGGAGCGTCATGTCTAAATCGGGTACAGAGCTGCTGTCGGGTCGGATCACTTCGAAGGAATATTCAGAGACCATGAAGCGGGAAGTGCAACGGCTGAAAAAAAATTAACGGAACACTAAAGGGGTGAGATAATGAACAAGGTTTCACCCCCCTCATTTCTTGCCTTGGTTAAGGAGCGATTAAATCTGGAAACTTTAGATCGTAAGATAGATGAAAGTAGAACGGCTACCCTTCGATTGCGTCGTTGGCGAAATTCTCCTTCTGCAATGAATTTGATGTACATTCCTGCGTTCCTGTTGTTTGTGCTGTTTATCTATTATCCATTTATTAAAGGGGTGATGATTTCTTTTACTAATTGGGATGGGTACTCACAGATGTATCGGTATATAGGGTTGGACAATTATAAAAGGATGCTTTCGGATCATAGGATAGGTACGGTAATTATGAATACTCTGATTTATGGAGTTGGAAGCACGATCCTACAGAATATCATAGGGTTAGCTTACGCCGTTTTATTAAACAGCTATATACGGGGAAAGACGCTTATTCGTACTATCGTCTATCTTCCGGTGATCGTCAGTCCCCTAATTATGGGTTATATCTGGTATTTCTTCTTTCAGTTTAATGGAGGAGCTCTTAACGATATTATTTTGTTGTTTCGTGATAAGCCGATCAATTTACTTGCTGACACTGAGCTTAATGTATGGATCATTACACTAGTGAACACCTATCAATTTCTGGGAGTTGCTATGATAATCTTCTTGGCCGGACTTCAATCTATTTCCAAGGAATATTATGAGGCGGCGGAGATAGACGGGGCTTCGGGATTCTCAAGATTTCGTAACATTACCCTTCCTCTGCTTGCGCCGGCCATTACCATTAACGTTGTGCTTAATTTAATCGGCGGATTGAAGTTGTTTGATGTTATAACAGCTTTAACCAACGGGGGTCCGGGCTATGCGTCTGCTTCATTATCTACAATGATTTATCAATTGTATTTCGCTCACCAGGATGCCGGATACGCTGCAGCATTAGGTAACTTTATGTTTCTGCTTATTTCAATTATCGGTTTGACATCGTTGTATTATTTGCGCAGAAAGGAAATTTCCTTATGAAGCGTGCAAAGGCGCTATATACATTATTGGGTGCTCTCATAGGTCTCATTCATATTGTTCCTTTTTATGTGCTGATCACTACTTCATTTAAAGAAGAATTGGATACTAGCTCTAAATGGGTCATGCCGGGCTATCTTTTTTGGGATAACTTTACGAATGCATGGCAGCTCGCAGGTTTGGATCGAGCGTTTGTGAATACGGTAATTGTCACTGTGCTATCTATTGTTCTGATCTTGATTCTGGGTTCGTCAGCGGCTTTCCCGCTTGCCCGCCATCGAAGTGCACTAAACAAGTGGATGTACGGCTTTTTTGTAAGTGCTCTTATCGTCCCGCCGCTTACAATCCTGGTTCCTTTGTATAAGATGTTTGTCGATATTGGGGCCATGAATACGTATACAGGAATCGTGATTCTTCATGTTACCTTTCACCTCTCTATGGCCATCTTTTTGTTTACGGGTTTTATTAGTACGATTCCAAGAGAGTTGGACGAAGCCGCAATGATAGACGGGGCATCAAGGTTAGGCTTGTTTTTTCGGATTATCTTACCGGTACTCATGCCGATTACAGCAACGGTCATCATTATGAATGGTGTTTCGATCTGGAACGATTATCAGTTCTCGGTATTTTTTCTGCAGAAACTGGAATATAGAACGATCACCGTTGCCTTATCCGCATTTTTCGGAGAGAACAATTCAGATATCGGGTGGGTAGCCGCAGGTTCCTTATTAGCCGCTCTTCCCAGCATCTTACTGTACTTGTTTCTGCAAAAATATTTCGTGGAAGGAATGACTTCCGGGGCTGTAAAAGGATAATAGATGATCAATTAGGTGATCAAAGCTATGAAGAAGGGGAAGCGGGAGCATGAAGAGAAAACCGTTAATGGGCTTAACATTAGGAGATGCAACAGGCATCGGATCGGAATTGGTTGCAAAATCTCTCCAATCCGAAGAAATCCGGCAACTGGCGACATGGGTTTTGGTCGGCGATGAACGTGTTTTTCAGCAAGGGCAAGCTATAGCAGGCGTATCCGTTTCTTATCAAAAAATTGATACGATCGATCAAATCGACAGCGAAGACCAGATTTATTTCATCGATTTGCAAAATTTGTCGACAGACTCGTATACGTTAGGCCAATTGTCAATAGATTCCGGTAAAGCAACGGGTGAAACATTGACGTTCGTACTGAAGCTGGCGCAGCAAAAAAAGTTGGACGGTTTCGTTTATGCTCCTATTAATAAGGAAGCGTTACATAGCGGTGGATTTCATTTTCAAGATGAGCTGCATTTTTTCGCTTCGCTTCTTGATTGCAAAGAAGGATTTAGTGAAATTAACGTCATGGGAGATCTTTGGTTTACGCGAATAACATCCCACGTACCGTTAAAAGAAGTCAGCAGCCTGATTAAGAAAGAACGTGTTGCCCGCATCATTCGTTTTGCACATGATACATTAATCAGTGTTGGATTCGACAATCCCCGAATTGCTGTAGCGGCCCTTAATCCGCATGCCGGCGATGGAGGACTGCTCGGCACGGAGGAAATTGACGAAATCAGCCCGGCCATTCATGAAGCCCGGGAGCAAGGGATTAACGTAGTAGGCCCTTATCCCGCAGACACCATTTTCTTGCGTTTACAAACAAAACCTTTTGATTGTTTGGTTAGTATGTATCACGATCAGGCTCAGACGGGGATGAAGTTATTGGGCTTTAACAAAGGCGTTACTGTCAGCGGAGGACTTCCTATCGCCATCGCTACACCTGCACACGGAACAGCTTTTGATATTGCAGGTAAAGGTACCTCTGACCCGGGTGCAACAGTTCAAGCCATGAAACTGGCCGTCAGATTAGCTGGATTCTAAAATTTTTACATAAAAGTAGGAGGCAAGAAACATGTCAAAGATTACTTTCCTAGGTGCAGGCAGTTCAGTATTTGCTAAAAATGTGTTGGGTGACTGCATGATGACTCCAGCGCTGCAAGGCTTTGAACTAGCCTTGTTCGATATCAATGAAGAACGCCTTAAAGATTCTGAGAACATGCTAAATAATTTAAAGCTTACCCTTGGAAGCACATGCGTTGTAAAAGCATATACAAACCGAAAAGATGCGCTCCGTGGGGCGAAGTACGTTGTCAATGCAATACAAGTTGGCGGCTACGATCCATGCACCATTACAGATTTTGAAATACCGAAGAAATACGGTTTGCAGCAAACGATAGGCGATACCTTAGGTATAGGGGGTATTTTTCGAAATCTCCGAACCATTCCGGTATTGCTCGATTTTGCCAAAGATATGAATGAGGTTTGCCCGGATGCATGGTTTCTCAATTATACGAATCCCATGGCGGTGCTGACCAATGCAATGACGACAACCGGTGGTGTAAAAACCGTTGGTTTGTGCCACAGTGTACAAAGATGCATACCGGACTTATTTGAGGCATTAGAGATGGAGAGTGAAGGGGTACAAACTAAAATCGCTGGCATTAACCACATGGCATGGTTGCTTGAAGTAACAAAAGACGGAGTGGATTTATATCCGGAAATCAAGCGCCGTGCCCGTGAGAAGCAAAAAGAAAAGCACGACGACATGGTTCGTTTTGAAATGATGTTCCGATTTGGATATTACGTTACGGAATCTTCCGAGCATAATGCGGAATATCACCCGTACTTTATCAAAAAAAACTATCCCGAGTTGATTGAGCGCTTCAATATTCCGATCGATGAGTACCTGCGCCGTTGCGAACGACAGATTGCAAGATGGGCAACCATGCGTGATGAGCTGGTGAATAACAAAGCTTTGAGCCACGTCCGGTCTCATGAATACGCATCTTATATGTTTGAGGCCATGGAAACAAACAAGCCGTTCAAAATCGGCGGAAATGTAAGGAATACGGGTTTGATTACGAATCTTCCGAAGGAAGCCATAGTCGAAGTTCCCTGCTTGGTAGATTCAAGCGGGATTACACCAACGTATATTGGGGATCTGCCTCAGCAGCTTGCTGCATTGAACCGCACCAATATCAATACGCAGCTGTTAACCTTGGAAGCTGCGAAAACAGGGAAAAAAGAGCATATTTATCATGCCGCGATGCTTGACCCGCATACAGCAGCGGAACTATCAATCGATGATATCGTAGCGATGTGTGATGATTTAATTGAAGCTCATGGGGATTGGTTACCTAAGTTTGTATAAGTTTGGAAATGAAAAGGAGCCTTGCCACTGAAGTACGGTGGAAGGCTTCTTTTTGTGTTGAGGCAGGGTTAGATCGCCTTGTCTTTTCGTTGAGAGTTTGAAAGAAAGGAATTGCGGTTAAGATGGACGGTCAACCGGTCACCATTAGGGATGGCGAAGACCAGGCGCATTTTGACACCGGCACCGGTATGCTTACGTATACCGCGAAAGCTCTAATCTACTACATTAGTCCTGAAGGGGTTCTCGTAAGGACGCTTGGCGGTAAGCCGTAATCAAGGCTTTAGACAAGGGTATCACATAGCCGTTCGTTCAGGGACGCGGAGGGAGAGCGGAGGAACCTTGGGCAGGTGTAAAAGGCAATATGTGATATAGCTTGTCCAAGTCGACCGTTGCAGAACTATTATCAAATTGTAAGATTTCAATGCCTTCCCATAAACACTGCTTTTCTTGAATGCTTTGTATAAAGGTGTCCCAATTGCTGAATTTCCAAGCGTCTCTTTCCAGCGCGCGGGCTTGCATTCTTTCTTTCAATACTGAAAAATCAACGGTGACTTGCAGGACTAACGGTTTGACGTTCTGCCAGTCATACTTCTCTTTTAGCTCATGAATATAATTTCTGTTAGAAAAGTAGCCAAGGAAAGGGGCATCCAATACTACGGACCTGCCAAGTTGCAGGTTGTCATTGGCTATATCAAGCAAGGTTTGGTATTCAAGATCCATAACGACATCGCTGTAAAACGTGCAGCCGTCCCGCTCATGAGGCGAATACCCGTTCGATTCCAGGATGAGGCCGGTTAATTTGTTGCAAACCACATCTTTATCAAGATAACAACAATTGTACTTAGATGAGATCAGTTTACCGATAGTCGATTTTCCAGATCCCGCAGGACCAATCAAAAAAATGACGGTAGGTTCCAAGTTACGTTCCTCCAAGAAGTCATGTTAAAAGGCATCGGCGCTAATAAAGCGCTTCTTATTTATCGTTCGCATATGTGAACTTAATTCGTGATTGTGAATCGTTATATATAGAGTATATCAATTCCACTAAGTATTTCAATCCCGTTTTACACTTTTCATATAGAGAACATGCATAATGTTCCAGCAGAACTCCGTAGAAATATTTTTGAAGGAGGATATTGAATTCATCAGTGTTTCTATTTATAATTACGTTGAAAGTTCTAAATGGCGAAATTGATTCACATATGCGAACCGAATGTATATCATGATTCAAAAGGAGAGTCTATGGAAAAGTTTCGTATGAATAAATCGGCTGAGAGGGTGGTAGATCTTTTATACTTACTTGCTAATAGTGGTTCTTCCTTAACCCTGAATGAAATCTGTACGGGGTTAGGCCTCCCTAAAAGCAGTGGTTTTGAATTGGTGCAAACCTTGCTCTATAAAGGTTTTATAGAGATGGATGACGTGCGGTTAAAAAGTTATCGTCTAGGGTTGGGTGCATTTGAAGTGGGCAGTAAGTATCTGTCCAACTTGGGACTTCCGCAGCGAGCAAGGCCTTTTCTGGAAGAATTAAACAAACAGACCGGCAGCACCGTTTTTCTGGGGATTGAAGACAAAGGTAAGATTGTTTACTTGGATAAAGCGGAAAATTACTCGGTCATGCGACCGACAGCCAAACTGGGTTCTCGACGATTCATGCACACTACAGGTCTTGGGAAAGCCTTGTTGGCAGCGTTTCCTACGGATAAGATTCAATACATCCTGGGTGATGGTGAAATTGAGGGGAAGACACCGTATTCGAAAGTGACTTTGCCGGATATTTTACAGGATATGAAGGAAATACGCGAACGAGGTTACTCGATTGATGACCGTGAAGATAATTTGGAGATGTATTGTATCGGTTCGGCCATATATGACCAATCGAATAATCCGGTTGCTGCGATTAGTGTGGCCAGCATCCGTTCTAACATGACGCCAGAGCGTGAAGAGATGATCGTGAAATTGGTCAAAGAAACGGCGTTGAAACTTTCTCGTCAGCTCGGTTACAGCGGCGAGAGGCTGTATATGGATCCTATGTAAGGTAAGCGGAAACGGATGGCATTATTCAAATGAAATATTAAACAACGTGGAGGACATACTATGTGGAGAAAGCTAGAGAACCTAAACAAGATTTATGAAAGCGGAATCGTCCTCATTATCCGTTCCGATAACGAACAGGAAGCGCTGGCTGTTGCGGAAGCTGCGATAGAAGGCGGAATTAAAGTACTGGAAATCACGATGAGTGTGCCGAATGCACTCCAAGTGATTCGCACGTTAGCTGACAAATATAGCGACGTTTTAATTGGCGCGGGTACGATTCTGGATGGCGAAACCGCCAGAGCGGCTATATTGGCGGGGGCTGAGCTTTTAGTAAGTCCGCAGCTGAATCCGGAAATGATCAAGATGGCCAATCGCTACCAGGCCATTACGATAAGCGGCGCTTTCACTCCGAAAGAGGTATTGGAAAGTATAGAAGCGGGTGCAGACATTGTGAAGCTATTCCCGGCCGAAGTAGTCGGACCGCAGTATATAAAAGCCGTCAAAGCTCCAGTACCGCAAGCTCCGATTGCACCGACAGGCGGAGTTACCCCACAGAATGTTCACGAATGGCTGCAAGCCGGCTGTGTAGGGGTCGGGGTAGGCAGCTATATTAGTAAAGCGGCGCAAAAGGATGGTGACTATCGCAAGGTTACGGCTGCTGCCAAAGAGTTTCTTCAGGCGGTTGCCGCAGCACGCTAGTCTTCCGATTCGACCTGAACCACATCAATAAAAGGAGGTGAACGGCTTGGATCATGCGAAAGAAAGCGGTTTAGTAAAAAATGCGGGATTTTGGACAGGTATTGTGTTGCTTATTTTCGCTTCCATTGTTTTTTGGCAATCCTTCTCTCTGAAATATTACACGGCTTTCGGACCTGGTCCCGGTATGTTTCCCAGATGGCTGAGCGGCATTCTGATCATTATTTCTATCGTTTATATCTGGCAATCGGTAAAAAAAGAAGTGTTCCAATTTAAAGATATTTTTCCCAAGGGTCGAGAGTTAGGAAATATTTTGTCCGTTCTGGCGTCGGTGGTTGTGTTTATGCTCATTGTGAATTTTACCGGCTTTATTATTGCAAGCACCGTATTGCTTTTTATTCTGCTTGTTCGCGAATATAAGTGGTATTCGGGGCTCGCCATCTCGGCAGTAACATCCATCATATTGTTTATAGTGTTCAAATCATTCTTTGATATTCCGCTTCCAGTCAACATGTTTGGATGGTAATAGGAGGAAGTAAATGGAATCTCTTATGCAATTGCTTGCAGGTTTCGAGACAGCGCTTACCTGGTGGAATTTGCTGTATTGCTTGATTGGCGTTACTGTAGGGATGTTTGTAGGCGTATTGCCCGGGCTTGGCCCGACAACGGCTACAGCCTTGCTGATTCCGGTAACCTTTGGGATGGAACCGGTTTCCGCCATTATTATGTTGGCTGGGATTTATTACGGCGGTATGTATGGAGGGACCGTCACTTCCGTTCTAATTAACACGCCCGGAGAGGCAGCATCCGTTATTACCTGCTTGGACGGCCATCCTTTGGCTAAGCAGGGAAGGGCAGGGGTTGCCCTTGGTGTGGCGGGGATCGGCTCCTTCATCGGAGGGACCGTATCGATCATCGGCCTGGCATTGATCGGCCCGGTCTTGGCGGACTTTGCCTTGCGGTTCGGTCCGCCGGAATTTTTCGCTCTGATGGTATTCGGTCTCATCATGGTCATTGGTTTAATGGGCAAGTCGCTCGTTCGGGGTTTGATTGCGGCGTTCATCGGGTTAACATTGTCTCTGGTCGGGATGGACCCTGTTTCCGGAGCGGTCCGGTTCACTTTCGGCGAGCCGTATTTAATGAACGGGTTTGATTTAGTCACTATCGCGATGGGCTTGTTCGGGCTCTCGGAGATCCTGCTTGGTATGGAGAACCTCACAAATTCGGAGAAACCGGCCAAAGTGAAAGGGCTTCTGCCCAGACGCGAAGAATGGAAACCGACGGTGAACTCTATAGGCCGGGGAACCGTGCTTGGATTTATAACGGGCTTGATCCCGGGCACGAACTCTGTCATCCCGGCTCTGCTTTCCTACTCATTGGAAAAGAAGATTGCCAAAGATCCTTCACGTTTCGGGAAAGGTGCAATCGAAGGTGTTGCCGGTCCTGAAACCGCCAACAATTCGTATTGCGGAGCAGCGCTTATTCCATTGTTCACGCTGGGAATTCCAAGCTCACCGACCATTGCGATTCTTTTGGGAGCTTTCATCATGCATGGGCTGACTCCAGGGCCAGTGCTGTTCCAGAATAACCCGGGCTTCGTCTGGGCGATTATCGCAAGTATGTTTATCGGCAATTTCTTTTTGCTGATCATGAATTTGCCTTTGGCGGGGATGTGGGCAAAAATTACGATGGTTCCTGCCAAGCTCCTGTATCCGATTATCCTGATCATTTCTGTACTAGGGGCATATACCGTCAATAACAGCCTCTGGGATGTTGGCGTCATGTTTGTTTTCGGCATCATCGGCTACGTCATGAAAAAACTCGACATTCCCATGGCACCCATTGTATTGACGTTTGTATTAAGCAAGCTCATGGAAAGCTCTTTATTGCAGTCGTATAAAATGTTTCATGGCAACTTGCTGGAGTTGTTTCAACGGCCGTTATCCGGCTCCTTGTTAGTCATTTCTCTTATTGTGCTAGTTCTTAGCGTCATCGCCGAAATCAGGAAAAAGAAATCCGGTTTTGCCGCGGATATCGAGATGTAACATGCATTAAACCATAAAAAACCTTCATGGGGGAACGAACAATGAAAAAAATCGCATTAATTGCAAGCTTGTCTTTAGGTTTGTTGGCTGGTTGTGGCACACAAGGTACACAGGGAACAGAGGGAACGCAAGGGGGACAAGCCTCACAAGCAGCATTCCCGGAAAAAGAAATTACGTTAGTTGTTCCATTCGCTGCAGGCGGCGCTTCAGACGCCACAGGCCGTATGGTTGCCAAGGGCATGGAGGAAAAACTTAAGAAGCCCGTAGTAATCGTAAATAAACCAGGCGGCACAGGCGGCGTAGGGATGTCCTTCGTTCAAGCCAGTCCCAAAGACGGATACACCATAGGATATGTTCCTGCGGAGTTCGCTATGCATAAACCATTAGGACTCTCTGATTTGGAGCCAAGCAAGTTCGATCTCATTGGGCAAGCAACGATGGTTCCTGCAGCCGTTACCGTTGCAGCAAACGCTCCTTATAACACGATTGAAGAGTTTATCGAATTCGCCAAGAAAAATCCGGAGCAAGTCAAAGTGGGCAATTCGGGATCAGGCTCCATATGGCACGTTGCCGCCAGCGCATTTGCCAATAAAACAGGCGTTAAATTCACCGATATTCCTTTTGATGGTGCTGCTCCCGCTGTAACCGCATTAATGGGAGGCCATGTCGATGCAGTCATGGTCGGCACCGGGGAAGTGAAAAGCGGGCTGGAAGCCAAGAAGCTGAAGGTTCTTGCCGTTATGACTGCTGAACGGGATAAAAATTTACCGGATGTCCCGACACTGAAGGAAAAAGGGATTGATGTTCAGTTTGCAGGATGGGGTGGATTTGTAGTGCCAAAAGGTACTCCGAATGAAGTGAAAACCGTGCTGGCTGACGCTTTGAAATATGCCGTTGAATCGGATGCGTTCAAAAAGTTTGCGGACGAACGGAGTATGCTCGCGATCTATAAAGGACCTGAAGATTTTGGCAAGTTTGCAGATGAACAATTCAAATATTTCTCTGAACTGATTCCTACTATGAAACTTAAGTAAATTAAGCTGAACCCCTTTCCAAATTGGAAGGGGGTTCTTTGCTGTACGCCCCGCTTGCAGCGTTCTTGTCGAAACCGCAAGCGGAGTCAGAGCCGCAGTTCGCGGGTTACGCCTGAAAAATTTGGTCGATATTCCTGATATCCTCGGGGGTCAGCGATACCTCTAGGGTTTTCAGGTTGTTAAGCACCTGCTCGGGTCTTTTCGCGCCGGGGATCAGCGCGTCGATCGAGTCGCGGGTAAGATACCAGGCGAGCACGACGTGCGCCACGTCCGCATGTTTGGCTTCCGCGATTTGACGGACCTGCTCCACCTTGTCCAGATTGCGGACAAATTCCTCGCCTTGGAACAGCGGGTTTTTGGCGCGGCTGTCCTCGAATTTCGAGTCCTTGTTGTATTTGCCGCCCAGCAGTCCGGCAGCCAGCGGGAAATAAGGGACGAACGAGATGCCGTTGGCTGCCGTATAGGGCAGGATTTCCTGCTCGACGCCGCGTTTGAACAGGTTGTATTCGCTTTGCAGCACGTCCACGTAGCCGTCCTTATTGGCTTCCTTCAGCTGTTCGATCGAGAAGTTGGATACGCCGATGGCGCGGATTTTCCCTTCATCCTTCAGCCGCTTCAATGCGCCCACGGCTTCGTCCTTAGGCGTATGCTCGTCGGGAAAGTGGATATAAAACAAATCGATATAGTCCGTTTGCAGCTGCTTCAGGCTGTTTTCGACCGCTTGCTTCAGGAAGGCGGGGGAGTTGTCCACCGTCATCTTGCCGTCGACCGGTTTGTGCGCGCCTTTGGTGGCGATAACGACATCTTCGCGGCGGCCCCGTTCTTTGAGCACTTCGCCGATCAATTGCTCCGAGCGTTCGGGACCGTATATGTAGGCCGTATCGATAAAGTTGATCCCGTTGCCGAGCGCGGTGCGCACCACTTCTTTTCCGGTTTCGTCGCTAAGATTCGGAAACAGATTATGGCCGCCAACCGCATTGGCGCCGAGCCCGATCGGATTGACGTACAGCCCGGTTTTCCCCAAACGTGTCTTTGTTCCCATGTTACCACTCATCTCCTTTTTTTGGAATATATTCATTATACCAAAAAGAAGAAAGAAAACCGAAACCGGAAGGCTGTCATCTATTGATGTTATATATAATAACATAATAAGTTATTTTCTTCTTGAGATTGCGCCGAAAATGATTATAATTGATGTTAATTAATGAAGAAAAAAGAGGGTTTATGTTACTTTCTTGTAAGAAAGGGGCCTGGGATCACTGTGAACAACAGACTCGTACTGACACAAACCCAGAAGCTGGCGGTCACCGCCAACATGCAGCAAAGCCTGTATATTCTCCAAAGCTCCAATATGGAGCTGATCGAATTTATCAATCAGCAGGCCGATGAAAACCCTGTTTTGGAAGCCGATTTCGGGACGATGCTCCATAATCGGGGGGTAGCGGGGAGCTCCGCAGCTGCTCCGGAATACGATCCCATTGCGATGGCGGCGAACGCTGCCCCCACGCTGGAGCAGCATCTGCTTCGCCAGCTGAACTGTCTGACAGGCCTCCCTGCGGGAGTGTACGAGGCGGCGAAGTATATAATCGGCAATTTGGACGATAACGGCTATTTGGCGCTGCCGCTCGAGCAGGTCGCCGGGGATCTCGGAATCAGTCCGGCGATCGTCGACCTTGCCCTTAACCGGGTGCAGGAGCTGGACCCCGCCGGCGTAGGGGCGCGGAATTTGAGAGAATGCCTGCTTATTCAACTGCGGCTTACGCACGGAGTGGACAGTCTCGTTTACCGGCTCGTCGAGGGACATTTGGAGGATCTGGCGGCCAATCGTATCAAGCGGATCGCCAAGGAGCTGAGGGCCGATGCCGACGAGATCCGCGAGGCGGCCTGCCGGCTTACGGCGCTGGTTCCCCGCCCTGGGGCGATATTCCAAGCCGACAAGCCCCACTATGTGATACCGGACATCGTCATCGAACAAAGGGAGGAAGGTTTCGATATTCGTGTCCGCTCGATATCCAAGTCCGTAAGGATCAACGGCTTTTACAAGGGAATGTCGGAGCTGGCGGCGGCGGGAGACCCGGAGCGGCAGTTTTTGAAGGAGAAGCTTTCTTCCGCCGAATGGCTTCTGAAATGCCTGTACCAGCGCGAGAAGACGCTGCGGCTCGTGGCGGAAGCCGTCGTGAAAGCGCAGGCGGAGTTTTTCCGGACGGGAAAGGGCAGCCTGGCGCCCCTTTCGCTGAAGGAAGTCGCGGAGCGGATTGGCATGCACGAATCCACCGTCAGCCGTTCGGTTGCCGGGAAGTTCGCGCAGACGCCGAGGGGCATATTCGAGTTGAAATATTTTTTCGCATCGGGCGTTTATGCCTCGGAAGGGCCGGCCGTGTCGGCGGATCATATCAAGCGGAAAATCAAAGAGTTGATCCGGTTGGAAAACGCAGCCAAGCCCTTGTCCGACCAGCAGCTGGCGGAAGCTCTTCTGGCGGCCGGGCTCAGCATCTCCCGGAGAACCGTCGCCAAGTACAGGGAGGAGATGGGCATCGCCCCGTCGAGCCGGCGCGCGGCCCGCTCGTAATGTCTGCTCGGCGACAGCGGCAAGGGGGGCAGTTCATTCCTTGCCGATCTTGATTTGGTACTCCTCCAGCTTCCGGTACAGTGTAGTTCGCGAGATCCCAAGGCTCTTGGCCGTCCTGCTGATATTCCCCTTGTTTCTTATCAACGCCTGGATATACACATTCCGCTCGCTTTCCTCTCCCTTTTGCTTGATTTCCTTGATGTGGTCGAAGTTTTGGAACATTTCCGCGAGATTCGGCTGATTTCCGGGCTGTTCGTTCTGCAGGCTGTGCACAATGTACTGCGGCAGATGGATGACCTTGATATGGGGCGAACGGTCGGATAAATAAAACGCCCGTTCCATCACATTGTGCAGCTCCCGGATATTCCCCTGCCAGCTATAGTCCATCAGCACCTTGATGGCTTCCGGGGAAATCTCTTTTGCCGGGCGGCCGGTTTCGATCGACAGTTCCTCGATGAAATGGGCGGATAGCTCGGCGACATCGCCGATCCGTTCGCGCAGGGGCACGAGCTCGATGGTAAACACGTTCAGCCTGTAAAATAAATCGCTGCGGAACGACCCGTTATACGCGATTTCCTGGTTCAGGTTTTTGTTGGTTGCCGCAATGATGCGGACATCCACGGGAATCGGCTTGTGCCCTCCTACGCGGATCACTTCCTTCTCCTGAAGGACACGCAGCAGAGTGGCCTGAAGCTCGAACGGCATATCCCCGATTTCGTCGAGAAATAACGTTCCCCCGTTGGCGGCTTCGAACTTGCCGGCATTTCCCCCTTTTTTGGCCCCTGTAAAAGCGCCCTCCATATAACCGAACAATTCCGCATTGATCAGCTCTTTGGGAATAGCGGCGCAATTGATGGCGATAAAAGGCTTATCTCTTCTCGCGCTTTCATTATGAATGGCGCGGGCGAACAATTCCTTGCCTGTACCGCTTTCCCCGAGCAGCAGCACGTTGGCGTTCGTCTTCGCTGCGGATTTGGCCAGGGATACGGTCCGCAGGAAATTGCCGTCAGAGCCGATCAGCTCTTTGGTCGTAAGCTTGTTTTTGTCCCTCCGGCCGGGTGTGGCGCGATGGCCCAACTGTTTGAAGTAGACATAGTGAAACTCCGTTTTTTTGACGATCTGAATTTCGTATAAGCTGTCGGAGTCCTGCTTTCTCATCATGTAGTTCGCTTCCTCGCGGTTGTCCGAAGCAATATCCGACAGAGCCGAATGCACCAGATCGCGTTTTCTCGATAACAAATTCCGGCCCGCCTCGTTATGGAACGCGATTTTTCCTTTGCGCAGCACGAACAGGCTTTTGGAAAGCTGGTCGGACACATCCTGCATCATTTTCGATAAGGAAAAGTAGTCGTCGTGTTTGCGGGTAAGCTCGGCGCAGGCTGCGGCTAACCGGGACAAGCTTTCGAGCGGGTAACCGGCATCGTCTTCGCCGCCCTTTTTGATAAAGACGCCGAGCACCCCCATAGGGACGGTGTCCGCTTCGCTTTTGACAGGCAGCCCCGCGGAGGTCCAGGACGGCAGCCCCGGTATTTCCCGCAAATCGGCGCTTGTGTAAGACGGCGTATGCCCGGTCAAGGCCAGGCCGATGCCGGATTTGTCCAACGGATGGCGAATCCACTGGCTGCCGCCCAGGCGCAGCAGTCGGAGCAGTTCCGGGTCCGGCGGTGTCTCGTCCGGAAAAACGTCCAGCAGTACGCCCTCGGGATCGAAAAAGGCGAAGGTGAAGGGCAGAAATCCGGTTGCCTTTTTTAATTCCTTCAGCAGAAACTCGTTGCGCGTCAACCGCTTCTCCAGTACGTCCCGGAACAGCTCCTCCTGTCCGGCGTCCGTCTGCTTCTGTTCCGCTTCAAAGAACGGAACGGGAGGCAGGGGCGTCTCCGATTCCCACACAATTTGAAACCGGCCGCTGTCATCGACCCGGGCGATGCGGGAGTTTAACCACAAATGCTGGTTTTTGTGGTCGACGACGATTTGCCCCTGGGGCGCCTCGAGCTTGAGTCCGGACAGGGCGCGGCGGATGGCGTCCGTGGACGCTTCCTTGGACCGGCGCAGCGCCTCAGCCAGCAAAAACACCGAGTTATAGGCGTTTTCCATCACCGAGCTTATCGTATCCGTGCCGTAGGTGCGCCTGTATTCCGAAACGAACTGCCGGTTGGCGGGATTGTCGATTGTATTAAAGTAAGGAAAGCTGGAGTAATGTCCTGCGGCATAGGAAGGCTGGATCGCGGAGATTTCGGTTTCCGCCGTAATCGAACTGGCGATCGGCTGCTTGAAGCCGTATTGGTAATGCTGCTGGTAAAAGGCCCCTGCGCTGTCGCCGACCAGCGTGGAGAAGATAACGTCGGGACTGGCTCGGCGGATGTCCTGCAGGTGCTGGCTGAACTTCGTGTCCCCCAGGGCGACATAGGTTTCGCCGATTATCGATCCCCCGCAGCTGTCAACCAGGTGCCGGATATAACGGTTCGTTTCCCGCGGATAAATGTAATCCGATCCGATCAGATAAAAGCTTTTGCCCAGATGTCCGATAATCCAGGGGATAAAATGCAGCAGCTGCTGGTTGGGGAGTGAACCGCAGTAGAAAATATTCCGGTGCTGCTCGGCTCCTTCATATAAGGTCGGATAGAAAAGCAGGGTGTCGTGTTTCTCCAATACAGGGATAGCCATTTTGCGGCAGGCCGACGTATATAAGCCGACAATGGCGGCGACCCGGTCAGATACGATCAGCTTTTCCGCCTTTTGGGCTGCGAGGCAAGGGTCCGACGCAATATCCTCCACAATCGGAATGAGCCGTTTGCCGTTGGCGCCGCCCTGTTCGTTGATTTGCCGGATCGCCAGCAGGCTGGCCTGATACTGCCCCCGTTCCGTAATCCCCGTAGGTCCTGTGAGGGAAAACAAAATACCCACCTTCAGTTCCCCGCCCTGCATGTTCATGTCACATAACGCCCCTTTTAGTTCGTAATAGGATATGACGCACTCTTGGTGTCCATGAAATGTAATAAAAGTGAAACACGGTAAAAAGCAATAATATTACAATGTGTCAGTTATTATAACACAACTTTTGTTCATTTTGTGTTCAATCCCTATTATTTTTTAATTTCGGCGTGGAGAGGGGTTAAAATTAAATAAATATATAACCTTTAATGTAATATATACTCCCGCATAAAAACTGTGTTTGGGAAGGGCGGAATCATTTTTTTTAATTTTTTTCAATTATTTCGATCGGTTGGCACAAGATTTGCTTATTAAATAGATCGAAAGCACAAATCGCCGTTTGTATCTAATCTGAATGCGTAAGATTAGTTAACAAATCAGGGAAGGGGTTTGCAGTGTGTTGTTAGAAAGGCTGGGCATAAAAAAGAAAATGGGAGTGGTACTTGTGAAAATGTTCAAAAAACAAACCGTATCGGCGCTTTTATCCATGATCCTGACATGTTCCGTCCTTGCGGGGTGCGCGGGAGGACAGAGCGGCACAGCCGCCACGAATACCGCAGCCGGCGGCGATGCGATCAAGGTGGGCGTCCTGTTCTCGTTGAGCGGCTCCCTGGCCGTAACGGAAAAAGGAATGGCGAACGCGGCCCTGCTTGCCATCGAGGAGATCAACAAAAACGGCGGCGTCAACGGAAAAACCATCGCCCCCGTACAGGAAGACTATGCCTCCGAGCCTTCCGGCGCCGCGACGAAGGCCAAGAAGCTGCTCCAGCAGGACAAGGTTACGGCGATCGTGGGCGGATACAGCTCCGCAAGCCGCCAGGCGATGCTGCCGATCGTCGAGCAGTACAAGGGCGTGCTCGTTTATCCGACCTACTATGAAGGCGAAGAATACTCCAAAAACATTATTTACACCGGCACCACACCCAATCAGCAGCTTCAGGATTTCGTTCCATGGCTGACCAAGAATGTAGGCAAAAAAGTTTATTTCATCGGTTCCGACTATGTATACCCGGTTGAAACCAACAAACAGGTAAAGGAGCTGCTGAAGCAAAACGGCGGCGAAGTGGTCGGCGAGCAGTACGTGCCGCTCGGCCAATCGGAATTCGCGTCCGTGATCAACAAAATCAAGGAAGCCAAGCCGGATGTGATTTTCTCCGATCTCGTCGGCGACAGCGTGGCCGCCTTCTATAAGCAGTACAAGAGCTACGGTTTGGACCCGGCCGTTATGCCGATCGCGAGTCCCGTTACCGCCGAATCGGAGATCGTATCGATGGGCGCCGACGTAGCGAAGGGGCACATCTCTTCGGCCGCTTATTTCCAAACGGTGGATACGCCGGAAAACAAAAAATTCGTCGATGCCTATCAGGCGAAATACGGCAAGACGGAGCCGATCACGCAGGTGATGGAAGCCTCCTACTTCTCGACGCTGCTGCTCGCCGAAGCTTTGAAAAAGGCGACGGATCTAACGAACTCCGAGACGATTATCAGCGCGTTTGCCGGACTTGAAATCAAAGCGCCGCAGGGAACGGTCAAAATCGATGCGGAAAACAACCACGCCTGGTTGAACTCGCGGATCGGTAAAATCAATGCGAGCGGCCAATTCGAAATCGTTCAAAGCACTACAGAGCCGATCTATCCCGAGCCTTGGGCCAAAGCTTTGTTCCCTAATCACGAAGAACCCTGGAAAAAGTAAAAGGGTGACGGACGGAGCGGAAAAGGAACATGCCTTTTCCGTACTCCCTTCCGAGCCGAAAGGAGGACAAGGATGGGCATCATGCAGCAGTTTGCCGACGGAATCAGCGTGGCGGGTATTTTATTGATCGTCGCCATCGGTTTGGGAATCACCTTCGGGGTGATGAAAATTATTAATATGGCTCATGGAGAGCTCATCATGATCGGAGCTTACACGACCTATATGATCTGCACGGTGGGGCATATGCCGTTTGTCGTCGGCATGATCGTCAGCTTTATTGTGACGGCGCTGGTCGGATTGCTGCTGGAAAAGTTTGTGCTGCGCCGTTTGTACGGGCGACCGATGGAAACCTTGCTCGCCACCTTCGGTATCTCCATTTTTCTTCAGCAGCTGATCCGGATGATCTTCGGTCCCGATGGTAAATCCGTGACCAGCCCGTTCCAGGGCGTGATGAACGTGGGGGACGTAGCCTTGCCGTATTACCGGCTGTTTATTGCAGGGATCGCCTTATTGATGGTGCTGGCCACAGCCTTCGCCATGTTCAGAACGAAGTTCGGCATCCAGCTCCGTTCCGTGTCGCAAAACCGGGATATGTGCGAATGCCTGGGCATCAACACCTCCCGTATCGACGCCTATACCTTCGCTTTCGGAGCGGGGCTGGCCGGACTGGCCGGGGCGATTCTGTCGCCGATCAAGAGCGTGTCGCCCACGATGGGCCTCGACTATATGATCGATTCTTTCATGGTCGTCGTGCTGGGCGGCGTAGGGTCTCTCATGGGCGCGGTGTTCGGCTCCGCCGCAATGGGCGAAAGCAACCAGCTGCTGACCACATTTATGGGCGAAACCGGTGCGAAAATTGTCGTGTTCCTGCTCATTATTCTAGTCATTCGGTTTAAGCCGGAAGGTTTGTTCCGGATGGAAAGGAGGTAGAAGGCTGTGCCAACGAACAAATTCGGTCTCAACCATACTTTTGCGGCGCTGACTCTCGTATTCCTGGTCGTCTTTCCATTGTTCGCTTCGGAATTCCGCGTCGAGTTAATGGGAAAATTCATCGTGTTCATCCTGTTCGCCTTTTCATTGAACCTGATCTGGGGCTATACCGGGCTTTTGAGCCTGGGGCACGCCGTATTTTTCGGGCTCGGGGGTTATATGCTGGCCCTCGCTTACAGCTTGCAAAAAGGGATTCCGTCCTTTATGTCCCGCTTCAACATTACGGAAATTCCGCTGGTGATGAAGCCGCTGCAAAGCATTCCGATGGCGCTGATTCTCGGATTGGCGCTGCCGGCGGTGCTGGCGGCCCTCATAGGATTTTTCGTATTCAAGAGCCGGGTGAGCGGGGTGTACTTCTCCATCATTACGCTGGCGCTGGCCAAATTGTTTGAAATGCTGGTCATCAACCTGCAGGCCTATACGGGCGGCTTCAACGGATTGATGGGACTGCCGCGGTTTCCGATCAACGGCGAGCCGTTAAGTCTTACTTCCTATTATTATGTCGTGCTGGCCGTCACGGTCCTGGCCTTTTTCTTCACCCGCTGGCTGGCCCAATCCCATTTCGGCAAAGTCATCAAGTCGATCCGCGAGGACGAGAGCCGCATCCGCTTCCTGAGCTACAATCCGGCGAACTATAAAATTTTCATCTTTACGGTTTCCGGACTGCTGGCGGGGCTGGCGGGCATGCTGTACGTGCCGATGAACGGCTTTATTTCGCCGCAGGATACGGGTATCGCGATGTCGACGGGCCTTGTGATCTGGCTGGCGATCGGCGGCAGAGGCACGCTGATGGGGCCGATCGTCGGGGTGTTCGTGGTCAACTGGCTGTCGAACCTGCTGTCCGAGCAGTATCCGACGCTATGGCAGCTGATTCTGGGCGCCGTGATGGTGCTGATCGTGCTGTTCCTGCCGAACGGCATCTACGGAACGCTGGAAAATTGGTGGAACGACCGGAGTTTACGCAAGAAGAGCGCGACAGTGGAAGAGCCCCTTCTTTACGGCAAGGGCGAAGTTCTATAAAGAAAGCCAGGTGGCAAACATGGGCGACAAAATACTCGAAACAATCGGGCTGACCGTGCAGTTCGGCGGGTTCAAGGCGATCTCCGATTTGAACTTTTCGGTGAACCAAGGCGAGCTGCGGGTCATTCTCGGGCCCAACGGGGCCGGCAAAACGACGCTGATGGATCTGATAACGGGCAAAACGAAGCCGACGTCGGGGCGGATCCTATACGACAACCACGAAATTTCCGGTATGGAGCCCTATCAGACGGCCAAGCTCGGCATCGGGCGGAAATTTCAGAACCCGCACGTGTTCGACAACATGACGGTGATGGAAAACATCGAGGTGGCGTTCCGGGGGTTCGACCGCGTATTTCAAGCCCTTTTCTATCAAAAGAAGGCGGACATCAAGGACCGCATCGAGCATATTTTGTCCACGATCGGTCTGAAGAGCAAAGCCGACCGGATGGCGGCCAATTTGTCACACGGCGAACGGCAGTGGCTGGAGATCGGCATGCTGCTCGCCCAGGACCCCAAGCTGATCATCCTGGATGAGCCGACCGCAGGCATGACGGCGGAGGAAACCTACAAAACCGGCGAGCTGATTCTGACGGTGTTCAAGGATCGTTCCGTTATCGTAGTCGAGCACGATATGGCGTTTGTCCGCCAAATTTCCAATATCGTCACCGTACTGCACCAGGGGAAGTATCTGGCCGAGGGGCCGCTTGCCGAAATCGAGCAAAACGCGAAGGTGCAGGAGGTTTATTTGAAGGAGGATGCCCATGCTTAACGCTAACGCACTCCAAGTCTCATACGGAAAAAGCCGGGTGATCAACGGGGTAAGCCTCGAGGTAGGCAAGAGCGACAAGGTTTGCCTGATGGGGCGCAATGGAGTCGGCAAGACCACGTTGCTGAAAAGCCTGATCGGCCTGCTGGTCCCCAAGGAAGGCGCCATTACCTGGGAGGGCAAGGAAATAACCCGTACCCGGGCCAACGAGAGATCGCGGATGGGCATCGCCTATGTGCCGCAGGGCAGGGAAATTATCCCGATGCTGACGGTCAAGGAAAACCTGGAGCTTGGGGCCATGGCCCATCATCCCAAGGAAACCGCCCGGCTGATGGAAGAAATGCTGGAATATTTCCCGGCATTGAAGGAGCATTTGCCACGGAAAGGGGGTGTATTGTCAGGGGGACAGCAGCAGCAGCTTGCCATTGGCCGCGCTTTGATGTCCAAGCCGAAGGTTCTGTTTCTGGATGAACCGTCGGAGGGCATCCAACCGAATGTGGTCGCCGAAATCGCCAGAACGCTGAACCGGGTCCATGAGGAAAAGTCGCTTTCGGTTTTTATCGTCGAGCAGAATCTGGACTTCGCGTTCAAGATCGCCGAGAGGTTTTACGTCATGGAAAAAGGGCAGATCGTCAACTCGGGAAATACCCGGGAGGTTTCCACGGATACGATTAAAAAGTATTTAACCATCTGATTTTTGATTTTCATCAAATAAACCATACATGTGAGAGGAGATTTTACAATGAGACATGGGGACATTTCGAGCAGCGCAGATACGGTAGGGGTAGCGGTAGTCAACTATAAAATTCCACGTCTGCACACCAAGGAGGAGGTTCTGGAGAACGCGCGTAAAATTGCGGATATGGTCGTCGGCATGAAAAAGGGTCTGCCGGGCATGGATCTGGTTGTATTTCCGGAATACAGCACGATGGGCATCATGTATGACAACGACGAAATGTACGCTACAGCGGCGTCGATTCCCGGCGAAGAGACCGCTATTTTCTCGGAGGCTTGCCGAACAGCGGGCGTTTGGGGCGTGTTCTCCCTGACCGGCGAGAAGCACGAGAACCATCCGGAAAAAGCGCCTTACAACACGCTGATCCTGATGAACGACAAGGGCGAAATCGTGCAGAAGTACCGCAAATGCATTCCGTGGTGCCCGATCGAAGGCTGGTATCCGGGAGACACCACTTATGTGACCGAAGGGCCGAAGGGCATGAAAATCAGCCTGATCATTTGCGACGACGGCAACTATCCGGAAATTTGGCGCGATTGCGCGATGAAGGGCGCCGAGCTGATCGTCAGATGCCAGGGCTATATGTATCCGGCCAAGGACCAGCAAATCATGATGTCCAAATCGATGGCGTGGGCGAACAATGTGTATGTGGCTGTCGCCAACTGCACCGGCTTCGACGGCGTATATTCCTACTTCGGGCACTCCGCGCTGATCGGCTTTGACGGACGGACGCTCGGCGAGTGCGGAACGGAAGAATACGGCGTGCAGTTCGCCGAGTTGTCGGTATCGCAAATCCGCGATTTCCGCAAAAACTCGCAGTCCCAGAACCACCTGTTCAAGCTGCTTCACCGCGGATATACCGGCGTGCTGAACTCCGGCGACGGCGAGCGCGGAATTGCCGACTGCCCGTTCGACTTCTACCGCACATGGGTGATGGACGCAGAGAAGGCGAGAGAAGACGTGGAGAAAATTACGCGCTCCACGCTAGGCACGGCCGAATGTCCGATCGAGGGCATTCCGAACGAAGGCAGGCTGCAGGAAGCGGGCAAGTAAGCCTCACGGTCATGAGGATAACGGAAGGAGCGGCTGCGCCAAGCGGCCGGTCCTTCCAGATCATGGCCGTCCTGTTTTATCTGAAAAGCCGGTTGGACCGAGCGAATGATAAGGTAAAAGGGGGAAACACCTTATGCCGTTTATTAACGACAAGCTTCAGGACCTGGAACAAAAGCGTTCCGCTTCCCCCGGCACAGGCAACAAGACGCAAACCCGCTTCAGGTTCGATGTGGAAGACGTCATGGGCAAAATGCGCAGCCGGATTTACGGGCAGGAGCAGGCGATGGAATCGATCGAGAACATGCTCAAAATTGTCCGGTCCGATATCGCGGACCCTGACAAGCCGCTGTATGTCGGCCTGTTTCTCGGGCCTACCGGCGTGGGGAAAACGGAGATCGTGCGCACGCTCGCGGAAATTATTCACGGCTCCAAGGACGGGTTCTGCCGGGTGGACATGAACACGCTGGCCCAGGATCATTACGCCGCGGCCTTGACGGGCGCGCCCCCGGGCTATGTCGGGAGCAAGGAAGGCTCCACCATTCTGAATAAAGAGAAAATCGAGGGCAGCTTCAGCAAGCCGGGCATCGTGCTGTTCGATGAAATTGAAAAAGCGGGCCCCCAGGTGCTGCTGACGCTGCTCAATATTTTCGATAACGGCATCATGACGATTTCCAGCGGCGATAAAGTCATCGATTTCCGGAATACGATAATTTTCATGACGAGCAATATTGCCGCTTCGGATATTTACCGGTTTACCGACCGGCAGCTGTCGTCGGCCCCGGCGTTATTCTCGTATTACGCCAATCCGGCCAACTGGGTCCGCCGCGAGCAAAACCTGCTCGAGAGGATCGTGATGAGAAAGCTGGAAAGGTTCCTCAAGCCGGAGTTTATTAACCGGATTGACGATATCGTCATCTTCAACTGGCTGGCGCAGCCGACGCTGGAGAAGGTGACGGGCGTGTTGACGGAGCAGCTGAACCTCAGGCTTCGCAAGCACCGCTGCACCCTGCGGATAGACAATGCCGCCAGGGACTTTCTGGCCGAGCAAGGCTATAACAAGAAATTCGGGGCCCGGGCTTTGAAGCGGGCATTCCGGACGTACATCGAGGTGCCGCTGGCGGAGCTGTTGATGGAGCGGCCGCCGGGCGAAGCGCCGGGCGTGTATACCGCAAGCTACTCACCGGGCGGGGCGCATGTCGTTTTTCAGCATTCATCGGCTTCGGAGTGACACGCGGGGAGGAACGGCATGCGCGGCACATTGGATTTGGGCATTACCGCAAACCGGCGGAATCAAAGCTTTATTTCCCGGATGAACTACACCTTTCCTTTAAAAGTATTGCGGCCCTTCTATCTGGACGGGATCGGCACCGCCTACATCTATTTGCTGGATACGGCGGGAGGGATGCTGGCCGGAGACAGCCTGGATTACCGGATTCGCGTGGAGGACGGCGCCCGGCTTTACTTAACGAACGCCTCCGCCTCCAAGTCGTACGTGATGAACGGGGGCGGGGCGCAAGTGCATCAGTTTTTTTCCGTCGGACGGCAGGCCAGCATGGAGTTTTTTCCGGAGGAGGTCATGCTGTTCAAGGATACGACCCTGGAGACGGCTACCCGCATCGAGGCCGAGCGCGATTCGGTGTTCGCTTTCTGCGACATGTACGCGTGCGGGCGGAAGCATAAGGGCGAACGGTTCGAGTTCCGGAGTATGGGAAATCTGCTCGAAATCGTGATCGACGGCAAGCTGGCCGTCTGGGAGAAGTACCGTGTGGACGGGCATCGGCTGCAGTCGGGCCAGCCCGGTTACCTGGAGGAATATACCCATTGGGGCACTTTATACATGTACAGCAGCGAGACGGACGGCGCTATGCTGCAGACCGCCCGGGAATGCCTGGCCGGCATCGGCGAAGGCGGGGTGTGGGCGGGCTGCTCGCTTCATCCGAGCGGAGTGCTGACCGTGAAAGCTTTAAGCGCGGAATACGAGGCGGTCAAGGACTGCTTTCAACAAGTATGGGCGCAGCTGCGGCCCCGGATGCTGAAGGAGGCGCTGCCTTATATCCGCAAATAACAGACCGAACGCTTTGCTGACCTGGCTGCAGCTTGCCGGGGGCACCTTCCCGACAGGCAGCTTTAACCATTCCTACGGTCTGGAAACTTATATACAATCGGGGCGGGTGCGCAGTGCGGCGGATGTGGAAGCGATCCTGCTCGCCTATATGGATGTGTACATCCAAACCGATCTGATTTTCGTGAAGCAGGCGTATGAGGCGATCCGCAGGAACGATACGGAGGCTATCGAAACGCTGCAGTCTTATTACTCCGCAACCAAGCCGGCCAGCGAGCTGCACGCCGCCAGTCTGAAAACGGGACGATCCCTGCTGCTCGGCGTGAGAAATCTGTATGCGAGCCAAGCGCCCGAGTCTTTCGGCCGCTTGAAAGATCCCGCGATGATGTACCATTACGCTTTGGCTTACGGTCTGGCGGCCGCCATTATGGAGCTGCCCTTTCATGAAACGGCGCAAACCTATATGTACGCGGGACTGGCCTCGCTCGTGTCCGTAGCGACGCGAATTATCCCGCTCGGGCAAAACGAATCCCAGCTGGTTTTGTTCCGGCTCGGCCGGCGGCTCTCGGAGCTGGAGATCGATGATCAAGAGCTGACGCTGGAGAAGATGAACACCTTTTCACCGGGGCTGGAAATCGCCTCTATGGCCCATGAAACCTTATATACCCGGTTGTGCATGTCTTGATAAACAAATCTGACGAGGCGGTGATGCAAGGTGCATCTTACTCCGAGGGAGAACGAGAGACTGCTTATTTATACGGCTGCCGAACTGGCAAGAAGAAGACTGAAGAACGGCATCAAGCTGAACCATCCCGAAGCAGTTGCGGTTATTTGCGACGAGCTCCTGGAGCAGGCCCGGGAAGGGAAAAAGCGTCTGGCCGACGTCATTGCGTTCGGCTCCCGGATTTTGGCTCAGGAGGAAGTGCTGGAGGGCGTGGAGCAGCTGATCCCGATGATCCAGGTGGAAGGGATGTTCCCGGACGGTTCCAAGCTGATCACGGTTCACGATCCCATCCGTTTCTCCACCCGCAAGGAAATGAACGAGACGGCATATCTGACATTGTAACGGAGGTTGCGGACGATGCATGCAGAGCGATTCGAGATCGGCGCTATGATCTACAGGGAAGAACAAATCGAGCTTCGTCCCGGACGCAGAAGAATGGATATCCGGGTCCGGCATTGCGGGGATCGTCCTATCCAGGTCGGTTCCCACTTTCACTTTTTTGAAGTGAACAAGGTGCTGGAATTCGACCGGCGGCAGGCCTTCGGCATGCATCTTGACGTGCTGTCGGGGACGGCGGTCCGCTTCGAGCCGGGCGAGGAGAAGGATGTCAGGCTGGTAGCTTACGGCGGTGCGCAAAAGCTGATCGGCTTTAACGGATTGACGATGGGCGACCTGAACGACGAAGCGGTCAAGGAGGCCGCATACGGGCGTGCCGAAGGCCGGGGTTACATCAAGGAATGCCGGGACGACGGACAAGGGGGACGCCATGCGGATTAGCAGAAAGCATTACGGGGAGCTTTTCGGGCCGACGGCCGGGGACAAGCTGCGGCTGGCGGATACGGACCTGTGGATCGAAATCGAAAAGGATTACAACGCTCCCCATTATGGGGACGAAGCCGTATTCGGGGGCGGCAAGACGCTGCGCGACGGCATGGGGCAGTCGAGCATACCGAATGCCGAAGGAGCGCTCGACTTTGTCATTACCAATGTCATCGTGATGGACCCGATACTCGGCATCGTCAAGGGCGATATCGGGATCAAGGAAGGGAAAATCGTCGGCATCGGCAAAGCCGGCAATCCGAACACGATGGACATTACGCCGGGACTGATCGTCGGACCCGGTACCGATATCATTTCGGCCGATCCGGGCATGATCGCCACGCCGGGCGGCATCGATACGCATGTGCATTTCGATTCCGCGCAGCTCGTCGCGGAAGCTTTAAGCAGCGGCATTACGACGATGATCGGGGGCGGCACAGGGCCGAAGACGGTGGGCATCGAGGCGCCGGGGGCGTTCAATATCCAGCGGATGATCGCCGCTTTCGAAGCGTTTCCGATGAATATGGGCATGCTCGGCAAAGGCAACGCCAGCGAGAAAGCGGCGCTGATCGAGCAGATCGAAGGCGGCGCGATCGGCCTGAAAATTCACGAGGACTGGGGCAGTACGCTGGCCGTTATCGATACCTGCCTGCAGGTGGCCGACGAGCTGGACTTTCAGGTGCAGATCCATACGGATACGTTAAACGAATCCGGGTTTGTCGACGATACGCTGGAGGCCATCGGCGGCCGAACGATTCACGCCTACCATGTGGAAGGGGCGGGAGGCGGCCACGCGCCCGACATCCTGAAAGTAGTCGGCTATCCGCACGTGATTCCGTCCTCCACCAATCCGACCAACCCGTTCACCGTCAACACAGTCGATGAGCATCAGGACATGATCATGGTCTGCCATCATTTGAATCCGGCAGTGCCGGAGGATGTGGCCTTCGCCGATTCGCGGGTTCGCGAGGAGACGATAGCGGCCGAAGACGTGCTCCACGATATGGGCGCGATCAGCATTATGGGCTCCGACTCCCAGGGAATGGGGCGGATCGGGGAAACCGTCCTGCGCGTCTGGCAGCTGGCCTCGAAGATGAAGCGTCAGCGCGGGCCGCTGCCGGAGGAGCAGGGGGAGAACGATAACTTTCGGGTTCTCCGCTATTTGGCCAAGTATACGATCAACCCGGCCACGGTGTTCGGCGTGCAGGATTACGTCGGCTCGCTGGAGCCGGGGAAGCTGGCCGATATCGTACTGTGGCGGCATACGTTTTTCGGCGCCAAGCCGGAGACGATTATCAAGGGAGGCTTTATCGCCTGGTCGACGATGGGTGAGGCGAACGGTTCGCTGATGACCTGCCAGCCGATTCTGTATCGTCCGCAGTACGGCGCTTTCGGCGGCAATCCGAACAGCCTCTCGTATATTTTCGTGAACCGGGCCGCTTTGGATAAAGGCATCGCGCAGAAGCTCCCGGCTTCGGCGGGCAAGTTCGTGCCGGTTAAGAACACCCGGAATCTCGGCAAAAAGGATATGGTGCGCAACGATTATTGCCCGAATATCACCGTCGACCCCGAGCTGTACCGCGTGGAGATCGACGGGGAGCCGGTAACCTGCGAGCCGCTGGAAGAGGTTCCGCTGAGCAAGTTGTATTTTATTCGATGACATTGATTTCGACGAGCAGAAAAGAGGCGGACATCCATGATATGTACCGAAATATTGGGCAATTCCTTTGAGCTGGAGCTGGCGCAGGATAACGAAGAATTGTACGGATTCGAGATCGTGGCGTTGACGTGGGATGAATGCGCCAAGCGTATCCTGCGCAAGAATACCGATCTCGGCAAAGTGATCGGCATCTCCCTTCCGCTGCAAACGACGCTGCGGCACGGTGATATTTTATTCCGCGATGAGGAGCATACGGTGCTTGTTTTCGTTCAGCCCTGCGAGGTTCTGGTTATTTTCGCCGAATCGGTGCGGGAGCTGGGGACGCTTGCCTACGAGCTCGGAAACCGCCATCTGCCGCTGCAGGTTACCGAGAAGGGCGAGATCGTCGTCCTTCCGGACGATCCGACGGAGGCGCTGCTGACCAAGCTGGGCGCCCGCTATGAAAGGCAGAGCCGACGGTTCCAGCCGATTCCCAAGGGCGGCGGACACCATCACCACGATGATCGCACGGGCCACGGCAGCAGTCATGGACACAGTCACACGCATGCAGCCAGCCATGGTCACAGCCACCATCACGATCACAGTCATGCAGCCGGCCACGATCATGATCACGATCATCATCGAAACCGTGAAAACGGGCTTCGCGTAGGTTTCTGACGTGCAGGCGGCGCGGGTTTGGCCGAAAAAACAGCGGCCGAGAGGTGACATCGGTGCAGGGCTGCGGCAGCCGCAGGCTTTCCGCGGGAAAGCCGCTTCGTAAGCTTGCGCTGCCCGTACCCGAGGTTTGTTCACCTCAATTTCCACACAGGAGGAGTTAGCATATGGGTTATATACGAGTCGGAATCGCCGGACCGGTCGGTTCGGGAAAAACAGCGCTTGCCGAGAAGCTGGCCCGTCATATGTCCGGGCAGTACAGCATGGCGGTCGTAACCAACGATATTTATACGAAAGAGGACGCGGAATTTCTGGTGCGCAGCGGTGTTTTGCCGGCCGAGCGTATTGTCGGCGTAGAGACGGGCGGCTGTCCGCATACGGCTATCCGCGAGGATGCATCGATGAATCTGGAAGCCATCGACGGTCTTGTCCGACGTTTCCCGGATGTGGAGATCATCCTGGTGGAAAGCGGCGGGGACAACCTGTCGGCGATCTTCAGCCCGGAGCTGGTGGACGCCTTCATCTATGTGATCGATGTGGCCGAAGGCGACAAAATCCCCCGCAAAGGCGGCCCGGGCATCACCCGGTCGGATCTGCTGGTCATCAACAAAACCGATTTGGCCCCTTATGTAGGCGCCGATCTGTCGGTCATGGACCGCGATTCGCGGAAAATGAGGGGAGAGCGTCCCTATATTTTTACGAACCTGAAAAGCGAGGAAGGATTAGAGCAGGTCATCGCGTGGATTCAAAAAGAGGTGCTGCTGGAGGATTTGGCGGGCTAGGCCGAAGCCCGGCGGCGCCCGGCGTTTCAAGATGGGCTTATCCTAATAAAGAAACCTCCACAAGTAAAACGTGGCATAGGACTCCCAATTCGTCCATCCGGAGGACAGCTTCAAAATTTCATCCTTCGTCGGTTTCTTCTCCGTCCCCAGTAGAAATTTGATGGCATTATGCAAGCCGACATCGTCAATCGGAAAGGCGGAAGGCATCCGAAGGCAGCGCATGAGTACATAATTGGCCGTCCATGGACCGATGCCTCGAATGGCGACAAGCTTTTTTTCGACCTTTTTGATGTCGCCTGCGTCGATCAGCATGTCACGGGTCAGCTGCCCTTCCGCCATCAGCTTGGCCACGCCGATCAAGTATTCGCATTTCTTGACCGTCATGCGCAGTACATCGAGATCTTCCACCGTTAGAGCTGCAATAACCTGCGGGGTGGGGAATATCCAGTAGGTTTCCCCTTCGCACTCCACGCGTCGGCCAAAATTCTCGACAAGCCTCCTTTTCAGCGTGTACGCATAGGTCAGGTTGATTTGCTGTCCGATGATTCCCCAGCTGATCGCCTCGAACAAATCGGGAATGCCGACATTGCGCAGGCCGTAGAAGCGCTCCACCGCTTGTTTCAAGAGCCTATCGCGGCGCGCCATGCCGTAGAACGGAAGCAGATCCGTATCCAGATCAAACCAGTCCCTGACATAACGTGCGACCGCGGCCCGGACCCTCTGCTCCTTCGGGATCGTATCCCCCAAAAAACGGATGAGGATCGCACCGTCCTGATCCGCGCTTATTTCAACTACGGGCGTTTCCTGTTCCACCGGAATCGCTTTATACAGTCGCCGATCTTTCGTGTGAAACAAGCACTCGTTCGAGGCAGCCGCCAAATAGTTCAGATTTTCATCGAAGCTGAACTCGTTCGGCACGTGCAGCTTTAACTCACAGCCGTTATCTTCCCGGCAGCCTTGAGGCAAGCCGGCATCATGATGTTCCAATGCAATCCCCCATTCAACTCGGTATGCTCCCCCTTCTAGTTGTAACATAAAAAAGCAATTTCATAATTTCGTTATCTTGCTGTTCCATTCGGGCATACACCAGCCAAGGAGCTATTACGCTCTACAGATAAAGCCGTCGCGGATATCGGAATAAGCGTGGGGCTGCACAATACTCCCTATTTCGTAACCTTATTTAAAAAGAAAACCAGCATTAGGCAGCAAAATGGCACTGGATGATGCGGAAAAAATGTTTGCGAAGTAACCCGCTCTTTGAGCGGGTTTTTCCGTGTTGCGCGCGCTGCGCTGTACGCTATAAAAGCATCAGGTCGATGCTGTACGCTGCCTGACATACTCCTCCGGAGTCATACCGATGGTGGCTTTGAAATCTTTGATAAAATGCGATTGGTCGTGATAGCCGAGATCCATCGACAGCTTCGCCCAGTCGTGGTTTGGATGAAGATCCATCGTTTCTGCCGCATTTTGGAGCCGGTAAAGTTGAATGACCCATTTCGGGCTGACTCCGACATATTGATCGAAGAGGCGCTGCAGCGTTCTTTTGTTAAGACTGAACGCGGTACAAATGTGATCTACTTTAGTCATATCCCGTTCTTCGATGATCCGGTCGATGATTTGATTAATCAGCGTGATATGGGGATCCTTATCCGGAAGTTTCGGCCGAATAAAACGCTCGGCATGTTCGACCATCTTGGCTTCATCTTCCTGAGAAAGAATGGCGCTCTCTAACGTTTGGGCATCTACGTCTAACACGCTGCCGACGTCCATGGGATGTTGGGATAACCTCGACGCCGGTTGTTTAATAAACGGATAAAATCCGCCCGGCTTGAATTTCACGCCTAACACGCACCCTTTTCCCTGGATGAGATAGGAGTACTTACTTTTTGCGGCGCCGTAGAAGGCTGTCCGATTCGGTTCGATCACCAAATTCACACAAGGATTCGGGACGACATCTTGCAAATACGGCTCCTGCCCTGTTAAATCCCAGCTGACGATCCAGAAGTGCTTGACGAAAAAACCAAGATCGCCGGAGGGCGCATAACGGGAAAGCTGGAATTTTTTTTCGCCTCCATTTAAATGCAATACGCCCATACTGGGCTTTGGGACATTTGAAATCACTTTCAGTCACTCCAGTCCATTGTTTTCGGGAAGAGGGTTCCGCCAGGATGAAGGGTTTATCCGGTTGAGTTATGCCGGTCGGTTCTCTTGTCGCGTTTTTACAATACTTGCAGCCAGTACGCAACTATAATCATCTTAGCACATATGAGCTGCCTATAGGCGGAACCGCGGACAAGACCAGGTAGGATCAGTTCAAATCACGAAGGAGTGGACAATGTGGAACTCAAATACGAATTTTATATCGATGCACAGCCCGAGGACGTATGGAACACGTTGGTGTCCCCGGAAGGAACGCGCAAAACCTTTTTCGGCAGCGTGATCAGGTCAACGTTCAAGGCAGGCGATGCCTTGGAGTATGTAGGTCCGGGCAACGATGGCGACGAAACCGTTCATGTATATGGCACGTTATTGGCTTACGAACCTCATCAAACGCTAAGTTTTATCGAACATCCCGGTCCGTCCTACTTTCCGAACCATGCAGAGCTTGAGTCTAGGGTAACGTTTACGCTGGAAACGGTGGGCCAATGTACCAAACTGACGTTGGTCAATGACCAGTGGTCAGCGAATCATCCTTCTTATCCTAATGCTCAATCGCATTGGTGGATGATCCTCAGCAACATCAAGACTTTTACCGAGACCGGAAGGACGCTGGACTTTGGTTGGTAAAGGAATATAACAGAACGCCGGTTTCCAAACAGGGAAACCGGCGTTCTGTTGTTAGGGGTCCGCAAGCGGGTTGCCAGGGTCTTCGCTGCTGTTTAGAAGGAGCCGAATGGCACCGTTTGCGGTCCTATAAGAACATCTTGACGTTCTGACCATAAACTGGTAATATCCACTTGGTATTGTGTGAGCAAAGCTTGATCGTTTGTAATCATGTTTTCCATTTATTAGAATACATATAGGCAGGCTTCGTTAATCCGATTGAATAAATCGGATTAATTGTCTATTTTCCGTATTATGAATGAAAGTGGTGATTGAATTGCATTCCGTAACAGCTCGCGTTCTTCAAATCATTAGAAGATCTAAAGATCCGCTATCCAAAACAGACATTGCTGCGGAATCAGGTCTATCCTTGTCGGCCGTTAACGATCATATTGAACGCTTGATCAGCGACAAATTAATCATCATTTCAGAGATCGGAAATTCGAGCGGAGGACGCAAACCACGGCTGTACGCTCTGAATAAAGACGCCGGGCATGTCATTTCTATTGAACTCGGGGCTTCCAGCGTACAGTTTGCCATCTGCGATTTCGACTGTAATCTGAAGTTCTCCGACCGTGCTTCCATCGAGCTTGGTCAAGGTCCGGATGAAGTCCTGGAACAAATCTACAGGCGGATCAGCTCATTAATGGAAATGAACCGGATCTCTAAGACTTCGATTAAAGGGATTGGTATCGGTATTCCAAGTCCTGTAGAGTTTATTTCCGGTCTGCCTATTTCTCCGCCGATTATGCCTGGATGGGACAGGTATCCCATCCGCGACTTTTGGGCTAAATATTTTGACTGCCCGTGTTATGTCGATAACGACGTTAATATTATGGCCTTGGGCGAGCATGCTAAAGGGTTGAACTTTGAAGTCGATAATCTGATTTATATCAAGATTGGATCGGGAATCGGCGCCGGTATCATCAGTCACGGGCAGTTATACCGCGGCTCCAACGGAAGCGCAGGGGATATCGGCCATATTGACGTTGGCAGCGATGTGTTATGCTGGTGCGGAAACCGCGGCTGTCTGGAAGCTATCGCGGGAGGGAAAGCACTGACCGCAAAGGCGAAAGAGCTGGCTTCTTCCGGACACAGTTCGTTCCTTATGGAAACGCTTAAAGAAAAGAACGACATTACGCTTAAAGATATAAGAGCCGCCATTCAACAGCCCGATCCCTTGTCCGTGGAATTAATTCGTGACAGCGGCGCGACGATTGGACGCGTTATCGCATCGTTAGTGAACTTCTTTAATCCATCCTTAATTTCGATCGGCGGCAGCGTGTCCGAGTTTGGGGATATTTTCCTCGCCTCGTTAAGACAGGGGGTATACCAGCGGTCGCTTCCGCTCGCCACGCGCGATCTTCGTATCAATAAGTCGACACTCGGGAGGCCGGCCGGGCTCATCGGCGGAGCGTTTATGACCATCAGCCAATTGATCGTCAACAGCACGGACAGTGATACGGATACCGTCCTGGAACGGAAACAAAGTCACCTGTGAACCCGTCTGTGATCTTAAGCCTGAAGCTGAGAATCCTTGTATGCAGGGTTCTCGGCTTTTTCATTTGGCCGCAGGTCGCTCAAGCGGGCTGGCCTTGCGATTGCACGTCGGTGATGGATAGGATGCTGCAGCCGGGAGAGCCCCGGGCTATGAATTGTATGTCTTTCTGTATATAATGAGAATAATTCTCAATATATACAGAAAGGCTGATCCCAATGAATAACGTCAAACACCTCGCAAGATTTGACAGCCCGAAATGCATAGTCCCGGCTTCAGATCAACCGATCCGCATTCGGAAAACCTGCTGCTATTATTATATGATTTCCGACCATGAGAGCTATTGTCCCTCCTGTCCGAAAGTAAATTAAGGCCCTGCGGCAGGGCGGCAGGCGTCTTGCGGGTCCGTCACAGAACCTTGCGTATTCCTGTGACTCTAATCACACGGGCGGTACATCCTTTTGTTTATACTTGGTTCATATCAAGCAAACGCGAAAGCGAGGAGATCATCATGCTGCGTGTGGAAACGATTGAAACCATTAAATCGACGGTACCCGTGTTGGAGGTTCATGGGAAGGAGATTACCAAGCGCTTCTATCAAATGATGTTTACCCATCATCCTGAGCTGCTGAACGTATTTAATCACGCCAATCAGAAGCAGGGCAGACAGCAAACTGCACTTGCCAACGCGGTGTATGCCGCGGCCGCCAATATAGACAAACTGGAGGCCATCCTTCCGGTCGTCAAGCAGATTGCACATAAGCATCGCAGTCTGGGTGTGAAAGCCGAGCATTATCCGATCGTCGGGCAGTATTTGCTCGCTGCGATCAAGGACGTACTGGGCGATGCGGCAACCGACGACATCTTACAGGCCTGGGCGGAGGCTTACGGCGTAATAGCCGACGTCTTCATGGGCATAGAGGCGGAGATGTACGAGAATGCCGAACGTCAGGAGGGCGGCTGGCCATCCTTCCGGGCGTTTCGGGTGGAGCGTAAAGTGAAGGAAAGCGAAGTGATCACTTCTTTTTACTTGGTGCCGGACGATGGTAAGGCGATCGCGGCCTTTGAACCGGGGCAATATGTGAGTGTAAAGATAGAAATTCCCGGGGAGTCCCATACCCATATCCGTCAGTACAGCCTCTCGGGAGCGCCGGGGCGCCCTTATTACCGGATTTCCGTGAAACGGGAGGATGCGATAGAGGGGCGGCCTGCAGGGAAGGTGTCCGTTTACTTGCATGAGCAGATCGAGGAAGGCGAGATTCTTTGGCTTTCTGCGCCGGCCGGTGAGTTTACGCTGGATCGTACCGATACGCGGCCTGTTGTTCTGATTAGCGGCGGGGTCGGGTTGACGCCGATGATCAGCATGCTTGACACGCTGGTGGAAACGGATCCGAAGCGCCAGGTGACGTTCATCCATGCCGCCCGGAACGGGAATGTACACGCGATGAAGGCGCATGTGGAGGAAATCGCCGCCCAACACCCGCAGGTGTCGGTGTCTTGGTGCTATGAACAACCGACCGAACTCGATAAAGCGGAGGGCGCTTTCCAGAAGGAAGGATTTATCGATTTGCCCTGGCTGCAAACCGTCATACCGACCCGCGATGCCAGCTTCTATTTCTGCGGTCCCGTTCCGTTCATGAAAGCGTTGAACCGCGCGCTGAAGGACTGGGGGATTATGGCGTCGGATATTCATTATGAGTTTTTCGGTCCGGCCGGCGATCTGGAACAGCCCTCCGAAACGGGTGAGGCCGAAGTCAGCCGTCAGCGATAACGACCGATTAATTATCGGAGCTGGATTGAGCGCGCAGCAGCCGGTTCACCGTTTCACGGCGAAGGCCGATGAACTGGCCGATCTCGTCCTGCGTCAGCAGCTGGGTTAAGGAGGCGGGCGCAGCATAGGAGCGGAGCCATATTTGAAGCTTCCTGAGCCTCTCGGCGGGAGCGACTTCGGTTAATTGGTCGATCCGCTGCTGCATCATTCGAAGCTTCTCCTGCAGCTGCAAGGCGATGCTGCGGCATCGATCCGGGCTGCGCTCCAATTCCCGATACCATTCCGCCGCAGACAACACTTCGATCTCGCTTGTCATCAGTGCAATCGCCGTTCCATAGTACGGATTCGGGCTAATGAGAGAATGGTGCGGAATGACTTCATTCGGCACGATAATATTCACTAAGATCGTTGTACCGTCTTCGTGAACGCGAACAATTTTCAGCAGTCCGTTCTTCAGGTGATAAAGCGGTCCCGTTTCACCCTGACGAAATAAGGTTTCGCCCTTATGCAGAATCATAATATCCTCCCTAAATGACGAAGCGAAAGCCATTCCCACCAGGCGTTCGCTTTGTTTCATTATAGCATAGTTCGAAAGTCAGCTCCCTCCTACGATACCCCTGCATGTTTTGAAATCCGCGAAAATACGAGAGGCGGACAGGGAAATATTTGTGAAAGTCGGCATATGATATAACAGAACATGCAATATTTGTTGCGCCAAGGCTTGAAAACGCTTAAACATCAACTTGTTTGAACTCCACCATGAGACTCATGAGGGGGCGGCCTGATGTTCCATTATTTTAATCTTGTGGACCTGTTCCCAAGACCCGCGCTTCCTATAGGACAGCAGGATAAGCATGAGCTGGAAGATATGTACACCTCCAAAGAGGGAAAGTCCATCAGGTTCACACACTGGCTGGTCGTATTGTTGTGGTATGCGGAGCAAGAGACTAACGGCTGGAAGGTCATGGTATTCCCGGTATCGGAGGAGAGGGTGTTCTGGACGGTGCCCCCGCTGTTTCATACGCTGGCGCCCTCCTCCTTCGAGAAAGCTTGGAAACTGTCCGAGGCTATACAAGCAAGCTGTCAGAGCGATCAGCTCACTTTGAAGTTCGTCCATCCGTATTGGGACAATTGGGCTGCAATCTAAGTTACCGTCAAGGAGGCAAGGGCATGCTCCACCTTATCGTTTGCATCAAGCAGGTCCCCGATAGCCGCGAAATCCGCATAGATCCTGTGAACAACACGTTAATCCGGCAGGGCGTTCCGAGTATCGTCAATTTTTACGATTTGCACGGGCTTGAAGAGGCGCTGCGCATCAAGGATGAGCATGGCGCCAGGGTTACAGTCGTCACCATGGGGCCGCCTCCGGCTGAGAAATCGCTCAAGGAATGCATTTCCCTGGGGGCCGATGAAGCGGTGCTTGTGACCGACCGTAAATTTGCCGGCGCGGATACGCTGGCGACCTCCTACGTGCTGGCCAAAACGATTGAAAAGGTAGAGCAGGAATGGGGGAAGGCGGATATTATTTTTTGCGGAAAGCAGACGTTGGACGGCGATACCGGACAGGTTGGCCCCGGCATTGCTTGCCGCCTGGATGTGGAGCAGCTTACGTATGTCGGCAAAGTGTCCGAAGTAGACCCTGCGGCGCGCAAAGTAACCGTGCACCGGTATTTGGAGGACGGCACCGAGGTGGTTCAGTCTGCCATGCCCGTGCTTGTCACCGCGTTGAAGGAGCTGAACACCATCCGCAGAGCTTCGCTGCCGGGGATGATCCGGGCTGCCCGATATAAGCCGACCGTATGGACAACGGCCGATTTTCCGGATTTGGAAGTGGCCAAGATTGGGCTGAAGGGGTCGCCAACGATCGTAAGTAAAACCTGGGTGCCCGAACTTCGCAAGATTAACGGGCAAGTCATAGGCGGCGATAAGCCGGAACAAATCTCAGAAGAGCTCATAGAGAAATTGTGGGGAAGCGATCTGCCGGAAAGATTAGGCTGGACTTCATAAAAAAGGAGGAGAAGCCGGTGTGCGCACGAAAAGAGACGGAACCAGCACCCGATTGGTCCGATTACCGGGGCGTGTTTGTTTATGTGGAACAGCGTGGAGGGGAAGCGAAGAAAGTTTCCTGGCAGCTGCTGGGCGAGGGGAAACGGCTCGCCAATAAGCTTGACGTCGATCTGATAGCGCTTGTTATCGGGGATGAAGTGGAGCATTTGGCCAGAGAAGCGATTTATTACGGAGCGGACAAAGTGTTCTTGTGCGAGGCGCCGGAGCTCAAAGCTTATCGAACCAGGCCGTACAGCCGGATTGCGATGAAGGTCATCGGCGAGGCCAAGCCTGAGATATGCTTGTTCGGGGCTACGGGCACCGGCCGGGATTTGGCTGGAGCCATCGCGACGCACCTGCCTACCGGCTTGACGGCCGATACGACCGAATTGGATGTCGAACCGCCGCCTTCCCGGCTCCTGCTGGCAAGCCGGCCGGCTTTCTCGGAGAAGATGATGGCGACTATTCTGTGCAAGCAATATCGCCCCCAGATGGCTACAGCCCGTGCCGGCGTGTTTCTGGCCTTGCCGCGCGACGTGTCCCGGCAAGGGGAAATCGTTCGGGTGGCAAATGGGATGAGCGAAGAACAAATGGCCACACAAGTGCTCGATTTCATTCAAGGGCAAGCAACGCTGAATTTGGAAGAAGCGGAGATCATTGTCGCCGGCGGCCGGGGATTAGGGGGGCCGGAGCCTTTCGCCATGCTGAAGGAACTGGCCGATGCTCTGGGAGGCGTAGTGGGCGCGTCGCGGGCGGCCGTTGACGCCGGCTGGATCAAGCATGCGCATCAGGTCGGACAAACCGGCTGTACGGTGAGGCCTAAGCTGTACTTTGCCATAGGCATTTCCGGGGCGGTTCAGCATACGGTGGGGATGTCGGGTTCGGAGGTGATCGTGGCGATTAATAAAGACCCGGAGGCGCCGATTTTTCAAACCGCTCATTACCGGATCGTCGGCGATTTGTTCAAAATCGTACCTGCCCTTACGGAGCAAGTGAAGAAGAAGCGGGCGGCGGGCATGCCTGGTAAAGCGGATCAGACCGGTTCTGCCAGCGTGAAACCGGAAGAAGCCTTGTTGTCGGAAAGGGGCGAGGGACGATGAATGAAAAGTTTGACGCGGTGGTCGTCGGCGCAGGTCCGGCCGGCGCGGCGGCGGCCTTGACGATGGCCAGGGCCGGTCTTTCGGTTGTTCTGCTGGAGCGGGGCGAGTTTCCCGGGGCGAAAAATATTTTTGGCGGCGTCTTGTACAGAAAAATGTTAGAGGATCTGATCCCCGAGTTTTGGACGGAAAAAGGGTTTCCGATGGAGCGACAAATCGTGGAACAGCGGATTTGGATGATGAGTAAACAATCCGTCGTCACGTTCGGGCACCGGAATGAAGCTTACAAAGAGCCGTTCAACTGTTTTACCGGACTGCGGGTCAAGTTCGATCAATGGTTTGCCGACAAGGCGGTGCAGGCCGGGGCTATCCCGGTTTACCAGACGGTCGCAACCGAGTTCCTGAAGGAAGGAGACCGGGTTGTCGGAGTCAAGACGGACCGGGCCGACGGGAATCTTTACGCCGATGTCGTGGTCATCGCCGATGGGGTCAACTCGCTGCTCGGCAAATCGCTCGGCATCCATAAGGAATGGCGGCCCGATGAGGTGTCTCTGGCGGTGAAGGAAGTGATCGCCCTTCCCAGGGAGAAGATCGAAGACCGGTTTCAGGTGGAAGGGGACGAAGGGGTTACGATCGAGTTTATGGGCGAAACGTCACTGGGGATGGCCGGGCTGGGATTTTTGTATACCAACAAGGAGACGCTCTCCCTGGGCGTCGGGGTCATGGTCGATCAGCTGCGGGAGAAACGGATCAAGCCCTATGCCCTGCTGGAAGCGGCCAAACAGCACCCGATGATCCGCAAATTAATCCAGGGGGGAGAAGTCTTGGAATATTCGGGACATCTGATCCCCGAAGGCGGATACCATTCCATTCCGCCTCTGTCCGGAGACGGCTGGTGTATCGTCGGCGATGCCGCGCAGCTGATTAATTTCGTACATCGGGAAGGTACGAACCTCGCGATGACCTCGGGGCGGTTAGCGGGCGAAGCCATTGTCCAGGCCAGGGAGAAAGGCGACTATTCACGAGATACGCTAAAGGCATACGATGACAAGATCAGGAGCTCTTTCCTCGAGAAGGATCTGAAAAAATACAAAGGCATGCATCAGTTCCTGAAAGAGCAAGACCCGGAGCTGCTGTTCGACAAGCTGCCGCAGGCTCTGAATGAAGCCGCCTATCACATGTTTCTGGTGGATGGCGTATCCAAGGCGGATAAGCAAAAGCTAGCCGTTAAATTAATCAAAGATGCTGCCGGCGGAACGATGAATTTGATGAAATTAGGCTATAAAAGCTGGAGGGCGATGAATGGATGAGCGATTCCATATCCGACAAATTGTTTACGATCCGCTTCAAATGCGATGATGTGTCCCATTTGATCATCAAGGAGCACGCGAACTGTCTGCAATGCGTGAAGAAAGATTGCAATTATTTTTGTCCGGCCGATGTGTATGAATGGGAGAAGAAGCAAAAGATGACGACGGTCGCTTATGAAAACTGCATCGAATGCGGCACCTGTCGTATCGCCTGTCCTTACGACAACATTGAATGGGTTTATCCCAAGGGGGGACACGGCATCACCTACAAATTTGGCTGACCGCAGCGAGATCGTCATGGACTTGCACAATCAAATACGTGGACAAATAGGGACGGAACAAAAGCCGAAGGAGCAGTTTCCCGCTGCTTCTTTGGTTTTTGTTCCGTTGTTTTTTGACGCATGGCTTATCCTGTAACGGGGTGACAGCAGATTGTTGCTCTGTCTGAATTTCGTGTTTGCGTTTTCCACCTCCATATCAGGGCTATTCTTATCGATTTATTTGTGGAGATTAACGGAGAGTTGGATCGTCAACGGTTTGTTTCATATTTCGATGTTCGTCTTTGTCGTGGTTGGATTTATTGCCGGAGGCTGGGTATCCAAACAAAAGGACCGAAGAAACGTTTCGCGCCCAAACCCTTCTTTTTGCTTTCATTTTTAAAAGGAGTCTAAAACAGCGAATGTGGATCAGCCATTTTTTGGGCTGGCTCATCATGGGATTAAGAGAAGGAGTGATCCTGTTGTTTCCTCCTATTCTTCTTTATCACATCGTACAAAAAGAAAGCACGGTTGGTTTGTTAACCGTACTGTTTGGAGTCGTGAGTATTTTATCGAATCACTGGTTAGGCCGTTTTGGGAAAAAAGAAAACTATCACTAGTATACATTGGGAGCTGCAATCGGTTTGGTAGTCACGACAGGGGTGCTCATGTATGAAATCAGCATGGTCACCCTCTTGATCTTCATGATTGGAAATGCTTTTTTTAGCCATATGTATTTATTAATGTCCAGTCTGCCTAATAGCGGGAAAAAATTAAAGACGGAGCTGATCGTTACCCGTCAAATATTTTTATCCATCGGCCGCATAGTTCCCATCGTCTTTTTTATGCTGTTTGCTGATGGAATGGATTATCATCTGGTTGCCTGGATATCGATGATTACGGCTGTTACCCAGTTGGTGCTTTATTACGGAATCGTGCAAAAAAATGTCAAATTGTGATTACATAACATCTTTCTTCCTAAAGTGAATCAAGCCCGCGCCCAGACTGAGCAAGAAGAGCAGCAGGGAGCTGGAGAACATGGCCGGGCTCCCATGAAATTGGTTTAGCGTACCGTTAAGGGAAGCGACCATCGGGTACGTCCAGGGGTCGAATATCCAATATTTAGAGTTGGCCACAAGCAGGTTGGGCAGCGATAATCCCGCGGCGATTGCCAAAGGAATGCCCACTTGGGCGAACGTGACGCTCAACCAATATTGAATGGACATGATGGGCATAGCGGCCGCAAAAGCGAGAAGCATAGGGAGAAAAATCCGGTCATAAGGAATAGGTCCTTCCGCCTGAACGATGAATCCGCCCAATAGGATGCAGACGCACAGCATGCCTATGCTTAGGAACGTTAAAAAAACACCGATGGCAAATTTCATCAAATAGAAGGGCGCTCTGCCGATGGGCAAAGCTAAACACTGCTTCCAGCCATTATGGCTGTGTTCGATGCGCGCCATCATGACCATAAGCACAGCAATGAACAGGGGCAGCATAAGCGACGAATAAAAAATAAAGCTTTGTTCAATAAGGACGGTCCAGGCATCCCGCGTCCAAATTTGCTTATACCTCATGAAGTTGGCCGTGCCTTGCGCTGAAATCAATACGGGCGTAAGCAGAACGAGCCACATCAATTTGGAGTGTCTTAATTTGCTCCATTCCGCCCTCAATAAGTGGGTCATTGAACCCCATCTCCTCTCATTCTCTCATTCACATCATGTCTTTGGATTGAAACTCCAGCATTCCCAGCGCAATGCCTCCGATGCCAAATCCTAACCCGCTAATCAGTGCAATGTTCTGATTGGTGTCCAGGAGCGGCAGCGCAGCAAGAGCGGAGGCATATGGCATGTACTGCGTCATTTCGGATTGCGCCAAAAAGAGTGCGCAAACACTTCCTGTAATGCCGATAGCGACTGGAATCATCGTATTTTTACATTTGGAACTAAGCCAGTGCTGTATGCTGGAGATACCCAGACCGGATACGAATAAGTACAGCCCGTACTCGCCGTAAAGAAGGATAGGAAACCGCTCCGGAAATCCGAAGATCAGCCCCGTAACCCATATCCCCGCCAGGAAGACAAGGATGGACATGCCGGTCAGCAGGATCAGAAGGAACCATTTGGTCAAATAAATGTGGGAACGTGCAACCGGCATACTGAGCAGCTGCTTCCATACATCGTCTTGAAACTCGCAGAAGTGGATCATAGCCGCGAGCAGGGTCACGCCGATGGGGAAGAAAAAAGACCATAAGAAAAAGATTTCGCGCATGGCAATTTCCCAGGACGTCATGGGAGCGAACTTCATCATAAGATAGTCGTAACGCAGAAACAAATTAACAAACAGCAATAGAACGACAAGCAGAGGGCCTGCTGTTGAAAGAATCCATACCATTTTCTTTTGTTTCTGACATTCGGACAAAAAAATAGCGCCCCATTTCACCAGCTTTCGCCCCCTCTTGTCATGTTCAAGAAAATATCTTCCAGCGATTCCTTGCTTTCGCTGAGATGAGATACCCGAAAGCCGGCCAGCACCAAATCCTGATTAATCGTGGAAATCCGTTCGCTCGGGGCGTCGATAAGCAAATGATCCCCATCCCGTTTCAAGGTGTAGCCAAGCCTGGACAACAAGGCGGCCGATTCTTCAACCGGCGCTGCGGCGACCCGGATGCCTGAATACCCTTTGCTCCTTAATTCGCTTAAGGAACCTTGAAATAGCAATTCACCCTTGTAAATAATGCCGACTTCGCTTGCCATAAGCTCGATTTCTTTTAAAATATGGCTGGAAACAAGCACTGTAATTCCTTGTTCAACAGGCAAGCGGGTTATCAATTCCCGGATTTCCTGGATACCGGCCGGATCCAAGCCGTTCGTAGGTTCATCTAATATCAGGAGCTCCGGATTGCCTAGCAAGGCCTGAGCGATGCCCAATCTTTGCTTCATCCCCAGCGAATAGGTCTTTACCTTCTTGTGCTGCCATTCCTGCAAGCGAACAATACCCAACACATGCCCGATATCACGTTTGGCTGCTCCGCGCAGCTTACGCACGATCTCCAAATTTTCGTATCCGCTAAGATGACCGTAGTAGGATGGAGATTCTACCATGGAACCGACCTTGTTCAAAATTTCCAGGCGGTGCTTCCGAACATCCTTGCCGAATATAGAGATCGTTCCTTGTGTTGGCTGAATCAAGCCTAATAGCATGCGAATGGTAGTCGTTTTGCCTGCGCCGTTCGGGCCCAGGAAACCGTACACGCCACCGCGCTTCACCTTCAAATCAATGCCTTTCACTGGATAAAAGGACTTGAACGACTTGGATAAATGCTTCGTTTCCACTAAGAAACTCAAAAAAAATCACGCTCCCTGTAGATATCGTACAGAGAGCATGATACGAGTTGGCGTTTAAGGCTGCTTTTAGCTTACCTTAAATCTAGCTTAATTGTTTGGGCAAACGTACGTTCAGGAGGGTGCCGCTGCCTGTATGGCTTTGTACGCCGATGGTACCGTGATGGGCCTCAATAATTTGCTTGGCAATGGCTAACCCGAGGCCGCTTCCTTCGTGATCCATCGTATTCGTACCTCTGTAATACCGCTCGAACAATCGGCTAATTTCTTGCTCCTGGATACCGTTGCCGGTATCCCTGATCTGAACAAACACTTCTCTGTCGGTAGATTGAATCTGAATGCGTACCTGGGCCGGGTACGGATTATGAATCAGCGCATTGCTAATCAGATTTTGAAAGGCGCGTCGCAGCTGCTTGGAGTCGCAGGCCAGGAATACGGGCGGGCCGTCCTTTTCAATCAGGATAGTCCTTGATTGAAATCGGGGATGGTTTAGCAAGAGTGTTTGCAGTCCTTCCAGCAATTGAACGATATTTTCTTCCTGCTTGTGGATCGGAAGGGTCTGATTTTTTAATTGAAACGTAAGCTTGAAATCTTGAAGCAGCTCCTCCATATACGCCGCTTGCCGGACGATGACCTTGGCGAATCCGATTTGTTCCCGTCGTTCCAAATCGTACTCCTCATCGGCAAGCAATTCCGAATAGCCTTTAATGGAAGACAAGGGCGTCTTCATGTCATGCGAAAGATTGGATACCCACTCTTCTCGAAGCTGGTCCGTTACTTTCCTGTGTTCGGCGAGGAAATGGAGCGTTTGCGACAAATGGTTGAGGCTGAGATACACGTTTTTATATAAACCCTTCGGCTTCAGGTTTACCTGATAGCGGCCTTCCGCCAGCTGCTTGATGCTTCCGATGATTAACCATACCGGGTTCGACAACCACCTGGAAAATAAATAACCTACGAGCACAATGGCGGCGATGGCTGTTCCCATAAATAAGAGCAGGCCCTTGTGCCACATCGTGAAAAACTGTTCGGGACCGAAGTAAAACGTGAATTTCGAGATGGCCATTTCGGGAAACCCGATCAGATAGCTCCAATGGTAACCTTCTCGTTCGGTTCGCCCGGTAAACACCGTATATCCTCCTACGGAAAATTTATTCATGAAAACAATTTCACTAGGCGAATAGTGGCTCTGAGCGTGACCCGGCAAGTTGTAATGATAAGCTTCCGACCCATTCGTATCGAGGATTTGAATCCACGCTTGTTTTGAATCGAGCAGTTGCATGCCTTCGTCTGTCACATAGGGCAGGTGATCCCGAAACGCGATCTGACTTTCAAAATCAAGGACCAGCCGTTCGACACCCTGCAAGGTACGGTTGCCGCTGAAAAAAGGATTGAAGACAAAGTGCACGGCGGCTATGATGAGGATGACAAGAAGGATGGCCAGGGTGGAGATAGCCGTTAAAAATTGAAATATAATTTTCCACTTCATCGGCTTTCATCCTGCGGAAGCAATTTATAGCCAAGCCCTCTTACGGTTAGGATCAGCCTTGGATTCGCCGGGTCGTGTTCAAGCTTTTCGCGCAAATGATGAATGTGTACCATGACCGTATTGTCGTAACCGCTTAGCAGACTTTCTCCCCATACCGCTTCATACAATTCCGATTTGTTAAAAATGCGGGAGGGGTGCTTGGCCAAATAAACGAGAAGCTGGAATTCCTTCGCCGTCAATGGAACAAGGGCGCCATCTTTCCGCACTTCGCCCCTTTGCTCGTCGATCTGGACATTCCCGAAGACGCAAGGCTCCCGCTCAGACTGCCTGGAGTAGACGAGGCTTCTGCGGAGATGCGCTTTAATCCGATACGCAACTTCCTTTGGGCTGAAAGGCTTGGTGATATAATCGTCTCCGCCTAAAGCAAGGCCCACAATTTTATCGGTGTCGTCGTCTCTGGCGGACAAAAAGAAGATGGGGCATAAAGAAAATTGGCGTATTTGTTTACAGAGCGTAAACCCGTCCATGTCAGGGAGCATCACATCCAAAATAATCGCATCCGGCTTAACCTCCCGGCAGCGCTCAATTGCCGATATTCCCGAATATGCGTGATAGATATGCAGGAACCCTTCTTTCAACAGGACCGTTTCCAATAAATTAACGATATCGGGCTCATCGTCAACAATCATGATTTTTAACGGTTTGAGATTAACCATTTCCACTGAAATTGTAAGCCTCCTCAATCTGCAGCTTGCCTTTCGGGTGACAGGAATATATGACCATTATAAGAACTAGTACATGCATGTACAATTTTATTTGATTTCATCATAGACGAAGCCCGATGATCCAGTCCTCATAATTGTCATAAAAAGGGAATAAAATGGAGCGAGGGCTCCTGTTGTTGCGCTGAAAGTCAGATGATATGATACTCTTACATGCAGGTCGGTTTAAGGAGTTTCGCACTATGGATAATTTATTTTGTAAGCGGATTCTCGATAGCTTGCGATGGCGGGAGTTACAATTCATCAGAGTTATGGTATATAATATCACATGTAGATTGGATAGGACGACATATATAGTTATCTATGTAAAATAAGTGAAAACTTAGAAAAAAGATGCGGATACGGAAGGTTAACCGGCAGGAGGTGAACGAAGTGACAGCGGTCAATAAAAACCATCGCATGTTTGAACAAGTATTGCACCAATTCCGCGAGTATATTTCTTCGCGCAATTTGGCGGCAGGAGATAAGTTGATGACGGAACGTGAGATGGCGGCCTATTTGCAGGTGAGCAGATCTTCGGTGCGGGAAGCTTTACGGATCCTTGAAATGTTCGACGTCATTTATTCCAAACCGGGAGAGGGTACCATTCTTAAAACCCCCCATATCCCTAAAATATTGACGACGATGCTCCAATTTTTCACGATTCCTACGGAAACATCCATTGAATTGCTGGAATCGAGGAAGGTTCTTGAGGGCGGCGTTGCAAAGCTGGCGGCCAAACGCAGAAAAGAAGCTGATATCCGGCTGCTGCAAAATGCGGTGGAGCGTATGCGTTCGGCCAGTGATTTGCAGGCTCAAATCCAGGCGGACCTGGATTTCCATCTATTCCTTGCGAAAGCTGCCTACAATAATACGTTATCGGATATTTTGGTGCTCGTCTCCGATTTGGTAACGCCGAATCTGTACACCACACGTTTACAGACACAAGAGATCGCTGGAGTTAA
>NZ_BIMH01000033.1 GCF_004000985.1 Paenibacillus validus NBRC 15382 | reverse complement strand
CGTGTGGAGCCGTGGTGTAGAGGCCTAACATGCCTGCCTGTCACGCAGGAGACCGCGGGTTCGAATCCCGTCAGCTCCGCCATTTTTGATAAAGTGCAGTACGAGCCATTAGCTCAGTTGGTAGAGCACCTGACTTTTAATCAGGGTGTCGTAGGTTCGAGTCCTACATGGCTCACTTTTTACTCCTCCAATCTCATGCGGAAGTGGCTCAGGGGTAGAGCATCGCCTTGCCAAGGCGAGGGTCGCGGGTTCGAATCCCGTCTTCCGCTTTCCTTTAAGATAACATGCCTTTGATCATAACGATCAAAGGCATGTTTTTTTCTTATATCAGGGTGTGTCGCTCCGTACAGTCGGGGTACCGAGCCGCCCGAATGGGAATTTTAGTCGCAATAACGGACGATAGAGAACTTTATTTGGTCCGGATGTTTGCAGGAAAGTTCGTTTTGCGCGTAAGTGAACGCAATCCCTTGTTCCCGCAAACGAAGGGGAACAGAAGCAAAGCCCTCGCCTTCGCGATGAATCTGGAGACGGACCGGCAGCGCATCCAGCTGGGCTTTCAACTGCTGACTGTTCTTGACTTGCATGTGCACCAGCCGGTAGTTCGAACCGAGCGCATTACATCCGATCAACGTTAGCAGTAAGAGGGCGGCCCATTTCGGCACCTTATGCCGGGCAACATATCCGCATAGAGCGATAACGACCGGTATCAGCCAAAATTGCGGCACATAGCGGGCCCACCAGCTCTCCGGATTGATGAATACAGTCGCTGACAGAGCGGCGACCGCTAAAGCCGCCCCAAGCGCCAGACGCCAATCATACGCGAGAAGCAGGAACCCGAGCGCAATGGAGCCCAGCGCGATCCAAAACATGAACGGGCCGAAACCGCCGATTCTTGTATCTTGATCCATGTGCCTGAATTCGGTTTTGATTTCATCCAGATCTAGCGTAAACAAGTCGCGGGGCTCCGATTGCAGGGGTTGAATCGGATTGCCGGTTTTCCGGGTCAAGGAAAGCACCATTTTCTCAAGCGTCCCTTTGCCTGCAAAATCGGCCGGCTGGTTGGCTGATATAATATCGATTTTGCCGGACCCGGCCAGCGGATAAAACGGATGCCCCTTATGAACCGTGTTGGTGACATAGGGGTTATAGCCGAATCCGATGACACCGGCCATGAAGGTAAGACCTAAAGTTAAGGTGACGATAACCGATTTGAACCTGTTCGCAAACGTCAGGTAGACCACAAAAATAAAAGTGATCAATCCCGCATAAACGATGGCCGTAAATTTAATGTTCAGCAGAAGCAGCAGCGTTACCGACGCCAGGATCAGCGATTTTCGCTCGAATGTCTTGGCATAATGGGCAAGAGCCGCGATGTAAACCAACATCAGGCTGCCCAGCAGACCATCGTTATAATACGTAAACAATTCCGCCACAACGACAGGATTCGCCGCCATAACGGCGCCCAATAAACCTAAGACGAAGAGAGAGCGGTTCCTGAAAATGCGGGCCAATGCGCCAAAAGCTGCAAAAAAAGAGGCCAGCCAGCAAATCACGTTCGTTGCCTTACCGACTTCGATCGAAGGCCAATAAGCATAGAAAAACGCCGCAAGCAGCCACGGCGCCTTGGCATAATGCTCAATCCAGATCGAAAGCGGAAACGCAGAATGGTACAGTGGATTCCAGCCTTCCTTGATGGAACTGATTGCAAGAATATGATACACTTGGCCGTCATATGACGTATCGAGAATCGAAGTGCTCATGAATAGAGATAGAGTCACCCCAAGAATGGCCAGCGCATACGAAGTCCGGGCGAATGAAATCCCCCATCTATGCATGGCTATTCCGAATATGACCCAGAGAACTAGCGCAATCGGCGTCAATACCGCTGCATGCGGAGGCAAATTACACAGAAGGGCCGTCAGGATGGCCGTGTAACCGATGCCTAGAACGGAGATGAGCAGCAGAGCTGTATCAAGGCTCCATTCCCCCCGGTGCATGGAGGGCTCCCGTCTATGATATCGCAAGCACAAGCACCCCCAGCGCGATCAAGGCTAGACCGCCCATTTTGGGCAGCGTGACCGGTTCATGAAAAATAACGGCCGCCAGCACAAACACGATGATATAGCCGCCAGCCACCATAGGGTACGCCTTGGATAGGGGGATGCTCCGCAAACCGCAAATCCAGAACGCCACCGATACAGCATACAATCCAAGCCCGGACAGGATGGGGGCATTGGTAAACATCTGAATGTTCCGGTGCCATACCGATCCGGTTACTTCTGCGGGCGTCAGCATAGCGCCCCATTTCATCAAAACCTGTCCTATAGCTCCAAGCGGAACGGATAAGAGCAAGTACATGTACGCTTGCATACGGAGCTCCTTTTCATTAATCAACCGAATGCCTTGAGAATAAACACAACTGAAATACCATAAGTCATGACCGTCGCCACAATTCCTGTGTCCTGAAGCAGCAATTCTTCAGGCTTGCCGCCCTTGCCGAGGACATGGATGAGATAAAGGTACCGGAACACACCGTAAATAACAAAAGGAATCGTCCACATTAAATGAATGGTACGTCCCGATAAAAACGTAAACATGCTGTAAGAGATGATGGTCGCTGTCGTTACGATCCCCGTCATCTGATCCAGAAGCGTTTCGGAATATTTATCAAGCACCTTGCGGTGAGTTCCTTTGTCATTTTGCAGCAGCATGAACTCGTGCCGGCGCTTCCCGATCGCAAGCAGAAGCGAGAGCAGAAATACGCATAGCAAAAACCACGGCGTAAAATGAACCTGAATCACGATACCCCCGCCCAGTGCGCGCAGTACGAACCCTGCTGCAATAATCATAATGTCGATGATCACGACTTGCTTCAAGGCAAGCGAGTAGGCAACGTTGAGAGCAAAATAAATGAAGAGCAGCAAGGCGAACAGCGGATGTTCCCGTACAGCCGCGGCCATGGAGCAGACGAACAGCACGAAGCCGAAGGCAACGGCGAGCTGCGGATTCAATCGGCCGGAGGCCATGGGACGATGGCGTTTGTCAGGATGCTGGCGATCGGCTTCCCGATCCATATAATCGTTCAAAATGTAAACGCAGCCGGATACGAATGAAAACAAGATAAACGCGGTAAGACTATGGATAACAGCGCCGGGGTGCATTTTGTCGATGGAAAAAGTAAAAGCTGCAAAGACGAGCATGTTCTTCGTCCATTGCTTCGGACGAAGCTGCATAAATAACAGTTTGGAGGTCTCCATGAAGCTGCGGTGATTTCTGGCGTGATACAACATGCTGTCTGTCATGATTTTTGCTCCCTTTTCCAAGCATAGGTGTAAACTGAACCTTGCTTCTCTTTTTACCCCAACTATTTTTCCAAAAATGCAAATGAATTATACGGATGCGTCTGCAAATTTGTCCTTTCCTTGTCCTTTCTTTGTCCAAAGCGTGAAAAAATTTTGAACAAATTGCGAAAAATGTGGTATACTAAGGAAAAGAAAACACTTTCATCTCAGATTGGAGTGATTAGCATGACGACGAGAACGGCATCGGCTAACGAGGTAAATCACAGTGGGCGGGATGTGGGTCGTCTAGTCACGATGATGACGGTGGCGGCTTGGGTCCTACTCGGTATCGGCTTTGTACTCAGTTTGCTTAACTTGCATCATTTCAGCGATCGGAATCCTTCCCTGATGGTCGGCATCGGCTTTATGGTCGGCAGCGTTCATATTTACGTCATCCGCACAGCGATCCACTTGGTGCATTCGCGCGCAGCCTCAAGAACGGAATAAAACCAACGATATTTTGCTAAAACAGAAGCAAGGCCAATCTTGTCGAGCAGACTGGATTGGCCTTTTTGCGTGTATCCATTCTCATAAAGACAGGTTACCGTCAATGTCGAACCGGTGACATTTATTTTACAGGATCAAGGCGATTGCTTGACGTATTTGTTAACCCTGATTCAATAACCGCGGAAATCTGTTAAGTTATAGTTATAGATAAGTGAAGTAAATCACAAAGTTTTCATCGTGGGTTGAACGAGGATAGGAGGATCGTCATGGCAAAACCGAAAAGGGCTGTTCGGCTCGCATTCCCGTTCTTAATCGTAGGCATGGTCCTGCTATTGTCGGGGTGCGCGGAACAAATCATCGTGATGGACCCAAAAGGGCCGATTGGTGAAAGTCAGAAAGATTTGATTTGGTTTTCAATGATATTGTGCGCGATCATTCTGGTGCCGGTGCTGGCTCTGACCGCTTATATCGTATGGAGGTACCGCGATAAGCCGGGGACGAAAGCGACCTATCGGCCAGACTGGGCGCATAGTACGGTTATGGAGGCGGTATGGTGGGGCATTCCCATTCTGGTTATCATCGTGCTCGGCGTCGTAACGGTTCGGTATACGTATGAGCTCGAACCTTCGAAGCCGATCGCATCGGAGAAGAAGCCGATTACGATTCAAGCGACATCGCTGGACTGGAAATGGTTGTTCATGTATCCGGAGCAAGGCATTGCAACGGTGAACTATTTGCAAATTCCCGAGGATGTGCCGATTAAATTCGAGCTAACCTCGGATGCGCCAATGAACTCGTTCTGGATTCCTCAGCTGGGGGGGCAGATGTATACGATGTCAGGCATGGCGATGACGTTGTTTCTGCAAGCGGACCATCCGGGAACTTACTACGGATCGGGCGCTAATTTCAGCGGCGAGCATTTTGCCGATATGACCTTTGATGTGAAAGCGACGTCGGAAGAAGAATTCAAGATGTGGGTCGGCAGCGTGAAACGCACGTCTCCGGTGTTATCGATGGAAGGCTATGAAGAGCTGGCCAAGCCAGGCAAATCCAACCCGCAATATTATGCTTCGTTCCCGGAAGGCTTATTCGGGCATATCGTAACGAAATACGCGGTTAACGGCCAAGGTCATGGAGCGCACGGAGGTCACGGGGCACCGGCACAGAACGAGGCTCCCAAGGCGCAGCCGGTCATAGAAACAAAGCCGAATCCGCAGTCGTCTACGACACACGAACATGCGGGGCATTAATTTAGACGAGAGGAAGGTTCGCTCATGCTGGATAAGATCAAGCAATTTGCTTCCGAGTTTTTCGTAACCGGCGATCCGCTCATCCTCGGCGCTCAGGTCAGTATCGGACTTACGATGGTCGCTATCGTGTTCGTGCTCACGTACTTCAAAAAGTGGGGCTGGCTGTGGCGCGAATGGCTGACGAGCGTCGATCATAAACGGATCGGCATCATGTATATTATTTGTGCCATTCTTATGCTGTTCCGCGGCGGAGTGGACGCCCTGTTGATGCGGCTGCAGCTCGCGGTGCCGAACGCCGAGTTTCTGCATGCGGAGCACTATAACCAAATTTTCACGACGCACGGCGTCATTATGATTTTGTTCATGGCCATGCCGCTCATGTTCGGGCTGTTCAACATCGTCGTTCCGCTGCAAATCGGGGCGCGCGATGTCGCCTATCCGTTCTTGAACTCGCTGAGCTTCTGGATGTTTTTCTGGGGCGCGATGCTGTTCAACGTCTCCTTCATTATCGGCGGCTCGCCGGATGCGGGCTGGCTCGCGTATCCGCCGCTGTCCGGCCTGCAGTTTAGTCCGGGCGTCGGGCAAAACTTTTATATTTGGGGCATTCAAATTTCCGGTATCGGTAGCTTGGCGACGGGGATCAACTTTATCGTAACGATCCTGAAGATGCGCGCGCCAGGCATGAAATTGATGAAAATGCCGATGTTCACCTGGTCTGTTTTTTCCAGCTGCGTCATCATCATTTTCGCCTTCCCGATCTTGACGGTTACGCTCGCGTTGTTATTTCTGGACCGTTTCGTCGGAGCGCATTTCTTCACGCTTGACGGCGGCGGTAACCCGATGATGTATATCAACCTCATCTGGATGTGGGGTCACCCGGAAGTGTACATCGTCGTTTTGCCCGCATTCGGGATTTTCTCCGAGATTGTGGCGACGTTCTCCAAGAAGAAGCTGTTCGGCTACAAATCCATGGTTTTTGCCATGTTCAGCATTAGCGTGATGTCGTTCTTTACCTGGGCGCATCACTTCTTCACGATGGGTTCGGGCGCTGACGTCAATGCATTCTTCGCCTTAACGACGATGGCGATCGCGATACCGACCGGTGTCAAAATATTCAACTGGCTGTTTACGATGTATAGGGGAAGGCTCTCCTTCCCGACGCCGATGCTATGGACGATCGCCTTTATCCCATGCTTCGTAGTCGGGGGGATGACCGGGGTGCTGCTGTCGGTCGCACCGGCCGACTTCCAGTTCCACAACAGCTATTTCCTGATCGCTCACTTCCATCAAGTGCTGATCGGGGGCGTGGCGTTCGGTTACTTTGCCGGCCTGTACTACTGGTGGCCGAAGATGTTCGGCTTCCAGCTGAACGAGCATCTCGGCAAATGGGCGTTCTGGCTGTGGAACATCGGCTTCTACGTCTGCTTCATGCCGCAGTACATTCTCGGTCTGATGGGCATGACGCGTCGGATGTACACGTACGACTTCGACATGGGCTGGGGCCCGCTCAATATGGTGTCGACGATCGGCGGGTTCCTGATGGGGATCGGCTTCATCTTCCAAGTATGGCAGATCGCCTACAGCATCAAGCAGAACAGACGCGATACGACTGGAGACCCGTGGGACGGCCGGACGCTCGAATGGTCGATTCCTTCTCCGGCGCCGGTGTATAACTTCGCAGTCGTGCCTCAGGCGGGCAAGCTTGACGATTGGTGGGAAACGAAGCAGCAGCGCGCGAACGGAATCAACCCTTCGGATACGGTTAAGCCGAAGTACGAACCGATCCACATGCCGAAAAACTCCGGCATTCCGTTCATCATGTCGGCGTTCTGGTTTTTTGCCGGATTCGGCTTCGTCTGGGATTGGATGTGGCTGACGATTCCAGCGCTGGTCGGCGTCGCCATTTGCATGCTGGTACGCTCGTTCACCTATGATACTGATTATTATATCCCGGTCGACGAAATCGAACGGACGGAAAGAACGTTAAGGGAGGCGAAAGTCTAATGGCGCACACGGCAGTTCACAACGGACATGGGCATGACTCGCACGATCATGCGCACGACGACGGCCATCACGACCAAGAGTCGCTCAAAACGTTTGGGTTTTGGCTTTTCCTCATTACCGACTGTATCTTATTCGGCACCTTGTTTGCTACGTATGTCGTTCTTCGTGCCAATACGAACGGCGGACCGACGCCGGAAGAACTGTTCCTCATGCCCGGTATCATCGCCGAGACGTTCATCCTGCTTACGAGCAGCTTCACGAGCGGTCTCGCCGTGCTCGCGATGCATCAAGGCAAGAAAAACCAGCTGATCGGCTGGCTGGGGGTAACCGCGCTGCTGGGCGCTGCCTTCATTACGCTGGAGGTGTCGGAATTCGTGCATATGGTGCACGAAGGAGCGACAATCAGCACCAGCGCGTTCCTGTCGAGCTTCTACGCCCTGGTCGGGACGCACGGTATGCACGTCTCGCTCGGGCTCGTCTGGATGGTCGGCCTCATGCTTCAGCTTCGCCGCAGAGGCATTACGCCGGTCACCAAACGCAAGGTCGAAGTAATCAGCCTGTACTGGCATTTTCTCGACGTCGTCTGGATTTTCGTGTTCACGGTCGTTTATTTGATGGGGGTGATGTAGGATGGAGCGTATAAACGCGGCTTCTTCGCACGGACACGGACACGAGCAACACGGCTCACACAACGGCTCGCACGGTTCCCTGAAGTCCTACGTCATTGGATTTCTGCTTTCGATTGTGCTGACGGTCATTCCGCTCGTGGTCGTGATGAACAAAATGATGAGCCAGACCGGCACGATCTTATTGATTCTCGTCATGGCGGTGCTGCAATTCGCCGTTCAGCTGCTGTTCTTTATGCATCTGAAGGAAGGAGAGAATGCCCGTTGGAACATCATGGCGCTCATTCTCGGTTTGATCATCCTGCTGACCATCGTGGCGGGCTCGATCTGGATCATGACGTATAACGCGGTGGCGCATTAAGCGCAGCTCATACTTGTAGACCCTTACGCGCGTCGTAAGGGTCTTTTTGTTTTTGGGAAGCGAGGCGCTGAAGCAAGTCTCACGAAGGCGAAAAGCCGCTGACATGAAGGCCCGGACCTCTTAGGCTGGAAAGGGGAACACAACCCCGGAGGCCGGTTACGGGTGGACGAGGTGTTTAGCGATAAATGCCGGCAGCTGCTCCGGCGCAAGCGGCCTGCTCAGCAGGAAGCCTTGAGCGACGTCGCAGTCCATCTCTTTCAGCCGGTTCAACTGATCGAAGGTTTCCACTCCTTCGGCCACGACACGGTAGTCGAGATGTTTGACAAGCTGAATGATCGCTTCGGTCACTTTCGCTTCCTTCGGGGTGGTGAGATCGTTCGTGAAGCTCTTGTCGATTTTCACCACATGGAAGGGCAGCTTTTTCAAGTAGTTCAACGAGGAGTAACCGACCCCGAAATCATCAAGCGCGAGTATAATGCCGGCCTGGCTTAATCGCATTAGCTGCCGCTGCGCATATTCAAGCGAAGCTATCAGCGCCGTTTCGGTCACTTCCAGCTCGAGACGGTGGGGCGGCAGCCCGGCGGAACGGGCGATCTCCTTCACGCATTCGGGAAAGTCCGGGTCGTTAATCTGGACGGCGGACACGTTCACGGACATGACGGCATCCGGGAACACGCCGAGCAAGGAAGTGCCCGTCTCACACGCTTGGCGCAGCACCCACATGCCGAGCGGTACGATCAGGCCGGACGCCTCGGTCAGCGGAATAAATTCGGCGGGCGAGATGAAGCCGTGCTCCGGATGGCGCCAGCGCAGCAGCGCTTCGAAGCCGCGCACCCGGCCGCTGCGAATATCGAATTGCGGCTGGTAATGTACGCTGAATTGTCCCAGCTTCAAGGCGTCGCGCAGGTGCTCGGTCAATTCGGCGCGCCGAGCCGCTTCCGGGTCAGGCTGAACAGTCACGCCCAAATGCTCCGGGTGGGGAAGGCGTAACGAGCCTAGCGCACGTTCCACCAGCGCTGCCAACCCTTCCTCGTCGCCCCGATAGGTGACGAGAGAGGACGCAACCTCGGCGTAGAAGTGTTTGGATCGGACCATCCAAGGCTTGACCAGCTCGCACTTGGTTATAAATTTCCATTCGATAAGCTCCTCACGCGTTCCGCCCTCCACGCAAATCCAAAACAGATTGTCTTCGGATAAGCTCATGCGCCAATCGGCCTGAAGCCTTCCCTGAATACGGGCCGACATCGTATCGAGTAAGCTTTGGCAAACGTCAGGACCATACCGTTTCTTCATATCCTGCAGGTTGTGAATCTGGAAAAGAACGACGGTAAAAGGAATTTCTTTATTCACGAGCCGGTTCAACTGCTCCATCATACAGCGGTGCTTGGTCAGGCAGGGCCTCCAGTAGGGCCGTCGGCTGCGCGTTAACGGAAAGTCGAGTGCATAAGCGCCAACTAATAAGGCGGCGGCATGAAGCGACAAGGAGAGCAGCAGGTAAAGACTCCATTCCCGGATACCGGCTTGCTGCCCGGGGAAAGCAATAACGAAGGACAAGAGGTCGGCAAGTCCCCAGAGCAAGCCTGCGGCCATCAAGCGGCGTATGGCCGCGCTTCGCGCCGCAGCCTGATTCCACCGGTTTGTCCAAACAAGAAATAACCCTACATCAAGCACACTGTGCCATACATGCCTAGCGATATCTCCGATCACGGTGATCCTATCCTCCCAGTAAACCTTAACTTTTTCCAGTATAAGGTGAATGTATTTGGAAAGTTTGGGAATAATCGTTAAGCGCCTGTTAATTTATCGACAATAAGCCGACATTCCGCTTAAACGGAAGTCGGCTTGTTACCGCGGGGGAGCGGGCTATGGCTATGGAATAAACTTATATCCGACGCCCCAGACAGTTTTAATATGAACGGGCTCCTTCGGACGGTACTCGATTTTTCTGCGCAAATTGGTCACATGCACGTCGATCGCCCGGTCGTTCACGAACGAATCGTAGCCGCGGGCGGCGTTGATTAATTCTTCCCGGGAAAATACTTTGCCGGGATTGTGGCAGAACAGCTTCATAATTTCGTATTCGGAGTAGGTAATCTCTACGTAGTTCCCGCGCACGATGAGCATTCGCCGGTCGGCATCCAGTTGAATCTCGTCGCCCGGATCGCGATCCGTTTCGACGGCTTCAGGCAATGCCGGCGCGACCAGGGAGCGGCGCAAAACCGCATCGATACGGGCTTTCAGCTCCTGCATGCTGAAGGGCTTGCAGAGATAATCGTCGGCGCCGGCCGTAAGGGCCTGTATGCGGTCGGTCACGTTCGTCTTCATGGAGACGACGATAATCGGCGCCGTCGTCAAATCCCGGAACGTGGCGCATAGGCCGACTCCTTCCGCGTCCGGCAGCATTAAATCCAGAAGAAGGATATCCGGTTTAAAGGTGCCGAGCGCCATCATGCCGTCCTTGCCGGTTTCTGCGCGAAATACGATGAAGCGCTCCTCGGTCAAATACAGTCTGAGCATTTCTCCAATAATATTATCATCTTCTATGATAAGTACCTTGTACACGCTATCGGCCACCCGCCTTTAAACGATCAAATGTTAGAGACGCTAACACTTACCAAACACTTTTGGCATATTCGTATAAATTATATAGGGGTGAAGGCCGTTAGTCTATGTATCCTTTTGTCGAAAAGGCAGCTCTCGAATTGCTTGTGTCAGTTGTTCGAGCTGATCTTTTAAACGAACGGTCAATTCCGGCAGCGCGCCGATCCCTGTTTGTAGCGCTTCTTCAAGTGCTCCCGCAGTGAGGAACACGTCCTTTGCCCCCAAATTGCCCGCGGCTCCGCGCAGCGAGTGAACGATCCGATGCGCATCGTGGCGGTCCGCAGGGTCCGTCAGCGATAGCTTGTCCCCGATCCTGCCATATTCCAGCAAAAAAGCGTCCAATAATTGGATATACATCTGTTCACGTCCTCCCAAAAAGGCGAGTGCGCGTTTCGTGTCGAGCGGCCCTTCGAAGGACCATCCTCCCGTGCCGGCATCGGATAAGTCTGCGTCCGTGATTTCCTTGGACGCCGCCGTCAGCGGTTGGGCCGAAGGCAGCCATTGCGCCACGGTGCGGATCAGCTTCTCGGGCTGAACCGGCTTCGTCAGCACCTCATTCATCTCAGCCTTCAAGCACGCTTCCCGCTGTTCCTTCGTAGCGTCGGCCGTCAAGGCGATGATCGGCAGGCGGACGAAGGCGGCATCTGTACGAATGCGCTTCGTCGTTTCGATGCCGTCGAGCCCTGGCATATGCAGATCCATCAGCACGAGATCGAAGCGGGCCTCTTCCAACCGCTGCAGCGCTTCAAAGCCGTCGCCCGCTACCGTAACCTGCAGCCCGTGCGAGACCAGAATTTCCCGGGCGACCGTCTGGTTGATACGGTTGTCCTCCACCAGCAGAATGTGCCCCGCTTGAGTCTCGCCGTACACTTGCTCGAGCTGTGCGGCCTCGGGTGCCGTCTGCCGCCGCTTGTCCCGTACGACGGACAGGACGTCGGCGAGCTCGTACCGACTGAACGGCTTGACCATGATCCAATCGGGCCGCAGTTGTTCGGGGACAAGAAGCAGGGCGTCTCGACCGGCCAGGGTCGTACACGCCACCGTCAGGACACCTTGGCGATCTGCCTCCCGTTTCAGCTCGAACCACGTTTCCTCCCCGTACATATCCGCCGATTCCATGTCGAGAAAGGCGATATCCGGCGGGGCTTCGACGATCCGGCGCAGCGCATCTTTCCATGTAAGCACGCCGTAAGCTTCGCCGGTGATTGAAGCGAGCGCCCCCTGCCATAAGCGGCACGTCGCCGGATGATCCTTCGCAACCAGCGCCTGATACGGGAACTTCCCGGCTTCCGCCCCTTGCCCGGGGATGACCGGGAAAGGCAGCCTGAAGCCGAACTCGCTGCCCTGGCCTTCGAGGCTGCGGACCCGAAGCTCGCCGCCCATGCGCTCGATCAGGCTTTTGGCGATGACGAGGCCCAGACCGGTGCCGCCGTACTTGCGGCTCGTCGAGCCGTCCGCTTGGACGAACGGCTCGAACAGGTGCTCCAGCTGCGCTGCGTTCATGCCGACACCCGTATCCTTGACGCTAAAGTCGAGCCAGATGGACGCGGCGTTGGCGCGATGGAGGCTAATGCCGAATTCGATCTGGCCTTGCGAGGTAAATTTCACCGCATTGCTGAGCAGGTTCAATAACACTTGCTCGAGCCGGAGCGGATCACCTGCCAGCTCGTCAGGCACCTCGTGCCCGATATCGGCTACGAGCTCTACCGGCTTATGGCCGATGAGCACGCTAAGCGTGCCGTTTAACCGCTTGACGATGCCGCCCAGGGAGAAGGAGATGCGCTCGATGTCGAGCTTGTCCGCTTCGATTTTGGAAAAATCAAGAATGTCGTTGATGATGCCGAGCAGCGACTGGGAGGAGGCGACGATTTTGTGCATGTAATCGGCTTGAATGTCCGACAATTCCGAGCGCTGCATCAGATGCGACAGCCCCATGATCCCGTTCAGCGGGGTGCGGATTTCATGGCTCATGCGCGCGAGGAACAAGCTCTTGGAGCGGTTCGCTTCGTCCGCTTCTTCCTTGGCTTCGAGTATGGCCCGCTGAATGCGCTTCTGCTCGCGGATGTCGCGGACGATCGTCGAATAGTACGTTTCCCGACCGTCGGTCGAGGTGTGGGCGACCAGCGTTTGCGAGGTCACGATTCGCTCCCCGCGGGCGGTCCGGAATTCGATCTCCTCCTCCCAGAACCCGCGTTCCTCGGCGTTCCTCACGCCTTTCGATAAGCGGAACGCCATCTCGCCGACCAAGTAGTTGCCGATATTGCACGTATCCTCATCCAGCTTCTCAATACCGAGTAATTGCAGTCCCGCCTGATTGATGTAGAACATGTCCCCGCGCTTATCGAACGAAGCGATAAAATCGTGGGCGTTCTCCATAATGTTAAGCAGCCGATTTCTCGACTCGAGCGTTTCCTTATATCCTCGAATATCTTGGGCAATGAGGACGAAGCCTTTCACCTTGCCTTTCGCACCGATCATCGTGCTGACGTTGACGTTAACGGGAATGCGCGCTCCAACCCGATGCAGCCATAACCACTCGGTATCCATCGTCATTTTGCGCGCTGCTTTTATGAAAAAGGCGGTACAGTCCGCCGGAATAGGCTCCTGGAGCTCCTGCGCATACAAGGCCGCCCGCTCCGCCAGCTGTTGAGGGTCCAGCCAAATGTGCGGCGTTTTCTTATGAATGACGTCGATGGCCGAGTACCCGAGCAATTGTTCGGCTTGCCGGTTAAAGTACGTGATCTTATATGCGGCGTCCGTCACGATCATGGCATATTTGTTCTCACGAATAAACGCTTCGAACGGCTCGAACAAGCTGCGCAAATTTTGAATCATGCCATTGACCGACTGCGACAATTGCCCGAGCTCGTCGCTGGATGAATGATCCAGAGGGCTCGTGTAAAAGTTGCCGTCCGCTACCGATTCGGTCGCTTTCAGGATCGGCTTCAGCCGCCTGATAATGAAACGGTTGACGGTGAGACGGATGATGAGGAAAAGACACAGCTCGGCCGCCGCGATAATCAGGAGCGTTGTATACAAGAGCGAGCGAAGCGGTGCTTCGAAGTTGGATAAGCCGACCGAGAGCAGGACGATCCAGTTCGTCAGCGGCATTCTCACAAAGAAAGACTTGGACGGACCGAAGCTGATTACCGTCTGGATCGAGCCCCGGTCTTGCTCCGAGACGATATCGTACTGATCCGTAAATGCGGGAAAATCGCGCCGGTAATTCAAGACGAAATTTTTGGAAGAGTCCGTATTGTAGAGCACGGTCGACTCCATGTTGACGACGATGATGCGCCGCTGTTTAGCCGGATCGTCCAAATTCAGCTGCGACGAGAACACGCTCCGGGCGTCCAGCGCGACGCTGAGCACACCGGTCACATGCCGTTCCTCGTTAAAGACGGGAACGAGAATAGAGATGACGGAAGTATTCGTCATTTGCCCGATATACGGGTCGGAGACAGCGGATTTTCCTTGCAGCGCGGTTGCGAAAGCGGCTGTGTGGGCAAGGCTGCCCTGTTCGCCGTCCGACAGCGTCAGGTTGCCCTGCAGATCGGCAATGCCGATGGACAAGTAATGGCGCTCCAGCCCTTGCTCCAGCTCTTTAGCCAAATAAGCGAGCTTCTCCGGCAGGGTGCCGCTTCGGATCACCGTCGTCCGGCTGATGATTTCGGCCTCGGCCGTGCGCACTCTCAGGTAGGCGTCCAAGTTGTCGGCGGCATTGCTCAGCGTGTCGAGCGTTTGCTCCTCCAATTGCTGGTACAGCTTATTTTTGGAGAGTTGGTAATGGGTGAATCCGACAATGCCTAGTGTCAGGGTTGTCACCAGGAAGAGGATCGCCATCATTTTCGTTTCCAACGTCATCCTCATCGGTCAGGCCTCCCGCTCGCAGAATGAGTCCATCTAATCCAACGGCTTCATCTAATCATAACCCATTTTATAGGATTGGGTGAAGGTACAAACCTGTGCGACGGAATGGTCATAAGCTAGGGTGTATAGATGAATCGGAGTGTCCGAGAAATCAGGAGAAGGAAGGGTGAACATCGTATGAGCCAGAAGCCAAAGGCTGCCCCCCGCTCAGGGAGCCAAAAGCCAAAGGCCGCCCCCGGTTCAGGCCGCCGGAAGCAGGCGGCAAGCGCATCGGCAGCGACGGGAAAGGGCGGTCGTCCAGGGAATGTGCGTAAGCCGCGGATCGCGAATCCGCAGCCGCAGCTTAACACGGCGGAAGTTCAAGGGTTGTTTAATCCGTTTGCCGGCGGAGCGGCGACAGGCGGTCTGGGTGCCGCTGCGGGCGGCGAGTCGGGTTTCGGCTTCATGTCGCTCTTTAACCGCGTAGGCGGGCTGGACGGCATCATTTCCACGATGGGTAAGGTGCAGAAGGTGATCACCATCATGAAGCAAATCGGCCCGGTGTTCAAGCTGATCGGCGGCTTTGGCGGCTTCGGCGGGCTGGGCGGGGGATCGGTGAAAACGGCGTCGCTTCGCCGCCCTCAGGCAAGCAAGCCCTCCGTGAAGCGGTCGTCTGCGCCGCCTGGCCGCCGGCCCGGCGGTTCGGCTCGCCGGTAGCCCGGCTCATGCCGGCCGTGCCGCCTTGCGGGAAGCAGAGGGCGGTATTTCGCGTATGCATTGCGGCATCATGAAAAATAGCGGGACTGTGCTCGTCACAGTCCCGCTATTTGAGTTGTGCGCAGGTTTGCTTAAGATATCAGAAAGTATCTTCCACGGAAGGGCTCCGATCAGGAGCTTCTCTTACAAGGGCACGACTTGCGGCCGCTGCTCCTTGTAGTACACCCATTCGCGGTAGCCGATCTCCTTCAGCCGCGCGGCGACTTCGTTCCAGTCGTCCCCGACGCGACTCGGAACGTGCGCGTCCGAACCGAAGGTGACTTGCACGCCATAGTGCAGGGCCCGCTCGAGAATGGCGTCGATCGGGTACCAGCCTCCGCACGCCTTCGTTTTGCCAGATGTGTTGATTTCGATCGCAATGCCGCATTCGCCGATCGTCTTGAGCGTCCGGTCCACCGCTTCCGTCTTGATGTCCGAGAACGCCGGATAAAACCCGCGCATCGCGTCGATATGCCCGAGAATATGGAACATCCCGCTGCGGGCCGATTGCTCGATCAGATCATAGTACAGCTCTTTTTGCTCGACTTTTTGCCGATCGGACAAGCCGTTCCAGCGCTTCTTGTTAAAGATGCTCACCCCGCCCGACAAATGGACGGATCCAATGATGTAATCGAACGGGTACAGCTTATAAACGTCGCGGTACACATCAGCGTGCTCCGGGAAGAAGTCCGACTCCACGCCGAGCAGCACATCGATGCGCCCGGCATATTCCGCTTTCAGCTTCAACACTTCGTCAACGTAACGCTTGAACTCGCTTTTGGCCATCGCAATGCCGGGCTGCGCCCGATCTTCGTCGCTGGCGAAATAAGGAGAGTGATCGCTGATGCCGATTACCTGAAGTCCGTGGGCGATACCCGCTTCGATGTAATCGCGTATCGTGCCCGTCGCATGGCCGCAGCGCTCGTGGTGGGTATGTAAATCGAATTTCATCTTTTGTCTCACTCCGAACCGATGAATTGAGTTTCCTGCATACCTTTCAAGTCCTGCAAAAACTGATGTAATGCCGAGCTTAAATAACGCCCGGACTTGTAGACGACGCCGACGGGATGACTGATTTCCAGTTCGTTCACTTTCACCATTTTAAGCGTACCGAGCCGCAGCTCGTTTTGAATCGATAGCTTCGAGATAATCGCCGCGCCGAGATTCAGCTCGACCATCCGTTTCACTTCTTCGCTGCTGGACAGCTCCATCACGATCTGAGGCGTGATGTTCAGTTCCTTGAACACTTGATCGACGAATCGGCGGCCGGCCGTTTCGGGGGACAGCATGATGAGCGACAAATCGTGAAGGCGTTCGATCGGCACATGGGCGTACCGGGCCAGTGGGTGATCCGGGGCTACCGTCAGCTCGAAGGTGTCATAATAAAGCACCGAGCTTTCAAGGGACGGATGCTTGTCGAACAAATACGTGATGCCGATATCGATCGTTCCGTTCTCGACGCTTTGCATAATTTGCGAAGTTGACATGGAATGGATCGTCGTTTTGATCAGCGGAAATTGGTCTTGAAAATAAGAGAGAACCCGCGGCAAAATTTGCATCGCGATTGAAGTTGTCGTGCCCAGATGAATATGGCCCTGCGGCGTTTGGTTCAAATCTTCGAGCCGCTGCTTCAGATCCTCAACCGTCTGCAGGATCATTATGGCATGCTCGAGAAACACGCGACCGCTATCGGTTAGCGTGACCGGTTGGTTCCGGTCAATCAGTACCGTTTTGAATTCGTCCTCCAAACTCTTGATTTGGGCGGACACGGCCGGCTGCGTCAAGTTTAAGATTTCACCGGCCTTGCGGAAACTCATCGTTTTCGAAATCGTAATTAACGTTTCCAATTGGTTGAGGTTCACGTTGTACCCCCTCTCCAAGGTGTGAACGTGTGAGTCACACTTCATTATATGCTACTTGAGAGGGAAGGGCAAACGATGAAGAAAGTTGCCATATATTCAAATTTGAGTATAATTGCTTTAGAGTTAAATATTTAAGAAGTAGGTGACCTGTTGAGATGGAAGCAACTAAAAAATCGAACATTCCGTGGACAGTGACAGGCCTGATGCTGGCACTGCTGCTGGCTGCGCTTGACCAAACAATCATATCTACGGCCATGCCGACCATCCTGGGCGAGCTTGGGGGATTGGATCAGTTCGTTTGGGTATTCTCGGCGTACTTGATCGCCAACGTCGTATCGATGCCGATATTCGGCAAGCTCGGCGATATGTACGGACGCAAGCTGTTTTTCCTGCTCGGGCTGATCGTCTTTATGATCGGTTCCGCGCTGTGCGGCACGTCCGAATCGATGCTGCAGCTCATTATTTACCGCGCGATTCAAGGGATCGGAGGCGGTGCGTTGATGCCGCTTACGTTCACAATCGTCTTCGATATTTTCCCTCCGGAGAAGCGCGGGAAGGCGCAGGGGCTGTTCGGCGCTGTCTTCGGTATTTCCAGCGTGCTGGGACCGCTTGCGGGCGCCTATTTCACCGATTATGTCAATTGGCAGTGGATTTTCTATATCAATCTGCCGCTCGGAGTTGTCTCATTGATCCTCATATCCCTGTTCTATCACCCGGTATTGCCGAAAAACAAGAACCTCAAGGTCGACTGGCTCGGCACGCTCGTCTTCGCAGCTTCGATCATCGCTCTCATGCTCGGCCTCGAGCTCGGGGGCAAGGATTACGCGTGGAATTCGCCGGTCATTATCGGCCTGTTCGTGGCGGCGGCCGTTTTATTCGTGGGATTCTATTTTATCGAACGTGCCGCTTCCGCGCCGATCATTCCGTTTCCGCTGTTCCGGTCCCGATTGTTTACGGCGAGCATGGGGATCAGCTTTTTCTACGGGGCGCTGATGATATCGGCTGCAACGTATATTCCTTTGTTCGTTCAAGGGGTGTTTCAAGGCTCGGCGACAAGCGCAGGACTCGTGTTAACCCCGATGATGCTCGGTGTGGTTGCCAGCAGCGCATTCAGCGGACGTTTTCTCGGTAACGCGTCGTTTCGCAGCATCATGCTGTTCTCCGCCGGTTTGCTGCTCGTCGCCACCGTACTGCTCGGCACGGTGGCGGTCGATACGCCGAGATGGCTGGTGACGATGTACATGATCGTTCTCGGACTCGGAATCGGAACACAGTTCCCGGTGATTTCGATTTCGTCCGTGCAAAGCGTCAGCTTCCAATACCGCGGCGTCGTTACGTCGCTGGTGTCGTTCTTCCGTTCGATCGGCTCGGCCGTCGGCGTGACCGTACTTGGTACGATCCAGTCGTATGCGCTGAAGAACCGGATCGTCGAGCTCATGCCGGACAACGCTTCCGCACAGACGCCTGCCGATCCGCAAGTGCTGCTCAGTGAACAGTTCCGGCAAGCGGTGCCGAAGGAAATCATGGACAAATTGATTATCGGGCTTGCCGATTCGATTGCGTTCGTGTTCCAGGTCTCGATCTTGGTCGCAGCGTTAGGACTGATGTTCGTCTTATTGATGGGCAAAGCCAAGATGGAGCTTGGGCAGCGCGGCCAGCAGAAGCCGGGCGGAGCGGGCGAAGGCGAAGAATCGACCGTACAGCACGGTCATCTGTAAGGCGGGTGGACCATCGATGTCCATGAAGCTCGTCATCTTGGGGCTGCTGATGGAAAACGACAGCCATCCCTATCAAATGCGACAAAAGATGAAAGAGCGCGGAATGCTGCATTATATCAAAATGCAGGAAGGCTCGCTGTATTACGCGATTGACACGCTGGCTAAGGCGGACTATGTGATGGCCATCGAGACGATCAAGCATAGCGCGGGCCGGCCGGACCGCACCGTGTACCGCATTACGGAATCGGGGAGACGGCTATTCCAAGAGCTGCTCGACAAGCAGTTCGCCGAGAACAAAGCTGTGTATCATCCGATGTATGCGGCGTTGGCCTTTGCCAAGCACGGCGACCCGAAGCGGATCCACGACTTGCTGCAGGGTAAGCTCGAGGAACAGCGGAAGCTCGCCGCTTCCTTGCGAGAGCTGTACGACAGTCATATCGATCAAGTGCCGCGCGCCGTGCTGCATATGATGAAGGGGCGCTTGGAGCATGCGGAGATTGAGCTGCGTTGGCTGGAGCGTCTGGCCGAAGACGCGTTGAACGACCGTCTCAAGGAATACGGCAAGCCGATCGAGGATTAACAGGTAAAGCCGCCGCCCGCGCATAAATAAAACTCCCGCAAGCACTGTTTATTCAGTGATTGCGGGAGTTTTTCATAGCCTTTGTCAGTTACTCGGTTGCAACATCGCTTGAAACCGCCTTGCCGCGTTTTTTGCGCGGCTGTTTGACCAGCTTGATTTTGCCGAGCATCGGCGTCAGCAGAGCGCCCAGCAGCACGAACATCAGCCCGAACCAAAACACGGCGTGCAGCGAATCGACAAGCGCTGATTTCACGATCGGAACAATCGTATGAATAAGCTCTTGCGGAAATTGGCTCAGCGTCTCCGGACTTAACAGCGCCGAGTACAACGCCTGCGGATTCGTATGAATGGAGGCCGTAATTTTCTCGACCATCGCGCCGCCCTGCTGAGGAAGCTGTTTCAGCACGGGCACCAGGTTTTCGGACAGCAGCGTATCCGAACGATTGTTCATTACTACGCCCAGAATGGTCATCCCGAACGTACCGCCGATCTGGCGGAAAAACTGGCTGGAACTCGTCACGACGCCCAGCTCGGATTTCGGAAAGCTTTCTTGCAATATTAACGTCAAGAGCGGCATCACCAGTCCCATGCCGAGCCCGATCACCATCATGATGCCGCTGGCGGCAAGCTTGCTCGTATCGATGCTCATGGTGGTCAACAGCAGAAAGCCGATGGCCATAATGATCATCCCGATGCTCATTTGCAGCTTCGGACCGATTTTGTACACGATTTGACCGCCGATCACGCTGGCGATGATCATCGTAACCATCAAAGGCGTCATGACGGTTCCCGAAGCGGAAGCGCTAATGCCGACGATGCCCTGCATGAACAGCGGAACGAACATAATCGCGCCGAACATCCCGATGCTCATAAAGAAACCGATGCCGTTGACGACCGTGAACGTCCTATTTTTGAATAAACGTACAGGCAGGATCGGCTCGCTTGTTTTCGATTCAATCCATACAAAGGCCGTTAAAGAGATAGCCGATAGCACGAACATGCCGATAATAGGCCAGGATGTCCATGCGAACTCCGTTCCTCCGAACGTCAAAGCAAGCAGCAGCGAAACAACCCCGATGATCATCGTAGCCATACCCGCAACGTCGAACCGAACAGGACCTTCCGCTTTGACACCTTTTAACCCTAGTGAAATCAGAATCGTCGCGATAATCCCGACCGGCAAGTTAATGTAGAACACCCAATGCCAGTTCAGCGAGTCCACGATCCAGCCGCCGACCTGCGGCCCGATAACGGAAGCAAGACCGAAGATGGCGCCGAATACCCCTTGCCATTTGGCCCGTTGCTCACCTGTAAAAATGTCCCCGATAATAATCATTGCCATCGGCATCATAATCCCGCCGCCCAGCCCTTGCAGCGCACGGAAGAAGATCAGCTGCTCGATCGTCTGCGACATTCCGCAAAGCGCGGAACCGACCATAAAAATGATGAGGCCAGATACGTACACCGATTTCCGTCCTAACAAGTCGGCGAGCTTCCCTGCGATCGGAACGATCGTCGTAGAAGTCAGCATATAAGCGGTCGTCAGCCAAGTCATCAGGCTAAGTCCGCCGAGCTCCCCGACGATACGCGGCATGGCTGTGCCGACGATCGTCCCTTCCAAGGCGCCGAACAGCATCGCGATAATAAGCCCTGAGATCAGCAGGCCGCGGTGTTTTGTCGTTGTATCCTCCGCATTTAGTTTTACCTCCATAGTTGGCTCCTCCTCTAGGTAGTATTTCATTATGAAAACGCCCGTTATTCTTCGATTTTTTTAACAATTTTTTCGAATGTGGTCAAAAATAATTCCAATTCATCCGCCTCTACATGAGACAAGTAGGTGTGGATAGCCGCGGTTCGCAGCTTGTTCAGCTCTTTCAGTACTTCCTTGCCTTTATCCGTGGCTTGAAGCAGCACAATTCTTCGGTCCAGTTCGTCATGCTTCCGTTCCACGAATCCGTTCTGGACGAGCCGGTCGATCATGACAGTAATCGCGCTGGGGGTAACCTCCATCTTGCCGGCGAGCTTGCCGGCGGGACAGGGGCCCATTTGGCTGATCGTGTAAAGCATCATGGTCTGCGGTCCGGTTAGCGTAATATGGTCAGGTAAACCAAGTTCAGGACCAAGCTTTTTGAACAAGGTAAAGAACGCTCGCTGGAACCGTTCGATTTGAGCCTCGCGGGATGTTTCCATCGCAATGTCACCTCCTTCAAATGGACACTTTTAATTCATTGATTTAATTTTTTATTACTTAATAGTTGAGTACAAAATAATTAAGTAGTTTAAATAATAACAGCGACTTTTCTAAAAGTCAAACCAAAAAAAAGAGGCGATCGTTTACCCGATCGCCTCGGCCAGTTCCATTAAATGATTGCATATGACGTCCGGCGTTACACCGCTGCGGCTCATATCATCCGCGGCCGTTACCGCCGTCACAAGCCCGGTCAGAACGAGCGCCGTCCGGCTGCCGATGGCTGCGCCGCCGCTGATGTCCGTCGCCAAGTTATCGCCGACTGTCCAAATATCCGAAGCGGGAAGCCGCAGCTTGTCCACCGCAATTTGCATGACGATGCTTGACGGCTTGCCGATCACGACGGGGGCGATGCCGGAAGCCCGCTCGATCGATGCGGCAATGGAGCCTGCGCCCGGTGTTAGCTCGCCGTTCCAGGGCAGCAGATGGTCGGGATTGGTCAACACCGAAATGGCGCCGCGGCGCAGCTGAGAGGTCGCCGCCCTTAATTTGTTGTAATCGAAGGCACGGTCAATGCCTTGGACGACAGCCGATACGGTGCCCGCCTCATCGTGGGGCTCGGCCAGCTCGTAACCGGCATCTGTCAGCGCAAGTCTCAAGCCCTGCTCCCCGATGCACAGCACCCGGTTGTTAGCCAGCGGCAATCTGCGCAGATATAAAGCCGCCGCCTGCGAAGAGGTCAGCACCTCCGAGGGATTCGCCGAGATTCCGGTCTTCTCCAAATGCGCCGCCACCTCATCCGGCGTACGTGAAGAATTATTCGTTAGAAATAAAAACGGATAGCGTCGCTCCCTCAAATAATTTACAAATTCGGCGGCGTAAGGAATCGGCCGGTTGCCGTGATATAACGTTCCGTCCAAATCGAGTAAAAACCCGGGCATGATGGCGATCATCCTCTCCATGATGTAAAAAGCCGGTATCCTTAGGATACCAGCTTCAGTTTAACATAAAAATGTATGTCTCCGTCGTCCGACTCGGCCCAAATTTGGCCGTTATGCGATTCGACGATGCTTTTGGCGATCGCAAGGCCGAGTCCGGAGCCGCCTGTGGTTGAGCCGCGGGCGGGATCGATGCGATAGAACCGGTCGAACAACAGCTCCAGCTCCTCCCGTGTCAAAGCATCCGCCTTATTGCTGATGCGAACGACGGCATGTTGTTTGTCTTGGGCGAGCCCCACCGAAATGACGCCCGGTTTCGGGCTGTATTTGATCGCGTTGCTCAATAAATTATCGAAGACACGGATGATTTTATCCACATCGACTTGAACGATGAGCTTGTCTTGCGGGATGCTTCGGATTAGCGTCAACTTTTCTTCTTCGCTAAGCGTCACATACTCTTCCAGCAGTTGTTCCAGCACTTCATTAAGCACGACTCCGCGCTTATGGAGAGGCACGTCTTGATTCGAGAGCTTCGTGTACTCGAACAGATCGTCGATCAGCCCCTTCAGCTTTTCCGCTTTGCTGTAGGCGATCGAGACGTAACCTGCCGCTTGCTCCGGCGATTCATAGTTCTTGTCATGCAGCAGCCGCAAATACCCCATAATGAGCGTTAAAGGCGTACGAAGGTCGTGGGATACATTCGTGACAAGCTCGTTCTTCAATCGTTCGGCCCGGCGCTCTTCCTCCATCTTGAGCTGCAGCTCGCTGACCATTTGATTCATATCCCGGGCTAAGGAGCCGAGCTCGTCGCGTGAACGCTCGACCACCCTGTGGTCTAAATTTCCGGTAGAGATGATCCGCAAGCCTCCGGCAAGTTCTTCCAAATAACGCATTTTGCGCTGCGTCATAAAGTAGAACAGGAAGATAAAGACGCCCAACGCGCTAAGCATCGAAATCGGACTTTGACCTTTCACATAGCTAATATGCGGCTGCGGGATGCCTGTCACGACCAAGTAAGATTTTTGATTGTTATACGTAACCGGATAGAAGCTGGAAAATTCCGTACGCGAATCCCGGAAATCGTTTCGGGTATCCATCGCATTGCGAATGACGCTGTGTACGTCCACATACATCTCAGGGGCGTTTTCACTGCGGAAAACGACTTTCCCGTAAAGATCGGTAACTACAATTTTAAACTTCTCATTAGCTGCCAGTCGTTTGACGGTGGAAGTGAACGAGCGCAGCCGGTTTTCGTAATCGTCCTGCCGCCGCTTGTTCGGATCGTCTTCCATTTGCGTATCGGGCGGATGACCGGGGCTGCCCGGTTCGGTCGCATGGTGTTGAACGATTCCCGGCTCCGGTATCCTTTCAACGGCCACTTCCGAGGGAGCAACCGGTTCTTCAGCTTCTATTTCGTCTTCATAAGAAGGCGGTTCCAGAATTCGAACCAGGTTCCGGGCTTCGTTATCAATGCGTTCGATGCCCATCGTATAATCGATGACCGTTCCTTTATTGATCTGTCCGAATAAGGCCGAGCTTATTCCGTAGAACAGAAGAGCGGCCCCAAAGCAAGCGGAAAATGTCAAGACCAGTTGAAGACGAACGCTTCGTTCCACATGATTGCGAGCCAGATGGTACATATCGATAATGAAGTAGATAAATGCCCGCAGCAGCGTAAACGGAAACCATGTGAAGGGAAAGCGCTCAAGCATAGGCTTCCGAGGTTTTTTAACTTTCAATGACTTACTCAACTTTATATCCAACTCCCCAAACCGTTTTGATGAACCTTGGTTTCCGAGGATTATCCTCGATTTTCTCTCGTATTTTGCGGATATGGACCATTACCGTGTTATCCGAATTCAAATACGCTTCTCTCCAAACAGCCTCGTAAATTTTTTCGATGCTCCACACTTTTCCGCGATGACGGGCAAGCAGCTCCAAAATCGCAAACTCCCGAGGGGTCAATTTAATTTCCCGACCGTCCAGCCTGACCTCGTGCGTCGATGTATTAATCGTGAGATCGTCGATTTCCAGTTCAAACTCCTTATTCGGAAGCGAGACATTCAGCCGCGTATAACGGCGAAGCTGCGACTTGATGCGGGCGATTAGCTCCAGCGGGTTGAACGGTTTCGTGACATAATCATCGGCTCCTGTGCTGAGTCCCAAAATTTTGTCCATGTCCTGGCTTTTGGCGGAAAGCATGATGATCGGCATGTTTCTTTGCTCGCGGATTTTCATGCACGTTTGGATTCCGTCCATCTTCGGCATCATGATGTCGAGCACGATCAGATCGACATCTTCTTTTTCGAGCAATTGGAGAGCCTCAGTCCCGCTGCCTGCGCGAAGCAGATGGAAACCTTCGTTCTTTAAATATATTTCGAGCAGGTCGATGATTTCTTTTTCGTCATCCACCAATAGAATCGTGGGCTGCGTCATAACCGGCCGACCTCCTTCACATGATGACATATCTTGTAGGCGTCTTGTTGCTGAATACAGTATAGCTGCAAAATCTTAACAAAGGCAGAGCTGAATTCTTAAAACATTCTTAATAAGTCATCACCCCAATGGGCGCGACAGCATACATAAGTATAAGGAAAATTGATCAAATTCATAAATAAAATTGAATCACGGAGGAGAAATGAGCATGAAAGGGATCGAAACACTCGAGCAAACGCTCGATTCCATAAGGAAACCGTCCCCGCGCATTTTGCAGCAATGGATCGCAGAGCAGGGACTGACAGCCGAAGTGTTCAAAGATGATGTGACGGAGCCGAAAGGACTTCCTTACGGCCGAACTTGTCTCTTCCGCAGCAATGCCGCGGAAATTGTACTAGTCCATCTGCCGCCGGGCGCGCAAACTTGGATACACGACCACGGCAGGTCGATCGGCTGTGCGCTTGTCCTGGAGGGGACCCTGTCCAATTGTATTTACGGGCTTGATGCTTACGGCTTCCCGCAGCTTAAGAAGCAGACGGCTCTTACGGCTGATGAATATTTTCATGCACCACGAGGGCAAATTCATCAAATGAAAAATAACGGTCCCCTTAGAACCGTTTCCCTCCACGTCTATGCCCCGGCTCTCGCCGGCACTCACACGTACTATGCTTACGAGGACGCTCTTGACTTCGTTATTTAAAACCAATATACCGTTCCTGTAAGATGAAGGGAACGGTTTTTTTGTTTTTTATTTCCATATATTGGGATGGGAAGGGGGCATGGAGAACTGGATTGAGCCGCCAATATGGAGTTGGGTTCAGGGCCAAAGTCAGAGCCAGAGTCAGGGTCAGAGCCAGAGCCAGAGCCAGAGTCAGAGTCAGGGTCATAACTCAGCGACCCTTTTGAATGTTATCCCGTTGTCTCAGGAAAATTGAAGAAGCCTTATTCAATTCAACCGCGCAACTAAAGTAAGCAAGCCTAAAGAAAACGGTCTGAAGAGAGTAAGACCGAAGAAAGCAATCTGAAGAAAACAGACTGGAAACAGGCTGAAGAAAACGGTCTGAAGAGAGTAAGACCGAAGAAAAAACAGACTGAAGAAAGCAGATTGAAGAAAGCGGAGCTGCGTGAAAGAACTGAAGAATACAAAGTTGAAGTAGTAAGTAACAGAAATTAAGTAAACAGGAGTAGGAAGTAAAGAGTAAGCAAACAAGAATGAGCAAACAAGAATGAGCAAACAGAAGTAATCAAACAGAAGTAATCAAACAGAAGTAATCAAACAGAAGTAAGTAAAATTGAAGTAAGTAAGTCAGAAGCAAGCAAGCTTATGAGAGCAGACTTGAATCAAAGAACAGAAGAAATAAAACCAAAGTAAGGAAAGAAGAAGTACGTAAATCCGAAATAAGCCGCAGTAGAAGCAGATATGACGAGTACTGCTTGAAATGGGAAGCAGGTGCAGGGCATGACAAAACAGCACGTCAAAAACAACTGTGATGAATGATGACAACTGCCGATACTTAGTAGTAAGAACAGGCCAATTTTTGAATAATTACAGAATAAGGTACAGCAGCGGTAGTGGCGGAAAGGCGTAGCATATTGTGGAAAATTGGTGTATCACGCAGTGTAAGATTAAGGCGGTAGCAGTATTCGTCCATATAAGTTTGGAGGTGCTTAGGCCCGATTCCATGGAAGGTAAGGTTAATCCAGCGGCCTGCATCTGCAGCCACGGCGAGTAAACGATGAAATCGGCGAGGACTAAAACGCGCAGTTATATATTCTATATCGACATTAGCCGTCTGATCCACATGCTGCTCAGTGAATAGTTGCGTGCCGGTGCGACGAACCAGTCCATCGTTTAAGTATTCTTCGGAAAGATGCTTTATCTTGAAGCGGCAAGGCTCTCCCGTTTCTTTCATGGTTGCAGCGATAAACAGAGGTTGTCTTTGAGGGTGGGGCACTATGATCGGACAATGGGGGCGTCCGTAATGAGCGATATTCACTCGTACAATTCCTGAGAGAAGATCGCTATCGATCGCTTGACTCATGGCATGACGAAGTTTTTGGAGCATAAGCCAAGCGGTTTTGTAGGTAACGCGGATGATTTTACTGAGATGCTTTGCGTTAATACCGGAATCCGTACGAGAAATGAGAAATATGGCGTGCAGCCATTTGCGTATATCGGTTCGGCTGCCTTCCATGACAGTACCGGCAATAAGAGAGTTTTGGTAGCGACAGGCGTGACATTCATATAGAGGAAGTCTGCGAGTATGAATCTGGTAAGCGTGACGATGCCCGCAGCGTGAACAAATGAAGCCATTAGGCCATTTTGCCTGAAATAAAGTTTCGAAGCAAGCTGTTTCCGTCGGAAAATTGAAAGGCGGCGTCATCATGGTAAGGTCCATAAACAAGGCTCCTTATTTACAAAATAGGGAACAAATGTTCTTATTGTTAATAATATCAAACATTTGTTCTTATTTCAAGTTCTATTTTAATTAACATGTAGCCTCTTCTAGGCTAGCTTCTTTAAGTACGTCGTCCTATAGTTTGCCTGAGTAAAGGGGATAGTAACCGAAGACTAGTTGGGGTAATGACATGGTGGAGGAGCTGGAGGTTGAGAACATGCAGGGGCAAGCAAGGTGGAGAAGTAGGGGGTTGAGAACATATGCAGGGGCAAGCGAGGTGGAGAAGTAGGAGGTTGAGAAAATCAGGGTCGAGCGAGATGGAGTAGTAGGGGATTGAAAAATGCAGGGGCAAGCGAGATGGAGGAGCAGGAGGTTGAAGAAGTGGGGGAAAACAACGATAGAGGGCCAGCAGGTGGGGGAAAGGGAGAGGAAGTCTGGACTAAGAATTGAGTATGAAGGTTGAGTATGAAGGTTGAGTATGAAGAAGTCAGGATGGAGAACTCAGGGTGAAGAAGGGGGGCCGTGCGACTAATGAATGAGGGACAAACGAGGCAAGAGGATACGGACCGTGAAATGGGGTAAAGAGACAAAAGAACGGGACGTAAACCAGGCAGAGGTTCAGGAAACAATGAACGGTAAACAGATCTACTAATGTTATTATTATTATCCAATTCAACTTCCTGTGTGCGGATTTTGTTGAATGCATACAATGGAAGAAGGATGAGGCCAGGGTGAGAAGTGTTACTCCAGTAGGCGTCGTATGGCGCGACGATGTTTGCGATAGGAGCAGCCAACACGATGGGGAAAACGGGCGGCTTGTTGTCTTGGAACCTGGACGGGATCTAAAGCGATGGCAGCTGTGTTTCAGGAATATGATGAGCAAAGCAGGTGGGATGAATGGATAAACCATGGTTTCATATATACGGCGCCGTTTATTTGCTGTTTGTACGCGAAGGGAAGCTCCTGATGCTGCGGCGAACCAATACGGGCTATGAGGACGGAAAGTTCAGTCTGGTGGCGGGGAAACTGGATGGCGGTGAAGAAGTGAAACAGGCAGCGATCCGGGAAGCGGAGGAGGAAATCGGTATTCGGCTTCATCCGGACAATTTGGAGGTTGTGCTTGTGATGCACCGGATGTCGGACTCGGGGGAGTGGGTCGATTTTTTTCTACGCGTCAACGCATGGGAAGGAGAACCGTTCAACAACGAGCCGGAGAAATGCTCGGAGATGGCATGGTTTCCGCTTGAGATACTTCCTGACGCTACGATTCCGCACGTTCGTCAGGCGATTTCCAGGATCAGGGAAGGCGTTGTGTATGACAGTTTCGGCTGGGATATATAAGGGTACGGCAAGCAGGAACGATGTGCAACCCGCGTTGGATGGCATATGAGCTTCAGGGCTGTTACTTCAGCATCAGCGGGTTTATCGATGTCGTTGTAGCCGGGATGGAACTGCTGCGGGGTGAGGGGCGATTGTTGGCGAAAAATCGCGTTTTGGGGACGAAGGATCCATGTTTGCCGATGGCTTTATAGGAGAAGTTTAGGAAATTCGTTATTCTTGTGAAGTATATCACAGGAATATGCCTATACGCCGAGCTTGATATTAGGTATAATGAAGTAATAATAAGTCCTACGAGTACAAAGGATTTGTCGAAAAGGAGACCGGTCTTCGAATGAAAGCAGAGCTAATTAATCCGTTTCTGGAATCAGCTAGAATCGTTATTGAACAGGTCGCCAATATTCGACCGTCCACCGGGCAGCTTGGCATCAAGGACGTAAAGTTTGTTGAGAATTACATATGGATCCAAATCGGCATGACGGGACAAATGCAAGGTGACATCGTATTCGGGCTGCATGAGAGCGTCGCTCTCAAAGTCGTTTCGGCGATGATGGGCGGTTTCTTGATCACGGAATTGGATGACATGAGCAAGAGCGCAATCTCCGAGCTGGGCAATATGATCAGCGGCAATGCAAGCACGATGTTGTTTAACCAGGGCGTCCGCGTAGACATTACACCGCCGAAGCTTCTGCATTCCGCCTCTTCCGCAGGGTTCGACGCCAAGAAGGCGTTGACGATTCCGTTGATTATGGAAGGAATTGGTGAGCTGGATATTCAGGTTTTGATCACGTAAAAGACAAAGAAGATTTTGTTGCTATCTCACCCGCAATATGTATAAGCTTAAGCGAAGGCGATACTCTGATCCGACCCGGACAGCGGCGCTTTCGCTTTTTTGTCGGTTTAACCTATGACTAGGGGGATAGAAGCATGTCTTTTCAAGATAAAATCGTTATCATTACGGGAGCGTCCAGCGGTATTGGGGCCTTGATGGCCCACATGTTTGCCGAGCGTGGGGCGGTGCCGGTGCTGGCTGCCCGATCGGAAACGAAGCTGGCCGAAGCTGCAGCCCGTATTCGCGGTCCTCACGGGACCTATGCGCTGGATGTGACGTCCGCCGAACAGGTGGAGGACGTAATGGGGCGTATTCTGCGCGAATACGGAAGGATCGATATCCTGATCAACAATGCGGGTTACGGGGTGTTCGACTCTTTCGTCAATGCGCCGCTTCGCGAGTTCGAAAATATGATGGACGTTAACTATATGGGGACGGTCCGATGCACGAAAGCGGTGCTGCCTTCTATGCTAAAGCGGGGAAGCGGCCATATCGTCAACATCGCTTCGATGGCCGGCAAGATCGGTTCGGCCAAATCAAGCGGTTATTCGGCTACCAAGCATGCGGTGCTGGGGCTAACGAACTGCTTGCGGCAGGAGCTGGTCGGATCAGGCGTGTCATTGACGGCTGTGAATCCGGGACCCATCGATACGCCGTTCTTCGATATCGCCGATCCGTCGGGCAGCTACGTGAAGAACGTGAAATGGTTTATGCTCAAGCCTGAGCAGGTGGCTGAACGAGTGCTGCAGGCTATCGAACGGCGGACGCCGGAGGTCAATTTGCCGTTCACAGCTGCGGCGGGGGTCAAGCTGTATCAGCTGTTCCCACGGCTTTTTGACCGGATCGGCTACAAGCTGTTGAACAAAAAATAAACGGAGGTCATCCCTCCGTCTGTTTGTTGGCTTCTTTCAGCTTCTGGTTCAGGTTACGGACTTCTTCGTACAGCGCGCGGATGTCCGCTTTACTTTCCGGATGGTTCTGGTTCCAATGGCTGGCGAGCGCCGGCATCGTCTTATGAATATGGTTGTAAATCGACCATACTTTTATTTTCTCTACCATCTCGGGAGAAGTGTCCCCGGTTAGAAGCTCGGCAAATTTCTCAAGCAGCGCGTCGAATTCGGTTGTAAAACGTGCATTCATTGAAAGCCCACCTTTCCGGTCATAATAAGTTTTAGTGTAACTCCCGAAGCGGGATGTGTCAAAATGGAGCGTGAACTCGAATGGCAATGGAAACGATAGGTTCGGATAGCAGCATCGGTGAGTTCTCAAGAGCTTGCGTAAAATCGGAGCAGGACGGGACACTGGTGGAGAGACAACCGCTCAGGAGCGCAGCAAAAGGGATTTTATTGTACGTACTGACATATATCAGTCAAGGTCTGAAGGTAAAAGGATATTTGGCAGTACCCGAAGGGCGGATGCCAATGCCTGCCGTCATCTACTGCCGCGGCGGCATTCGCAAGGTAGGAATGGTGCGAAAGCGCCGCATTTTCTCCATGGCCCGCCGGGGGTATGCCGTGTTTGCGCCTTTCTACCGCGGCAATGAGGGCGGCGAAGGCCGTGAAGACTTCGCCGGTGAGGATCGCTTCGACGTATGCCACGCCCTCGCCATGGTACAGTCTCTGCCCGAGGTCGAGAGCGGTCCGGTGCCGCTGATCGGCTTCTCGCGAGGGGCGCTGATGGCGATGCTCGCTGCGAAGGAATGCCCCGGTGCGGGGCCGGTTGTCGTATGGGGCGGGGTCAGCGACCTGCTCGATACGTATGAAGAGCGAGTCGACATGCGGCGGATGCTGAAGCGGGTCGTCGGACATCCGAAGAAGCAAACGGACGCGTACGAAGCCCGGTCGCCAGTATATTGGATTGACCGGATCGACGTTCCCGTGCTGATCGTGCACGGCACCGCGGATCACCAGGTGAGCGTGGAGCAGGCACGCAAGCTTGCGTTGGCGCTCGAAGCGGCCGGCAAGGACTATGCGATGGAGCTGTACGAAGGGCTCGGGCATCGTTTTCCGAAGGAGGAGGACGAACGGGCCCTGGATGCCGTGTTTACGTGGATTACCCGCAAGCGGCAGGAGATGAGCGAATAATATAGGGTTAGTTCAGTTTCGCTAGGCGTTTGCGGAACGTAGCCTGCCAGCTTGCCGAAAGCGCGGGGAGCTGGAGCAGACGCTCCATAGCGGCGGCATTTGTTTGGTCCCGATACATGATTCGATTGGCATAGTCGATTGTTACGGCTTGCGGGTCACGCTCGAGCAGCTGCAGGCTGCTGTCTGCGGACACCCGGCCTTCTTCCAGTACACGGAAATAATAACCGGTATATCCGGTTTTTTCGACTTGCTTCGGAAGTTCCGGCCAGCCGTGCTTGGCTGCCAGTTTAAAGCAAGGCTGGCGGGGCTGGCTGATTTGTACGATCGCGTCTCCCCATTGAAACGTATCTCCGATATAAGCTTCAAGCTCCGTAAGCCCGCCTACCGTCACATTTTCTCCGAACGCCCCGAAGGATAGGGTCGTGCCTGTCAAGGACTCCCAGTACGGGTAATGCTCGACGCAATAAACGCATACCGCTTTTTCCCGGCCGCCGTGATGAACCAGATCCGCCTGCTCATCTCCGTCAAGATTGAGTAGAGAGAGTTGCAGAGGTACGGACACCGGCGTTTTTCCGATGCCGGAGGGGACGATCTTGTTCTGGTAAGCAAGGGGGGCGGGACGGCCAACGTTTACAGATACGATCTCGATCTTTGTACGCATAGCGGGTTGAACCCTCTCTTTATAAAATGAATTCTTTTTACTAAGGTATATAAAAACAAGCGCTCGGTCAAGACGGGGCAGGGGAAATTCGCGGAACAATTTGGTATACTAGGATCACGATATGCAACTGAAGGGATGATGACATGAGTTTAACGGGGTTTTCGGCGTTACGGATCGATCCGCCGTATGTGAAGCGGTTAGCGGAGCTTGGGATCACCGATCCGTCTCCGATTCAGGCGGAGGCGGTTCCGCCGGCATTGCAAGGCAAAGATGTCGTGGCCCAATCGCAAACGGGTACGGGCAAGACGCTTGCCTATGCGCTGCCGGTTCTGCACCGAATCGAAGCGCCGCTGCGTGAAGTGCAGGCGCTGGTCTTGGTGCCGACGCGGGAGCTTGGCATGCAGATCGTGCAGACGCTGGAAGAGCTGACCAAGGATACGGGTATTCGCGTGCAGCAGCTGATCGGCGGGGCGTCGATCGAGCGACAGATCGATAAGCTGAAGCTGAAGCCGCAGATCGTTGTCGGCACGCCTGGACGGGTGCAGGAACTGGTGAAGCTGCGGAAGCTGAAGCTGTCGGGCATCCGCATGGTCGTGGTGGACGAGGTCGATCAGGTGTTTGAGCTCGGCTCGATGGGTGAAGTCGAAGCGCTGCTCAAAGGAATGCTGCGCGACCGGCAGATGATGTTCTTCTCGGCGACGTATCCGCCGCAGCTGCAGGCCGTCATCGAGCGCTGGATGCGCGACCCGGTCTATGTGCGGGTCAATCCGAGTCAACGGACATCGGAAACGCTGGAGCATTTATATTTCGTCAGCGAAGAGCGGGACAAAATCGACACGCTGCGGCGCTTGGTGAGGCTATATAATCCGAAGCAGGCCATCGTATTCATTAACGAGACCGACGATATCGGTGAAGCGGTAGCGAAGCTGAAGTATGCCGGGTTATCGGTCGAAGGGCTGTACGGCGATTCCTTCAAGCAGGAACGGGCCAGAGCGATGCAGGCGTTCCGCGCCGGGCGGTTTCAACTGCTGCTGGCGACCGATGTCGCTGCGCGCGGACTTGATCTGCCTCAGGTAACGCATGTCTTCAACCTCGATCCGCCGGTGGATGCGGATCATTATGTGCACCGTGTCGGCCGTACCGGCCGGATGGGGCGTAAAGGAACGGCGGTTTCGATCGTTACGCCGCGGGAACATTTCATTATGGACAAATTCGCCAAGTCGCTGGGCATCGATCTGCAGCGTAAAATCATGTCGCACGGCAAAGTGTTCGATCCGAAGCCGGGGCGGGGCGCCGTCGCGGGGGAACCCGGTGCTGACAGCAGGAACCCGGCGGAGCGCAGGAAGCCGGAGGACGGACGTCCGGCAATGCCGCGAGAAAGCGCCGGGAAGCTTGCGGGAGCGGGACGCGCTGCCGCCGGAGACAAGCGAAGCGTGCGGGCAGCCGGTGAGGGGCGCGCCGCAGCGTCGCAGATGAGCAGCCGCAGCGAAGCGCTGCGGGCCGAAACCGCCAGCGCCCCGGTCCAGCGTCAAGCGCCGAAGGCGAAAGGGCCGGCGGGCCCGGGGCCGGTGAAGAAGGGCGCGCCGGCGGTGCCGGACAAGCGCCAGACGGAGCGGGAGCGCGAACGCGAACGCAAGAACAAAGGCGCGCCGCGCTGGCTGAAGTCGAAGCCGGAACGCACCGACATGCCGAAGGCGGAGCGCAGCCATAAGCGGAAGTAGCGGGAAGCGGGTGCGCTCCGGAAGGGCTGGTGCGGAGAACCGGCATAGACCGGCTCGAGTCTCCGGCGCCCGATAACGGCTTGCGAATGCGGCCGGTGAGCCGCCTCCGACCCCATGCAGGCCGGGATAAGCGCGGCGCCGGGGGAATGTGCGTGCAGCAAGGAGGGAGGGGCTGCGATGAAAGCTGTGAAAGCGTTGATCGCCGTGCTCATCATCGGTGCTTTGGCCGGAGCTGCCGCGCTATGGTACGTCAAGCCGGCGGAAGCGCTCGATTTAAGTTATGCGCCGCTGCGATTAGACGACAAGCTGGCGGCTCTGCTGCTGGAGCGAAAGTTCGAAGTGAGCTTGAGCGAAAGCGAGGTCGACTCGCTGATCAAAAAATCGCTGGCCGCGCGGCCCCGCGTCCATCCTGATGCAACCGTAACGGGGGCGCGCTTTACGCTGCGCGACGGTACGCTCGTAGCCGACGTGAACTTGCTCGTCAAGGAGCGCTGGCCGGCAAGCGCGAAGCTTCGCTTCGAGCTTGCCTGGCAGGAGCCGGTCTTGACGATCCGGCATGTCGGCACCAACATCCGGCAGGCGTCGCTTCCCCTCGATTGGTTCCAGATCGATCCGATCGACATTCGGCTGGATTCGTATTTGCCCCGGCATATCGGCATCCGCAGCGTCTCGTTTGACGGCTCGGACATGAAGCTGCAGCTAAAACTGCGGTTTTAGCGAAACTACCCACGAAGCATGAATACCTGTAAATGGAATTATAACCGAAAAAATAGCGGAACTTGAGTGTGCTATTTGCAGTGAACGGCAGTTTGTGAGCCGTCTGCCAGCAAATAAGGTACCTCAGTTCCGCTATTTTCTTTGATGCGCCCGGAAAGCGCAAAATCATTCATGAAATCCCGCTTTCGTTTCGCGGCGCAGAGGCGTCTAGCCGCTTACGCCTCTTGCAGGCCGGGCGGCTTCCTTCGCCGTTTTGTTCACGTCGTTATCCGGCTTCTTGCGATTGCGGAGCACGAAAGCGAACGGTATGCCGACGAGCACGATGAATGTGGCCAGCCAGTATACATCGTTCACGCTGTTCGTGAACGCCTGTGCGCCGAGCAGCGCCTTGTCTTGGACCGCACCGGAAGCGGCAAGCTCCTCCCCGTGCACGGTTACCCGGGAGGCGAGCATCGTTGTAAATAAACCGATCGAGAAGGAACCGAGTCCTTGGCGAGTCCAGTTATTCGCCGACGAAGCGTGTCCGGACAATTCTCTCGGAATAACTTCCATCCCCGCATTGGATGAAGGCATCATGGCCAGCGCGATTCCGATGTTCCGTACGGTCATCCAGAACACGATATAGCTGTGCGGAATGTCGACGCTTAATTGCGCCATTGCGGCCGTGCCGACGGACATCAGCACGATACCGGAGATGATCAGCCACATCGGGCCGATTTTCGTGTACAGCTTGCCCGTAATCGGCATGAAAATCGCCATCGCAAGCGAAGACGGCAGCAGGATAAGGCCGGTATCGAACGCCGACACGTGCTGAATGTTCTGCAGGAACACCGGCGTCAAATACGTGCCGGAGTATAGGCTGATGGTCATGATACAGCTGATGATCAAGGTAAACGTGTAACGCGGATACTTAAATACGCTCAAATTCAGCAGCGGCTGCGGCGTGCTGCGCTCGCGCCGGATGAACAGGAACAGGCTGACCAGCCCGACCGTGATGAGCGTGAGCGTCTTCCACGATGCCCAGCCGAAGCGATGCGCTTCGCTGAAGGCAACGAGCAGCGAGGCGCTGGAGATGATCACCGTAATAAATCCGTACAAATCGAACGATTTCGGCGTATTAAGCCGGTAATAAGGTATCATTTTGACAGCGACGACGACAGCGAGGACGCCGAACGGCAGGTTGATGTAGAACAACCAGCGCCAGTCGAACGATTGAATCAGCCAGCCGGCGAGCGTCGGCCCGAGCGCCGGGGCCAGCATCGCGGCCAAGCTCCACATGCTGATGGCGTAGGCCTGTTTGCTGCGCGGGATGACTTGATAAATAATGGTCATCGTCGCCGGCATGACCATGCCGCTGAACACGCCCTGCATAACCCGGAAAGCGATCAATGATTCGACATTCCAGGCGGTTGCGCAAAGGCCCGACGTTAACGTAAATCCGATCAGGGCGGTCACATATAAGTACTTGGTGCTGAAGCGGTCCCCTAAGTATCCCGTGATCGGCGAGATGATCCCGGTCGACAGCATGAACCCGGTTAGCGTCCATTGCACCATGCCGAGATCGGTTTGAAATTCATTCATTAGGACGGGAATGGCGACATTGATCGTACTCATCCCGAGCAAGGCCAGGAACGATCCGAAAAAGATGCCGATCATCACCGGCCAAAACGCGATATTCCCCGCCGCGCCTTGACTCTCATTCGTTGTTTCCTTCGTTGCCGGTTCGGTCGTTGACATTTTCATTCTCCTTCTTCGAGGTGAAATTAATGGGGGCTGTTGGGGCGGGCCTATTCTTTAGGCTGCATCGCTTTACGGAGCAGCCGGGTTAATTCGTCCACTTCCGCCGGCTCAAGTCTCGACCAGAAGCGTTCGACGAGTCCGGCTGCTGCGTCATCGAGCTCTTTCAGCGCTTCGAGTCCTTTCTCCGTAATGCGTACGTATACGACGCGGCGGTCCGCTTCCGTCAATATCCGTTCGACATAACCGCCGGACACGAGCTTCTGTGTCAGGTTGGTAATGGCCGGAAGCGTAACGTGAAGGGACTCGGCAATGGCGGAGCTCTTCATCTGACGGCCGTCGCGAAGCACCTCGAGCATGTAATATTGCTGGATAGGCAATCCTTGTTTCAGCAGAACGGACATGTCGGCGTGCCACTTGCGCATGACTAAACGAGTCCATTTTTCAATTGGAGAGGATGCATGTAATTGATCCAAAAAGGGTACCCCGTTTCTTTCAATAAATATTTTAAGGATAAATAGTTCAATCTTTTAACTAAATTATTGTAGTTGTTTTGTTCGAGGGTGTCAATTGAAAAAAAACTACGACAGACCAATTAACGCACAATACTTGTTTTCTATTTTTTCAAGGTACTTTGCAGGGTTGCTTCTAAACCGACGACGTTTCGTGGCTTCTTCCAGTCGTTTTGACCAACGATTACGTTCAGCGTGAAAAACCTCATAGGTAACACCTTGGAGTCTGCTTAATACATCAGGTTGCCGGAGTGCGTCATCGACGAATACAACAAACTCTCCAGATCGAACGATGTATTCGTTCCAGCTGCGTAGTCCCGTCATACGTCGATGGCGTGTCTTGGTTTGACGAAAGAATCGTTCGTGGTCATTGTTGGTTCGAGGAACATGAGGGTGGTCATAACAAGTAAAAAGCCCTTTCCAGAATCCGTTGGTGTAACTCTTAAAATTAGAAACCATCGGTTGGTCGGCTTCTTCTGTAAATGTTAGCTCTAACCATTGCATCAGGCATTGAAAATGGAATCGTACAGATTCACTTGTTTGATCATCGTCTGGATTCAAGATATTAGCTGCATGATGCAGCGGCTGCGCCCAGCGCTTAACTTCTTTGTATAGCTCGCTAAACTCATTAAGTTTGTTGAATATTCTGAAAACATCTTGAAGCAGGGAGGGCCCCTTTTTTATCCAGACAGTTTTGAAGCGATGTCTGAATGGTCTGTGCGGTTTCGTAAATTCGAACTCCAGGTAAATCTAACGGCGGATTTCCATCCTCTAGGAGCACGGAACGAACCGCGGCTAAATAATCTTTAGCTACCTCGGATTCTGGTGAATCGTCTTTATCTAATTTTCTTTCGATTTCACGGATCCCGCGGAGACTTTTCTTAATTCCTGTTTTTAACTTTCGATCGAGATCCACGACAGGTTTCGCTATATCCTTTAAGTAATGGTATTGACAGTATTGGTAGGGTACCTCCGGAAGGAGCGACTCCATGGCAAGGCGTATCGATTGCTGCCCATCTGTGACAATACCGATGATGCGAAAGCCAAGATCGATGACCGGCCGAATAAGCTCTTTCAGTTCCTCTGACGAGCTACTCTTCACGCTTTTTGCGACGAGGATGGTTCCACTAAATACTTCACGAACAACGTAAAGCGTCTCATTGCCTTTCTCGGGTTGAACACCGTCCATGGAAATCATGATTCCACCATGTTCTTCAGCAACTGGCATTAGAGCAGATTTCACATGATCCGTAACACTAGAGCGTAATAAAGTGACGTATCTCTCGTACAATCTTTGAGAGTTGCGTTCGGAAGTAGATATGCCGCGTTCATTCAGTTCTTGAGTAATTTCACCGATCGTCATGTGATGCTTAAAGCGTAGTTGTCCAACAAGGGCCAATACGTCGAAACCATAGGATGTATGTTTCATACACAAGGAGTCTGCTTCTGCTGATTTATAGTATGTTTTGGGGTATGCACAACTTGGATTTGGACATGCGTATGCCATACTCCAAGCTTGAATAACGCCGTTTAATGTGGAGATGTTCTTCTTCCAGGCTGTGTGACTTCTCTTCAATTTCGTTCCACAGTGTAAACAGCATTCGAACTCAGGTCGATAATATATTTTTCTCTCGGGAATAATTCGATTTTTAGGTAGTGGCATTAGAAAAAACCTCCATCAAAGTCTCTAGATAATACTTCGACGAAGGTATTGGAAATCCCTGTTAGTTGATTGGTCATTCGTAGAAAAAAAAAAGCTCCCGGCCGACTTCATCCGGAAGTCATTCGGGAGCGATTCGCTGAGGCCGTCTCGGACGGCGCTATTTTTTTCTTGTTTTTATATAGGAGGGGTACACGATTTCGCCGGTATCGAGCTTAGCGAGCTCGTCGGCCGTCCAGCCGGTCAGCTTGTTGTTGCCGGTCACGCCGGTCAGCTTGATCTTGTACTTGCTTTCCAAGTAGGCATGGAGCGCCGGCATATCGGCTTCTGTCACCGCGCGCAGCTTCTGACGGCCCTGGATTTGCCCGAGGATGACGCCGATCGATTCGGCAGCCAGGCTCGTATTCGGCTGAATGCGCGCGCTGCCGTAAGCGATAGCGGAAGCGCCGACATTTTTACCGGCCATAATGACGTTGTCGAACCCTTTCAACAAAAAGCTGCGCAGCGGCATCCCGTATTTATCCGGGCGTCCCATCTCGATTCCCCACTTATTGGCGCTGGTGCCCTGCAGATCGAGCGGGTATCCGGCGATGCTGACGTTGTCCCAGAACATCTTCGCGCCGAGCATGTCCGACGGCTTCAATACGTAATCCGTTTCATAATGGTTGTACTCTCTAATATATAGGTAGTTCGGGAAGCCGTTCAGCTCCGCGTGTTCCCAGCCGACGATATTTTTGCGGAAATGCTCGAGAATGAGCGGCATCTCTTTCTTGCCAAGCTCCATCGCCTCCCGGATGGAAGCGTCGTTCGACGGATCGACGGTGTAGATGAGGAAGGCGTTGATCAACACTTCGCCGTCCCGCTGGTTAACCGCGTTCAATCCCCGCAAGAATACGCGATCGTTCGTCGGCTTGTACCGGCTCGTCATGCCCGAGAGGCTGATGGCGAAGCTGCCGTCGACCGAGCCCCAGCCGTACTTCGCATTACGCTCTTCCTTCGTTAATTCATTAAACTGCTTCTGGAATTTCGCCCAGTCGACGTTCTTGAACTTCATCATCAGGCCGGCGCTCATATACTCGACGTTGTTCTGGCCGTAAAAGGCTTCCAGTCCCGGCAGCCGGGGCACCTGCAGCTTGCCGACCAAGGCCGCGAAGTCGGTGTTGTCTACCCAGTAGGACGCCTCGATCCGTTTCTTCTGGCCGTCCTTCGATTTGTAGACGACCGCCTTCACCGCCTGCGGGCCAAACTCGCCGGGCTGCAGCTCAATGCCTTCGATGACGACGCCCTGCTCGACGGGAATGTCTTTGCTCAGCTGTTCGAAGTATTGCTCGAATTCCTTCAGCTTACGGATCTTGCCCTGCCGGAAGCCGTCAAACAGCTCTTTCGCCCGTCCTTGCACGAGCAGCCGGTGCTTGTCGTCGCGCGTTTCGTCGAGAAACAACATCTCTCCCTGCAGCACCTGGCCGCCGAACGCCTCGCGCGGGTCGATCACTTTCACTTTCAGCCCTTCGTCCGCCGCAGCGCGGGCCAAGTACAGCCCCTCCAGCTCGCTGCCGACGATGAGCACGTCAACCTTGTCCGCAGGGAGCGCCGTATCTTTCGTCTGCAGGGATTGTGCGCTTTCCGTATGTACGACGGCGTTCTTGTTCGAATCGCTTGTCGGCTGTGTCTGCGACTGCGTTTCCGTCCGGGAAGGAGAAGACGTATTCGTAAATAAATAAATGGCTGCGACCATGAGGAGAGCCGCCGTCGCCAGGACGACGGACAGCGTAGTTCCTTTGCGTTTCATCGGTTTTCATATCGCTCCTTTGGGGGGTATAGAGATAAGTCTATCATTTTTGCGACGGATCAGTAAGTGGCACCCCCACAAACATTTTCCAAGCGGCGAAAGCTATGGGTGAATCCAGGAACACTTCGCGAAGGTTCTGAGGTCTTACAGCCTTTTATTCATTCTACCCGGTTAAAGGAGATCTGATGATGAACAACACATTCAAAAAAACGCTTGTTTCGGGATTGACGCTGGCCATGGTGCTGGGAAGTTCGACGGCTGCATTTGCACACGGTAACGACAAAGACCGTGACAAAGACCGCAAAGATAACGACCGCAACGAACGCAGCTCGATCCAGACGAAGTATACGCCGAAGAGCGCTAACCTTGAAATCAAACTTACCTTTGACGATCTAAGAGGAAAAGACGTGGAGTGGGCGGCCAGATACATAGCGAGCCTGGCATCCAAGAAAGTATTCGAAGGCTATGAAGACGGCACATTCCAGCCTCGCAAAACGATCAGCCGCATCGAGGCGATTACCGCCGCCGTCCGGTTGATGGGTCTCCGCGACCAAGCGGAATCGCCGGAAGCGAAGCAGGCGAACTTGAACTTCAGCGATGCGAAGAAGGTACAGGAGAAATATCCTTGGGCCGTCGGCTACGTGTCTGTGGCGCTGCAGAACGACCTGTTCACGGAAACCGACACCATGGTGCAGCCGGAGAAAGAAGCGGACCGTCTGTGGGCGACGACGCTGCTTGTGAAGGCGCTCAAGCTGCAGGACGAAGCGAAGGCCAAGATGAATGCTAAGCTCCCGTTTAAAGATTCGAACAAAATTCCAGCGGGATCGGTCGGTTACATCGCCGTTGCGCTTGAGAAAAACTTGATCGACGGTTACGAAGACAATACGTTCCGTCCGAACCAACCGGTAACGCGTGCAGAGCTTGCGGCCTTGCTTGACCGTACGGGCAGCCAGCTGCCGGATCATACATCCGTCAAAGGCTCGGTTGTCGCTCCTGTTGCGAACAACATCCTGCAGGTGAAAGCTTCCAATAACGAAACGGTAAGTGTTGAGCTTGATGCGAACGCATTCGTATTCCGTAACGGCGCGCGCGTCGCTTGGAGCGAACTGCGTGCGAACGACCAGGTGCTGATCCGTACGTACGGCGGCAAAGCGATTTACGTGGAAGTCTTGAAATTAGCCGAAGGCAATCCGCAGCAAACGGTTGATTTTTCGGTGACGGGTACGCTGAACGGATACACCCTGAACTCCCAAGGGTCGATCGCGACGATTTCCATTAATCAAAATGTCAACGGCAGCGTTCAAACAGCCGTATACGGCGTATCGCCTGACGTGTATATCTCCGGTGACGTCAGCTTGCTGACAAGCGGTCGTTCGGTTGAGCTGCGCGGCAAACAACAACTCGTACACACCGTCATTATTCGATAATAGATAAAGATTGTTAGAGAGTAGAAAAAGGTTAGCCTTACAACGAAAGAACGGTCCTCCTCCTAAGTCTGCGGGCTTGGGGGAGGGCTGTTTTCGTTTTTATTATTTTCTTTTGGTCCGGGCCGTGTATAATAGTAGAAATTAAGTATAACGGGTGGGGAATGAAAACCATGGGCGAAAATCGGATCAAGCTGGAAGATATCCTTGTGGCCAGCCATGTGCTGAAGGATGTGGTGCATCATACGCCACTGCAAAAGAATTATATCCTGTCGGAAAGATACGGCTGCAATGTGTTCCTGAAACGGGAAGATTTGCAGGTGGTGCGTTCGTTCAAAATTCGCGGCGCTTATAATCTCATACGCAGCTTGTCGGACGAGCAGCTCGCCAAAGGCGTCGTCTGCGCCAGCGCGGGCAACCATGCCCAAGGGGTCGCATACTCGTGCAGAGCGCTCGAGATTCCGGGCAAAATCTTCATGCCGACGACGACCCCGCGCCAGAAGATTTCACAGGTGAAGCTGTTCGGCGGCAAGTTCGTGGAGGTGCTGCTGATCGGAGACACCTTCGACGATTCGCTGCGCGAGGCGCTCGCATACGGGGAACGGGAAGGGGCGGCGTTCATCCATCCGTTCGACGATGCGAAGGTAGTGGCGGGGCAGGGTACCGTCGGCATGGAGCTGATGGCGGACATGCGCGAGCCGGTCGATTTCGTCTTCGGCGGCATCGGCGGCGGCGGCTTGATGGCGGGCATCGGCACGTACGTCAAGAGCATCAGCCCAGGCACACGCGTCATCGGGGTGGAAGCGACCGGCGCGCCGTCGATGAAGCAATCGCTCGATGCGGGGGGCATCGTTACGCTCGGCGAGATCGACAAGTTCGTCGACGGCACGGCGGTGAAGCGCGTCGGCGAGTTGAATTACACGATCGTGCGCGAGGTGGTCGACGACATTGTCGTCGTGCCGGAAGGCAAGGTGTGCACGACGATTCTCGAGCTGTACAACGAGAATGCGATCGTGGCGGAGCCGGCTGGCGCCCTGCCGGTGGCCGCTTTGGACTTGTACCGCGAACAGATCGCGGGGCGCAACGTCGTCTGCGTCATCAGCGGCGGCAACAACGACATCGACCGGATGCAGGAAATTAAGGAACGGTCGCTTATTTACGAAGGACTGAAGCATTATTTCATGGTTAATTTTCCGCAGCGTGCGGGCGCTTTACGGGAGTTTCTCGAGTTCGTGCTCGGCCCGACAGACGATATTACGCGTTTCGAATATACGAAGAAGACGAGCAAGGAGAACGGCCCGGCGCTCGTCGGCATAGAATTGAAGCATAAGGACGATTACGGTCCGCTGCTGGAACGGATGAACGAACGCGGTCTCCAGTACAGCGAGATCAATAAGGATCCGTACTTGTTTAATTTGTTGATTTGACGGAGGGTGAGGACTATTGCAGGAAAAACAAGAGACGGTGACCGACACGTTTTTGGAGGACTACGAGGAGTTTATGGATGAGGACGATCGTTGGTGTCCGGCGGGCCGATCCTTGCCGGGCGCGCGCGACCGCAACGGGCTCGCACGGAGAAGGCGCGGCACGCGGCTGTAGACGAATGCCGTAGAAGGCGTGAGGACAGGCGGATGAGCGCGCTGCGCGAAGGGGCGTCAGAGCGGAGTATGGGCGGCCTTCGCATATCTCCCGGCTGCTCCCGGCTGCACTGCGGATGTGGGCAACTACCAGACATCCGCACGCTCCGAACAAAAAAAGCCAAGCTTGGACCGGAGCCGGTCGCAGCTTGGCTTTTACGTTTATTTGGCGGTGACGGCCTGGATGTCGAGCACACCTTGATAAATCGAATCGAACAACTCGTCGAGGTTCGATTCTTCGATGCAGGAGAACGCGACGCGCAGGTCGGTTTCGCCGAGGGCAATCGTGCCGATGGCATATTTATCAAGCAAATGCGTGCGCAGCGCTTCGGCTTCGACCGTTTTCAGCTTCAGGCACATGAAATACCCGGAGTTGAACGGGTAGTATTCCCAGACATCGCCGTACTTGCCGCTGTCGAGCAGCGCTTTGACCCGGTTGGCGCGGCCCTTCATGATGTCGAACTTCTCTTGCTTTTGCGCCTTGAACTCGGGCGACTGCAGCGCATGCAGCACGAACGTCTGCGACGGGTGCGGCCCGCTGGAAATAGTGGCGCGGATAATGCCCATCGTTTTTTGCTCCAATGCGGCCAGCATGGCATCGCTCTGACCGGCGTAGGTGATGAAGCCTACGCGGAAGCCCCACACATACTCTTCCTTCGTTGCGCCGTCGATTTTGACGGACAGCACGCGAGGATGCAGGCCGGCAAGTTGCCCGGCAAGCGATTCCTGCAGGGAATCTTCGAAGAACAATCCGAAATACGCGTCGTCCGTGACGGCTACGACATTGATGCCGGCTTCGGCGGCTTCGCGGATCGCGGCTACGATCGCTTGGCCTTCTTCGGCGCCAGGCGTATATCCCGTCGGGTTGTTCGGGAAGTTCAGCACGACGATCGCTTTTCCTTTATCTTTTTGCGCCAGCAGCGCTTCGCGCAGTCCTTGCGCATTGAAGCGGCGGTCCGCATTATAGAGCGGATAGTACACAAGCTCGGCGCCGCGGCGGATGCCGAAGGTCAGCTCGTAGTTTTCCCAGTTCTTATCCGGAATGATGACGGCGTCGCCGGGACCGGCGAACAGGTCGGCGACGATGCTGAGTCCGTGCGTAAGCGCATTGGTGACGATCGGATTGCCGAGTCCTTTGCCTTGCAGGGACGGATTCTCCTCGATCATCTTTGCGCGCCAGGCGGCACGCAGCTCCGGCTTCCCGGCCGGAGGGGCATATTCGTAAATGTCCTTCGGTTGATAGGCGGACAGCGTGTCTTGGATCACCTTGAGGTGCATCGGCTGACCGTTCTCCAGCGCTGTTCCGATGGTAGCATTGAATTTCTTTGCTTTGGCCTTCGCCTCGGCGGATTGGCTCAAGATCCCTTCTTTCGGGAAGTAAATTTGCCGGCCGAGCTCGGATAGCATTTCGTAGACGTGCGCATTTTCCTGAGCGATCGTCTCGTTCAGTTTCTGGGCAAGAGAATTCATGAATTTCATTCCTTCCTAAATCTTTCTTCCGTACATTAGCCAATATTATACCACTTTGACGCGGGAGCGTCACGGTGGTTTTTCCCGGGCGTGTTGACGGCGGTCTGCTAAAAAATGCTCCAATCGCACGCTTCGGACATCGTCTGCAGCAAATGAACCCCGGCGACGCTGTTGCCCTTATCGTTCAGCGCCGGGCCTACGACACCGATGCCGTATTTGCCCGGCACCAGCGCGAGGATGCCGCCGGCGACGCCGCTCTTGGCCGGCAGCCCGACACGGATGGCGAACTCTCCGGACGCGTTGTACATCCCGCACGTAATCATGAACGACTTGGCGATCTGCACGTAGCGCCGCGGAATGAGCTCGCACCCCGTATCGGGCTCTTTGCCGTTCAAGGCGAGCACCAGCGCCATCCGGGCAATATGATGGCAGTTGACCTCAATGGAGCAGTGCTTGAAGTAGACGTCCAGCACCTCCTCAACATCTTCCTCCAGTACGCGGTTGTCCTTCAGAAAATAAGCGAGGGAGCGGTTCCGGTGCGCGGTCGCCGATTCGGAAGCGTACACCGCTTGATTGTACGTCAGCGACGCATCGCCGGCTATCGTACGAAAGAACGTCAGGATCCGTTCCGTCTTCTCCTCCGGCGTCCTGCCGCGAATCAACGAGGAAATGACGATCGCCCCCGCATTAATCAACGGGTTGAAGGGGATGCCGGGTTCCACGAGCTCCAGCTTCAGCATGGAATTGAAGTCGTCCCCGGTCGGCTCCATGCCGACTTTGCGGAACACGCCTTCTTCGCCTTGATCCATCAGAGCGAGCAGCAGCGTAAATACTTTGGAAATGCTCTGCAGCGTAAATGCATGCCCGCACTCGCCTGCAGAGATTTTCTGCCCGTTGGGGGCCATAATCGTTACGCCTAGCGCATCGGCCGGGGCGTGTGCAAGCTCGGGGATGTAGCTGGCAGGCTTTCCGTATGCGGCTTGCTGCCGGCTGGCTTCCAGCCAGGACGGCAGCAAGCCACATAACTCGGCCCATTCGGTCTCCGTTTTCATTGTAAGCCTCCTTGGCGGATGTTGCTCCGGGTTTTTCTCTAGCATACCCGTTTACGCCTGTTTTTGGAAGCTGCGACGTGGTTTACACAAGGAAAGACCAATTGCGTAGGCCCGTCGCGCATGTTCCTGAGTGAAAGGGATAGCCGCTCAAAGCGTCGCTGACACACACCGCCCTGCTAGGCAAAGAGAGCGGGCCTGTTGGCCCGGACCATACATCCGCATGCCAAAGGATGGACCGCTCGATCGTTTAAGCTTCCTCCTTCGCCCATTCCTGAAGCTTCCGGTCTCCCGGAAGGAAGAACGTAAGCAGCCCGATGATCGGCAAAAAGCTGACCCAGCTCATGACGCTTTGCAGGTGATACTTATCGATCAAACCGCCCAGCGCAACGGCGCCAAGCGCACCAAGGCCGAAGGCCAGGCCTGTGATCAGGCCGGAGACCGTGCCGATTTTGCCGGGAATCAGTTCTTGGGCATAGACGACCGAGACGGAGAAGCTGGATAAGATAATGAAGCCGTTGATCAGTAAAATCACGTAAGCCCAGAAGGCGTCGGCGTAAGGCAGAATTAGTGCAAGCGGAGCGGCGCCGAACATGGAGAAAAAGATGACGTTGCGCCGGCCGAATTTATCTGACAGCGGACCGCCCATGAACGTCCCGACCGCCCCCGCGGCGGCGAACAAAAAGATATACAGCTGGGCTTGCTCCAAGCTGATAGAAAACTTTTCCATTAAATAAAACGGGTAGTAAATCGTAACCCCGGCATGGTACCACGAACGGGCAAAGACGAGGAAGATCAGCATAACGACAGCAAATTGAATGTGCTTCTTCCGCTTTCGATCCATCACACGGACGCCGTTCCTCCGGGCGGCCGGCGGATTTGCGGCTACATAACCGCTATACCAGCGTGAAATGAACAGCTGCACGGCGATGCCGATGCCTGCGACCGCTGTAAACCAGATAGCGCCAATCTGGCCCAGCGGGGCGAACACGAGGGCGGTCATCACGGAAGCCAGCGATTGGCCGGAGTTGCCGCCCACTTGGAAGATCGATTGGGCGAGTCCGCGCCGGGAGCCTCCGGCCATGTAGGCGACGCGCGAGCCTTCCGGATGGAAAATGGCCGAGCCGACGCCGATCAGCAGCACGGACAACAGCACGAGCGTGTAGTTCGGCGCGATCGCCAGACCGAGCACGCCGAGGAACGTAAATCCCATGCCGATCGGCAGCATATAAGGGCGCGGCTTGCGGTCCGAATACAGACCGACCACGGGCTGCATGACGGAAGCGGTCATGTTCAGCGCAAAGACGATAATACCGGATTGCGTATAATTCAATTGCATCGTTTCTTTCAATATCGGCAGGATGGCGGGAATGACGGATTGAATCGTGTCGTTAAACAGATGAACCAGACTGATAGCAAGCAAAATGCGAAAGACAGTCGGCTTGACGTCGGCTTTCGGCGGTTGACGCAAAGCCGGACCGTCGGCGGCCGTTCGGGTTTGTAAAGACATGTGAAGCGCTCCTTTCCCGGAGGGAACATAAAAGTCGGTACGTGCAGGCTGGCAAGCACGTACCGACTCATTCTAACGCGAGGACTGGGCCGGTTTTAAGGTGCCGAGAGCCTCGCCCATTTTGACTTTGCTGCCGACTGTGAGATCGGGTCGGGCTTCGTACGTGCCGCTTTCCATGAGCAGCACGACTGTAGAGCCGAACTCGAAATACGCGAGCTCGTCACCGGCGGACAATTTCTCCGGCAGCGGCGATACGTATTGGATGGAGCTGACGTTCAACGCGCCGACCTTGACGACGGCGACTTCGCCGGTACCGTGCTGCATGTACGTAATAAGCCGCTCGTTACGGCTGAGTACGCGGCGCATATGCTTTAACCCGAAATCGTTGACGGGGTACACTTTGCCGGGGATGTGCTCCTTCTCGATAATCGTTCCCGAGATCGGCGCATGAATGCGATGATAGTCGGTCGGGCTTAAGTAAAGCACGTAGAAATAGCCGTTCGTATAATTGATGCGCCGCGGGCTATGCGCCAGCAGCTCTTCGACGGTGTAATCCTGCCCCTTGACGCTCAGCATCGTTCCTTCGCGTATGTCGCCCATCCCGGTGATCAAAGCGTCTACCGGACTGACAACGCTGTTATCGGCGGTGTGAACCGGACGCAAGCCGGGTTTCAACCGTCGCGTGAAGAAGTCGTTTAACGACGCATATTCGTGCAGCGCTTTCTCCGCATCTTCAACTCGGATGCCGTACGTCTTGGCGAACTGCGCAATGAACGTGCGGCTGGCACGCGATTTGGCGAAGGCTCCTGTGAGGCGGGATACGGTCTTGCGCGATGAAAGTTCCGTTAAGAGCCGAAAAAACGTTATCTTCATGGGGTTTATGCGTCACCTGTTTCCTTCGTTAACGTAGTTTGAATCTATCGATATCTTGACACAGAACCGTAGACAAAGCAACCTGCAAACAGCCGTAAAAAAAGCACGAAGGCCCCCGAAAGGGCCTTCTACTTGCGCGGTCCGGTCGATTTTCACGCCTAGGTGCTTTTCTTGTATTCACCGCAAGTCATGCAGGTCGCCAAATTAACATGAATCGGGCTGCAGGAACCGGAAAATTTGGTGCAATGTACTGGCGTCCGGCAATACGGATCGCCATGCACCTGCGTGCAATATCCACAATGCGACACCATCTCGATGGTGACGAACACCGGTTCAACCGCTTCGAATTCACGATGAATTATGTTTTCCATGGTCTCGCTTCCTTTCCGTTAATAAAAAAAGATAGCGCTTCCAATATGATCTGACGCCTTTTCTTATCGACTTCTGTCCACCGCTTTTGCCAGCTACCGAGAAACCCCCTTAGAACGTATCGACCAAATTATGGAATATGACAAATCAAAGTAATATTAACAGAATTCAAAACGATTGACTAGGCCGTTTCTGCAAAGATTTTTTTAAAAAGATAAGCAAGGAAAGCCATTGACATTTATTTCAATCGTGTTAATATGTTTATGTCACTAGGGGAGCCGCATCGGCTGAGATTGGATCAATAGATCCTAGACCCTCTGAACCTGATCTGGATGATACCAGCGTAGGGAAGTGGAGAGCGTAAGCACGCTGGTTCAATAGTGCTCACAAGGCCGCTTCCGAATCGATCGGGGGCGGCTTTTTTGGCGTAATCCGCACAGGGGAGACAGGCGAGCCTTGGGACGTCTTGTAAGGACAATTATTTATAAGAAGAGAGGGATCGTCCATGTCAAAAGGTTTGAAATTGACCGATATTTTGGTCACTATCGTGATTGCGGTCGTGTTTGCTATTATTTATCGCTTGTGGGGCGACGTATACAACGTACTTAAAGTACCAGGCTTGCAGTTGGAACAGCTCACGTACGGAATGTGGTTTATCGCTGCCACGGTTGCGTTCCTTATTATTCGGAAACCCGGCGTGGCGCTGCTCGCTGAAATTGCGGCTGCATCCGGTGAGCTATTGGCCGGTTCGCAGTACGGGGTCGAAGCTTTGACGTACGGCATTGCACAAGGGTTGTGCGCAGAGCTGATTTTCGCTGCGTTCCTGTACCGGAACTTCTCTTGGGCAGCGGCCGGCCTGGCGGGTATGGCTTCGGGCTTCGGCGCCGTGATGTTCGATTATTTCAAAGGCTATTTGCTGGAACTGACAACCTGGAACTTGACGCTGTATATCGTATTCCGCTTCGTCGGCGCTTTCGTCATTTGCGGTCCTCTCGCTTATGCGCTTGTGAGCGCGCTGGAGAAGACGGGCGTGACCCAGTTGGTGCGTCCGGTCAACAAAAGCGATTATAACGCCCTGGAACGTAAATAAGCCATGATGAGCGCATTCGATACAGGAACGACAACTCCGGGTCTATGGGTATCGCAGCTTCGTTTGAAATTTCCCGGCAGCGCGTCGCTGCTGTTCGATGACTTGTCGCTGCATGTCCGGCCCGGCGAGAAGGTGCTGCTGCTCGGACCGAGCGGCTGCGGCAAATCGACGCTGCTGCAGGTGTTAAGCGGCTTGATACCGGACGTGATCGAGGTGCCGATGAAGTTCGACGGGATCAGCCGGCCGACATCTTGGGGATATTTGTTCCAAGACCCGGACGCCCAGTTTTGTATGCCCTATGTGGATGAGGAGCTGGCGTTTGTTCTGGAAAACTTGCAGGTGCCTCGGGAGAGGATGCCGGAGCTGATCCGCTTTTATTTGGAAGAGGTCGGGCTAGAGCTTGAAGATCCGCACTTTCCGATCGCCTCGCTGTCTGGCGGTATGAAGCAGCGGCTGGCGATCGCCTCGCTGCTGGCGCTCGATCCGGCCGTCTGGTTTCTCGACGAGCCTTCGTCGCTGCTCGATCCGGAGGGCACGCGCGAAGTATGGGAAACCGTCAAACGGGTGACGGCGAACAAAACCGTACTGATCGTCGAGCACAAGATTGACGATATCGTCGATTTCGTCGATCGGGTCGTATTGTTTGACACGGACGGCCGGATGCTGGCGGATGGGGAGCCTTCGCGTATTTTCCGCGAGCATCGACAAGAGCTGCAGACCTTCGGCATCTGGTACCCCGGCATATGGGACGACTACAGCCGCAAGCGTAAGCTTTCCGCCGAACGCGGCGCTGCATGCAAGCCGGGCGGAACAGGCGAGCCCTTGATCCGGCTCCGTCAATTTGCCGGATACCACGGCAAGGCGAAGAAGATTGAGGTGGACTTGGCCGAGCTGCATCCGGGCGAATGGGTGACCGTCGTCGGCAAGAACGGGGCGGGCAAAAGCACGCTGCTGTCCGCCCTGATGCAGCTCATTCCGACAGAGGGCGGTTATTGGATGAACGGGTCGGCGGTGAAGGGGCTGACTGGCGTCGTCGATACGGCCGCATTCGTCTTTCAAAATCCGGAGCTGCAGTTCATCGCGAACAGCGTGTTCGACGAAGTCGCTTTTAATTTCCGGAGGGATGGCGAACCGGAAATCGGCGTTGCCGCGAGAACGGAGGCGCTGCTGGACGAGTTCGGACTGCTGCCGCAGCGGAACCAGCATCCTTACCAGCTGTCGCTCGGCCAAAAGCGCCGGCTCTCGGTAGCCGCCGCCACGGTTAAGGCGCAAGCCTTGCTGCTGCTGGACGAACCGACGTTCGGACAGGATGCGGCCAGCACGTTCGCGCTCCTGGAGAAGCTGGAAGCGTGGCGCGCGGAAGGCATCGCGATCGTGATGGTGACGCACGATCCGGGCATCGTGCGCACGTTTGCCACCCGCGTCTGGGAAGTGCGGGACGGCAAGCTGGCTGCGGACATGCTTCCGGCTGCGTACGAAGCGACCGGCAGAGCGTCCGGCACTGGGTCTGAGCCGCAAACGGTTAAGGTGAGGAGTTGAACGTCCATGCCACTGATGAAGGCAGGCCGCGAAACGTGGCTGCACCGGGTGAATCCGAGTTTTAAACTGCTGCTGTCCGTCGTGATTTTCGTGATCGTGCTGTTAACGCATAACATTAACGTACTGATTCATGTCACATGGATGTACGTGCTGCTGCTGTTTCTCGCTTCCGGTCAGCCGGTGCGCAGGCTTATGCTGATTATGCTTCCGTTCGGGATCATGTTCGTTTCGTCCGCCACCTCGATGGTATTTTTCGGTCAAGGCGAGACGACGTGGTTCCGCTATGGCCTCGTGCATATTACGGAAGAGAGCTTCTTCCGAGGCATGCACATCGGCTTTAAAACGATCGACATGGCGCTGATCGGGCTGCTGTTCGGGTTGACGACGAATCCGGTATTCCTGTTTTATTCCTTGATGCAGCAGCTGCGGCTGCCGCCCCGCTATGCGTACAGCTTCATGGCCGCGATCCGGCTTATCCCGATTGCTGCAGCCGAATACCGCACGCTGCGTTCGGCCTTCCTGGTGCGCGGCGTGCGAATGCCGCGGGGCTTGCGCGGCGTGCTCGATTCGGTCAAGCGGTATGCGATTCCGCTGCTGGCGCAAAGTATCCGCCGCGCCCAGCGAATTGCCGTCGCCATGGAAGCGAAGCGCTTCTCCGGCAGCGGAGCGCGCACGTTTTATTACCGCATCGGCTGGTCGGGGAACGATGCGGCGCTGGTTGCGCTCATGGCGTGCATCTGGTGTGCCGCGCTCGTGTTTGCCACGCAGCTGCCGCACTTTAGCATGACAGACGTGCGTTAACCGCATGTCTTGCGAAGTCGATTTCACCGGAAAATTTGGAGGAGGCTGGTCTTTTTATGAAATTTTCAGAGCAACTTCGGGCTGCGGTCGATACAAGCTGGAACGCAAGCTTCGAACATCCATTCGTTCGCGGCATCGGCGACGGTACGCTGCCTCTCGATTGCTTCCGCCATTACGTGTTGAACGACGCTTACTATTTGTCGCAATTCGCCCGCGTGCAGGCGCTTGGTGCCGCAAAGGCCGGCGATCTGTACACGGTCAACCGGATGGCGGTTCACGCCCAAGGCACCTACGGCGCGGAGCTTTCCCTGCATGAGAAGTTCGCCAAGCTGCTCGGCATCACCGAGGAAGAACACGCGGCGTTCGAGCCGGCGCCTACGGCCTACGCCTACACCTCGCATATGCTGCGCGCGGCTTATTCCGGCTCGCTCGGCGACATCGTGGCAGCCATCCTGCCTTGTTATTGGCTGTACTACGAAATCGGTGAGCGGCTGCAGTCCTGCACGCCTGACGAACCGATTTACCGCGAATGGATCGCAGCTTATGGCGGTGAATGGTTCCGTGAGCTGGTGGAGGAGCAGATTGCGAGGCTTGACGAGCTCGCGGAGCAGGCGTCCGAAGCCGATCGCGAACGGATGAAGCGCCATTTCGTGATCAGCAGCCGGTACGAGTACATGTTCTGGGAAATGGCTTACGACAAGGAAGCGTGGCCGATCGATTAAATCGTTGATAGGGTACAGAGGGTCGAGCTGAACAAGCAGATCTTCCGGAAAGCGGCGAAGGGGCAGCCCCTCAAGAAGGTCAATTCCTGACCTTGAGGGCTGCCCCTTTTGCTCAAGCCGGACGCGGTTATCAACGTTTCGGATATAACGGGTACGCCACTTGGGTCGGCACCTCGATCCAGATCATGCGCAACTTGTCGTTGTCGCCCGCTTTCAATGTCACTTCGGTTGGTTGGTCGGCTCGCATCGTCATGAAGTCTTGGTGGTTGAACGCCGTATCGGAGCCGTTCGCTTGCGTCCACGCGCCTTGGCCGCGAATGGCCAGCGCCGTCAGCGTACGTCCGCCGGGGATGGTATGCGTATAGGAAGCGCCCGGCTCGAGCTCGATGTCCCAGACGTGCACGTCGGCGACGAGCTCGATGGGCGAGCCTTCGCCGATCACCGTTTTGAGCACGGCGCCGTTCGCTTGGCGGATCGGGAACTCCTCATGCTCGAACTGCTTGTACGTCGGCTTCCGCTGCATGGCAGCGCGCAGCTCAGGCTCGAACCAAATCTGGAAGCCCTCCATATCGGGGCCGATGAACCGTTCCTCGTGCGAGACGCCCGAGCCGGTTTGCATCACCTGCGCACCGCCGGGGCCGACGACGCTGCGGGTGCCGAGCGTATCGCCATGCTCGGCTTTGCCCTGGATGACGTACGTCATGATCTCGAACCCTTGATGCGGATGCAGCCCGATGTACCCTTCATGCTTGGAGAATGCCCAAGACCAGTAAAAAAGCGGTCCGACTCCTTTCACGACCGAGCCTTCGCCGGGAAATCCGACCGGCTTCCGCTCGGTGATTTTGCCTCCGTCGAAAGCGCCGGTACCCTGCATGCTTGGGGGATATACCATGATTTGCATAACAATCGTCTCCTTAATATCTTAATATTGAGATAAGTGTGCGGCCGGACACGCGGAGCGTTAGTCGGCGGGGAGCTTGAAACTTTCTTTAGCGCTGATACCCAGCTTCTTAAGCAGCGCGATCGCTTGCCGCTTCTCTTCCGATGTGAGTCCGGCCACCGCATTCGCAACGACCTGCTGGTGCGCAGGGAAGGCATCGTTCAGGAAGGCAACCCCTCGTTCCGTAATCTCGGCAAAACTGACCCGCCGGTCTTCGGGACAAGGCTTGCGGACGACAAGCTGTTTCTGCTCCAGCTTATCGATGACGTAGGTGATGTTGCCGCTGGTCATCAATATTTTCTCGCCGATCTGCTGCAGCGGCTGCGGTCCCTTGTGGTACAGCAGCTCAAGCACGCCGTATTCCGTCGGATTCAGCCCATGCCGCCGGATGTCCCGATGCGCGTGCGCCGTGACCCATTCGCAAGCCCGGGAGAGGACGACAAATAAGTGTAAAGATTCATCGCGTTCATTCGGCATAAGTATCGTCCTTTCTGCAATTTGAAGGAAGCAATAATCTTAATATTAAGATAATTCAATGGCATGTAAAAGTCAAGCTGCAGCCAGCCCGGCCACGAACGAACCTTCCTGCCTGCCCTCGAGGCAGCGCCCGGCTGGAAGGCTTGGCGGGGAAAGCGAGCCGCCGCCTTCCGATTCGCGCCGCGGCGGCTCCTCCGGGCGTCCGGTCCCGGCTAAGACCGCGCAGCCAGCCAGCGCATCCGGTACACGTTCATGCCGGTTTGGCCGAGTTCCTCGAGCAGGCCGTAATTGGCCCAGGCGCCGACGACGGCGCCGATGCCGGGGACGAGCTGCAGCATTTTACGGAAATCGATCGTATCGCGGTATTCTTGCTGCAGCTGCCTCCAGTCGATGTGCGATTCGAAGGAATCGGCCGGCGGCAGCGATTTCGACGTCTCGGGCCATTCGGCAAGCGTGCGAAGCAGGGCCGGCTTGATCGCCTGGCTGGAGAAGGCGAGCTGAAAGATGTGCAGGATGTACAACCGCTCCCGGTAGTCGAGCGTGGAATGTCCGTATACGTGGGCCAGCTCGAACAGAAACTTCATCTTAATGCCGATCAGGATCGGAAAATCGGCCAAACCGAGCAGCAGTCCGCCCGCTCCGGTGCCGGCGCCCTCGGCCGCGGCCAGCTTTTTGTAGAAAGCGAGCAGTTCCGCCGCCTTGTGATCCCGTTCGGCAAGAGAAGCGGCGGCCAGCGGCTCGTTCTTCGGGATATAGTCCATCGTGAAGAGGGCGGATCGTACGATGCCTTTGACGGCGGCGGTAATGGCCGTATGCACTTTCTCGGGAATCACCTGGTTAATCCGGGTTTGCACCGCTTTGGACGTTTTTTCGAAGAGGCCGGGCGTCTTCAGCAGCTCCTTCTCCCAACGGATCAGCGCTTTGGCGGTTTGCTGCTCGTACACGGTATATTTGCCGTTCATCATGATCTTCACCTACCGAATCGTATACTGGGTTCTCCATAGTTGATACGCATGGCAAAGAAAAAGTATGCGGACCGGAAACAAAAGGCATATTTGCTCCGGGCTGAAATTGTGGTATGATACGGGAACGTACGTTCTATAACAGGTAGGAATAACCGCGAGGATACAGGAGGTTGGAGAGATGACACACCGCTGCGAATGGGTGAATGAAGATCCGTTATATATAAACTATCACGACCACGAATGGGGCGTCCCCGTTCACGACGATCGCAAGCTGTTCGAGATGCTGGTGTTGGAAGGCGCGCAGGCGGGCTTAAGCTGGTACACCGTGCTGCGCAAAAGAGCCCGTTACGTCGAAGCGTTCGACGGGTTCGAGCCGTCCGTCGTCGCAAATTACGACGAGGCGAAACTGTCGGAGCTGCTCGCCGATCCCGGCTTGATCCGGAACCGGCTGAAAATCCGCTCCGCCGTCACGAACGCCAAGGCGTTCTTGCGGGTACAGCAGGAATTCGGCAGCTTCGACGCGTACATCTGGCGCTTCGTGGGCGGCGCGCCGAAACGGAACCGGTGGGCGTCGCTGCGCGAGGTGCCGGCGAGCACACCGGAGTCGGATGCGATGAGCAAAGATTTGAAGAAGCGCGGCTTTTCGTTCGTCGGCTCGACGATCTGTTACGCGTATATGCAGGCCACCGGCATGGTGATGGATCATACGACCGATTGTTACCGGTATAAGGAATCGATGGAAGGTTGAGCAAGCCTACCGCACATCTGGCCAAAGACCCTGGTGGAGCTTTCTGTCGTCAGGGTTTTTGGATATTACGCCCAATTGCCGCGGCGAAAAACAGGTTCGGTCACGCCGTCTGCGGTGATGCCGTCGATGTCGAGCTCGTCCGAGCCGATCATGAAGTCGACATGCAGCAGGCTCAGGTTTGCCCCGAGCCCCTCGAGCTCTTCGGGATTCATGGATGTGCCGTTCTGCACGCAGAGCGGATAGGCGTTGCCGAACGCCAAGTGGCACGAAGCGTTCTCGTCGAGCCCCGTGTTGTAGAACAACACGTTCATACTTGCGATCGGCGAATGCTGCGGCACGAGCGCCACCTCGCCGAGCCGTGCGGCGCCTGCATCCGTCGCGATGAGACGCTGCAGCGTGTCCAGCCCGGTTTCCGCGGTGCAGGCCACGGCAACGCCGTTCTCGAACGTGATGCTGAACTTGTCGATCAACTGGCCGTTCCAGTTCAGCGGCTTCGTGCTCGCCACGGTGCCGTTCACGCGGTCACGGTGCGGCAGGGTGAACAATTCTTCGGTCGGAATGTTAGGGACGAAGAATGTGCCTTTCGCATTGCGAATGCCTCCCGCCACCCATTGGTGCTCAGGGGGCAAATCGATCGTCAACTCGGTTCCGGGAGCCTTGTATTTCAACCGCGCGTACCGCTTGGCGTTCATGCGGTCCGCATGCCCCTTCAACTGCAGCAGATGGTCGTGCCAAGCTTGCACCGGATCGTCCCGGTCGGCCCGCGCCGCCTGAACGAGATATTCCCACAGCTTGCGGATGGCCTCTTCCTCGCCGGAGCCCGGGAATACTTTCTGCGCCCATCCCGGCGAAGGCGCCGACACAATCGCCCAGCTGATCTTACCGGCTTGCATCAGAGCGCGGTATTCGCGCATGGCCGAGCCGTACGCCTTGCTGGCAGCGGACAGCCGCTCGGGCTTGACGTCCTTCAATAAGTCGGGCGTCGGCGAGTACACCGTTAAGAATGCGGCGTCCGCCTCCGCCATTTCCAGGTACCCGTTTGCCTTCCACTGCGGATATTCATGAAACGCCTCATCCGGCGCCAGCAAATATTTCATTCGTTTCAGCTCGTCGTCGTCCCATTCCACATGCACGTGTTTGGCGCCTGCCTCATAAGCTTTCTTCGCGATCAATCGAACAAAATCGGCGTTGTACAGCGGCGCGTGAACGACCAGCGTCTGGCCCGGCTGCACGTTAATGCCCACCTGCACAGCCAACCCGGCATATCGTTCGATGGCGGTTTGCAGCGAAATCACCTTCCATCATCCTTTCGCTTGGTTAACTTCGAACGGGACGGCTAACGGCCGCAAGTGACGTTCCGTCGTTCCCCCTCATTATGCGGATTTCAGCGCGGAATTACAACTGGATGAGGCGAATCGCTTGAACCTGGCGCTGCGTAGAATCCCGGCGTACCGCTGCGCTGGTACGCGACCGCCTATTTTTCACAGGGCGAATGACCACCGTATAGGGGCATGCATATGTTAGCAGTGATTGCTTAACCATCATCAGCGATGTACTGCAGGAACAAGGCATAGTAGGAGGATCCCGGATGAAAAAGGTGAACCGCCGGAATTCCGGCAATGTAATAAAGCCCCCTCAAAAGCGGGTCGATTCGTTATATGACGAATTACGCTGGTTGAATGAGGATCGGGAGAAGCAGAACGACGGAGATGCGATGAGCTGGACGTCCGCCGCGAATCTTACAAAGGAAGAACCGAATATTTCCTCGTCGGATGAGAGCTCGTTGCGGGCATCGACCTCGAATGTGACTCTTGAGGCGGAAGCTTCTGTATACACGGACGATTTGGCTGATGAAGCCGTCACCTCGGAGAAAATTGCGCGCTATGCGATTGACGGAAGCAAAATTAAACGAGGCAGCCTGGGCAAGGATACGTTGGCGGACTACGCCGTCGATACCTCCAAGCTGGCGGACCGCAGCATAAACCAGCAAAAGCTGGCTTGGGGTGCGGTGACGCAGGAGCATTTGGCGACGAATTCGATAACGACCGATAAAATTCAGGACCGGGCGATCACAGGCAGCAAGCTGCTCGATAACAGCATCACGTCCGAGAAACTGGCCGATAAAACGATCGATGCGATCAAAATCGCCGAACAATCGATCCATACGTATCATTTGGCGGATGAGGCCATTACCGGAGAGCTGCTGCAAAATCAATCGATTACCTCGGATAAAATCAAAAGCGGCGCGATTCTCTCGGGCAATTTGGCAAACGGCGCCGTCAACACTTCCAAGCTTTCGGACGGCGCGGTTACCACTGAGAAGCTGCGCGATTTGTCCGTGACGGCGGCCAAGCTGGTGGACGGCGAGATAGGCACCGATAAGCTGGCTGACGGTTCCGTGACGGAGGAGAAAATGGCGCCTTGGAGTATCGGCGCGGAACAATTGAAGCCGAGGGCCGTCTTGAACGAGCATTTGACATCCGGTCTTATTCGCGGCGTCAACGTCGCTTCGAAACAGATCGAAGCGATTCACTTGGTTGATGAAGCGGTTCATACCGCTCATCTGAAGGACGGCACGGTCACTTCCGCGAAGCTGGTCAAAGGCGCGGTGCAAGGCTTGCACGTACAGGACGGCTCTATCGAAGGGAGGCACGTGGAGCCGGGCGTCATCGTGAGCCGTCACTTGGCCGATCGCGCTATCACCGTCGACAAGATGGCATCGTCGAGCGTCGGCACGCCGCAGTTGACGGAAGGAGCCGTGACCGAGGCGAAGCTGGCGGAAGGAGCTGTCAGCTCGCGGAAGCTGGGGAGAGGGGCCGTCAAGGCCGAGCATGTATCGGCCGGTACGGTCGATACGCAGCATTTGGCCGATCAGGCGGTGCAGGCGGGACAGCTTGCGCCGAAGGCGGTCGGTACCGAGCATGTGCAGGAGAGCTCGCTCACGACGGAGAAGCTGAAAGACGGCGCGGTCACGTCCGACAAGCTGGGAATCGGCGCAGTGCGTTCGCAGCATCTGCATGACGGCGCGGTATTGAACGGCCATCTCGGCAACCACAGCGTCACGACTTCAAAAATTTCCAGCGAGGCGGTGTCGACCGATAAGCTGACGAATTTGGCGATCACCTCGGCGAAGCTGGGGCAAGGGAGCGTCACGTCGGAGAAGCTTAGCCGGGAAGCGGTGCAAGCGGAACACGTTTCCCCGGGCGCGATTCATCACGTGCACTTGAGCAAAGCCTCCGTTCGCACCCAGCAGCTGGTTACCGGTGCGGTGACGCGCGAGAAGCTGAATGACGGCGCGGTGACGACGGAAAAGCTGGCGGAGGGTGCGGTGACCGGCGTAAACCTGGCGGAAGGGGCGGTGCGCGGCGCGCATCTGGCGCCGGGGGCGATCGGCACAGAGCAGCTTGCCGCGGAATCGGTGACGACGGATCGGCTGGCGGATGGCAGCGTCACCTCGCAAAAGCTGGCGGACGGGAGCGTCACGACCGACCGTCTGGCCGATGGCAGCGTCACGTCGGAGAAGCTGAGCGCAAACGCCGTGAACAGCTCGGCGCTTGAAAGGGGTGCGGTGACGGCGGAAAAGCTGGCGGCCGGGGCGGTATCGACGGATCATGTAAGCGTCGATTCCATAGACGGCCTGCACATTATGCAGGAAACCTTATCGGGGTACCACTTGATCCCCGGTACGATTTCGATGCTTCATTTGGACACGTCGCTCCAAACGCTGTTGAACGGATTTTCGGCGAGCGAAGCGGCAAGGCAGCTTAAAGAGGCCGCTGAAGCCGAGCTGGAGCTTAAAGCAACGCCGGAGGCCGAATTAGAAGCGGCCGAGACGGAGACGAAGGCAGCGGTCATCCTTCCCGGGAACTCGGCTGCGGAAACGTTCATCGATGCTTCGTACATCGAACCGGTTGCGGAGATGGCCGAAGCGTTTACGATCGAGTCCGTCGCAGAGGACCAGAGCGCTCGGCAAGAGGCTGAGAACAAGCTCCGGCTGCATGCGCTATCGCCGGAAAGCGGGATGGTGACCGAAAGCGAAGCAGCTTCCCCGCGGTCCTACCTGCGTCCGGTGCAAGCGATAGCGGGGCAAACCGTTGTGCAGCAATTCGGATTAAGCCTGTTCAACCTGTACACGGAAGAGGAGAAAGTCGAACTGCTTGTCACGTTCGATCAACCGTTCGCTGACGCTAACTACGTGCTCGTAGCCACGTCAAGCCACTCGGATGCCTTTGCCGTTGTGAAAGAAAAGCTGGCTGATTGCGCGATCCTCGAGCTCGTTCGTTTGAAATCGGCGGCCGATATTCAAGGGATCGTGAACTGGATTGCGATCGGCCCCCTGAGCGAATAAGGCGGCACTGGCCCCCCGCGGCATCTTCGAAGCGCCGTGCCGGCATAAGGTCGAACGATCAGGCGACGCCTGGTTCGCCATATGCGGCGAGACATGAAGAAAGGACCGTCCTGGGTTA
>NZ_BIMH01000032.1 GCF_004000985.1 Paenibacillus validus NBRC 15382 | reverse complement strand
AATTGACTGACAAAGCCGCGTCGTTACGCCATTTCTTCTTTGTCATTTATTGTCGCTTCGTTTAGCGGCGACTTTTATAATATACCACATGTGCCTAGTCGATTGCAAGCATTATTTATTTTCCAGTTTCAACCGGATTTCATCATGCTTGCTTCCGATTCGACAACGAGTAATAAAATATCATATCCATCTGGATCATGTCAAGCCTAAGTCTAATGTTTGTTTAATGGTACATCCGATTACGCGCATACCTGGAGATTTCCTTCGGAGAAGCCAGTCGTGCATACATTCTGAAAATAATTTTGTATCTGGACTCGATGGCAATCTTAATATCAGCATCGATTCGCTTATCATTCAAATCGAACAACATTTCGTCGAGTTCCTTGCGCAAGACGTAATCCAATTCTCTGCATTCGCGTTCGTTAAATAAAAATCCTAGCATGATTGAAGTTGGACTCCTTTCCCGAATCGGAAATCGTGAGACGCAAAAAAGGTATACCGCAATAGAGCTAAGACCAAGTGAGTCTCGGCGCCTATTGCAGCATACCATTACCTCAAAACGCCTCACTCGCTTTACTGTTATGCACAGTTTTGGGCATTTTTATGAGTGTAGGAATCGATATTTTTTAACCTTGAACAAGCGAGAACGTAATTGTGCTTTCAATGAGGGCTGCAATCAAAAGAGTAACTACAATGAGTATGCTCAAGGGAACGACTGTTCGGAAATAGATTTTAAATTGATCCGATACGAGCTTATTCCGAGTCGGACTTGCGAATGAAATGAGCCATTTGGCCGCCAAAATGCCGAAACGGAGCCCTAACGCACAGGCTACGATAATCGCAGGCAGCTCCAAAATCCCGTGAGGCAAAATACCTTTTACGGCGCTAAAGAGCGAGTCCTGCTGGGCTACATTAGCGGATACATAGCCTAACAAAATGCCGTTCATGACAAGCAAAAACAACGGATAGATTCCGAAAAATGCGCCGCTAACGATGACCAGCAGAGCCGCTCTGGCATTATTTAAGAAGATTGTCCAAAATAACGACAACTGTGCATTCGGTTGTTCGACCGCGTCCTGAGCAATTTTCTTAATCGCTTCGATGCCGAAATCGATCATAAATTGAAAGCGTCCCGGGTCGTACGCCCCCATCAACATCGATGCGAAAAACACTAGCGCTGAGGCAATCAAGTAGTGTTTCAGATTACCCAATTGCACCAAAGCTTGTTTAAAGTTCATTCGGAATCCTCCCTATCGGGCATAAGTTAGTGGTACGAGCATACATTTAGACTAAGAACGTAAACAAGCCTTTCTTTCGAACATGAATGGATAGGCAACGGGCAGAGGAGGCCAATCCGGTGAACTTCTTTTATGTTATGAACGGTAAAAAGTTGAAGCAAGCCCTCATCATTTGCGTCGCGGTCCTATTTGCGGCCGGCATTATTTACTCTGAGCGCGGGAATGTCTCGGTCTTCTCGCAAAACGAGCCTGCCGCGGTATACAACGTGCCTACAGAAAAGAAGCTCATCGCATTGACCTTTGATATCAGCTGGGGCGATAAACGGACCGAACCGATTCTGAAGGTGCTGGAGGATAAAGGGGTGAAGAATGCCTCCTTCTTCTTATCCTCGCCCTGGAGCGAAAGCCATCCGGACATCGTAAAGCGTATCGTTAAGGCCGGATGGGAAATCGGCAGCCACGGTCATAAGCATGTGAATTACAGCAGCCTTAGCGATGAAGAGATCCGCACCCAAATCAAAACGGCTCATACTATTCTCAGCGAAGTAACCGAGAAAAATCCGAATTTAATCCGGTTGCCGAACGGCGACTTCGACAAGCGCGTGCTGCGTATTGCAAACGAGTTGAATTACACGGTTATTCAGTGGGATACCGATTCGCTCGATTGGAAAAATCCCGGTGTTGAAAACATTGTCAACCGTGTGGTTACGAAAGCACATCCCGGCGATATTGTACTTATGCATGCGAGCGATTCATGTAAAGAAACGCATGAAGCGCTGCCTGTTATTATCGACAAGCTTCGCGAAAAAGGTTACGAATTCGTCACCGTCAGTCAATTAATGAAGCAAACGCAAGTCGACAACAAGCCTCCGGTCGAAGATCAAACGATGAAACGCATCGATTAATGGACGAATTGACGAGCCGCTACTGCGGCTCTTTGCTTGTTTGCAATACTTTTTGCAGGATTAAGATTTGCCATGCATTACAAGCCAGCAGCGGGATAATCATAAAAATGGTTGAGGCCGCATCATCCTCGCGAATCGCAGGCAGAGCTTCCAGCGCCGTGACGACGATCATAAAAAACAAGGTCGGAATCCATGCCGACGGATTCGTCCACCTGACCTTGAACCAAGCGACAACGAACGAAACAACTGTAATAAATAGGGGAAGCCAGAGGTACGGTACGAATGATACTTCACCTTCCGCACTCGTATATCGCAAATAAACAAGGTCGATCAGTACGATGACAATCAGGATGATTTGCAGGTAATCCCATATCCACTTCTTGGGCATCATGCCCATAAAAATATACCGGACGATTAAGTAAGCGAAAAAGCCCATTTGACTGAGAACGCTAAAGGTCGCGCTGACCAATAAGGAAACAATGAGCGTGTGACTGATCGATTTGCCGCTTAACACCGCTTCCTGATCGGTCAACTGCATCGTAAGACCGGTAAGTGTTCCAACCACAACTCCGACAACCAGAGTTGTCCAGAACAAGTAAAACCATTTTCTTATCGTCACTTTCGTTTAACCTCCATCACTAGTCGTATCAACAGTTAATTCTACCAACGTTCACAATAAAATGCTAACGACATTTGTGTTAAATGAATACCTTGTGACGAATACTACGCTTAAACCAATTGAAGGGAGCTTGACCGGATGAGAACGCGACGGAGCCGTTACTTAATACCCGCTGTCCTGATCGCCGGCCTCTTGACAGCCTGTGGATCGGATACTCAAGCTTCAGGCGCCAACGGAAATGCCTACAAAGACACCAAATCGATGGTTCTCGATATTTTAAAAACCGAAGATGGTCGAAAAGCCATTCAAGAAGCGACTATTCATGAGAACAGCAGACTGCAGCTGTTATCGGCCGGTGATACCCAACAGCTGCAGTTGGCCGTTAAAGATGTGCTTGTCGATACGCAAAGCAACCAGTTTCTGAAAAACATGATCAGCGATCCGAAATTCGCCGGCCAATTCGCCAAAGCGATCGAAAAAGATACGAAGAAACTTCAAAAAGATCTGATGAAGGACCCCGAATATCAGAAGCAGATGCTTGATGCCATGAAAAGCCCGGATTTCGAAACGATGCTTTTGGATACGATGAAAACGACTCCCTACCGGACGCAAGTAAAGACAGTCATCCAGGAATCGCTGCAAAGCCCGCTGTTTCGGCTTGAGCTGATGGACTTGATGAAGAAGGTGCTTCAAGAGGAATCGATGCCGAAGCAGGAGGCACAACAAGCGGGCCAGAACGGCGGTAACAGCGGAGGTGGGGATGGCAGAGAAGAGCAAGGCGGCTCCGATGACCAAAAAGACGGTGAAGATGACTCTAACGATTCCGGAGGCCAGAAAAAAAAGCAGCAGCAATAACTTACGCGAAAAAGGATCGGCGGTTACGCCGATCCTTCTTTATTAATTCCATCGATAACACGGCCGGCAACTTCCAAATAGATACGTCCGGTTTCACTATTCGCTTTATATACGGACGGCGAGTAATCCGGTTCGGCTACATGGTTGTCCGGTACGCCGAGCGGGATTTGCGCCAACAGCGGGGCATGAAGCTCTTCCGCCAATTTTGCGCCGCCGCCGCGACCGAATACGTAATCCTTTTGTCCACAAGCACTACAGGAGTAGTAGGACATGTTCTCGACGATACCGAGAATTTGATGATTCGTATGCAGGGCCATAGCGCCCGCTCTGGCCGCTACGAAAGCAGCCGTCGCATGAGGCGTCGTCACGATGATCTCCTTGCTCTGCGGAATCATCTGGTGAACGTCGAGCGCTACATCTCCGGTACCCGGCGGCAAATCAAGCAGCAAGTAATCCAGTTCGCCCCACTCGACTTCATTGAAGAAGTTCCTCAGCATCTTGCCGAGCATCGGTCCGCGCCAAATGACCGGCGTGTTCTCCTCAACGAAAAATCCCATGGAAATGACCTTAACGCCAAAGCGTTCGACGGGAATGATTCGATTATCGACCAATTGCGGACGATCCTCGATGCCCATCATATCCGGTACGCTAAAGCCGTATATATCGGCATCAACTAGACCGACCTTCTTCCCGAGGCGAGCCAACGCTACCGCTAAATTAACGGTTACGGTTGATTTTCCGACACCGCCCTTTCCGCTGGCAATTGCGATGAATGTTACACCTGAATGCGGATCCAACACATTGACGCCGGGTGACGGGGTGTTAGGCGCCGCTGCAGGCTGTGACTGCTCGATGTGATCGTTCGCGGGACGCTTACGTTCCGCCTCGCTGCGTTCAAAGTCCGAGATCTGACGGAAGCGTAAATGCACATGGTCCGCTCCACTGCCTTTGAACGCCTGGGTGATTTGTTCTTGCAGGCGATTCTTATAAGCAGCGTCCTCTACCGACAGAAGCACGGTAGCCGATACTTGGTTTTCCTTCACCATCATATCGCGAATAAAGTTCAATTCGACAAGCCCGAGTCCGAAAACAGGATCTCGCAGTTCGCTTGCCGATGCAAGTAATTGTTCTCTGGTCAGCACAGTGTCACCTCAGCCGTTCTATTCAAATTTAATGGATCGATACACTGAGGCTATTATACCACATTTTTATGGGCTTCCCACTTTTTCACCGGAATAGTAACGAATGATGCCTTGGTATATCGATGCGGCTACCTTCTTCTGATACGTCGGATCTCCAAGCTGTTTGGCTTCGGCCGGGTTGGAAAGGAATCCGACTTCTACTAGCGCGCTCGGGATTTTCATTGCTTTCAGCAAATAAATTTCCTTGTCCGCTTGTTTCGCGATCCGATCGGTATTTTTCAAATTTTTCTTAATCTCTTCCTGAATCAATGTGGCAAGGGTATGGTTATCCGCATGATTACCTCGATAAAAAAACGTTTGCGCCCCAGTCCATTTCGTCGAAGGGATGGCGTTCATATGTATACTGATGAACATATCAGCCTTTTGCTGTGAAATAAATTGTGCACGGTTCAGCAGGTCTTCGGTTTTTCTTTTGCTGTACCCTTTGGTTGAAGGATCGGCCAAGTCGCGATCGTCCTCTCGCGTCATGACCACTAACGCCCCCGCTTGTTGCAAATAATCGCGCAAGTTAAGCGTTATCGCCAGATTCACTTCCTTCTCCACCAAGCCTTCCTTACTGCTAGCGCCTCCGTCCGGTCCCCCATGTCCCGGGTCCAAGGCGATGATTTTGCCGGAAAGGGGCGTCGTCCAGTAGGTCCACGTTTTGCTTGCGGGCAGTTCATATGTAAACATAAATAGCATTAACGCCACTAGCAGCGCGGACATGACGATTTTCAGCCCGCTGTGCATGGTTAGCCAGACAACGACCCTCTTTCTTCTTCGGAACATGAAAAATCCACCTCGCCTTCCCATAGACTCTCTTTCATCTATATGGGACGAGGTGGACAATTATACCTTATGCTTATACCTGATACTCAGGCTCTTTCATGCCTTCGATCAGCACTTCCGCCACTTCCGGACGGGTGAACTGCGGCGGCGGACATTGACCGTCGCGCAGCAGCGCGCGAACCTTGGTACCGGAAAGATGCAGATGATCCGATGACGGATGCGGGCATGTTTTGCTGGAGGCCATGTTGCCGCACTTGGTGCAGAAGAAGCTATGTTCGAAGAACAAAGGAGTAATCCCAAGCTCTTCAGCCGTAAAGTTGCTGAAAATTTCCTGTGCTTCGTAGGTGCCGTAGTAATCGCCAACGCCGGCGTGGTCCCGGCCGACGATAAAGTGCGAGCACCCGTAGTTTTTGCGAACCATAGCATGGAAGATCGCTTCACGCGGTCCCGCATAGCGCATAGCGGCAGGGAACACACCCAAAAACACGCGGTCTTGCGGATAATAGTTTTCCAAGAGAACCAAGTAACTTTTCATCCGAATCTCAGCGGAAATATCATCGGACTTCGTTTCCCCGACTAGCGGATTCAGGAACAGCGCATCGACGATCTCCATGGCGCTTTTCTGAATGTATTCATGCGCCCGGTGAACCGGATTACGCGTTTGGAAACCGACAACCGTCTTCCAGCCTTTCTCTGCGAAAATACGGCGAGTTTCCGATGGATCGAAGTAAAAATCTTCGAACTTTTCCGGCTTCGGACGATTCAATACTTGAACCGGACCCCCGATATAAGTGGACGGCTTGGTGAAAAGCTTCTGCACGCCCGGATGAGCCGGGTCGTCGGTCTTGAAGACTTTGACCGCTTCGTGGTTCTGATCGACTTGGTAGATGCTCTCTACCTTAATGAGTCCGTACGTAATACCGTCAGATTCGCCTACAAGGGCAACCTCTTGGCCGATTTGCAGCGATGCAGCTTCCTTCTCATCTATGCCCAGCGTGATGGGGATGCTCCAAACCGTCCCGTCGGCCAGTCGCATGCGCTCTACGACCGAATGATAATCCTGCTCAACCATAAATCCGGTTAAGGGCGAAAAAGCACCGACACCGATCAAGTCCAGATCGGAAATAGCCCAAGTGTTAATGCGCAGCTGATGCAGTCCTGCCGCCCGGTTTAAAAGCTGTTCTCTTTCGCCGCCGTCTACAACACGATTAATCAACGTGCCGCCATGCGGTTGTATCGTTGTTCCCATGATTCCGCTTCCTCCTGCCGAATGATCGTTATTCTAAGTATACGTTATTTGTGCAGACCGCACTCGGTCTTCTCGAAGCCCGCCCAACGGCCTGCTCGCGGATCCTCGCCTGGCGCTACCGGTTTGGTGCAATGCTCGCAACCGATGCTAGGGTAGTTTTGGTCGTGCAGTTGGTTGTATATGATGTTGTTGGAGCGAATATAGTTCCATACGTCTTCAGAGGTCCAATCGGCCAGCGGGTTAAACTTCACCAGTCCGAACTTCACATCATATTCGACTTTCTTCGCATTCGCGCGTGTTGGCGCTTGATCGCGGCGAATGCCGGTGATCCAGGCGTCGTAGTTTTTCAAGATGTCCGTCAACGGTTCTACTTTACGAATGTTGCAGCATTGAGTCGGGTCGTTTTTCCAAAGTTGATCTCCATGCGCGGCAGCTTGCTCCTCAAGCGTCAGTTTCGGCAGTACTTGTACGAATTCAAGGCCGTAATGCTGCTGCAAACGGTCACGCGTTTCATAGGTCTCTTTGAAGTGCACATTCGTGTCCAGGTAGAAAATGTCCGTCTTCGGACTAACTTTTTGGAGCATGTCGACGAGGACGACGTCTTCAGCTCCGAAACTACAGGCTAAGGTGATATTCGGGAATCTTTCTACCGCCCAGGCTAAAAGTTCCTGTGGAGTCTTGTTCTCAAATTCTTCGGCAGCTTTAGTAATCAATGCTTCTTTTTCAAACAAATTCATAGTCTGATGAACCTCCCGCGAGATAATCCCGAGTATAATAATAAGATTTTAGTGATTTATTAATAATTATAATTGATACGGACTTTTTGTCAATTTAAAATTTTTGTACTTCGCCATTTTGCATCATATTAGGGATTTGCCTAAACGGTGCAAGATGGGATTGAAAAAAGCCTTTCCGATGAAGATAATCGGAAAGGCTTTGCTGTTGCAAATTAACGTTTCGAGAACTGAGGAGCGCGACGAGCGGCTTTCAAGCCGTACTTTTTACGCTCTTTCATACGAGGGTCGCGAGTCAGGAATCCGGCTCTTTTCAGAAGACCGCGGTATTCCGGATCTGCTTTCAAAAGCGCACGGGAAATTCCGTGACGGATCGCGCCGGCTTGTCCGGAGATCCCGCCGCCATGAGCAAGAACCAAAACGTCGTATTTCGACAACGTCTCTGTCAAGTTCAACGGTTGTTTTACGATCAGTTTCAATGTTTCCAAGCCGAAGTATTCGTCCAGCTCGCGTTTATTGATTACGATACGGCCTTCGCCCGGTACTAAACGTACGCGTGCTACCGAGTGCTTACGACGGCCGGTGCCATAATATTGTACTTGTGCCACAAGACAGTCCTCCCTTTATTAACCGCGAAGTTCCCAAACTTCAGGTTGTTGTGCTTGATGCGGATGTTCCGAACCGGCATATACGTTAAGCTTTGTTTTCAGACGGCTGCCCAAACGGTTTTTCGGAAGCATGCCGTGGATCGCCGACTCCAATACGCGCTCAGGCTTCGTATTCAGAAGCTCTTGTGCGGTAGCTACTTTCAAACCGCCCGGATACAGGGAGTGACGATAGTATTTTTTGTTTTGGAGCTTTTTGCCTGTCAGGTGAATTTTCTCAGCGTTGATGACAATAACGAAATCGCCAGTGTCCACATGCGGAGTAAATTCAGGTTTATGTTTGCCGCGCAAAATGGCAGCCGCTTCGCTGGCAAGACGGCCAAGCGTTTTGCCGGTCGCATCGATGATGTACCATTTGCGTTCTACTTCATTTGGCTTCGCCATATATGTGGTACGCATGTAAATGTTCCTCCTAGATCTATCTTCATCACATTCATTCATATACTTATTCATCGGTTTCAAGACCCGGGGCCGTGGGGTAGCCAGTCAAAGAAACACCATCTAATAATATACTATATCCCATCCAAGGAATCAAGTAATTATCGGCGAATCCTCATAAAAAACTTCCCACAGCATAAGACCGTGCGCCATTGCCGTCGGACCGGCCAAACCGCGATTTCTGGCTTCGAGAATCGCTTTCATGTGCGAAGCTTCCCGCTTGCCTTCACCGATCTGCATCAACGTCCCGACAATGATCCGAACCATATTGTATAAAAAACCGTTCCCGGTCAAATAAATATGGAACACGCTGGATTGCAGGTGCTTGTCCGCCTCTTCTGTCTCCAGCCGCGCTTCGTATATCGTTCGAATACGGCTCGGAGCCACCGTTCTGATGGAGCAGAAAGAAGTGAAATCATGCTCGCCCTCTACGTAGGTCAGCGCTTCTCTCATCGCGTCTATGCGAAGCGCTGTAGGGTGATAAAACTCCATATGACGTCTTAGCGGGTCCATATACTTACCGACGCGTATCGAATAACGATACGTTTTCCGCTTGGCCCATCTCCGGGAGTGAAAATCGTCCGCTACCTGCCTCGCATCCCAAACCCGTATATCATCCGGAAGTCTGGCATTAATGGCCATGCACCAACGGTTCAGCGGAATTTGGGAAGATGTTAGAAAGTTAAACACCTGTCCTCGTGCGTGCACCCCGGCATCCGTACGTCCGGATGCCGTTATTTTGACCTCTTCGCCCGCCAGTAAAGCAATGGCACGCTCAAGTCGGTCTTGTACCGTGTTTAGTCCTGGCTGCGATTGAAAGCCGTTGTAAGACGTTCCATCGTAGCTTACCGTCATGCAAATATTTCTCACGACGAGCCCTCCGTGAACTGGGACTGGAATCAAGGCGCACATACGTACAAAAAAAGGGTTTCATCAGAATCAAAAGATCCCGTCCACCCTTTCACAACCTTTTTCTCTTATGCCCGGTCAACCAGTTCCAAGTAAACCATAGGCGCAGCATCACCGCGACGCGGTCCAAGCTTCAGGATACGTGTGTATCCGCCTTGACGCTCAGCGTAGCGAGGAGCCAAATCGGAGAAAAGTTTTTGAATCGCGTCTTGATTTTCGTTCGCTTGTTCACGACGAACGAAAGTAGCGACTTGACGACGAGCGTGAAGATCTCCCCGTTTAGCCAACGTGATCAATTTTTCTGCGATCGAACGCAACTCTTTTGCTTTCGCTTCTGTCGTTTGAATGCGCTCATGTATAAATAAGTCGGTTACCAGGTCACGAAACAATGCTTTACGCGAGCTGGAGTCACGATTTAACTTTTTGTATGCAGCCATCTGTGCAACCTCCTTCTGTTAATCTTCCATTCTTAGTCCAAGTCCGAGCTCTTCGAGCTTTTCTTGAACTTCTTCGAGAGATTTGCGTCCCAAATTGCGGACCTTCATCATATCTTCTTCCGTTTTCGTAATCAATTCTTGTACCGTATTGATGCCGGCACGCTTCAGACAGTTATAAGAACGAACGGACAGGTCGAGTTCCTCGATCGTCATCTCGAGTACTTTCTCCTTCTTGTCCTCTTCTTTCTCAACCATAATCTCGGCGTCTTTCGCTTCATCGGTCAGACCGACGAAGAGCATCAGATGCTCCGTCAAGATTTTGGCGCCCAAGCTTACCGCTTCTTCCGGTCGAATACTGCCGTCAGACCATACTTCAAGTGTGAGTTTGTCATAGTTGGTAACTTGGCCGACGCGCGTATTTTCTACGCTGTAATTGACACGAGTAATCGGAGTATAGATCGAATCGATCGGAATCACGCCGATCGGCTGATCCTCTCTCTTGTTCTTGTCTGCCGATACGTATCCGCGGCCGCGGTTCGCATGAATTCGCATGTGAAGCCGTGCATCGGAGGACAGCGTAGCAATGTGCAGATCCGGGTTTAAGATCTCCACATCGCTATCGCCGCGAATATCGCCAGCCACAACAGCCCCTTCACCTTCGGCGTCGATCTCAAGAACCTTTTCCTCATCGGAATGGATCTTAAGCGACAAGCCTTTAAGGTTCAGGATGATTTCCGTAACATCTTCCATGACACCCGGAACCGTGGAGAACTCGTGCAGGACGCCGTCGATTTGAACGGAATTAACCGCCGCACCCGGAAGGGAAGACAGCAATATTCTGCGTAATGAGTTGCCGAGCGTAGTTCCATAGCCTCTTTCCAAAGGCTCCACGACAAATTTGCCATATGTGCCGTCATCACTTAATGATACGGTTTCTATTTTCGGCTTTTCGATTTCGATCATTGTAAACCCTCCTTCAAACGTCGTTTCCTTCTGGATAACTTAAGACGCATAAAACGTGCAGTATACCTATCCAAATAGTATAGACACCATTTGGATATTTATACCACCCGGGCTTAGCGATCCTGGATTAGACACGACGACGTTTCGGAGGACGGCAACCGTTGTGAGGGATCGGAGTCACGTCTTTAATCAGGTTTACTTCAAGACCTGCAGCTTGAAGCGAACGAATCGCTGCTTCACGGCCTGCACCTGGTCCTTTAACCATGACCTCTACGGCCTTCATCCCATGCTCCATTGCCGCTTTCGCTGCAGACTCAGCTGCCATTTGTGCGGCGAACGGAGTGCTTTTACGGGAACCTTTAAAACCGAGGTTACCGGCGCTTGCCCAAGAAATCGCATTTCCGTGCGGGTCAGTGATGGTAACAATCGTGTTGTTGAATGTAGAGCGGATATGAGCTACTCCACTGTCGATATTTTTCCGATCGCGACGTTTCGTACGAACTACTTTTTTAGGTTTAGCCATTTTAAGCGTTACCCCCCTTTACTATTTTTTCTTATTCGCTACCGTACGACGAGGACCTTTACGCGTACGAGCATTTGTTTTAGTACGTTGACCGCGAACCGGCAAGCCGCGGCGGTGGCGAACGCCACGATAACATCCGATCTCAATCAGACGTTTGATGTTCAACGAGATTTCACGACGCAGGTCGCCTTCCACTTTCAGCGTTTTGTCGATAACCTCGCGGATTTTGCTCACTTCGTCTTCTGTCAGATCGCGAACGCGAGTGTCCGGATTGATACCGGTTTGAGCGACGATTTTCGCAGCCGTTGTGTTGCCGATCCCGAAGATGTAAGTCAAAGCGATGATCACGCGTTTGTCACGGGGTAAGTCTACACCAGCAATACGTGCCATTAAACGAGCACCTCCTTAGCCTTGTTTTTGTTTATGTTTCGGATTTTCGCAAATTACCATAACGTTGCCTTTGCGGCGAATGACTTTGCATTTTTCGCAAATCGGTTTGACCGACGGTCTAACCTTCATGGTGGTTACCTCCTCAAAGCTTTCCGTAAGGAAAGCTGCTTCGTAAGCATGGTCTTAGTTTTCCGCAGGAAAACTGACTTCGTAAGGATTTTGCTCAGCTTTCCGCGAGGAAAGCTGCTTCGTAAGCATATGGTTTAACTTCTCTTGCTACAAGTTCATCTATTTAAAACGATAGGTTATACGGCCTCTGGTCAAATCATACGGCGAAAGTTCAACCGTCACTTTGTCACCCGGCAAAATGCGGATAAAGTGCATTCTGATTTTTCCGGATACATGAGCAAGTATCTTATGACCGTTCTCCAGTTCTACCTTGAACATTGCATTCGGAAGAGGTTCAATCACTGTACCTTCAACTTCAATTACATCTTCTTTGGCCACAGTCATTCTCCTTTCTCTTGCGCATCGTGCGATAAATGGTTCACTGCCTGAGTCAAAGCAAATCGAAGCTTTCCGTTGGTAACTCGGCCCGTCTCGCGGAGACTGTCGGCCACTTCGGAGCTAATTGCCGGAAGAAGCTCGAGATGAATGAGATTTTTCTTCTTAGGTTCATCGAATTTCCGTTTGCCGCCGTCTGCAATCCACACGTATCGTTGGTCTACGACGCCGATTATGACGGCGTACTTCCCGGAATCCCGTCCCCGATTCACCCTTACGATTTGTCCGATATGAGGTTCATTCGTTGGTTCCATCCGCTTCTAAGCACCAGGCAACGTTAAAATCTCGTAACCGTCTTGCGTTATGGCGATGGTGTGTTCGAAATGTGCGCACAGTGTGCCATCCACCGTGACCACCGTCCAATTGTCTTCAAGCGTTCGGACGTAACGTTCACCCACATTAACCATCGGTTCGATCGCAAGCACCATCCCCGGCTTCAAGCGCGGTCCATGACCGGCGATGCCATAGTTCGGTATTTGCGGCTCCTCATGGAGCTCCGTTCCGATGCCGTGACCTACATACTCTCGAACAATCGAAAATCCTTCATTCTCTGCGCATCTTTGAATGGCATTGGATATCGTATACAGCCTGACGTCGGGTCCGGCTACTGCCAGCCCTGCGAGCAACGAGCGTTCCGTGACGTCGAGCAATTTGCTCGCCGTTTCGGAGATCGTGCCGACGCCATATGTCCAGGCGGAATCGCCATGATATCCTTTATATTGAGCACCGATGTCGATACTGATGATGTCACCGTCTTTCAGCTTGCGCTGACCGGGAATACCGTGAACCAATTCATCATTCACCGAAGCGCAGATGCTTCCGGGAAAACCATTGTAGCCTTTAAAAGATGGAATTGCACCCTGACTGCGAATAAAGTTTTCTGCGATCTGATCGAGCTCTTTCGTTGTAATATCGGGCTGAATGGCTTTTTGCAGCAAACGATGCGTCTCGGCCACAATACGGCCCGCCTCGCGCATGAACTCCAGTTCAGCTGCTGATTTACAAATGATCATTACGCTTGCCCTCGCAATAGTGAACTGATTTGTGCAGTGACCGTGTTAATTTCTTGCTCACCGTTAACCTCACGCAATATTCCCTTGTTACGATAATACTCCAGAAGAGGAGCGGTTTTATTGATATACTCGTCCAAACGAGTCCCTACTTTTTCTTCGGTATCATCCGAACGCTGATACAATTCACCCGAACATTTGTCGCAAACATTGTCACGCGCAGGTGGGTTAAACAAGACATGATACGTTGCACCGCAAGATTTACAAATACGACGACCCGTCAAACGGGCGAGCAGCAAATCGCGATCGACCGCGAGGTTAATCACATGATCGATGCTTTTGCCAAGTTCCGCGGCAATCCCGTCAAGCGCTTCGGCTTGAGAGATCGTTCTCGGAAATCCGTCGAGTAAAAATCCTTTATCGCAATCTGGCTGAGACACTCGATCACGGACAATACCGATCGTGATCTCATCCGGTACAAGCAACCCTTGATCGACATACTTCTTAGCTTCGACGCCAAGCGGCGTTTCTTGCTTCATGGCAAGCCGGAATGCATCACCGGTGGAGATATGCGGAATCTGGAACTCATCAACGATTCGTTCCGCTTGCGTTCCTTTACCTGCACCAGGAGGCCCCATAAAGATGATATTCACCGTGACTTCCTCCCCCACTTGCATCGTTCGATGCTAACAGCACAATAGGTGCCGATAGCTCTCATCAAATTCGCGTTACCGTGAATTTCCTTCAACCCATGCGACGCCGATGAACGTTGGTTCGTCAGCGTCATAGGTATTATATGAGTTCACTATCAGAACCTATTTGCTATTTATTAATGAAGCCTTTGTAATGGCGTTTGATCAATTGGCTTTCGATGGTTTTCATCGTTTCCAAACCTACACCGACTACGATAAGTAAGGAAGTACCGCCAATTTGAACCGACTGCGGCAAACCGGCGATTGCGGCGAAAATCATCGGAATAATCGATACCGCGGCCAAGAACAACGCACCGGAAAGGGTGATTCGAGTCATCACTCGGGTAAAGTACACTTCCGTGTTTTTCCCCGGGCGAATGCCTGGAATGTATCCGCCGTTCTTTTTCATCTGCTCGGCCATTTGTACAGGGTTAAACTGCACGAACGTGTAGAAGTACGTAAAGCCGATAATCAGCAGAACGTACAGTACCATGCCGAGAGGTGCCGTATGGCTCAAGTTTGTAATGATCCATTCCGCGACGCCATTCCCTCTCCAAAAGCTTGCAATGGTTGGAGGGAATACAAGCAGCGACAACGCGAAGATGACGGGAATAACGCCCGCAGCATTCACTTTAAGCGGAATGTGCGTGGATTGTCCGCCGAACATTTTACGTCCGACTACGCGTTTAGCGTATTGAACAGGGATCTTACGAACTCCTTGCTGAACGAAAATGACACCGGCAATCAACGCGATAACGACGATGAGAATGATCAGCACCTTAAGAATATTAAGGAACAGCGCATCTCCGGCATCGGCAAATTGCGTTTGGTAAATTTGGCCGATACCTGTCGGAATCGCAGCGACAATACCCGCGAAGATGATAATGGAAATACCATTTCCAATGCCATTTTCGGTGATTTGTTCCCCTAACCACATCAGAAATGCTGTACCAGCCGTGAGCACGATGGCGATTAAAGCATATGTCGTGAAATTCGGGTTAATAACCAGACCCGTGTAAAGCCGGTTAAAACCGATCGCAAAACTAAATGCTTGTATAAGCCCTAACACGATGGTCCCGTAACGGGTAATTTGACTAAGCTTCTTGCGGCCCACTTCGCCTTCTTTGGCCCATTGGGTGAACGTCGGGATGACATCCATCGACAACAGCTGAACGATGATCGATGCCGTAATATACGGTGTAATCGTCATCGCGAAGATCGAAAATTGGAACAGCGCACCACCGGAGAAAGTGTTCAACAACGCGAACACTCCACTCGTGCTGGCTTGATCTTGAAGCTTTAGAATCTCTGTGTTGATGTTAGGTACCGGAATAAAAGCACCAATTCTGTAGACGATCAACACAAGCAGCGTGAACAGGATCCGTTTCCTCAGATCGTCTACTTTCATAATATTGGATATGGTACGGAACATTAAATCACCTCGGTTTTACCGCCGGCAGCTGTAATTTTCTCTACCGCAGATTGGGAGAATTTGCTCGCCTTTACATTCAGTTGAACCGTGATTTCGCCGTTTCCTAAAATTTTGATGCCGCTCAACGGGTTTTTAACAACGCCGGATTCCATCAAAAGCTCAGGAGTGACTTCCGTACCGCTTGCGAACTTGTTCAAGTCCTCAACGTTTACAGTTGCATACTCTTTGCGGAACTGGTTGGTAAATCCACGTTTTGGCAAGCGACGATAAAGCGGGTTTTGACCGCCCTCGAAACCAGGACGAACACCGCCGCCGGAACGAGCATTTTGACCCTTATGACCGCGAGTTGACGTTTTACCCATGCCGCTACCAATACCGCGGCCTACACGCTTACGGGATTGACGGGAACCAGGGACAGAAGTAAGTTCATGCAATTTCATCGTTTGCACCTCCTCTAGCTATATGTTCAAATCTTAAGCTTCGATTTCTTTAACTTCGACCAGGTGATTCACTTGGCTGACCATACCGCGGATTGCCGCATTGTCTGCTTGTGTTACCGATTGATGAAGTTTGCGAAGTCCAAGTGCCGTAACCGTACGACGTTGTGTCTCAGGACGGCCGATCAGACTGCGTTTGAGGGTAATTTGCAATTGCTTAGCCATGGTATCCCTCCTAACCTAAAAGTTCTTCTACGGTTTTACCGCGAAGCTTAGCAACATCTTCCGCACGCTTCAGGCGCTCTAAGCCTTCCAGTGTAGCGTTAACCATGTTGATGGAGTTCGAGGATCCAAGCGACTTCGTCAAGATGTCGCCTACGCCCGCCAGCTCAAGCACCGCACGAACCGGACCGCCTGCAATAACTCCTGTACCTTTGGAAGCAGGTTTCAAAAGAACTCTACCCGCGCCAAAATGTCCGGTCACCAGGTGAGGAATTGTTGTTCCGACGATAGGAACATGGATCAGGTTTTTCTTAGCATCTTCGATACCTTTACGAATCGCATCAGGTACCTCGGAAGCTTTACCGATTCCAGCGCCTACCCAACCTTTGCCATCGCCCACAACAACAAGTGCGCTAAAGCTAAAACGACGACCGCCTTTTACAACTTTAGCAACGCGGTTAATGTGAACGACTTTTTCAGTCAGCTCTAAAGTATTGGGATCAATACGCAAGTCTTTTACCTCCTTATGTGTAGATTGGTTTAGAATTCAAGACCTGCTTCGCGAGCAGCGTCTGCAAGTGCTTTAACACGACCATGGTACAAGTATCCGCCGCGGTCGAAAACGACCTTCACAACGCCGGCTTTTTTCGCACGTTCTGCGATTAAAGAACCGACTTTAGCTGCTGCGTCTACGTTGCCGCCGTTGCCGAGGCCTTCTTTCAGCTCTTTATCTTGTGTGGAAGCAGCAGCGATTGTTACGCCCTTCACATCGTCGATCAATTGAGCGTACATATGCTTGGAAGAACGGAAAATGTTGAGGCGCGGGCGCTCAGCCGTTCCTTGAATTTTCTTACGAACGCGAAGATGTCTTTTCAAACGCGCTTTGTTCTTGTCGCTTTTAGTAATCATTCGAGGTCACTCCTTTCGAGATCGATGTCGAAGCAATCGGTTCAGCTTAGACTCTTAAGCTGCCTTATTTCTTCTTACCGGCTTTACCTTCTTTACGAAGAATACGTTCGCCTTCGTACTTAATTCCTTTGCCTTTATACGGCTCAGGTTCACGTACGGAACGGATTTTAGCTGCGGTAGCACCGACCAGCTCTTTATCGATTCCTCTTACGATGATTTTCGTGTTGGTTGGCACTTCGAACTCAATGCCAGTTGCCGGCTCGATTTCAACCGGGTGAGAGTAACCAACGTTCAAAACCAGCTTGTTGCCGGATTTGTTCGCACGGTAACCTACGCCAACGAGATCGAGATTTTTGACGAAACCGTCAGTTACCCCGCTCACCATGTTCTGAACGACGCTGCGCGTCGTACCATGAAGGGAGCGATGCAATTTATTGTCAGAAGGACGCTCTACGTTGATGACGTCTTCTTGAACACTTACTTTCATATCTTTGTGCAGTTCACGGCTCAAAGTTCCTTTCGGTCCTTTAACCGTAATCAATGTGTTGTCAAGTGTTACGTTAACTCCGCTAGGGATCGTGATTGGTTTGCGACCAATACGGGACATGTTGTGCACCTCCGTTCTTTAAAAATCGATATTACCAAACGTAGCAGATAACCTCTCCGCCAGCTTTCGATTGACGAGCTTCTTTATCTGTCATAACGCCCTTGGACGTCGAGAGAATCGCGATGCCGAGGCCGCCCAGTACGCGAGGTACTTCTTGGCTTTTCGCATAAACGCGAAGACCTGGTTTGCTGATTCTTTTCAATCCTGTGATAACACGCTCATTGTTGGAGCCGTATTTCAGGAACAAGCGAATGATACCTTGCTTGCTGTCTTCGATATATTCAGCGTCACGGATGAAGCCTTCCTTCTTGAGGATCTCAGCGATCTCGCGCTTGATCTTCGAAGCCGGAATTTCCACAGTCTCATGACGAACAACGTTAGCGTTGCGAATGCGTGTAAGCATATCTGCAATTGGATCGGACATAACCATGTGTTGTAAACCTCCTTCCCGAAACTTTGAGTTTTACCAGCTTGCTTTTTTAACGCCAGGAATTTGACCTTTGTATGCCAATTCGCGGAAGCAAATTCTGCAAATTTTGAATTTACGCAATACCGAATGGGGACGACCGCAGCGTTCGCAGCGCGTATATGCCTGCACTTTAAATTTCGGAGCACGCTGCTGCTTAATCTTCATCGAAGTTTTTGCCACTCTCGTTAACACCTCCATAGGTTCCAGTGAAACCCGTATCGTAAGCTAATTATTTCGCGAACGGCATGCCGAGCTGCGTCAGCAATTCGCGGGATTCTTCGTCTGTTTTCGCCGTTGTGACGATTACGATGTCCATACCGCGGACTTTGTCCACTTTGTCATACTCAACTTCAGGGAAAATGAGCTGCTCTTTCAAGCCAAGCGTGTAGTTACCGCGGCCGTCGAAAGCTTTCGTGGATACGCCGCGGAAGTCACGTACGCGCGGAAGGGCCACGTTGAACAGTTTGTCCAGGAAGTGATACATACGCTCGCCGCGCAGCGTTACTTTCACGCCGATTGGCATATTTTCACGCAGTTTAAAGCCTGCGATGGATTTTTTCGCTCTTGTGATAACCGGTTTTTGACCGGCGATCAACTGAAGATCGGAAACGGCGGTATCAAGCACTTTGGAGTTGGAAACCGCTTCGCCCACACCCATGTTGATAACCACTTTCTCGATTTTCGGAACTTGCATAACCGTGGTGTAGTTGAACTTTTGGATCAACGCTGGTGTAACTTCGTTCAGAAAACGATCTTTCATTCTTGCTGCCATGAGTTTGTGTACCTCCTTTCTTACCTTCTCAATTAATCGATAATCTCGCCGGATTTTTTCGCAACGCGAACTTTTTTACCGCTATCCAATACTTTGTAACCAATACGAGTCGGTTGGCCGCTTTTCGGATCAACCAGCATCACGTTGGAAACGTGAATTGGAGCCTCTTGCGTAAGAATTCCGCCTTGCGGATTTGCTTGCGAAGGTTTCGCATGTTTCTTGATCATGTTTACGCCCTCGACCAGCACGCGGTTTTGACGCGGGTAAGCTGCGATTACGCGGCCTTTCTTCCCTTTGTCTTTACCTGTGATAACAAAAACCGTGTCGTCTTTCTTGACGTGCAATTTATTGTTGTGGGACTCGAGTTTTTTCGGTTGTTTTGGCATTTGGATTTACACCTCCTACAGGCTTTCGTTAGAAAACCGCTTCGTAAGAAAAATCTTAGGCTTTCGATTGAAAGCCAGCATCTGTTTCGATCAATTAGATAACTTCAGGCGCCAGAGAAACGATTTTCATGAAGTCTCTGTCACGAAGTTCACGAGCTACCGGTCCAAAGATACGTGTGCCGCGCGGGCTCTTATCTTCTTTTACGATAACCGCTGCATTCTCGTCAAAGCTGATGTAGGATCCGTCCTTACGACGAGCACCGCGTCTCGTGCGTACCACTACAGCTTTAACAACGTCACCCTTTTTGACAACGCCGCCTGGTGTTGCTTCTTTCACCGAGCAGATGATCAAATCGCCAATGTTAGCTGTACGACGACCCGTACCACCCAACACACGGATACACATCAGCGACTTCGCACCAGAGTTGTCAGCTACGTTCAATCGAGTAAATGGTTGAATCATTGTGTATTCCCTCCTTCCGGAATTGATGCCAGATGCATATATTAAACGATAACCGCTTTTTCAACCACTTCAACCAATCTCCAACGTTTATCCTTGGAGAGCGGACGAGTTTCCATGATTTTTACAACATCGCCGATTTTAGCTTCGTTGTTCTCATCATGCGCTTTGAACTTCTTCGTATATTTAATGCGCTTGTGATACAAATCGTGTTTTTTGTAAGTTTCTACAGCAACAACGATGGTTTTATCCATTTTGTCGCTCACGACTTTGCCCACTTGCGTTTTGCGCTCGTTGCGTTCAGCCATTGCGAGATCCTCCTCTCAAATTCATTAACTAGTGATTCCCAATTCTCTTTCACGCAAAACAGTCTTTGCCCGAGCAATCTCTTTGCGTACTTTTTGAATCTGTACGGGATTATCCAGTTGACCTGTAGCCAGTTGAAAACGGAGGTTAAAGAGTTGCTCTTTAAATCCGGCAATCTTTTGTTCGATCTCAGCAGTGGTTAAGTTGCGAAATTCACTAGCTTTCATTTGCTTCACCACCCAGTTCTTCTCTTTTCACAAACTTCGTCTTGATCGGCAGCTTGTGAGAGGCGAGACGCATAGCTTCACGGGCGATTTCTTCGCTAACGCCGGCAAGTTCGAACAGAACTTTACCTGGTTTTACGACTGCAACCCATTTCTCTACGTTACCTTTACCGCTACCCATCCGAACTTCAAGCGGCTTTTGGGTAATCGGTTTGGAAGGGAAAATTTTGATCCAAACTTTACCGCCCCGCTTAATATAACGAGTCATCGCGATACGGGCAGCTTCGATTTGACGGTTGGTTACCCAAGCCGGTTCCACAGCTTGCAAACCGTATTCGCCGAAATGTACTTCCTGACCGCCTTTTGCGCGACCGCTCATGCTGCCGCGGTGCTCTTTGCGGTGTTTTACACGTTTAGGAACTAACATGATTAGTTGCCTCCTTCCGTAGCAGCCTTTTTCTTAGCCGTTGGAAGAACTTCGCCACGATAGATCCAAACTTTTACGCCGATCCGTCCGTACGTGGTGTGAGCTTCAGCCGTTCCGTAGTCGATGTCCGCACGCAGCGTGTGCAGCGGCACCGTACCTTCGCTGTAGCCTTCCGTTCTGGCGATTTCCGCTCCGCCCAAACGACCGCTAACCGATGTTTTAATCCCTTTAGCGCCGGATCTCATCGATCTTTGAATCGCTTGTTTCAACGCACGACGGAACGATACGCGACGCTCCAATTGTTGTGCAATGCTCTCAGCGACCAGAATCGCATCCAGGTCAGGGGATTTTACTTCACTGATATTGATGTGTACTTTCTTGCCGTTCGTCAGCTTGGACAGGTAGGCGCGGATCACTTCTACTTCGGAACCGCCTTTACCGATAACCATACCTGGTTTCGCCGTATGAATCGTAACGTTCACGCGGTTAGCCGCACGCTCGATTTCGATGCGGGAAACGGCGGATTCTTTCAATTTTTGCTTCAAATATTCGCGAATTTTAACGTCTTCCATCAACAAATCGCCGAAATCTTTGCCGGCATACCATTTGGACTCCCAATCGCGAATAATACCGATTCTAAGTCCTACCGGGTTTACTTTTTGGCCCACACGTTGTCCCTCCTTATTTCTCAGATACCACTAATGTAATGTGGCTGGTACGTTTATTGATGCGGCTCGCACGACCCATAGCGCGAGGACGGAATCTCTTCAAAGTCGGTCCTTGATCGACAAACACTTGGGAAATCACCAGGCTGTTAGGATCCAGGGAGTAGTTATGCTCCGCATTCGCAACGGCCGAGTTCAGCAGCTTCTCGATGATCGGAGATGCCGACTTAGGCGTATGACGCAAAATTGCAATCGCTTCACCCACTTGCTTGCCGCGGATCAAGTCAACCACGAGCTGAGCTTTACGGGGAGCAATGCGTACGTATCTTGCAATGGCTTTAGCTTGTTGCATGGATGTACCTCCTCTCGTTCACAAACTGAATCTATGTCACGTTCAATCTTAGCGTTTACCCGTTTTCTTATCGTCGTCGTGACCTTTGTACGTACGGGTTGGCGCGAATTCACCAAGCTTATGTCCTACCATATCTTCCGTTACATAAACCGGAACATGCTTTCTACCGTCATAAACGGCAAATGTGTGTCCGATGAATTGCGGGAAAATAGTGGAGCGGCGGGACCAAGTTTTGATCACTTGTTTCTTGGTTGCTGCATTCATGTCTTCCACTTTCTTCAAAAGATAGCCATCGATAAACGGCCCTTTTTTCAAACTGCGACCCATGCTTCGTTCCTCCCTTCTTTAAGCCAAACGGTAAGTCTATTACTTCGTACGGCGACGTACAATGTATTGGTTGGAAGCTTTGTTTTTCTTCCGTGTTTTGTATCCGAGCGTCGGTTTGCCCCATGGAGACATTGGAGATTTACGACCGATCGGGGAGCGACCTTCACCACCACCGTGCGGGTGATCGTTCGGGTTCATGACGGAACCGCGAACTTCCGGTCTTTGACCGAGCCAACGGGAACGTCCTGCTTTACCGATTTTGACAAGTTCGTAATCTTCGTTACCTACGGAACCGACCGTTGCGCGGCAAACTTTGAGGATTTTTCTCATTTCGCCGGAAGACAAACGAATCGTTACGTATTGATCTTCTTTACCGAGCAACTGAGCTTCTGTACCAGCAGCGCGAACCAATTGGCCGCCTTTGCCAGGTTTCAACTCAATATTGTGGATAACCGTACCGACCGGGATATTCTCGAGCGGAAGCGCGTTACCTACTTTGATGTCTGCATCCGGACCGGATACGACTTGGTCGCCCACTTTCAAGCCTTTAGGAGCGATGATGTAGCGTTTTTCGCCATCCACGTAATGGATCAGCGCGATGTTAGCGGAACGGTTCGGATCATACTCGATTGTAGCAACGCGACCGGGTATTCCATCTTTATTCCGTTTGAAATCGATAATGCGGTATTTACGCTTATGTCCGCCGCCTTGGTGACGAACCGTAATTTTACCTTGGTTGTTACGACCCGCTTTTTTGCTCAGAGGAGCCAAAAGCGATTTCTCCGGCGTCGATGTTGTGATTTCTTCGAATGTCAAAACCGACATCGCACGTCTGGCCGGGGACGTAGGCTTATATTTTTTGATTGGCACGTGGATTCCCTCCTTACTTCAAAAATTATGCTTTAGACGGACTCGAAAAATTCGAGTTCTTTGCTGTCTGGCGTAAGAGTAACTATCGCTTTTTTCCACTCGGACGTATATCCGGAGTAACGACCGTAACGCTTAGGCTTAGCCGGCATTCTCAATGTATTTACATTGGTTACTTTCACTTTGAAAATTTGCTCGATCGCTTGTTTGACTTCCGTTTTGTTGGAACGGATATCAACCTCGAACACATATTTCTTCTCAGCCATCATTTCGCTGGTACGTTCAGTAATGATCGGGCGCTTAATAATATCGCGAGGGTTTTTCATTACGCAAACACCTCCTCTACTTTTTGCACCGCATCTTTCGTAATGATCAGCTTGTCGTACACCATAACGTCAAGCACATTAATACCTTCAGCCGCGACAAACTTCACGCCTGGGATATTACGCGCGGACAACGCTACGTTCTCGTCATAAGCTGCCGTTACGACCAAAGCCTTACGTTCTACTTTCAAGTTGTTCAAGATCGCTGCGAAATCTTTCGTTTTTGGAGCTGCCAATTGAAGCTGATCCAATACGATAATCTCACTTGCCAGCACCTTGGAAGACAACGCGGATTTAATCGCCAAGCGACGTACTTTCTTTGGCAATTTGAACGAATAGCTGCGAGGTGTCGGTCCGAAAACGACGCCGCCGCCTTTCCATTGCGGAGAGCGGATACTACCTTGACGCGCACGACCCGTACCTTTTTGTTTCCAAGGCTTACGACCGCCGCCGCGAACTTCGGAACGCCCTTTAACTTTATGAGTTCCCATGCGAAGCGAAGCGCGTTGCAAAAGCACCGCCTGGTTTAACGCGTAAGCATGCGGTTCGATACCAAACACGCTATCCGCCAATTCCAATTCGCCAACTTGCGAACCACTAACATTAAATACTGCTACTTTTGGCATTTGTTATCCTCCTTTCTTGCTTTCTTACTTCTTCACCGTAGATTTAACGGTTACGAAGCTATTTTTAGGACCCGGAATGGAGCCTTTAATCAAGAGCACGTTACGCTCAGCATCGACTTTAACCACTTCAAGCTTCTGGATAGTTACAGTTTCCGTACCCATATGTCCTGGCAGGTTTTTACCCTTCGGAACACGGTTAGCTTGGATCGAACCCATGGAACCAGGACCGCGGTGATAACGGGAACCGTGAGCCATTGGACCTCTGGATTGGTTATGTCTTTTGATATTACCTTGGAACCCTTTACCTTTGGATGTTCCAGTTACATCAACGAATTCGCCTTCGGAGAATAGATCGGCTTTGATTTCCTGGCCAACTTCATAACCAGCAATCTCAATACCGCGAATCTCTTTAATGTAGCGCTTAGGTGTTGCTCCAGCTTTCTTCGCATGGCCCAACTCCGGTTTATTCGCTCTGTGTTCTTTCTTCTCTTCAAAACCGATTTGGATGGCTTCGTAACCGTCATTCTCCGCATCTTTCTTTTGCAGCACGGTGCAAGGACCTGCCTGGATTACGGTAACCGGTACAACCAATCCTTCGGGAGTAAACACTTGAGTCATCCCAAGTTTCTTACCTAAGATACCTTTAGTCATCGTTGACACCTCTTTTCCTCTCTTGCTTTAAGTTTATCCACAATGTGTATATTACAGTTTGATTTCGATGTCCACACCGGACGGCAGATCCAAACGCATCAACGCATCAACGGTTTGCGGCGTCGGATTGACGATATCGATCAAACGCTTATGCGTACGCATTTCGAATTGCTCGCGCGAATCTTTGTACTTGTGTACCGCGCGCAAGATCGTGATGATTTGCTTCTCGGTTGGAAGCGGAATCGGACCAGACACTCCAGCACCGGAACGCTTGGCTGTGTCCACAATTTTCTCAGCGGATTGATCCAAAACTCTGTGATCATAAGCCTTCAAACGAATACGAATCTTTTGCTTTGCCATAGTATTCCCTCCTTCTATCGCCCAATTTAGTATCGGACATACTCCGTGAAAATCTCCTGACGACCGCCCCTATGGCAAAGGAGCCGGGTGTGTCAGCAACCTCTCACATCATCGCAACGTCACAGACCAACGTTCACTATTATATTAAATATTGAAACAAAAAGCAAGAAGAAAAGCGACTTTTGCCTAAAAATAAATAATCCCTTCATCTATTTAGATGAAGGGATTGGAAACTGCAATTATTTTTGGATGGAAGCAACGGCACCGGCGCCAACTGTACGGCCGCCTTCGCGAATTGCGAAGCGAGTACCTTCTTCGATAGCGATTGGCGAGATCAGCTCAACCGTTACCGTGATGTTGTCGCCAGGCATAACCATCTCTGTGCCTTCCGGCAAGTTGATGATACCCGTAACGTCAGTTGTACGGAAGTAGAACTGCGGACGGTAACCTGTGAAGAAAGGCTTGTGACGGCCACCCTCTTCTTTAGTCAGAACGTAGATTTGAGCCGTGAAGTTCGTGTGAGGCTTAACCGAACCCGGTTTAGCCAATACTTGACCACGCTCGATATCTTTACGGTCTACACCGCGAAGCAATGCGCCAACGTTGTCGCCAGCTTGTGCGGAATCAAGCAATTTACGGAACATCTCTACGCCCGTAACAACGGATTTGCGAGTGTCTTCTTGAAGACCGATGATTTCGACCTCATCGCCGACTTTAATTACACCGCGCTCTACACGACCTGTAGCAACGGTACCACGACCAGTGATCGTGAACACGTCCTCTACCGGCATCAGGAAAGGCTTGTCTGTATCGCGCTCAGGCGTTGGGATGTAAGTGTCGATGTGCTCGAACAGCTCAACGATTTTGTCAGCCCAAGGACCGTCTGGGTTTTGAAGAGCTTCACGAGCTGCGCCGCGAACGATCGGAGTGTCGTCGCCAGGGAACTCATACTCGTTAAGAAGGTCGCGAACTTCCATTTCAACCAGTTCAAGCAACTCTTCGTCTTCAACCATGTCGCATTTGTTCAAGAATACGACGATGTAAGGCACGCCTACTTGGCGGGACAACAGGATGTGCTCGCGAGTTTGCGGCATAGGGCCGTCAGCTGCGGATACAACCAGGATCGCGCCGTCCATTTGCGCTGCGCCGGTGATCATGTTTTTAACATAGTCGGCGTGGCCTGGGCAGTCTACGTGTGCGTAGTGGCGGTTAGGCGTTTCATATTCAACGTGCGCAGTGGAGATCGTGATACCGCGCTCGCGCTCTTCTGGAGCTTTATCGATTTGGTCAAATGCTACAGCGGCACCGCCGTATTTTTTCGACAATACAGTTGTGATTGCCGCTGTCAACGTTGTTTTACCATGGTCAACGTGACCGATCGTACCAATGTTAACGTGCGGCTTATTGCGTTCAAATTTCGCTTTTGCCATGAGTGGATTGCCTCCTTAGATAATGGGATTTATATTAGGCACCTTTGTTTTTTGCGACGATTTCTTCCGCAATCGACTTAGGTACTTCTTCATAGTGCGAGATTTCCATCGAGTATACGCCACGGCCTTGCGTACGGGAACGCAAAGTTGTGGAGTAACCGAACATTTCGGACAAAGGCACCTTGGCACGAATGATTTGTGCGCCGAAACGCGCATCCATACCTTCGATACGTCCGCGGCGGGAGTTCAGGTCGCCCATAACGTCGCCCATGTACTCTTCCGGAACGGTAACTTCGACTTTCATGATCGGCTCAAGCAATACCGGTTTACACTTCTCAGCCGCTGCTTTAAGTGCCATCGAACCGGCAATCTTAAACGCCATCTCCGAGGAGTCGACGTCATGGTAAGATCCGTCAACGACGGTAGCTTTGATATCCACAAGCGGGAAGCCTGCGTATACGCCGTTTTTCATAGACTCTTCAATACCCGCTTGGATCGGAGCAACGAATTCCTTAGGAATCGATCCACCCACGATTTTGCTTTCGAACTGGAAGCCAGTTCCCGGCTCAAGCGGTTCGAACTCCACCCAACAATGTCCGTATTGACCACGGCCACCGGATTGGCGAACGAACTTGCCTTCGACTCTAGCCGGTTGACGGAACGTTTCACGGTAAGCAACCTGCGGTTTACCCACGTTAGTTTCTACCTTGAACTCGCGAAGCATACGGTCAACGATAATCTCAAGGTGAAGCTCACCCATACCGGAGATAATCGTTTGGCCTGTTTCTTCGTCCGTGTGTGCGCGGAAAGTCGGATCTTCCTCGGAGAGCTTGGCCAAAGCAACGCCCATTTTATCTTGGTCGGCTTTTGTTTTCGGCTCAACTGCGAGCTGGATAACCGGCTCTGGGAAGTTCATGGATTCGAGAACGACCGGGTTTTTCTCATCACACAGCGTATCGCCGGTAACGGTATCCTTCAAGCCAACGGCAGCTGCGATATCACCGGAGTAAACTTCGCTGATCTCTTGGCGGCTGTTCGCGTGCATTTGGAGAATACGGCCGATCCGTTCACGTTTGCCTTTCGTTGCGTTCAATACGTAGGAACCGGAGTTCAATACACCGGAATATACGCGGAAGAACGTCAATTTACCGACAAACGGATCCGTCATGATTTTGAACGCAAGTGCCGCAAACGGTTGATCGTCAGAGGATTTGCGAACAACTTCCGTACCGTCGTCCAGCGTACCTTTGATGTCCGGTACATCGAGTGGAGACGGCAGGTAATCAATAACTGCATCCAGCATCATTTGAACGCCTTTGTTACGGTAAGACGAGCCGCAGATGACCGGGAAGATACTAACGGAACAAACGCCTTTGCGCAATGCACCTTTAATTTCTTCGATCGTCAGCTCTTCGCCTTCGAGGTATTTCATCATGAGCTCTTCGTCCAGTTCTGCAACTTTCTCGACAAGCTCAGAGCGAAGCTCCTCGACTTTATCTGCGTATTCCGCAGGTACATCAGACTCAATAGGATCTTTACCCAAATCGTCTTTGTACACATAGGCTCTACGCTCGATCAAATCGATAACGCCTTTGAAATCATTCTCGGCACCGATCGGCAGTTGGATAGCCACTGCGTTCGCACCAAGCTTCGCGCGCATCGATTCGATAACTTGCAAGAAGTCTGCGCCGATGATGTCCATTTTATTGACATAAGCAATCCGTGGAACACCATAACGGTCCGCTTGTCTCCAAACGGTTTCCGATTGCGGCTCAACGCCTTCTTTGGCACTGAATACGCCTACTGCTCCGTCCAATACGCGGAGGGAACGCTCAACCTCAACTGTGAAGTCAACGTGTCCCGGGGTGTCGATAATATTGATGCGGTGATCTTTCCATTGAGCTGTTGTAGCAGCGGAAGTAATCGTGATTCCGCGCTCTTGCTCTTGCTCCATCCAGTCCATCGTAGCTGCACCTTCGTGAACTTCACCGATTTTGTGCACGCGGCCTGTATAGAACAAGATACGCTCAGTTGTAGTCGTCTTACCAGCATCGATATGCGCCATAATCCCGATGTTACGCGTATCTTTCAAGGAGAACTGTCTAGCCATCAGGTTGTCTCCTTCCTAAAAATAGGAATTGTATTTTACCAACGATAGTGTGCGAACGCTTTGTTGGCTTCAGCCATTTTGTGCGTATCTTCACGTTTTTTCACGGAAGCACCAGTGTTGTTGCTGGCATCCATGATTTCGGCAGCCAATCTTTCTTCCATCGTCTTCTCACCGCGAAGACGGGAGTAGTTGACGAGCCAACGAAGTCCCAAAGTGGAGCGGCGCTCCGGACGAACTTCGATCGGAACTTGATAGTTGGCGCCCCCCACACGGCGAGCTTTGACTTCGAGGACAGGCATGATGTTCTTGATGGCTTGTTCAAACACTTCCATCGGATCTTTACCTGTACGCTCTTGAATCAGATTGAAGGCATTGTACAGAATAGATTGTGCTACTCCTCTTTTACCGTCAATCATGATGCGGTTGATCAAACGAGTAACCAATTTGCTGTTGTATACCGGATCTGGCAATACGTCTCTGCGAGTAACTGGACCTTTACGAGGCATAGTTATCCCCCTTTCTCAAAAAGTGCATTCGATTTTTTAAAATAAAAAATTACTTTTTCACTTTCGGGCGTTTCGCGCCGTACTTGGAACGAGCTTGCTTACGGTTGTTCACGCCTGCAGTATCGAGCGCGCCGCGAACGATGTGGTAACGTACCCCTGGAAGGTCTTTTACCCGACCGCCGCGGATCAGAACGACGCTGTGCTCTTGCAGGTTGTGTCCGATACCCGGGATGTAAGCTGTTACCTCAACACGGTTAGTCAAACGAACACGCGCATATTTACGAAGAGCGGAGTTCGGTTTTTTCGGTGTCATTGTACCTACACGAGTACATACACCGCGTTTTTGAGGGGAGCTGATATCCGTTTGCTCTCTTTTCAAAGCGTTGAAGCCTCTTTGAAGAGCTGGGGATTTGGATTTAACTACTTTCGCTTGGCGTCCTTTACGAACGAGCTGGTTAATTGTTGGCATTGTGGCCACCTCCTTCAAAATGAATGTTCTTCCGTTTTTCAAGCCCACAGATCCAGGCGAATCGTAAATGAACATAGGAAACGTTTTTGCCCGGGAGTTTGTTGCATTTCCCCGAACAAAAACGTCGGCTCTTTATTCATTCACTACAGCCGCCATAGCGGCGCCTACTTCGATGCCACACGCTTTACCTAACATATTCATGGATTCCACGTATGTGACTTTAACCCCCATTTTCTTGCAGAGGTTAACCATTTTTATCGTGATCCGCGGATCTGCATCTTTAGCAATAAAAACTTCCGTGGCCTCTCCTAGCTCCACCAGCTTCATCGCTTGCTTGGTGCCTATTGTCAATTTCGCAGCCTGCTTTACTTTATCGAGACTCAGGTTGAATCCCCTCCGAACTACAGGTGACGAGGCATGTAAAATGGCACACTTTGATATATTAGCACTTCGCTTATATCGTGTCAAGAATCGCCGCTCGCTTTCTCACAATTTTTACAGATGGCAAGAAAGCAAACGGCGCATTTCGATTCATAATCTATTCAACAGTTACTGCTTCCGGCGCCTCGTCGGTCTGTTCATCCTCCGGCTCGGCATTCGGATCGGTGATCCGAATATTGCGGTAACGGCTCATCCCCGTACCTGCCGGAATCAGTTTGCCGATAATGACGTTCTCTTTCAAGCCGAGCAACTGGTCGACCTTCCCTTTGATGGCAGCGTCCGTAAGTACGCGAGTCGTCTCTTGGAAAGATGCGGCCGACAAGAAGGAGTCGGTTTCGAGCGACGCTTTCGTAATCCCGAGCAATACGGGTTTGGCTACAGCCGGTTCTTCGCCTGCAAAGAGCGCCACCTTGTTCGCTTCTTCATATTCATGAATATCGACGAACGAACCTGGAAGCAGCGTGGTATTACCGGCATCTACGATGCGAATTTTGCGCAGCATCTGACGGATCATAACCTCAACGTGCTTGTCGTTGATTTCTACCCCTTGATTCCGGTAAACGCGTTGAACCTCTTGCAGGATATAGTTTTGCACACCGCGAATCCCTTTGATGCGCAGCATTTCTTTCGGGTCGATGGAGCCTTCTGTCAGCTCGTCGCCGGCTTCCACGTTCTGGTTCACGGTCACGCGAATCCGAGAGCCGTACGGCACCGCGTACGTTTTGGATTCGGCTTCGCCCTGCACTTCGATCTCGCGGCGGTCTTTCGCTTCGCGAATTTCCTTAACCACGCCGTCAATCTCCGAGATGATCGCTTGCCCCTTCGGATTCCGAGCCTCGAACAACTCCTGAATCCGCGGCAAACCTTGCGTAATATCGTCGCCGGCAACGCCGCCAGTATGGAACGTACGCATCGTGAGCTGGGTACCCGGTTCGCCGATGGATTGGGCGGCAATAATACCGACCGCTTCCCCGATTTCAACGTGTTGACCCGTAGCCAGGTTGCGTCCGTAACATTTTTTACATACGCCATGCTTGGAACGGCAGCTCAGTACGGAACGAATTTGAATACGTTCTACGTTCGCCGCGATGATTTTATCAGCGATCGAGGCTTCGATCAGCTCATTGCGGGATACCAGGATTTCGCCGGTTTGCGGATGGCGAACCGTTTCAAAGGAATAACGGCCTTCAATCCGGTCGTACAGATCTTCAATGATCTCTTTCCCGTCGCGAATCGTGCTGACCATGAAACCTTTGTCCGTACCGCAATCTTCATCGCGAACGATAACGTCCTGCGCCACGTCGACGAGACGACGCGTCAGGTAACCGGAATCCGCCGTACGAAGCGCCGTATCCGCCAAACCTTTACGCGCTCCGTGCGTGGAGATAAAGTACTCCAAGACGGTCAGGCCTTCGCGGAAGTTCGATTTGATCGGCAACTCCATGATTTTACCCGACGGATTCGCCATCAGACCGCGCATACCGCCCAGCTGGGTGATCTGCGATTTGTTACCCCGTGCTTTGGATTCCACCATCATGTTGATGGAATTGTATTTGTCGAGCGATTTCATCAGAATATCGGTAATTTCGTCCTTCGCCTTGCTCCAGATCGCGATGACACGGTCATAACGCTCGTCATCGGTGATCAAACCGCGGCGGTACTGGTTCGTCACGACTTTGACTTTCTCGTCGGACTCAGCCAGAATCTGATCCTTCTCAGTAGGTACCGTAACGTCGGCTACCGCGATCGTAATCCCCGCACGCGTCGAGTACGTGAACCCAAGCTGTTTAATATTGTCGAGAATGATCGATGTTTGGGTCGTATGATATCGACGGAAGCATTCTGCGATGATCGTACCGAGGTAGTCTTTACCTACGGCTTTCGTCTCCGGCAGCTCTTCCATCTTGGCGCGGATGTCTCCGCCCTTCTCGAACACGAAATACTTGTCGGATACACCGTTCAACAAGTTCGCTTTCGTCGCTTCGTTGATATACGGGAAATCTTTCGGATAAATCTCATTGAAAATGATTTTACCGACCGTTGTAATCAATATCGCTTCCTGCTGCTCTGGCGTAAAGCTGGTTTTACCCAGCGCTTTCGCCGGAATCGCAACACGGGCATGAAGCGAAGCATCGCCGCGATGATACATCGACACCGCTTCCGCTACCGTACGAATGATCGTTAGCGAGCCCTTCGAGTTTTTGTTCTCCGTCGTCAGATAGAAGCTTCCGAGAACCATATCCTGCGAAGGCGTAACAACAGGCTTACCGTCTTTCGGGTTCAAGATGTTCCCGGACGCCAGCATCAGTACGCGGGCTTCGGCCTGCGCTTCCGCCGACAACGGCACGTGCACCGCCATTTGGTCGCCGTCGAAGTCGGCATTGTATGCCGTACAGACGAGCGGGTGAAGCTTAATGGCGCGGCCTTCGACCAGAATCGGTTCGAATGCCTGAATGCCCAAACGGTGAAGGGTAGGGGCACGGTTCAACAGAACCGGATGCTCTTTAATGACTTCTTCGAGCACGTCCCAAACTTCCGGACTTACGCGTTCCACTTTGCGCTTCGCGCTCTTGATGTTATGCGCAAGACCTTTATTAACAAGCTCCTTCATGACGAAGGGCTTAAACAATTCAAGTGCCATTTCCTTAGGAAGACCGCACTGGTACATCTTCAGGCTCGGCCCAACTACGATAACGGAACGACCGGAATAGTCTACCCGTTTACCGAGCAGGTTTTGACGGAAACGTCCTTGCTTCCCTTTCAGCATATGGCTGAGGGATTTCAATGGCCGGTTCCCCGGACCCGTTACCGGACGGCCGCGGCGGCCGTTGTCGATCAAAGCGTCAACGGCTTCCTGGAGCATCCGTTTCTCGTTCTGCACAATGATGTCCGGCGCGCCGAGATCGAGCAGACGCTTCAACCGGTTGTTCCGGTTAATCACGCGGCGATACAAATCGTTCAAGTCGGAGGTCGCAAAGCGGCCGCCGTCCAACTGAACCATCGGACGAAGCTCCGGCGGGATGACCGGCAGTACGTCGAGCACCATCCACTCCGGCATATTTTTGGAATTCCGGAACGCCTCCATGACTTCAAGGCGCTTAATCGCCCGGTTACGGCGTTGACCTTGAGCCGTCTTAAGCTCTTCCTTCAGCATATCGACTTCTTTCTCGATATCGATATCCTGCAGCAGCTTCTTAACGGCTTCCGCGCCCATACCGGCTTGGAAGGCGTAGCCGTATTTCTCGCGATAGCTGCGGTATTCCTTCTCAGACAACAGCTGTTTTTTCTCCAGCGGCGTATCACCCGGATCGGTGACCACATAGGAAGCGAAGTAAATGATTTCTTCCAAGGAACGCGGAGACATATCGAGCGCAAGCCCCATACGGCTAGGAATACCTTTGAAGTACCAAATATGAGATACCGGAGCGGCAAGTTCGATATGCCCCATCCGCTCGCGGCGAACTTTCTGGCGCGTCACTTCAACGCCGCAGCGATCGCACACGACCCCTTTGTAACGGACACGTTTGTACTTACCGCAATGACATTCCCAGTCCTTGGTCGGTCCGAAAATTTTCTCGCAAAACAGACCTTCTTTTTCCGGCTTCAAAGTTCTATAGTTGATTGTCTCCGGCTTCTTCACTTCGCCGCGGGACCACGAACGGATCTTGTCCGGGGAAGCCAAACCGATTTTCATGAACTCAAAATTGTTGACGTCGATCAAGGAGCAACCCTCCTCCATGTTTTGTCTGTCAAAACGCTATCGGACGCATGCGCCGTATCGATATGTGCCTTAGATGCCGGTCAGCACCCAAGGCACAATACTTATTCTGCTGGCAGAGCTTACTCTACACCCATCTCTGCGCCTTCTAAATTCAAGTTCAGCTTGTCGCTTGTCACTTCGTCTTCGTCGTCCATTTCTTTCATTTCGATCTCTTCTTCGTTCTCGGAGAGAATCTTCACGTCCATCCCCAAGCTTTGAAGTTCCTTGATCAAAACCTTGAACGACTCCGGTACGCCAGGTTCCGGCACATTCTCGCCCTTGACGATCGATTCGTACGTTTTCACGCGGCCGACGACGTCATCGGATTTAACGGTCAATATTTCCTGCAGCGTATAGGCGGCACCATAGGCCTCAAGCGCCCATACTTCCATCTCCCCGAAACGCTGGCCGCCGAACTGGGCCTTACCGCCAAGCGGCTGTTGCGTAACGAGCGAGTATGGACCTGTGGAGCGCGCATGGATTTTATCGTCAACCATGTGCGCAAGCTTGATCATATACATGACGCCGACGGTAACTTCCCGTTCGAACGGATCGCCGGTGCGGCCGTCAAACAGAAGCGTCTTACCGTTGCGCTGCATGCCGGCTTCTTCCATCGTATCGAACACGTCGTATTCGCGAGCGCCGTCGAATACAGGCGTAGCGGTATGGATGCCGAGATATCTCGCAGCCATGCCCAAGTGAACCTCAAGAACTTGACCGATGTTCATCCGCGAAGGAACGCCGAGCGGGTTCAAAACAACTTCAACAGGCGTACCGTCCGGAAGGAACGGCATGTCCTCTTCCGGTAAGATGCGGGCAACGACACCTTTGTTACCGTGACGACCAGCCATTTTATCGCCCTCGGAAATTTTCCGTTTTTGGGCAATATAGACACGAACCAGTTGATTGACGCCCGGCGGCAGCTCGTCTCCGTTCTCGCGGGTAAACACCTTCACGTCAACGACGATACCGTCCGTACCATGCGGCACGCGGAGGGACGTGTCGCGAACTTCACGCGCCTTCTCGCCGAAGATCGCATGAAGCAAACGCTCTTCCGCCGTCAGCTCGGTCACGCCTTTCGGCGTTACTTTACCGACCAGGATATCGCCTGCGGCGATTTCCGCGCCGACACGGATAATTCCGCGTTCGTCAAGGTTCTTCAACGCATCTTCCCCGACGTTCGGGATATCGCGCGTAATTTCTTCCGGTCCGAGCTTCGTGTCACGCGCTTCGGATTCGTATTCTTCAATGTGAATGGAAGTATACACATCTTCCTTCACCAGTCGTTCGCTCAGCAAAATCGCATCCTCGTAGTTGTACCCTTCCCATGTCATGAAGGCTACGACCACGTTGCGGCCAAGCGCCAATTCGCCTTGTTCCGTCGAAGGCCCGTCGGCTAGAATGTCGCCGACACGGACTTGCTCGCCTTTATGGCAAATCGGACGTTGGTTGATGCAAGTCCCTTGGTTAGAACGTAAAAATTTATGCAATTTATGTTTAATGATATCGCCATTAACGACGCGGCCATCTACAATTTCCTGACGGCGCACCCAGATCTCGTTGGCGGAAACCTTCTCTACAACCCCGTTCACTTTGGAAACGATACATACACCGGAATCTTTCGCCGACTTATGCTCCATTCCCGTCCCGACGAGCGGCGCCTTCGGAATGAGCAAAGGTACGGCCTGACGCTGCATGTTCGATCCCATGAGGGCACGGTTCGAGTCATCGTTCTCCAAGAACGGAATGAGCGCCGTCGCGACGGATACGACCTGTTTCGGAGAAACGTCCATATAGTCGACGCGGTCTTTGGCAATTCTCAAGTTATCGTCTTTGTAACGAACAATGACCGTATCGTTGGCAAACTTGCCGTCTTCGGTCAGTTCGGCATTCGCCTGAGCGACAACGTAGTTATCCTCTTCATCGGCGGTCAAATACGAAATCTCATCCGTAACGACTCCCGTGTTGGGATCGACGCGACGATAAGGCGCCTCGATAAATCCAAACTCATTCACGCGCGCGAACGTCGACAAGGAGTTGATCAAACCGATGTTCGGACCCTCTGGCGTCTCGATCGGGCACATCCGTCCATAATGGGAGTGATGCACGTCGCGGACTTCAAAGCCTGCGCGCTCACGGGTCAAACCACCTGGTCCGAGAGCGGATAAGCGCCGTTTATGCGTCAGTTCGGCCAACGGATTCGTTTGGTCCATAAACTGGGACAACTGCGAGCTTCCGAAAAACTCTTTAATCGACGCAATGACCGGACGAATGTTGATCAGCTGCTGCGGGGTAATCGTGTTGACGTCTTGAATGGACATCCGTTCACGAACGACACGCTCCATCCGGGACAAACCGATCCGGAATTGGTTCTGGAGCAGCTCGCCTACGGAGCGGAGACGACGGTTCCCGAGATGGTCGATATCGTCGGTGCTGCCGATTCCATGCAGCAAGTCCATAAAGTAATTAATAGACGCAATGATGTCGGCAGGTGTAATGTGCTTGACGGTTTTGTCGATTTTACCGTTAGCAATCACTTTCACGACTTTGCCGTCTTCGATCGGCGAGTAAACATTGATGCACTGCAGCGGGATTCGATCATTCTCCACCACGCCATTCGTGATGTTGTACTCTTTGAAGCCTACGCTATCTTCCAGGAATGGAAGAATCGTGTCGAGCAATCGTCGATCGATCAACTGACCGGCTTCCGCAATGATTTCGCCTGTGCCCGGGTCAACGAGCGTTTCAGCTAAACGCTGATTGAACAAGCGATTTTTAATATGAAGCTTCTTATTAATTTTGTAACGGCCTACGTTAGCCAGATCGTATCGCTTCGGATCGAAGAAACGCGCGACCAGCAAGCTTCTGGCGTTATCGAGCGTAGGCGGCTCACCCGGACGAAGACGCTCGTAAATTTCGATCAGAGCCTTGTCGGTAGAGTCCGTATTGTCTTTATCCAAGGTGTTGCGAATATATTCATCGTCGCCGAGCAAATCGATAATTTCCGCATCCGTTCCAAAGCCGAGTGCGCGAAGCAATACGGTAACCGGAATTTTCCGCGTACGATCGATCCGAACATAAATAATGTCCTTGGCATCCGTCTCGAGTTCGAGCCATGCGCCGCGGTTCGGAATGACTGTAGCCGTATAGGTTTTCTTCCCGTTTTTGTCGACCTTGGTGCTGAAATAGACGCTGGGGGATCGAACCAGCTGACTGACGATAACCCGTTCCGCACCGTTAATAATGAAAGTTCCCGTTTCGGTCATCAGAGGGAAGTCTCCCATGAACACTTCCTGTTCTTTAACCTCTCCGGTTTCTTTGTTGATCAGGCGCACTTTCACTCGAAGCGGCGCTGCGAAGGTCACATCACGTTCCTTGGACTCATCCACCGAATACTTCGGCTCTCCGAGAGAATAGTCGATAAATTCCAACACCAAATTCCCCGTAAAATCCTGAATCGGGGAAATATCTTGAAACATTTCGCGCAATCCCTCATCCAAAAACCATTGATATGATTTTTGTTGAATTTCAATAAGGTTTGGCACTTCCAAAACCTCATGAATCCGAGCGTAAGACCTGCGTTTACGTCGACCTAATTGAACAAGATGACCCGCCAACTTAGATTCACCCCTCATGTCTACTCAATAGAACAAAATAAAAGCCTCTGCGGGAAGCCTTCTCGACTCAAGCACTCGCGAAGTCAAACTTCTTGTAGAAGCTTCTAATCCTGATGCAAATTAATAGACCTTTTTTTCACTTCATTGTTACCACAATTTTCTACATACCTTGTAGGGTTTACGTAAAATCTAAACATTATACGTCAGATGTTTAAATTTTATTCAACCGAGGCATAAAAAACTTCTTGACATTTTAGTTAACTAAAGACAAATTACCCAATCATAATGCTGACATTTTACTATAATAACACAGTGCAAAATACAAGTCAACATAATTCCCATCATCGGCGAAAAACGGAAAGATGCGATTGCACCAGCTCGTTCTATCGCTATTTCGTCGCCTTGATGATCCAATAGCCGCGGTCCCGTTCCACTTCTTCCACTTGCGAAAAGAGAGATTCGAGCTTCGCGTAAGCCGAAGGCGCGCCCTGCTTCTTCTGAATGACGACCCATAGCGCCCCGCCTTCCAGCAAGGCTTCATGCGCTTGCTCGAATATGCGATGCACCGTCTCTTTTCCTGCACGAATCGGAGGATTCGTAAGCACCGCATCGAAAAACTGGCCTTTCACCGCGGCAAGCAGATCGCTTTGTACAATCGTCACATTGGCAATGCGGTTATGCTCCGCATTCCTTCTAGCCAAAGATATCGCTCGTTCGTTGATATCCAGCATCGTGACATGACCTTGCGCCGCGATCCAAGCAGCGGCTAGACCTATCGGCCCGTATCCGCATCCAACATCCAGCACTTTAGCTTGGGGCGTCAATTCAACCGTCTCCACGAGAAGCTTCGATCCGAAATCGACACCTTTTTTGGAAAATACGCCCGCATCCGTCATAAATACAAACTTATGCCCGCGCAGCGTCTCCTCAATCCGATGCAAATCATGCTCTACACTTGGCTTAGACGTGTAATAGTGTTCCGCCATGCGCGAATCCTCCCATTCTTTTTTGCAGACAAAAGCAAAACCCCTTGCAGAGGTCGTCCTCGAACAAGGGGTGCGTTTGGAAGTTAATTACTTCACTTCTACGGAAGCGCCTGCTTCTTCCAATTTTGCTTTTACAGCTTCTGCTTCTTCTTTGGATACTTTCTCTTTCAACGCTTTCGGAGCGTTGTCTACGAGATCTTTTGCTTCTTTCAAGCCGAGGCCTGTGATTTCGCGAACAACTTTGATAACGTTGATTTTGGATGCACCAGCGTTGTTCAAGATGACGTCGAATTCAGTTTGCTCTTCGACTGCTGCTGCGCCAGCGCCTGCAACGACAGCTACTGGAGCTGCTGCAGTTACGCCGAATTCTTCTTCGATTGCTTTAACCAGGTCGTTCAGTTCCAATACTGTCATGCCTTTAATGGCTTCCAAGATTTGCTCTTTGCTCATGGTTAAACCTCCATTATCTTAATTAAGATGTTTTAGTTTGTGGTCTTGCACAGGTACGGCTTGTATTACGCTTGCGCGCCGCCTTCTTGCTTCTCAGCGACAGCTTTAACCGCAAGGGCGAAGTTGCGCACTGGAGCTTGGAGCACGCTGAGCAACATGGACAGAAGACCTTCGCGGGAAGGCAGTTCAGCCAATGCTTTGATTTGATTGAAGTCTACAACTTTGCCTTCAACCACGCCTGCTTTAACTTCCAATTTATCGTTCTTCTTAGCAAAATCCGTCAGGATTTTGGCAGGAGCGATAATGTCGTCTTTGCTGAATGCAATTGCGGTAGGACCGCTCAAGAACGAGTCCAGTTCCGTCAATTCTGCAGTTGCTGTCGCGCGGCGTACCAACGTATTTTTCAATACTTGGAACTCAATGCCGGCTTCACGCAATTGTTTACGAAGCTCAGTCACTTGAGCTACGTTCAAACCGCGGTAGTCCGCAACAATCGCGCAGGAGCTTGCTTTCAGTTTTTCGGATACTTCCGTCACCTGAGCCGCTTTTTGCTCAATGATTTTTGCGTTTGCCATTTTTGCACCTCCTACAAGTTTTCGTCAGAAAACTGCTTCGAAAGCATCTGCCAAGTTTTCGATAGAAAACCGTAACCGTCTTCCTAAGCATTCTCCTTGTAACCCGAAACTTATCGTAAACATCGTCCGCACTAGCCGAGCGTCTGTCGAAAACATCTTCGCCTGAAAACGAAAATGCCTTCGCAGACAACGCGAAGGCATGATGATTCCCATATTCACTAGCCGTAAAGCTTCGAATATCGAACGTTTATCATAACACCTCGGCAGGAGATTAAGCTTGGAGCATCCAAGCACCTGCTGTCTACGGTAAGCATATTCACTTGTTATTGAACCTAATTAGGTTAGCACGCCTGACCTTGAAAGTCAACTGGCAAGCTGTTCCTTATCGTTGGTTCGCTACGTTGATGCGAGCGCTCGGACCCATCGTCGAGGATACCGCGATGTTCTTCAGGTATACCCCTTTGGCAGCTGCCGGTTTCGCTCTGTTCAACGCGTCGATCAGGGCTTTGAAGTTTTCTGCGAGCTTCTCGGCGTCGAAGGAAACTTTCCCGATCGGAGCATGGATTTGTCCGGCTTTATCCAGACGGTATTCGATTTTACCAGCCTTAATTTCCTGAACGGCTTTCGCTACGTCAAACGTAACAGTGCCCGCTTTAGGGTTAGGCATCAAACCTTTACCACCCAAGATACGACCGAGTTTACCGACTTCACTCATCATGTCCGGCGTAGCTACGCAGACATCGAAGTCGAACCAACCTTGTTGGATTTTATTGATCATGTCTTGATCGCCTACGAAATCAGCGCCAGCCGCTTCCGCTTCTTTAGCTTTTTCGCCTTTTGCGAATACAAGAACACGTTTGGTTTTACCTGTACCGTGAGGCAATACAACCACGCCGCGAACAGCTTGGTCTTGTTTTCTCGGGTCTACGCCCAAGCGCACAGCCACTTCGACGGTTTCGTCGAATTTGGCTACCGCCGTCTTCTTAACCAACTCGATAGCTTCGAGCGGCTCATAGAACGTGTCGGCGTTGATCAACTTGGAAGCTTCCAAGTATTTTTTGCCGTGTTTAGCCACTTTGCAGTCCTCCTATGTGGTATTAGCGGAATATCCTCCCACTGGTTGAAGTTCTCCTCCGACGAGGAAAACTTAAGCATGGCAGCCTTCGATTAGTCCTCGATGACTACGCCCATGCTGCGAGCCGTACCTTCGATCATACGCATAGCAGCCTCGACGGATGCAGCGTTCAGGTCAGGCATTTTTTGCTCGGCGATTTCGCGCACTTGCGAGCGTTTTACGGTTGCGACTTTCTTCTTGTTCGGTTCGCCGGATCCTTTTTCGATCTTTGCAGCTACGCGCAAAAGAACGGCAGCCGGAGGCGTTTTTGTCTCGAACGTGAAAGAACGGTCTTCGAAAACCGTGATTACGACCGGAATGATCAAACCTGCTTGATCTGCGGTACGAGCGTTGAACTCTTTGCAGAACGCCATGATGTTAACGCCTGCTTGACCGAGTGCCGGACCGATCGGCGGCGCCGGATTCGCTTTACCTGCTGGAACTTGCAGTTTTACCATTTTGATAACTTTTTTTGCCATTGTGTGACACCTCCTCGTTCGTAGTATGACAGACGATCATGTTACAGCTTTTCCACCTGATGGTAGTCAAGCTCCAACGGCGTTTCCCTGCCAAACATATTGACGTGCACCTTCAGCTTGCTTTTGTCGACCAGAATTTCTTCCACGGACCCAACGAAGTTGGCGAACGGACCGACCTTCACGCGAACCGTCTCTTTCAGTTCGAAATCGATCTTCGGTTTCGGTTCTTCCATGCCCATATGCTTGAGAATCGACTCTACTTCTTCAGGAAGCAAAGCCGTCGGTTTCGAACCGGAACCGGTCGACCCGACAAAGCCGGTAACGCCAGGCGTATTGCGCACAACATACCAGGAATCGTCCGTTTGGATCATCTCCACCAGCACGTATCCCGGGTATACTTTACGCATTACGGTCTTTTTCTTACCGTCTTTGTTCACAAGCTCTTCTTCCATAGGCACGAGCACGCGAAAGATCTTGTCCTTCATGTCCATGGATTCCACACGTTTTTCTAAATTGGCCTTCACCTTGTTTTCATACCCGGAATAGGTATGTACGACGTACCATCTTTTTTCCATTCCCATTAGCGCCACCAATCAGCCTGAATTATTGAAACACGAGGCGAAGCAGCTCAGAAATCCCTAAGTCCAGAACGTAGAAGTACACCGTCACGAAGATGACCGTAAACAACACGACCAGCGTGTAACTAATCAGCTCTTTACGGCTGGGCCATTTCACTTTTTTCAACTCGGACCAAGCGTCCCCAAAAAAAGAAAACGTGCTGCCGAATCCCTGCTTCACTTTAGCTAAAAAGGACACAACTACACCTCCAAAAAACTAGCGAGTTTCGCGATGAGCCGTTTGTTCATTGCAAAATTTGCAATATTTCTTGAGCTCCATGCGGTCAGGATGGTTGCGCTTATTTTTGGAAGACGTATAGTTTCTCTGCTTGCAGTTTGTGCACGCTAACGTGATGATCACCCGCATGATGTACACCTCCTACGGACCAGCCTTTGATTTACAACCTTATGCGACCAGCAAAAAAACGCCTACTCGTTTTAAGGCTACCTGAACACTTTAGCACACGGCATACTTCATGTCAAGGAAAAAGGATTACACCTGTCATGCTCGTTATTACCAGTATGGACCGTCAACGGGGCTGTTAAACCACCCGCAGCGGTCAACGGCACAAAAAAGGGCACCTTCTCGGGTAGAGGAAAGGTGCCTACTTTATGCGTCGCGAACTTCCAAATATCTCTCCAATTTGCGTTTAACGCGCTGCAGGGCGTTGTCAATAGACTTGACATGGCGATCCAAATCTACAGCAATTTCTTGATAGGATCTTCCGTCCAAATACAGCATCAGCACTTTGCGCTCGAGATCGCTCAAAATCTCGCCCATCTTGTCTTCCAGACCGCTGAATTCCTCTTGATTAATAATCAGTTCTTCCGGATCGGATACGCGGGAACCGCAAATGACATCCAGCAACGTTCGATCTGAATCTTCATCGTAGATCGGCTTGTCCAAGGAAACGTAAGAGTTAAGTGGGATATGCTTCTGGCGGGTGGCTGTCTTGATAGCCGTGATGATCTGACGGGTAATGCAGAGCTCGGCAAATGCTTTGAAAGAGGCAAGCTTATCGCCGCGGAAGTCGCGAATGGACTTGTACAGCCCGATCATGCCTTCCTGTACGATATCTTCTCGATCGGCTCCGATCAAAAAATAAGATCGTGCCTTGGCGCGTACGAAGTTTCGATACTTGTTAATCAAGTATTCCAGCGCATCGCTATCGCCTTCGCGGACCGCTTCGACTACATCTTCGTCTGCCTTGAGGTCGTATTCGTACATTCTCAATTCTTTGAAGTCGACACTCACCACAATCCCTCCGGCCTGCGCTTGAAAGATAGGATTAGTATACATTATGTAACCTAACATCGTCAATAAAATTCGCGCTAGCAAAAGCTTCAAAGCCCACGGCGTTACGCTATTTTATCGCTCACGCCGCCAATCCTCGAGCCGTTTGCGCTGCTCGTCGCTTAAGCGGCTGTCGAACGTATTTCGCTTGGTTTCGGCCTCATCCTTGATCTTACGCCGGATTTCCTGACGCGCAAGGCGAACCTTCACCAGCAGCTCGCTGGCCGGAACCCGGTAGGCTCCCTTGCCGAAGATGACGTGCTGCTCGGTCATATCCGAAGTCGCTACATAAATCTGCTTACGCCGCCCGATATGGGTGACCACTAATCTTTCAATCAGCTCGTCCGCCGTTTCTTTCTCTTTCGTAAAATAGATGGGGAGCTTGCTCTGTGTGTATTTACCGCCCAGCCCGGGTACAAAGTAAGCATCAAAGACGAGAATGACCTTCATCCCGGAGTACGACTGGTATTCCGCCATGATCTGAATCAACCGGTCCCGCGCTTCTTCGAGCCGGATTTCCTTCAGCTTCTGCAGCTCCGGCCACGCTCCGATAATGTTGTACCCGTCCACAATCAAAATTTCTTGGATCATGCCGACCACCCGCCGAGATCAAACCGGCTGTGGCCGCTCACTGTGCCGCAAGCCGTTGGCGCACCACTTCGTACATAAAGACGGAAGCGGCAACCGACGCGTTCAGTGAATTGATTTGACCGAACATCGGCAGCTGCAGAAGAAAGTCGCACTTTTCCCGAATGAGCCGGCCAATGCCTTTGCCCTCGTTGCCGATCACGATCGCCAGCGGCAAATTTAAGTTCGTCTGGTAAAGCGGAGCCTTGGCGCCCACGTCCGCACCGGCGATCCAGACGCCCTGCTGCTTCAACTGCTCGATCGTCTGCGCCAAGTTCGTGACCCGCGCAACCGGCACGTATTCAACGGCGCCGGCCGATGTCTTGGAGACGGTCGCTGTCAATCCGACGGACCGCCGCTTCGGAATAATCACGCCATGTACGCCCGTGCAGTCGGCCGTCCGCAGAATCGAACCGAGATTGTGCGGATCTTCGATTTCGTCCAAAATGAGCAGGAACGGCGTCTCATTCTTCTCCGCCGCGCGCGCAAGCAAATCCTCGACGTCTACGTAGTCGTACGCAGCCACCTGCGCGACGACGCCCTGATGCTGAATGTCCCCGGCCATTTGATCCAGCTTCCGCTTATCGGCGAACTGGACGATAACCCCTTGCTGCTTAGCCTCCGCGATGATCGGCTGCGTCAGCTGTTTTTGCGCCTGCTCGGCCACCCATATTTTATTGATCGTGCGGCCGGAACGCAGCGCTTCCAACACGGAATGCTTGCCCCCAATGATTTCTTCCATGCAGGTCGTCCTCTCGTTATAGTTTAGATTTCTTGAGTTCAGCTTCTTCTTCCCGCTCCAACGACAAGTTCAGCAAGAACAGCAGCCGTTCCCAACGGCGCATGTAATATAAATAACCGATCAAGCATTCGAACGCGGTGCTGTGCCGGTATTCGAGCACGTCCGCGTTCTTCGCCTTCGTAGCGGACTTGGCGTTGCGGCCGCGCTTCACGATGTCCGTCTCCTCCTCCGTCAACAGAGGAAGCCACCGCGTTAACGATTTGGCCTGCGCTTTGGCCGATACGTACCGAGTCGCGAGCCGATGCAAATGATTCGGCTTGTGGTTCGTTTGCGACACCACATATTGCCGGATAAACACCTCGTACACGGCGTCTCCCATGTACGCGAGCACCAGAGGGTTCAACAGCCGCGGCTCGCGGGCCGGCGGAAACGCAAACAGGTTAACGCCGAATGGATCCGGTTCCGGTCCTGGATCACGTTTCGATTCAGTGTTACTTCTCGATTCACTTCCAACTTCAGGCTTCAACTCGTCTCGTCCGTTCCCCGTCATTTGCGCCGCCAACGAATGCCCTGAGCCGTATCTTCCAGCACGATGCCGCGTTCAGTCAATAGATCGCGAATTTCATCCGCACGAGCCCAGTTCTTGCTTTTGCGGGCTTCGGTACGGTCGGCGATCAGCTGCTCGATTTCTTCGTCAAGCAAATCGTCCGCTTCGGGCGCCAGAATGCCGAGCACATCGTCCATCGCCGCAAACTGCTGCAGCAAAAGCTCCAGCGTAGCCGCATTCACTTCCTCCCGGTTAGCGTAAGGGTTGGCCACATTGACTAATTCGAATACGGCGGTAATCGCATCCGGCGTATTGAAGTCGTCGTTCATTTTCGCTTCGAATTGCGCCTTCACGTCCTGAACCGCTGCTGCAATCGCGGGATCCGCTGCAGCGGGAGCGCCCCCCGTTTCCGCCGCTGCGGATTTCAGGCGATGCTTCAGCGCGGAGATACAGTTTTCAATGCGGGCTAAGCTGCCTTTGGCCTGCTCCACGGCCTCGTCGCTGAAATTGAGCGGGTTGCGGTAATGGCCCGACAGCATGAAATAACGAATGACTTGCGCGGGAATCGTCTTCAAGAGCTGGTGTACGGTTATGCCGTTGCCGAGCGATTTCGACATTTTCTCATTATTGATATTGACGAACCCGTTATGCATCCAGTAATTAGCCATCTGATGCCCGGTTAAACCTTCGGATTGCGCGATTTCGCATTCGTGGTGCGGGAATGTCAAATCCTGTCCCCCGCCGTGAATATCGATCGTCTCGCCCAAATATTTGCGAACCATGGCGGAACACTCGATGTGCCACCCGGGGCGGCCGTCGCCCCAAGGGCTCGACCAGCTGATTTCACCGGGCTTCGCTGCTTTCCAGAGCACGAAATCTTGCGGGTTCTCTTTGCGCTGATCGACATCGACACGGATACCGAACTGCAGTTCGTCAAGATTTTGCTGCGACAGCTTGCCGTATTCCGCAAACTTCGACGTGCGGAAGAATACGTCACCTCCCGCTTCATAGGCAAGCCCTTTGGCTTCAAGGCCCGAGATGAACGCGATAATCTCGCCCATATTTTGGGTCACTCGCGGATGCACGGTCGCTTCACGAACGCCGAGCCCTTTCGTATCTTCATAATACTTTTGCACGAACAAGTCGGCTACTTCAGGAACCGTCGTTCCCATTTCTGCCGCCTTCTTAATCAGCTTATCGTCCACATCCGTAAAATTAACGACATACTTCACGTTGTACCCGATCGATTCGAGATATCGACGCACCACGTCGAAGAAGATGACCGGCCGTGCATTGCCGATATGAATATAGTCGTAAACCGTCGGCCCGCATACGTACATGTTTACTTGTCCCGCTGTGAGCGGCTTAAACTCATCCTTGTTGCGGGTTAACGTATTGTAAATCTTAAGCGTCATGAGATTCGCTTCCTCCGTTCTTTCGTTCCGATTCCAGGTGCGTCACTTTCGTTTTCAGTTCATCGACCTGCTCCTGCAGTTGGCGGAACATCTCGATGACCGGATCCGGCAAATTGTTGTGCTCCAGCCGTCCGACGCGCACCCCGTCCCGCTTCACGATCCGTCCCGGGATGCCGACCACCGTACTGTTCGGCGGCACTTCCGACAGCACGACCGCGTTCGAGCCGATCCTTGAATTTTCTCCGACCGTGAAGGAGCCCAGAACCTTGGCTCCGGCCGAGATGACGACATTGTTACCGAGTGTCGGATGCCGTTTGCCCTTCTCTTTCCCCGTACCCCCGAGCGTCACCCCGTGATACAGCAGCACGTCGTCCCCGATCTCGCACGTTTCCCCGATCACCACACCCATGCCGTGGTCGATGAAAAACCTTCTGCCGATCTTCGCCCCCGGATGAATCTCTATGCCTGTCATGAAGCGGCTGACTTGAGAAATGATTCGTGCGATCGTAAACCAGCGCTTCTTATAAAACCAATGCCCCACCCGGTGCGCCCATAGCGCATGCAAACCGGAGTAAGTAAATACAACCTCGAACCAGCCTCGCGCGGCAGGGTCATTCTCAAATATCGTATCGATGTCTTCTTTCATTCTGCTGAACATAGCTGGGACCCCACTTCCCCTGAACCTTGATAAAATGCCGCAATAACAAAAAACCCCTGCAGCCCGATTCGGCTGCAGAGGCGTTGTTCTTCGCGGTTCCACTCTGCTTGGTTGAACGAACCCGCAGCTTCGCGCGGCCCGTCACTCCCATCTTCATCGTTCGTATCGTGAACGCTACGGTAAAAACTACCCTGATGAGCGACAGCGGATAACCCTGGTCTCCGCTGAAAGTCAGATCGTCTTTACGGCTCCCGGGTGCACTTCCGCCGAATAAGGAATGGACAACTCGCAGCCGGCCGTCTAAGCCGGTCGTCCTCTCTGGGAATCCTCATATCTGCGTACTTTCCCGTTCGTCGCCGTTGGCATATGGTATTGTTTAAGATGTTAGCAGAAAACTAGACGCATTACAATAACTTCTTCAGACGTGCAAGCACGGTATCCCGGCCCAGAAGACGGATCGTCATATTCAGGTCCGGACCGTGCATTTGGCCGGTCAAAGCGACGCGGATCGTCATAAAGAGAGGTTTGCCTTTATAGCCGGTTTCCGTCTGGACCGCTTTGACCAAGGCTTTAATCGTGTCCACACTGAAGTCAGATGCGCCTTCCACCTGCTTCTGGAAGCTGCCGAGCACGATCGGGGCGTGTTCTTCGGCGAGCATAGCCTTCGCCTCGTCATCCAGCTGCACGTCCTCGCGGAAGAACAGCTCGGAGACCGGTACGATTTCCGCCGCGTACCGAAGTTGATCCTGATACAGCCCCACCAACGCGCGGACCCACTCGGCCTGTTCGTCGCTCAGCGTCGCGGGCAACCGTCCGGCCTGCTGCAGATGCGGCAGTGCGAGCGTTACGATTCTCTCCGGATCGGCTTTTTTAATATATAAATTATTCATCCAGTTAAGCTTATCCATATCGAACACGGCCGGGCTTTTGGACACACGGTCCAAGTCGAACTGGGCAATCAGCTCGTCCTTGCTGAAAATTTCCTCTTCGCCTTTCGGGGACCAGCCCAACAGCGCGATAAAGTTCATCACCGCTTCCGGCAGGTAGCCGAGCGCTTTGTACTGCTCGATGAATTGAATGATCGACTCGTCGCGCTTGCTCATTTTCTTGCGGTCCTGGTTCAGAATGAGCGATAAATGCGCGAATTCCGGCGTCGGAAGTCCAAGCGCTTCGTACATCATAATTTGACGCGGCGTATTCGTCAGATGCTCCTCGCCGCGGATGACGAGCGTGATTTTCATCAAGTGATCGTCCAGGATCACGGCAAAGTTATAGGTCGGAATCCCGTCCGGGCGGACGATAATAAAGTCGCCGATACCCGCGGACTCGAACTCGACATGCTCCCGGATGCGATCTTCGAACGCAATCACTTTATTGGCCGGCACGCGAAAACGGATGGACGGCTTGCGCCCTTCGGCCCGGTAAGCTTCCGCTTGCTCCGCTGTCAAGTGACGGCATTTGCCCGAATACATCGGCATATGGCCGGCCGCTTCTTGCTCGGCGCGCTCCGCCTCCAGCTCGGCCTCCGTGCAGAAGCAAGGATAGGCGTTCCCTTCGCGCAGCAGCTGCTCCACGAACGGTTGATACAGATCGAGCCGTTCGGTCTGCCGGTAAGGCCCGTACGGTCCGCCGATGTCGACGCTCTCGTCCCAATCGATGCCGAGCCAGCGCAGGCCTTCCAACTGACTATCCACACCGGACTCCACGTGCCGACTCTGATCGGTATCCTCGAAGCGTATAATGAACTGCCCCTCATGCTTGCGGGCATATAAATAGTCGAACAATGCGGTACGGGCGCCCCCGATATGTAAATGTCCGGTCGGACTCGGCGCATACCTTACGCGAATATTTGCCATGACCCCATTCTCCTTCCGTCTCCCTTGAAACTAATACTCGTTATGATAGCACACCTTGAACCAGACAGACAATCGCCTGCGCGGCGATGCCTTCCCCTCGTCCGGTAAAGCCGAGCTGCTCGGTGGTCGTCGCCTTGACGTTCACCTGCGACGCTTCCGCGCCGAGCGCAGCGGCAATCCGTTCCACCATAGCCGGAATGTATGGAGCCATCTTCGGCTTCTGCGCGATGATCGTACAATCCGCGTTGCCGAGCCGATACCCCGCTTCCGTCGCCAGCTTCCATATGTGCAGCAGCAGCTTGTAGCTGTCCGCATCCTTGAATTCCGCATCCGTATCCGGAAAATGCTTGCCGATATCCCCCATCGCCAGAGCGCCGAGAATAGCGTCGCTTAACGCATGCAGCAGCACATCCGCATCGGAATGACCGAGCAGTCCTTTCTCATAAGGAATTTCGACGCCTCCGATGATGCATTTGCGGCCCTCGACCAATTGGTGCACATCAAACCCTTGCCCTACGCGAATCATTGGCTTCCCTCTCCCCTGACGTTTCGTAGTATCCACGCCGCCCAAGGCAAATCCTCCGGCGTCGTAATCTTAATGTTATAATAATCGCTTTCGACAACCGATACCTGCCGCCCGAGCCGTTCCACCAGCATCGCGTCGTCCGTACCCGTGAAGCCTTCTTCTCGCGCTTTCGCATGCGCCTCCAACAGCAAGGCAAGACGAAAAGCTTGCGGGGTTTGAATCGCCCACAAGCTGCTGCGGTCCGGCGTCGCCTCTATGACGCCTTCTCTGTTCACGATTTTGATCGTATCCTTCACCGGTACGGCAAGCACCGCCGCTTCCGTCAATTCGGCTTGCCGCAAGCAAGCCCGAACATGCGTTTCCGCTGCAAACGGGCGCACGCCATCGTGAACGAGCACCCATTCGACGCGGTCCCCCAGCGCCGACAGCCCTTGACAGACGGAATCTTGGCGTTCCTTCCCGCCTGCGAGGATTGCGGTTACTTTAGAGAGACCGTATGCCCTCACATAAGACCGGCAGCGGTCTACATCGCCCGCTCCCGTCACCAGCACGATTTCGTCCACGAACGGCATCCGATTGAACGCCGATAATGTATGAACCAGAATCGGCTTGTCGTCTAACTGCAAATATTGTTTGCTTTCCCGCGTGCCCATGCGCGTACCTTTACCGGCCGCCACAATGACGACGCCAACGCCTGTGTTCAAACCGTCCACCTGCCCAAACCGTCTGGCGTTTTCCTCGCAGCCCGCATTCTCGCTTCATCTGCTTACCCCGGAAAAACGCATCCTCTCTATCATAACGCTTTAGAGCGCTTTTTCCAATAGTTTCGGTTTGGCGAAAATCATCCGGCCTGCCGACGTCTGCAGCACGCTTGTCACCAGCACATCCAGCGTCGTTCCGATAAAATCGCGTCCGCCTTCCACGACAATCATCGTGCCGTCATCCAAATAAGCGACGCCTTGACCGTGCTCTTTACCGTCCTTAATCACCTGAACGAGAATCTCCTCGCCCGGCAGCACGACCGGCTTGACCGCATTGGCCAAGTCGTTAATGTTCAGCACCGAGACGCCCTGAAGCTCGCACACCTTATTCAGGTTGAAATCGTTCGTAATCACTTTGCCCTGCAGCACTTTCGCCAGCTTCACCAGCTTGCTGTCCACTTCGGAGATTTCTTCGAAGTCTCCTTCATAGATCAATACCTTAACGTCGAGCTCCTTTTGAATTTTGTTCAAAATATCAAGCCCTCGGCGTCCCCGGTTGCGCTTCAGCAAATCGGAGGAATCGGCAATATGCTGCAGTTCCTCCAGTACGAATTCGGGTATGACCAACGTCCCCTCAATAAAACCGGTCTTGCAGATGTCGGCGATTCGCCCATCGATGATGACGCTCGTATCTAAAATTTTGTGTTCCTCAAAACCTTTCACTTCACCAGGGGCCCGGCGTGTCCGATCCCCGGCGCGCTTTTCCAGCATAGCCACGAGCTCTTCTTTTTTGACCGTCCCCAGCCTATAGCCGGCGTACCCCAGCACGCCGATACACAGCATATGCAGGAGCGGATTGGAAAAGCCCGAGCGCTCAAGCGGCTGCAAGATCAGCGAAGACACGAGCAGTCCTACGCCCATACCGGTCGTACCGGCTAACAAATCGGTAACCGGCACGTGAGCGACACGCTCTTCTCCGCTGCGGATCATCCGCAGCAAATATGCGAGCGTCCATCCGCTTACGGAATAAAACACAAGCGCGCCGATCGCGAACATCCAAACGGCTTGTCCTTGGATCGTTTCTATCCCGATGACTGATGCTATGACTTCAAAAAAAGGTTTACCTAACGTATCACTCCACCCGTTCCCCAATGCTCCCCCGACGACGGCAAACAAGAGCTGGAACCATTTTTTCATCATAGTCTTCACCTCCATAAAATCCTATTTTGCATTCTAGTTACAATTATGAACCAAAAGCTCTCTGCCTAATCGTAGCCAAGGTAAGAAAATGCAAAAAAGCATTTATTTCCCTTTCGGAAAATAAATGCTTTTCATTTTCGCTTTGTTCCGTTTAGATGGCCGTGGTCTTGGACTCCGGCTCATCTACCGCTTTTTTTCGTTTGCGGCGGAGGAAGAAGAAGACTCGATCAACGTTTTTTTTTAGCCCGTACAGCGCATATAACAGCAGCGGTACGAAGATCATCTTGGATAAGGTACCCGGGAATTGAATCGCCAGGACGACGGCGGCAATCACGACGACCGGCGTAATCCAAATCGCCGCTTTCGGGATACCGATTTTCTTAAAGTTCGGATACTTCACGGTGCTGATCATTAAATAGGACAAGAGCAGCGTCGACAACGCAAGCACGATCGTATTCAGTTCTTGGTGAAACAGCGCAAGCGTACACAGAACGCCGCCTGCAGCTGGAATCGGCAAGCCGATAAAGTAACCCGGCGTTCCGGCAACTACATTGAAGCGAGCGAGACGCAAAGCCCCGCAAATGGGGAAGATGGCGGTGACGATCCAAGCGGCAGCTGCATTCAGCTCCGTGAAAGCGACGACATACATAATGAATGCCGGGGCAACGCCGAACGAGATGACATCGGACAACGAATCCAGTTCTTTGCCGAATTCGCTTTGCGCATTAAGCGCCCTTGCTACGCGACCGTCCAAACCGTCAAGCAGCATCGCCACGATCACCATGATAGCCGCAAGCTCAGGTTTATTGTTAAATACGGAGATAATCGCGATAATACCCAGAAAAAGATTCCCAATCGTGAACAGGTTCGGGAGAGATTTTGCTATCATGTATTTGATCCACCTCTGGTTTTACTGTGCCCCAATACCAATATGTATATGAGGCCACCTTATGATTGTATGCAAGTTAGATATGTCTGTCAATGAGTACCTGATCTTGGATACGCTTCAAGCCTTCTTTTATGGTCCGGGCCCGCACTTCGCCGATCCCGTCCACTTCATCCAGCTCATCGATGGTCGCCATCATAAGGTGCGGAAGCTGCCGGAAGCGTTCAATCAGATTATTGATGATAATCGACGGCAGCCGAGGAATTTTGTTCAACACGCGGTAGCCGCGCGGCGACACGATTTCTTCCGCGCCGGCGGAAATATGCGGATAGCCGAGCAATCTTGAGATCTGCGCATGATCGAGAATTTCATCGCTGGCAAGCCGTTTCAACTGTGCGAACACGTCCCTGACCTTCTCTTCGTTGCATTCCTTAATATAATCTTTGACGAGCAAATAAGCCTCGCGTTCTGTATTGCCTACCAATTCCTCGAGCTGCATGCTGATCAAACGCCCCTCGTTGCCGAGTTCGTTGATATATCGATTAATCTCCGCTTTAATCCGCAGCACCATTTCAATCCGTTGGATGACGCTGGTGACGTCGTGCAGCGTAACGAGCTCCTCGAATTCGGAAGCTCCCAGATTCGTCATATCCTGATCGAGCACAGACTTATATTTCTCAAGCGTTTGGATCGCCTGGTTGGCCTTCGTTAGTATGACGCCGATGTCCTTCAACGCATACCGAAGATTTCCTTGGTACAACGTAATGACATTACGCCGCTGGGAAATGGACACGACGAGCTTCGAGGTTTGCTTCGCTACCCGTTCGGCCGTACGATGCCGGATCCCGGTTTCCGAAGAGGAAATCGAGGAATCGGGGATAAGCTGCGTGTTGGCATACAAAATACGTTTCAAGTCCTCGCTGAGAATGATCGCGCCATCCATTTTAGCCAATTCATATAAATAATTCGGGGAAAAATCACAGTTAATGGAAAATCCCCCATCCACAATTTCCATGACCTCCGGACTGTAGCCGACTACGATCAACCCGCCCGTTTTGGCGCGCAGCACATTCTCGAGTCCGTCCCGAAACGGGGTGCCCGGCGACACCAGTTGCAATAATTGGCTCATTACGTCGCGTTTTAGATCTTCCTTGCTCAAAGATGTCCCTCCTGACGACTAAACTAAAGCGGCGGACAGCGCTTCCGCAACGGTCTGCACGCCAATGATTTCGATCCCCTTCGGGGGTGTCCAACCTTTTAAACTTTTCTGAGGCATAATGACCCGTTTGAAGCCAAGCTTCTGGGCTTCACGGACGCGCTGATCGACGCGGGACACGCCGCGCACTTCCCCGGTCAATCCCACTTCACCGAATACAACATCGAACGGCTGGGTAGGCTGATCGCGAAAACTTGATGCGATGCTGACGGCAACCGCCAAATCGACGGCCGGCTCATCCAGCTTCACCCCGCCCGCCACGTTCAGATATGCGTCTTGATTTTGGAGAAACATGCCCATCCGCTTCTCCAGTACGGCTATAATTAACGAGAGCCGGTTGTGATCATATCCGGTCGCCATACGCCTCGGGGACGGAAAGTTCGTCGTTGAAATCAACGCCTGCAGCTCCACAAGCACAGGCCGGGTCCCCTCCATGCTGGCGACGACCGTCGAGCCGGCAACGCCGAGCGGGCGCTCGGACAAGAACAGCTCGGACGGATTGTCGACTTCGACCAACCCGCTTTCGCGCATTTCGAAAATCCCGATTTCGTTCGTCGAGCCGAATCGATTCTTAACGGCCCGAAGCACCCGGTATGAATGATGCCGCTCTCCTTCAAAATACAGAACGCAATCGACCATATGTTCGAGGAGACGAGGCCCAGCGATAGCCCCTTCCTTAGTAACATGGCCAACAAGTACGGTTGCGATACCTTTAACCTTGGCGATCCGCATAAAATGCCCGGTGCACTCGCGAACTTGGGAGACGCTTCCCGGTGCTGACGCCACGGCCGGATGGTACACGGTCTGAATCGAATCGATAACGATAAAATCGGGCTGCACCTCTTCGATCGCCGCCTCGATAAATTCCACATTCGTCTCGCTCAGCACGAACAGAAGGGGCGATACCGCCTGCAGGCGATCCGCGCGCAGCTTGGTCTGCCGTACCGATTCCTCGCCCGAGATGTACAGCACCTTTAACATCTGCGCCGTGAGCTCATGCGAGGTTTGAAGCAGCAGCGTCGATTTCCCGATACCCGGATCGCCTCCGACCAAAATTAACGAGCCCGGCACCAAGCCTCCGCCGAGCACCCGGTTCAACTCCTTGTTCCGCGTGACAATCCTGGCTTCTTCACTGCTTTCTATGTCTATGATCGAAATCGCTTTTTCTTTCTTATTGGTAATCGAAGTGTGCGAGCCCCTGCTCTTGCTGACCGTCTCCACTTCTTCGACGAACGTATTCCATGCTTCACAGCCAGGACACTTGCCCAGCCATTTCGGCGATTCATACCCGCATTGCTGGCAATAAAATTTCGTTTTCGTTTTGCTCATATTTCTTCTCCCGACTTAAGTTCCATTACAAAGTTTACCATGCCTAAGAATCCTTGAAAACCCTTATAGCCATGTCAGGCAAAATAAAAAAAGCTTTCGTCCAAAGCTGTATGCAAATAAAGAAAAAACCCGCTGCCGGTATACCCGACAGCGGGAAAATCTGTTTCCTAGGCTTCCGTGCCTACGCTTTGATTTCGTTGAACGACAAGTTCGCCATCCTTCTCATCAATCGTTAATGTATCGCCTTTCGAGATGTTTCCGCGAAGCAGCTCTTCGGACAAGCGGTCCTCGATATGCTTCTGAATGGCCCGGCGCAGCGGTCTGGCTCCAAAGCTCGGATCGAAGCCCTCTTTAGCCAAGAACGCCTTCGCGGAGTCCGTCAGCACGAAGTCGACGTCCTGCTCCTTAAGACGTTTACGCAGCTCGTCGGCCATCAAGGTTACGATTTGCGCGATATGCGTTTCGTCGAGCGAATGGAAGACGATGATTTCGTCGATCCGGTTCAAGAATTCCGGACGGAAGCTTTTCTTCAGCTCGCCCATCACTTTGTCTTTCATGTTATTGTAGTCTCTGCCCGCATCGTGCGCCGCGGTAAAGCCCAGCGTCGAATTTTTCTTAATGACGTCCGCGCCGACGTTGGAGGTCATAATAATCAACGTATTGCGGAAGTCGACCGTACGGCCTTTGGAATCGGTCAGACGGCCGTCCTCGAGCACTTGAAGCAGGATGTTGAACACTTCCGGGTGCGCCTTCTCGATCTCGTCGAGCAGGACAACCGAGTACGGCTTGCGGCGGACCTTCTCGGTCAACTGGCCGCCTTCCTCATAACCGACATATCCCGGAGGCGCGCCGACCAGACGGGATGTCGAGTGCTTCTCCATGTACTCGGACATGTCGATCCGGATTACCGCGTTCTCGTCGCCGAAGAGGGACTCGGCCAGCGCACGCGCCAGCTCTGTTTTCCCGACCCCGGTCGGGCCAAGGAAGATGAACGAGCCCATCGGGCGTTTCGGGTCTTTCAGACCGGCTCTCGCACGGCGGATCGCACGGCTGACGGCTTTCACCGCTTCGTCTTGACCGATAACGCGGTCATGCAGAATCGATTCCATTTTGAGCAGGCGTTCCGTTTCCTCTTCGGCCAATTTGACTACCGGGATGCCGGTCCAGCTGGCGACCACCTGTGCAATATCCTCCGGCGTTACCTCGGAATCGGTGCGGCCTTGCTTCTCTTTCCACTCGTTCTTCGTGGAATCGAGCTCTTCGCGCAGCTTTTGCTCGGTATCGCGGAGGGATGCCGCCTTCTCGAACTCTTGGCTTTGCACCGCAGCATCCTTCTCTTTGCGGATATCCTCGAGCCTATTTTCCATATTTTTCAAATCTGGCGGTACCGTGTATGAGCGAAGTCTCACTTTGGAGCTCGCTTCGTCAATCAAGTCGATTGCTTTGTCCGGTAAGAACCGGTCCGTAATGTAACGATCGGACAGTTTGACCGCTTGCTCAATGGCTTCGTCCGTAATTTTCACGCGGTGATGCGCTTCATAGCGATCGCGCAAACCGTGCAGGATTTGGATCGCTTCTTCCGGCGACGGCTGATCGACCGTAATCGGCTGGAAGCGTCTTTCAAGCGCCGCGTCCTTCTCGATATATTTGCGATACTCGTCAAGCGTCGTCGCGCCGATGCATTGCAGCTCGCCGCGAGCCAGCGCCGGCTTCAGGATGTTGGAAGCGTCGATCGCGCCTTCTGCACCTCCTGCGCCGATGAGCGTATGCAGCTCGTCGATGAACAGAATGATGTTCCCGGCTTGACGAATTTCGTCCATGATTTTTTTAAGGCGATCTTCAAATTCACCGCGGTATTTCGTTCCGGCCACCACCGAACCCATGTCAAGGGTCATGACGCGTTTGTCTCGCAGTGTCTCCGGAATTTCATTAGCCACTATTTTTTGCGCGAGGCCTTCGGCAATCGCCGTTTTACCCACCCCGGGCTCCCCGATCAAGACCGGGTTGTTCTTGGTCCGGCGGCTCAGCACTTGGATGACGCGCTCAATCTCTTTGCTCCGGCCGATAACCGGATCCAGATTGCCTTCCTTCGCGTAAGCCGTCAAATCGCGCGCTAGGCCATCCAGCGTCGGCGTATTCACGTTAACGGGATTGCCGTGGCTCGGCGATACGACCTCGCTGCTGCCCAGCAGCTGCAGCACTTGCTGACGCGCCTTGTTAAGGCTGACGCCGAGGTTGTTAAGCACGCGCGCCGCCACGCCCTCGCCTTCGCGAATCAGGCCGAGCAGAATGTGTTCGGTGCCGACATACGTATGGCCGAGTTTGCGGGCTTCGTCCATCGACAGCTCAATTACCTTTTTCGCACGAGGCGTGTAGGCGATATTGGTAGGTTGTTCTTGACCGCGGCCGATGAGCGATTCGACTTCGTCTTGAATTTTCTCCAGGCCGAGGCCGAGCGCGATCAAAGCTTTAGCCGCGATCCCTTCGCCTTCGCGAATCAGTCCGAGTAAAATATGCTCGGTTCCGATATTGTTATGACCCAATCGGACTGCTTCCTCTTGAGCCAAAGAGAGCACTTTCTGCGCACGTTCCGTAAATCTGCCAAACATCATGAGTAACACCTCCAAGATTGGTATACATTTTATTTATGCTGCGTTAACCACAAGACGAGGCTTATCCTGATGTCAGCGAGCTTCATCCGATTCGGACATTTTATCCCGGATCAGCTGCGCTCTTCTAATGTCTCTTTCTTCAGGCGATAGCTTTTCTCCTGCTGTTTGCTGCAAAAAACCTGGTTGCGTCATCACCAGCAGTTCATTCAGCGCCTGAGGAGACACTTTCTTGATAAAGCCCATATCAATGCCTAGCCGCACATCTGAAAGCCGCTGGGCCGCTTCCTTGGAATCCATAATAGCCGCATACGATAAAATTCCGAAAGAACGGCTTACCCGGTCGAGCAGCTTCGCTCTGCTTTCTTGCGCCAGCTTTTGGCGTGCCGCCCGTTCATGCTCAATGATTTGCCGGACGACACTGTGCAGGTTATCGATAATTTCTTCTTCCGATTGACCCAGCGTAATTTGATTCGAAATTTGGAATAAATTGCCCAGTGCCTCGCTGCCTTCCCCGTACAGTCCTCTCACCGCCAGCCCCACCTGTGTGATGGCCGACAAAATCCGGTTAATTTGCTGCGTTAGCACAAGCGCCGGCAAATGAATCATGACCGAGGCTCGAATGCCGGTTCCCACGTTAGTCGGACAGCTTGTCATGTAGCCCCGTTTCTCATCAAACGCGTACTCCAGATGGCTTTCGAACAAATCGTCGATCTGATTCGCCAAGTCCCACGCTTCCTTAATCTGAAAACCGGGGCACAAGCATTGTATTCGAAGATGGTCCTCTTCATTCACCATGATGCTGATCGATTCGTTGTCGGACAAAATGACCGCGCCGTTCCGCGACTCGTTAGCGAGCGCCGGACTGATCAAGTGTTTCTCCACGAGCACCCTTCGCTTCAACTCATCCAATTCGGACAACGGGAGCAGCGTAAACCGGCTGATCGTATCGAGTTCTTCGTTCCCGAGCACTTCGGATACTTTATCGAGCACTTCCTTGGATTGTTGGTTCGTCGCCAGCATAGGGAACGGGTACGCTCTTACGTTGCGGGCGATACGGATTCGGCTGCTGATGACGATATCCGAGTCCGGGCCATCTCCCTTCATCCAATCGCTTAACGCATTTTCCGTAAAGCGGTGCACTTCCGCCATTAGGAATCCTCCTCTCTATCGTCCATCGTTTAAGCTTCTGATATTTTTCGTTCCAATTCCCGAATTTGATCTCGGATCTTTGCCGCTTGCTCAAATTCTTCTTTCTCAATGCGCACAAGCAGTTCTTTCTTCAGCGAGTCGATTTCGCGTTTATATTGAATTAACCCGCCTGATCGTTTCGGAACCTTGCCCGTGTGCACAATATTGCCGTGAACCCGCTTGAACAACGGATCCAGTTTCTCTGTAAAATGCTTGTAACACTCGCTGCAGCCGAATCTTCCGACTTTGCTGAACTGACTGTACGTCAAGCCGCAGTGTTCGCAGCGTGTAGGTTGAATTTTAGAAGCAGACGCATTGTGCGAAGACGGCTCGAAATCAAGAAGCCCGCTCAGCAGGTTGTGGATTGAAAATCCGTTCGGAGTGCCCGGAATGAGCTCCCCCTTCTCTCTGGCGCATGTTTCGCAAATGTGAAATTCGGTTTTCTCGCCATTCAGTATTTTCGTAAAGTGAAGCGTCGCTTGTTTCTTTCCGCATTCCTGACAGATCAAGACGGCCCCTCCTTCAGTTCATGAATTGAAGGTTAATTATTTGCCCAGCAGCGATATCAGCATCGCTTTCAACAGCTTGGCGCGAATTTCGTCCCGCAGCGGCAGCTTTAAGGCCAACACTTCACGGGCCATCGCCGCTTTCATTAAGCATGCTTCCCGCCGGGTAATGTACTTGCCTTCCTCGAGTTGATACAAGAGCCCTTCAGATGCGGTCTGGTCGATGTGCGTGCCTATATTCTGGAAAATAAAGTCGAGCACCGTACCCTGCGAATGCAGCCCGATTTTCTGAATGCGTATGTACCCTCCGCCGCCGCGCTTGCTTTCGACAACGTAACCTTTCTCCAAGGTAAAGCGGGTACTGATCACATAATTGATTTGCGATGGAACGCAATTGAATTGATCGGCCAGTTCATTGCGCTGGATCTCGACCACGCCGTCGGGGCTCTGCTGCAAAATTTGCTTCAGATACTGTTCAATGACTTCTGAAACATTGCGCATCCATTTGACCTCCACGACTAAAGTTGAAGAAAACGTCAAAGGTTTAGTCTTGTTTCTGACTTTGACTTTCTTTGACTTTAAAAACATTATAGCAGATTTACACAAGAATGCAACTATTCCCTAACGCCTTAAACCTCATGCGCTGATGCATATTCTGACCTCATTTCGGACCTCATCGATCTACAGTTATTATGTTTAAATTCAGTGGGATTATGTTTTCATTATTTACATGGCTCTCCACGATATACATCAAGGACTCAAATCGGCTATCCACATCTAGATTACCAGGGTGGTTCAACCTTCGATCCCCCTCAGCAATACCCAGACTATGGGAAATCAACCACTACACCCCCTCGGCACCTTTAGCGGACAACACATATCCGTTCCAGACGGTGGCACAATACAGTGTATGAACGGCGTGGCAGCTTTGTCTACGTTGCTAATCTGACCGTAAGGAGTGAACCTATTTTGAAACGGATCTGCTACTTCGTCCTCACTGTGGCACTGGCCTTGGTTAGCCAGTTCTCGATCTCAGCCATTCCAGCCTATGCTGACGGACCCTATCATTTCGGATTTAAAAAAAGCGTAAACGGCCAGTTACCCTCCATCGATGAAGAAGGCTTTAAATCATTGCTGCAAAAATATGAAGCGATCTTCACCGGAGATACTTCCCAAAAAGAATTATATTTAACTTTTGATAACGGCTATGAGAATGGGTATACGTCCCGAATTCTGGACGTGCTGAAACAAAAGCAGGTGCCCGCCATTTTCTTTGTCACAGGCCACTACGTCACAAGTCAACCCGAGCTGCTGAAGCGGATGGTGCAAGAAGGTCATCTGATCGGTAATCATTCTTGGCATCATCCCGACATGAGTCAAATTTCTGCGGACCGCATTCGTGAGGAATTAACGAAGGTCAAGACAGAGGTTACCGCCGTAACAGGGCAACAGGAAATGCGATATTTACGTACCCCACGGGGTATATTTAACGAACGGACGTTGGATGTAAGCAAACAGCTCGGCTATATCAACGTATTCTGGTCGATCGCCTACAAGGATTGGGACACGAAGGATCAGAGAGGGGCGAAATACGCCTATGATAAAGTGACTTCGCAGCTTCATCCTGGAGCGGTTATCTTGCTTCATTCGATTTCCAAAGATAACACGGATGCGTTGGCCAGCATTATCGATGAAGCGCGTCGGCAAGGTTATGTGTTCAAAAGTTTGGGGGAAATGAGTGTTCGAACGCCTTAAGCAAGACAAAGAGCCAGCGAGAACGGGGCAGTATTACGCTCATGCTGGCTCTTTGATTTTTTATTCATAGCTGAATCATGATGCGTGATCTCCGCTATTTGCGGTAAAATAAATAAAAGCCCGGTTGGATAAATTCCAAACGGACTTTTATGGAT
>NZ_BIMH01000031.1 GCF_004000985.1 Paenibacillus validus NBRC 15382 | reverse complement strand
GCCGGGCCCCTGCCCCGGGAAGCCGCCGGGCCCCTGCCCCGGGAAGCCGCCGGGCCCCTGCCCGGGGAAGCCGCCGGGTCCGCCCGGCGTCCCGGGAAAAAGACCGCGGTCCGGATCTCCGTTCGTAGGTTTAACCATTGTAAATCTCCCCTCTGCTAGTAAGTTGCTATCGGATAGGCTGATGCCTAATAGAAACCTTACCCAACTATATGTAGCAATACTGCAAAGGTGAACAAGAAAAAAGAAGAGGCTTGTCGCTTTTCGCCTCTTCTTGTCCGTCCGAACCGCGCGCCTTTCGCTAAACGGTTTGGAGTATGAATTTATCCACGACGTGTTTGACGCCGTCCTCATTGTTGCTGAGCGTCACGTAATCGGCGATCGCCTTCAACGGGTCGACGGCGTTGGCCATGGCCACGCCAAGACCGGCCGCCTCCAGCATTTCACGGTCGTTCCAGCTGTCGCCTATGGCGATGACTTTCTCCAAATCGAAGCCGAAATGGCCGGCCAGATGAGCCAGCGCATGTCCTTTCGTTCCTTCCGCGTGAACGATCTCCAGAAAATGCGGCTTCGATTTCGTAATGTGCACCTGCTGCCCCAACAACCCGCGCAGCTCGGCGGCGACGCTGTCCAGCTTGTCGGGCTCGTCGATCACCAGAAGCTTGTTCGACGGCTTGCCGGCCAAGGATCGGAAATCCGGTTCGACGATGAAAGGGACCTTGGATAACGAGGCATACGCTTCCGCCTTTTCGTTACGCTCTTTCACGTATAATTGGTCGTCCACATACAGCTGCAGATGCAGTCCGTTGCGCTCGCAATAATCGAAAATGAGCTGCGCGGCGGAAGCCGGCACACAGCGCTCGTACAAGACGTTGCCGTCTATCGCGTTTTTCACAAGCGAGCCTTGATAAGTGATCAACGGTACGTTCAGACCGAGCTGTTCGGCGATCGATCGGGCGGACGCATACATGCGGCCGGTAGCGAGCGTTACGACAACGCCGCTGGCTATGGCGGCGGCGAGCGCTTTCTTCGTGCCTTCGGTTACTTGTTTGTCATCGTTGATCAAGGTGTCGTCAATGTCGATCGCGATCATTTTATAGTTCATGATTCGTCCACTCCCGTGCATCAAATTGTTCTTATTATAACGGAAGGGCACGGGTTTGAAAACCTTGACTCCCGGCCATCGCCGCAGAGTTCCGTGAGCGTGGAGCAACCGCGCAGGAATTTGAATGTGCTTATAGTATTTTTTTTCTCAAGGGATTGAAGCTGCGAAAAAAAGTGCTATCATGCTTGGAAGGTAGCGAATTAGCGAAGCTTGGGCTGGAAAAAAAGTATGGTTGCCGCTAATCGCCAAATCAATTACCTTATGAATGTGACATTGCCAAGGAGGTATAAGATGCCTGGAAAAGAAAGAGGTCGAAAAGGAGTCAAGGCGCTGCTTGTCTTGGTTTGTTTTACGGCTTCCGTACTGAGCGCATGCACAAGCAACGAAAACGGGATGAACAAAGGAGGAAAAGAACAAAATCCGGACAAACCGCTTGAGGTAAGCATCATGACTACGTTCCGCGGTGCAGAACCCCCTTTGAAGGATAATCCGATATGGATAGAGCTGGAAAACAAGCTGAACGTCAAGCTGAACATAACGTGGTATTCTCCAAATAATTACTTGGACAAAATGAACGTGACCCTGGCTTCCGGAGATTTGCCGGATTTGCTGTTGATCGAAAACCCGTTCGCGCCGAACGTTGTTAGCGCGGTGAAACAAGGGGTTTTCTGGGATTTAACGGACATCGTTACCCATTACCCTAATTTGATGGCAGCTCCGAAAGATTCCTGGGAAAATATTAAAATCGAAAATAAAATTTACGGCATTACCCGCGCGCGTCCCACGGTGGGCCAGTATGGAATTCCAATCGTTCGTAAGGATTGGCTCGATAAGCTGAATCTTGAAGTTCCGGAAACGATGGACGATTTGTATCAAGTCATGAAAGCGTTCACCGAACAAGATCCTGACGGCAACGGGTTAAGAGATACTCCCGGGTTTGTCGGGATGGTGGAAGCCGATAACATGGGTTATTTTACTTGGGCTCGCGACGTATTTAATCATGCCAACGGTTGGAAAGTAGACGGCGACCAAATCATTCATCCCGATCTGCTGCCCGGGACCCGGGAAGCGCTGCTATGGTGGAATAAAGCCTACACCGAAGGTCTGGTGAACCCCGATTTTGCCGTCATGAAGCTTTCCCGGATGAAAGATCAGCTGAAGGCGGGAAAAGGAGGCGTCTTTTCCTCCGCCGTCATCCAGGACTGGATTCTGCTAAGAGATTTGCGGAAGGTTGAACCGAAAGCCGATTATTATCCATTAAACTATGTACAGGGTCCCGGGGGCAGATTTGTCGGACGGGATACGGGCCATTTCGGTATGTATGCGATTTCAAAAAGGGTGCCGGAATCCAAAATGAAGCAAATATTGAGCATGATGGATAAAGGAGCTACGGATGAAATCGCCAATATCGCGAACTTCGGCATGGAGGGCATTCATTACAACGTCGTGAACGGGATGAAGGTTTCCACGGAGCAAGCGGTTAAGGATAACGTATCCTTGGAAGTCTTCGGACAAGTGTTCACAACGAACGACAAGTATGCGTTAAGAGCTTTCGCTACGGGCATTCCGAAGGATTTGTACGAAAGAAACAAACTTACGCTCGATGAACGGGAGAAGTACAGCGTGGCCAACCCGGCGGCAAATCTTATTTCCGAAACCGGAGATAAGTACATGCCGGAAATTAACAAAAAATCCCAGGATCTGAAGACGAAGATTATTATGGGAACCGAACCGATTGAAGCTTGGGATCAATTCGTTCAAAAGCTGAAAGCCGATGCTAACTTTCGGAAATATATCCAGGAAATGAATGAAGCATACAAAAAGTCCCGAGGGAAGTAAGTGCAGCAAAAATTAGGATAACTCATAAGGTGGGCGTTCGAATGTTTGAAGCAGCAGCACAAGAATTAGGTTTGAAATTTGCCGGGGATATCCATACGGATGTTTTTGTTATGGGAGGGGGGTTCGCGGGCATTGGGGCGGCCGTTGGGGCGGCGAAGAGCGGAGCAGAGGTTTTGCTTATTGAAAAATACGGATTTCTAGGCGGCATGGCTACCGCCGCGGCCGTGAGCACCATTTGCGGAGCATACTCGGCCGACAAGCAAAAAAAGATTATAGGCGGTATTCGAGATGAACTCTTCGATGAGTTGAGAGCGCTTGGCGGGGTACAAGAAGGCGTCGATTTCGGGCAGCATCGCGCCGATACATGCGACCATCACTTGTTGAAATATGCCATCGATCGGGTGTTGTTGAATTACAGCAATATCCATCTATTATTACACACTCAAGTGATTGGGGTTAAGCAAGAACACGCGAAGATCCAGTATGCGATTATTACGAATAAAGAAGGGATCTTTCGGGTATTTTCCAAAAATTATATCGATTGTACCGGCGATGCGGATATTGTCGCTCTGGCCGGCGCCCCTTATGTAATCGGGAATGAAAAGGGACAGATTCAGGCGGCGACCACCGTGTTCAAAATGGGGGACGTAAAGGTTCAGGAAGCCAAAACGATTACGCGGCAAGCATTTAAGGACAAGGTTCAACAAAGCATCGATGACGGCGAATACGATTTATTTCGGACTGCCGGCGTATTTATGGAGTCGGCTGTGGGCGACTCCGTCATTTGCAACATGAACTGGATATCCGATTTTTCTTCATTGAACGCCAAGGAAATGACGTATGCGGAAATCGAAGGAAGGAGGTCGAGTATTGAATACAGTAAATTTTTGAAAGATAAGATTCCAGGGTTCGGCAGTGCCCATTTGAGTGAAATCGCTACGCAAATCGGCATCAGGGAGTCAAGGAGGATCATTGCCGATTTTGTTCTGACCGAAGAGCATGTCATGCAGGGGGCGTCCTTCGAAGACGCGATTTGTTGGGGAGCATGGCCTGTCGAATACCACGATGCCCGAGAGAACAAAACGATAAAAAAATATTTGGATCATGATTACCAAATTCCTTATCGAACCTTAATTCCCCGAAACGTAAACAATCTGCTTGTCGCCGGAAGATCCATCTCGACGACGCATTATGCCAATGCCTCCACCAGGGTCATGGCGCAATGCATGGCGATAGGTCATGCCGCAGGCGTAGCGTGCGCATTAAGCGGTAAGCAGAATGTGCCCCCGAAAGATATAGATATAGCGGGCTTGCAAAAGCAATTACGCGATCAAGGCGCCATCATTTAATCATCCCATAGCGATTATAGGAGGAATACTCAATGAAATTGCATAGCCAAGGAAAGTTTTTGAAAAAGGGAATCGTTTTTACGGCAATCGCAAGCATGCTTATGATTACCGCTTGTTCTGCGAACGGCTCTGAGCCGAAGTATCCTACCAAGTCTATCGAGGGCATCGTGCCGTTCGGAGCGGGCGGAGGAACCGATCTCGTTTCGCGCGCCATAGCCACGGTTGCCGAGAAGAAGCTGGGCCAGGGGATTGCGATCACGAACAAGCCCGGCGCAACCGCCACGGTAGGCACGCAGTACGTTTATGATAAAAAGGCGGACGGCTACACCTTGCTGTTCTCAGCGGAAAATCCCGGCATCTACGGCGTGCTGCAGCTTTCGGAGCGGGGGTTTCATGAATTTTATCCGGTCAACATCATGGGGCGCGGTATAGCCACGATCACCGTACCGAAAGATTCCAAATATAAAACGCTGAATGATCTGATACAGGATGCGAAAACGAATCCGGGCAAAGTTAAAATGGGTTCGAGCGGCCCCGGGGGACTTTCATTCATGGTCACCACGATGATCAATTCCATCTCCGATACCAAATTCAACATGGTTCCGTTTGACGGCGACGGCCCGATTCTCACGGCGCTGCTCGGCAATCATATTGACGTGTCGGTCGTAGCTTTGTCGGCGGCGATCGAAAATGCGAAAGCCGGAAAGGTACGCGTGCTTGCCGTTGTTAACGATGAGAAGGTGAAGGAACTGCCGGACGTGCCGGCGATTACGGAAACGTTGCCGGATATGAAGAAGTTTCTTCCGTGGGGACCGTTTTATGGCGCTTGGGTGAAAAAGGATACCCCTGACTCTGTTAAACAAAGTTTGGTGAAAGCGTTCTCGGAAGCGCAGAAGGATCCCGAATTCCTGAAACTGCTGGAGAAAATGGCCGTGGTACCTATGGGAATCTCCGGCGATGAAGCAGAGAAGTTCTGGCGCGACTGGCAGTCAACCTCCGCTTGGCTATTGCAGGATGCCGGCGCGGCTAAAGTAAGCCCTGAAACATTGAAAATTCCTAGGAAACAATAATCGTTCCTATCGATTATAGGAAGCATGCGATCGCATGTTCGATGGGCAGCCGTGGGCAAGCAGGAGACCGTTCTCCCTCTTGCCCGGCTGGAGGAAACATGGAATGAAAGGAGGATACCCTATGTTGTCAGACCGTATCGGCGGGCTGATCAGTATCGTCTTCGGCGGCATATCGGTGTCGGAAGCCATACGTTTATATCCCGAGCGTGTAAGTACGTTTGTCGGGGATTACCTATTGCCCGGAGTTGTAGGCGCAGGTTTGATCTTACTCGGCCTGCTCATGCTCTTCGCGAAAGGGGAGCGCTTCAAGGTAGAGTTCCCCGAATCTAAAATCATGCGCGGGATGCTCCTCGTCGTAGGCATCATGTTTGTTTATTGGATTTTACTTCAATTTTTAGGGTATACCCTTAGCACGTTCGTCGTTTCCATAGCTTTATTTAGGGTCATCGGCTCCTACAATTTGCTTAGATCGGCGATTTATTCGACCATTCAAGTAGCGGTTATTTACCTGATTTTTGTTTATTGGCTCAGAATGCCGTTCCCTGAGGGAATTTTAAATTTTTAGGCTAAGGGAGTAAAGGTTAAGATGGAAGCAATAAACTTGCTGTTAGACGGCTTTTCAGAAGCCCTTTCGCCTATGAACCTCATGATGGCCATGTGGGGGGCTATAATCGGTACATTAGTCGGCATGCTGCCGGGGCTTGGACCTACATCCACCATTGCTATTTTGCTTCCGTTCACAACGATACTCGGACCTACAGAAGGCATCATTATGTTGGCCGGCGTTTATTACGGCGCTATGTATGGCGGCTCTACCACCGCAATCCTGCTTAATATTCCGGGGGAAGTTTCCGCAGTCCCGACCTGCCTGGACGGTTATCCGCTTGCCAAACAGGGCCGTGGCGGACCTGCGCTCGGTATTTCCGCCATAGCTTCTTTTGTTGCCGGAACGATGGGGGTCATCGGCCTCGTATTTTTTGCACCGATGCTTGCCGATCAAGCGTTAAAATTCGGCCCTCCCGAATATTTTGCGCTCATGGTATTAGCGCTTACCGTTATTGTTAACTTGTCCGGCAACTCTTTGAAAAAAGGGTTGATCATGGGACTTTTCGGTTATTTGCTCTCCATGGGAGGGATGGGGCTGACCGGAGGAAAGATGCGCTTCAGCTTCGGTTTCGAACCGTTAACGGCAGGTATTGACATGATCAGCGTTGTCATTGGCCTGTTTGCTATCACCGAAGTGATCAAAGGAATGGAAGAAAACACAAAAACGATCGCGATTCAAAAAATCGGCAATATTTATCCGAAATGGTCGGAATTGCGCCAAACGTCTACTTCGATGCTCAGGGGAGGCTTGGTTGGTTTCTTCCTCGGTCTGCTCCCGGGGTGTTCCGCAGCCGTTACAACCTTCCTGGCTTATGACTTGGAAAAGAAAGTGTCCAAAACTCCCGAAAGATTCGGTCACGGGGCCATGGAAGGGGTCGCCTCTCCCGAAGCGGCCAACAATGCAACGAGTTCATCGGGCTTTATCCCGCTTTTTGCGCTGGGGATCCCCAGTTCCACGCCGCTCGCCGTATTGCTGGCGGGTCTGATGATTAACGGACTTACGCCTGGGCCCACGCTGTTTGAAGAGCACGGACCCTTTGTTTGGACGATCATTGCAAGTATGTTTGTCGGGAATGTGATGCTGCTTGTATTAAACTTGCCTTTAGTCGGGCTGTGGGCAAAATTAACGCGGATTCCTTATGGAATCATGGCTCCCATTATTTTGATTCTTAGCGTGATCGGGGCATATTCCATCAATAACAGCATGTTCGATGTATTTGTATCGCTCCTGTTTGGCGTGATCGGATATATCTTTCATAAATATCGTTGGCCTGTCGTTCCGCTGCTTTTATGCTTTGTGTTAGGACCGATGTTCGAGAAGTCCTTTATTCAGTCCATGGCTATGTCATCCGGCAGCTTCAGCATTTTCTTCGAGCGGCCGATCTCGTTGACCATTATGCTGCTTTCCCTGGTGCTTTTCGCATTCTCCATCGTGATGATCAAGCGAACCAAAGCACGGGTCAAGGCTGCTGTTGGATCTGACGTTGACATTGCTGAATAAAGCCGGAATACGGCTTCATTGGAATGCTGCGGCTTGGCAGCTTATGATTGATCATGCCGGCTCCGTAAGTTAGTATGATATTGGAGCTTCCAAGCGGCAGCAGACTTCAGCTTTTCTAACAAACCAATGGAGACGAAGCATAGTGCATAGACTCATTAACAGGATGACGTCATACAAAAGTGTTGCGATGCGTAAAGGCAATTTGTACAAAAAAATATTGATCATTATCCTTATCATCACTTGTTTCCCGGCCGCCTTGATCGGTCTAAGCTTTTACTTTATCGGCACCGAGCAAATCGAGAACGAATTGATGCAAACCCATCGGAGTCAGCTGGAGAAGGATCGGGAACGAATTGAAGAACAGCTTGCGCATATCGAGCTGACCGCTTCCCAATGGGCGCTCAATCCGCAGTTTGACGAAAAACTCAAAGATATCGATTTCTACAAGCAATTCCTGGTCACGCAAGAGCTCTATAAGTCATTATCGATTATTAAAGGTTCAAGCACGTTGATCGATCAGGTTCATCTGTATGTGGACGGGCAGCGTTTGCTCGTTTCCGAGGACGAAGGAATCATACAGCTGACCGAGGAAAACAACCACATCTATCATACGTTGCTGCAGGATAACCGGTCTATTCTATGGACGAAAGCAGCCATCCGCAAAGCGGGCACATCCTTGTCTTTAGTCCATGCATTGCCCAGATTCGGTGCGCTCATCATTACTTTAAACGAGTCCAAATTCAATGATATGGTCAGTGAACTGACCATTGATAAGAAAGGGTCCTCCTTTATTATCAAGGAAAACGGAGAATGGGTAACGACGGGAATGGACGGTGTGCAAGCGCCAAGCGATCAGGCCGTTTTTTTAGGCAACGAAGTGCTCAAGCGAAGTACGGAGGCCGATTCGTTTATCCTGAAGTGGAACAAGGAAGATTATTCGGTTTCCTACGGGAAGTTTTCCAGAGCGAATTCCACCTGGATTTATATTACGGCTACACCGGTTTCCCAATTAATCGCTCCCGTGCTTTTAATGTCGAGAATGATCCTGGTTGTAAGCGGGGTCGGCATTGCGACCGCCATTTTTCTGTCCTGGTTCGGCTCGGTGCGCCTATACAGCCCGATTCATCATCTGGTCAACATGTTCCGGGAAACCGGTTCCGGGAAGCACGGCGGAGAAGCGGACGAGTTTTCTTTCATCAAGAACCAGTGGCAGCAGCTGATACACGAAAGCCATTACTTGCAATTCCGTATCGAAGAGCAGTCGTCCATGCTAAGAGAAGGCTTCTTATTGCAGCTCGTTCAAGGTCATTTGTATTCGTTTACAGAAAAAGAACTGCGGGATCGCATGATTGACTTCGGCTGGAACGTCGATGAGAAATGCTTTTCCATCATGGTTGTACAACTGGTTGGCTTCTTTAACTCTCCGGGCAATTTTCTGGAAAAGGATAGACAACTGATTACGTTTGCCGCAGCCAACATTATCGAAGAATTAGCCTGCAGTAAATTGGATGCTCCTGCCGTCATTAACTTTCAGGATTTAACGATCGGACTGATGGTTGCTTTTCCGGCGGAGAAGCATTGGCGCCAATTCAAGAGCGAGCTGTTTAAATTAGCCGATGAAATCACCGCGACGCTGAATGCGCTTTTGAAATTGAATGTGATCATCAGCATCGGGAAATCGACCGATTTGATCGGTGAAATTCCGAACGTGCTGCAGGAAGTCAGACAAACGCTGCCATTTCGTACTTTGGAGGAAAACAATCAGGTACTGGACATGGATGAATTCCTGCCTCCCATGACCAATGCCTCCTATTATCCGTTTCAACTTGAAAAGGAGATTCATTCTGCGGTTCGCCGCGGAGACGGGGAGGAAGCGGGCAGACTCATCGGTCAATTTTTCGAAGATATGAGGGACCATCGGACGACCGAGTTTGCTCTTTTACAGTCGGCGTTATATTTGTTGGGCAGTATACTTCAGACGATCATTCAGATCGGGTTTAATCCTCATCATCTTTACAAGGGAGAAAATTTATTCGAGCAACTGGTCAAAAAGCGGGAGCAGGATGAAATCCACGTATGGTTCAACGATAAAGTGCTCGCGCCCTTCGCCAAGGAATATTCGGAAACGCAGGATTCACAATTAAAGTCTTTCGTAAAAAGTGCGATTGATACGATTGATACATGTTATATGAACGATATCTCGTTGGAAGTATGCGCGGATCAGCTGGGCATTCACCCCGTCCGCTTAAGCAAGGGCTTTAAGCAAATTGTCGGGACGACGTTTATCGATTTTTTGACCAAGGTTAGAATCGACAAATCGAAAGAACTGCTCAGATCCACGGATTGGAAGATTCATGATATCGCCAAGCAGGTGGGCTATAATCCTTCTTATTTCAATAAAATTTTTCGCAAGCATGAAGGCATGACGGCAAGCGAATACCGCAGCTTATGCAAGGGTGAGCATTAGAAAAAGGAACAGTGATGTCATGACGAGCAATCAAACCAAATGGACAGGGCTATTAGGGTATCCCGTCGAGCACTCCATGTCTGCGGTTATGCAAAATGCGGCGTATCAAGCTTTGGGCTTACCTTATCAGTACGTGTCTTTCCCGGTTCCGCCGAATGAGTTAAAAGACGCGATTTCCGGAATTAAAGCGCTTGGATTCCGGGGAGTTAACGTCACGATTCCGCATAAAGTTGCGGTTATGGAGCTGCTCGATGAGGTTGACGACTTGGCGCGCGATATCGGCGCTGTAAACACCATCTCCTTAGACCGGGGCCGCCTGATCGGATTTAATACGGATGGAACCGGATATATTCAGTCGTTACAGGAAGATTGCGGCATCGATGTATCCGGGTTGAATGTGCTTGTGCTCGGGGCAGGAGGAGCTGCGCGCTCCGTTACGGCCGCGCTGGCGCGTGCGGGAGTCGGACGGCTGCATATTTTCGACCCGCGGCCCGACTGCTCGCACAGCTTGGCGAAGCAGTTGGCCTTGCGGGTGGAGGCCGAAGCGGTAACGGATACGGTTATGGAGAAGAGAGGGCTGGCCGACATCGATTTATTGATCAATGCAACTCCGGTAGGGATGTACCCTCATGTGAACCATATGCCTCTGGCTCCGTCACTGCTGCATCCGGGATTGACCGTAAGCGATATCATATACAATCCCTACGAGACGGCCTTGATTAAGGAGGCGCAAAAAATCGGCGCTAATGTGCATCGGGGCGTAGGCATGCTTGTTCATCAAGGGGCTTTGTCTTTCCGATTATGGACGGGTCAGCAGGCGCCGAGCGATGTGATGAGAAACGCCGTGCTTAACCAATTGAGCATCGAGGTTAGGGAAGCATGAATCGGACGATTCCGTTTATGAAGACATGAATATCAGGAGGAGGAATCCGCTTGAAGATAAGCGTATGCACTTCGGGATTTAAAGATTGGCCCATCGAAAAAGTGTTGGAGTGGGCGCATCCGCTTGGGTTTGATGGGATCGAGCTGTGGATGGGGCATATTGAAAGGTACCAGGAGGAACATGGCCCGTTGGATAAATTATACGCCCGATTGCAGGAGTACGGACTCGAGGTTCCCGCTATTAGCGGATACACCACGTTCTCGGGCGGGTTTTCAGGCGAGAAGGATTTGAAGCAGGAGTTCAAAGCCATGAACCGCTTGCTTGATGTGGCCAGGCAGCTGAAGTGCCCCTTGATTCGTACGTTTGTAGGGCACATCTCATCGCGACGCGCGTCGCCGGAGCAATGGGGGCAAATCGTGCGCGACGTGAAGAAAGTCATGTCCATGGCCGATCAATATGAAATCGATATCGCCGTGGAAGTTCATTATGATACGTTCGCCGACAACACAGAATCCGTGCAAACGCTGATTCGGGAAGTGGATCACCCCCGGCTGCAGCTCGTTTTTGACGGAGCCAACCTGAATGTGGAACGGATTGATCAAATGGATGCATTGCCCATTTTATATCCTTTGGTAAAGCATGTGCATTTGAAAAACTACAAATGGGATCATTCGAACTGGTACAAGAGCACCCCGGTACCTATTTTTGAAGGCGACATTGATAATCGGACGCTGATTAAGGAGCTTGAACGACGGGGGTACCCACACTATATTTCCTTCGAATATTTTGGGGAGAAGAAGGAAGCGAACATCAAGGGTTCGCTGCAAAACTGGAATGAGCGGCAGCCTGCTGCAACGGAATGTGAATAACTTCAATCCCGATATTAGCGAGACACCTGGCCATCGTTTAGCCGGGTGTTTTTTTCTTGGTATGGACAAATAACGAGAAGCAGCTCGGGCGCGTACGTCTTCTGAACCGGTACAATAAAAAAACGGAGCGAATAGCAAGATCTATTGCATTAGCCAACCACACCCCTGCAATTCCCATATCCAAGTGGAAGCACAGTGCATAAATGCCGACAACGCGTACGAGCCATATGCCGATCGCCGTGCTGTACATGGGGGTTTTCGTGTCGCCCGCTCCTTGTAGCGCTCCGGCGATAACTAAACTCATCGCTAGAAACGGCTGCGCGAACGCATCGATACGGAGTGCAAGGGTCACCATTTCGATGATATATCGAATCCTCTGTAAACAAACCGGCTGCTATATGACCTGCAAGAAGATGGGCGGCATATACGTCCGTTCCAATCCGTACAATCAGTCCCATATAAAAGACTTGCCCTAAACGCATCATTAAACGCTCGGCGGCTGCGGGGGCGGAAAGCCTCAACAAGGGAAGCGTGAATGCAGTCGAGGATCCTTTGCGCAAGTACAGGACAGCCGCTCCCATGATCCGAACGCTCATTGTCGCCCAGGCGGCTCCCGCAATTCCCCAGCCCTCCCAGTCCCCTAAACCAAAGATCAGCACGTAGTCCAAGCCGATATGAATCAAGTTAATCCAAATGCCGACCTTCATCGGGGTCGTGGTATCGCCGGCTGTACGTAAGATACTGCCGAACACCGTCATGAGGGAAATGAAAATGGAGGGAATGGCTACGATCCGGAAATAAACGACCCCGACCGCTATTGCCTGCGGTCCGGTTCCTATAAGACGTAATAATGATTCGGCACAGAAGAGTGTGACGATGCCGAACAATAGACCTGTAATCGCTGCAACCATTGTGGAAAGCCGTGCTGCTGCTTTCGCCTTATCGACCTCCCCGGCACCCAGGCACCGGGCAATGAGCGAGGAGGCTCCGATCCCAACTGCCATAAATACGGCGATATGACCGCAATAATCGTATGTGTCACTCCGATCGCCGTTACTTCATGTAAACCGATCCTGGATACAAACAGGGTATCTACAAATCCGACGATGGTTAGTAAGAAGTTTTCGATCATGGTGGGTACGGCAAGTCCCAATATGATTTTTATTTTTTGTTTTTGATTCGTATCACCAATACGAGTTGCTTCTGGCATGAATGAACCTCCATGATCTGGGGTAATGGAGCAGCCTTCTGCTACCGTACATATGGATTGTTCCGTATAACTTGGCATGGATCCTGGAAATACAGGATACTTCCATAATCGGTCCTGTACTCATTGTTACTAATCGTAATATTTACATTTACAAATAGTAATAATTACGTTTATAATGAGGTTTGTGTCGACATAAAATCAGAATGAGAACGATAGCATAGAAAGGAAGAAACCGTTCTTGAGTACATGGATGTTCAATTCCAAACGCACACTTGTTCTTCTGTATGCATGCTTGCTAGTTGTTGTTATCGCGCTGGCCGGCTGCAGCCAGAAGGAGCAGCTTCCCGGGAATGCCCAACCGGCTTCAGATAGCGGCGGTAAGGCTGGGAACGCATCTGACAAAGTTAAACAAGCAACGCTGATTTATCATTTTAAAAGCAGCAGTCTTGATCCTGCCAATGACTATATTGTGTTGAAGGCAGGGGTTGTTGAAACGCTGGTCCGTCTGGACGAGAAGCTGGAGGTTCAGCCATGGCTGGCGACAAAGTGGGAAACCAAGGACAATAAGACCTGGAAGTTCACCATTCGCGACGGCGTATCGTTCCAAGACGGACTGAAATTGGATGCGACAGCCGTCAAGGCATCGCTGGAACGTTCAATCGCTGCGAGCAAGTCGCTGAAAGGCGCGCTGAAGATCGCTTCCATGGCAGCGGCCGGGCAGGAATTGACCCTTGTGACAAGTGAGCCGCATCCTGCCCTACTCTCGGAATTGATCAATCCTTACTCAGCCATTATTAGTGTGGAAGCCGAGAAGAAAATGGGAACGCAAGCCTTCAACGCGGCCCCGGTCGGTACGGGACCCTTTAAGGTGAAGAAATTTACGCCGAACGTGGAGATTTTATTAGAACGTTACGACGGTTACTGGGATGGGGCTGCCAAGTTGAACGAAGTCGCATTTAAGTTCAATGAGGACGGTAATGTCAGAGCGCTGGCGCTGCAATCGAAGGAAGCCGATATTGCCACCCAGATTCCGGCCGAAAGCGTTGCTTCCGTACAAAAGGACAGTGCCTTAACCGTCGAAACGATAGCAGGACTTCGCGTCCATTTCCTGCTCTTCAACCCGAGTCGGGAAGCCGTGAAGGATGTAAAGGTCCGCAAGGCGCTGGACATGCTGCTGAACCGTGAAAGCATCGCCAAAGACATCATGCTCGGGAATGCTACACCGGCCAACGGACCTTTCAACACACGTCTTCCTTTTGGCAGCCAAGATCCGGTCCAGAAGCTGGATATAGAGGGAGCGAAGAAGCTGTTGGAAGAAGCGGGGTACACCGCGGGAGCTAACGGGAAGCTGGCGAAGGACGGCAAGCCGCTGACGCTGGAAATCGTGACTTACAAAGCTCGTCCCGAATTGCCGCTTATCGCGCAGCTGCTGCAGTCGGATGCGGCGAAAGCCGGGGTTACGATCAACATTCAAGCCGTGGAGAACATCGACACCTTTTTACGCGAGAACAAGAATTGGGATATGGTTACCTACAGCAACTTGTCCGCGCCCCGCGGCGACGGGGGCTATTTCCTGAACTCGGCATTGATGCCGGGGGGATCGCTGAATGCGGGGAATATCAGCATTGAGAAGTTGACTGCGGTTATTACACGTCTTAACGCGACTAGCGATGTGCAACAGCGCAACGAAATCACGCAGGAAGCATTAGCCATTATCAAGGAAGAAGTTCCGCATGCTTATGCGGTTTATCCCAATGTCATCGTGGGCCTCAACAAGCGAATTACCGACTGGAGGCCGGGTGCGGAAGAGTACTATATCGTGACCCATAAGATGGATGTGAAGTAATGTGCTGAGACTGGTCAAAGCGCGGTTGCTGCAATTGGTTGTCGTCCTGTTTATGTTATCGCTGGTGACGTTTTCCTTGATGAAGCTCGCGCCCGGGGATCCTGTTCTTCAGTTATTACGGGCGGACGAAGTTCATGTAACGCAAGCCGATGAAGCCGCGCTCCGGGAGGAGCTCGGCCTCAACCGGCCTATATACGTGCAATATTTGGAATGGGTGTCTAATCTGCTCAGGCTAGATTTTGGAGATTCGTTAATTAAGGGGAAGCCGGTTTTGGACGAAATGGCGGATCGTCTCCCCGCAACCGTGCAGCTAACGATGGGCGGTTTAGCGGTCATGCTCCTCCTTGCCGTGCCTCTCGGCATGCTGGCTGCGAAATTTCCGGGCGGTCTTCCCGATCAATTGGGACGAATATTTGCGCTTATTGGCGCTTCCATGCCGCTATTCTGGGTTGGTCTCATCATGATTTATATCTTTGCCTTCAAACTGCAATGGTTCCCCACAATGGGACACGGCGGCTGGCGTGAATTCGTTCTTCCTTCCGTCTCGCTTGGTTTCGGATTGGCGGCGGTACATGCGCGCTTGCTGCGCTCCGGCATGCTCGACAGCTTGTCCCAGGAATATATACGCGCGGGGCGGGCAAGAGGCATTTCGGAGTGGCGTATATTTTTCCGGCATGCGCTGCGTGCAGCCCTCATCCCGGTATTGACGGTATTTGGCATGACTTTCGGCAGTTTGGTTGCAGGCTCGGTTGTCATCGAGACCTTGTTCTCTTGGCCAGGCTTGGGAAGTATGGCGGTTGAAGCCATATTCCAGCGGGATTATCCGTTGGTTCAGGGATATCTGATGCTGTGCGGAGCCTTTATTATTATCATAAATCTGGTCGTCGACCTGATCTATGGCATCCTTGATTCCCGGATTCGCCTGCACAAGGGGGGAACGGCATGAACGGTTCTGGTTCTGCAGCGGTTCCATTCACTCGGCATGCCCGTCCCACGGTATTCGGAAGCATGCTGCGCGATCCGATGGTTGTGACCGGCATGAGCATTTTGCTTGCCATGCTGATCTTAACGCTGGCGGGTCCTTTTCTTATTGCGAACGATCCGGTCACCGTAAACATGTCGGAGCGGCTCCTTCCGCCCAGCTGGGAATACCCTCTCGGCACGGACCAGTTGGGCAGATGCCTCTTCACCAGACTCGTGACGGGAGCGGAAACGACGCTTGGCATCTCGGCGCTTATCATCGTGATGGTGATGCTGATCGGCATTCCGTCAGGATTATTATCCGGTTATATCGGCGGCCGCGTCGATGCCCTCCTGATGCGGATCGTCGACGGGATGAGCGTTCTGCCAGACTTTATGCTGGTCATCGCCATATCCGGGTTTCTGGGCCCCAATCTCCAAAACATGATTATAGCCATCGTGCTGATCAACTGGATCGGGTATGCAAGAGTGGTTAGAAGTATCGTACTATCCGAGCGGGAGAAGGAATATGTATGGGCGGCTCGCGTCGCCGGTTGCAGCATGTGGACGATCCTGAGACGGCATTTGCTGCCGCAAATCATTCCGCCGGTTCTGGTTTTTGCGGCATTGGATATCGGCAAAACCATTTTGGTCATTTCCGGGTTGTCCTACCTGGGCCTGGGCGCCCAGCCTCCGTCACCGGAATGGGGGGCTATGTTGAACGATGGACGCACATATTTTCAGACGGCCCCTCAACTGATGATCTATCCGGGCGTCGCGATTATGCTGGTCGTCATTTCCCTGAATTTGATCGGAGAAGGGCTGAGGGACATCCTTGATGTTCGCGGCCAATAGTTTTTGGCTTAACAAACGGGAAGGAGGCGGCATATGCAGCTGCTTGAACGCCAAGCAAGCGGCGTCAGGGAAGAGGACAGAAGCTTGCAATCTTTCGAAGCGCCGGTTTCCCCGACAAATCCCGTCCTGCAATTGAACGGGTTGACCGTCCAGATTAGACATAAAACCGGTGTCGATTCCATCATTCAGGATATATCGTTTGATATCCATCCGGGGGAAACGGTCGCTCTGGTTGGGGAAAGCGGCAGCGGGAAAAGTGTGACGGCCGGAGCCATCCTGGGGTTACTGCCGAAATCCATGCATGTGGCGGCCGGACAGATTTTGTTTCAGGGCGAAGACATTGTGCAGTGGCCGACCCCAAAGCGGAGAAAACTGTGCGGCAGTCATATCGGGTACGTATTTCAAGACTATCAGGGAAGCTTCACGCCCTTTATGAAAATGGGGAGCCAGTTGGTGGAGACGCTTCGCACGCATCGCAAACAATCGTATAAGCAGGCGAAAGTGGCGGCCCTGGCATGTCTCGAGCAGGTTGGCCTGCCGGCGGAACGCGCGTTTGACAGCTATCCGTTCCAATTGAGCGGCGGGCAGCTTCAGCGGGCCGCATTGGCAGCGGGCATGATGCTTCAGCCTGCGCTTCTGATCGCGGATGAACCGACTACTGCGCTTGATGTGCTGACGGGTGAACGAGTTCTCGATCTGCTTGACCGGATGCAGCGTCAGATCGGCTGCGCCGTTCTGTTCATCTCGCACGATTTGCATCACGTCATGAAGCGGGCGGATAACGTTGCGGTCATGCGCAGCGGCATGATCGTCGAAAGGGGGGCGTCGTCGGCGATTCATGGACGCGCCAAGCATCCGTACACGCGAATGTTATTGAATGCGAAGCCGCTTCTTTCGGAAATCCATCCGGACTTCGACCTGGAAGACGATGAACACCTATTTGAGTCCATGCACCGGGCAGGAGGGGGACCGGTATGAATGAACTGATGAGCGTCGAGGGGATCAGCAAAACATACACGGATAACGGCCGTAAGATTGCCGCTTTGCAAGGCGTTTCGCTGCATATCGGAGAAGGAGAATGTCTTGGCGTCGTTGGCGAAAGCGGCAGCGGGAAGAGCACGCTAGGGCGGCTTTTGCTTGCTCTGGAACGGCCGGACGAGGGGGATATCAGGTTTCAGGGTGTGTCCCTCACAGGATTGAAAGGCAAAGCGTTACGCACAATGAGACAGCATATTCAGGTTGTCTTCCAGGATCCCACCGCATCGCTGAACGGGCGGCTTCCCATCTGGCGTTCCGTCATGGAGCCGCTCGATAATTTCCCCAGCGTGATTCCTCCGTTCCTCGCCGATACGAGGAAATCCCGAAGAGAGACAGCCGCCAAGCTGCTGGAGATGGTCGGTCTGCATCGGGATTATGTGGAGCGATATCCGCATGAGCTGAGCGGCGGGCAGAGACAGCGCGTCGCGATCGCACGCGGAATCAGTTTGAACCCGAAGCTGCTCATTTGCGATGAACCGACCTCCAGTCTGGACGTATCGGTGCAAGCCCAAATCCTGAAGCTGCTGAAAAGCCTGCAGGTTAAGCTCGGGATGTCCTATTTGTTCATTTCTCACGATATAACGGCTGTTCGAATGATCAGCAACCGGATCATCGTGATGAAAGAGGGACAAATTGTGGACCGGTTCCAAAGCGATCAGATCACTAGCGAAGACCGGCACGCCTACACGCGTTTGTTGATTTCCGCCGCCGGTTAACCGGTAAAATAAAATCTTAGTCGAGGGTATATGAAAAACGGCGTCATTTTTGCAATGCTATCTTCCCTTATTTTTAGCGTGATGAATGCACTGGTTAAAGAAGTCAGTTCTACGATTCCTTCGTCGGAGGTTGCCTTCTTCCGAGGGTTGATCGGCACGGTCATAATCTGGTTCATGATGCGCCATAGCGAGGTTGCTTTCTCAAGGCGCGGGATTTCTATGCTCGTCTTGCGGGGCGTGCTTGGCGCGCTTTATTTAATTGCCTATTTTTATACCATTTCCAAAATCCCGCTTACGGACGCCAGCATATTGGCGCATTTGTCGCCGATCTTTGTCATCATCATGTCGGCCATTTTCCTGAAGGAGAACATATCCGGGAAGATCGCGCTGATTTTACCGATCATATTCATCGGCGCGCTGTTGTTGGTCAAGCCGTTCGACTACTCCAGCTACTCGGTTTACGCTTTTGTCGGTGTTTTGAGCGCGATGCTGGCTGCAGCTGTATTTAACCAAAGCGTTCACCCATGAGAAAGCCGTTGTCGTGGAGGTCACCCGCTATATCGGGATTGTCTATAATGCGATGCGGGGCTTTCTGTTTTGGGGCGAAGTTCCGGGCATTGTCACAATAGCAGGAGGCGTCCTGATTGTGGCCGGTTGTATGGCGTTGTCCAGGGTGGAGCCTGCTTAAGAGTTGAACCATCGAAAAGTCGTCCGTTATTGCGGACACAAACGCCAAGGAATCGCTCCCATTTCAAAAAGAACGCATAGGTATCATGATAGATTCCGTAACAGAAGTCGAAGCTTACAATAGGGTGTCAGCTCTTCACAGTTGATTCGAACATTCCGAGCAGAATTAATCGGAGTTGGCTTTCAAGTTTCAGAGATTATGAATATAATAAGAGATGGTAGTGAGGTGGACAGAACGACTTTTGAAAAAATAGAGGGACTTGATCAAGGGAAAATTAAATGCCTTCGTCACGGCGCAAAGTTCTATCTTATGAGGTGAATAATGAAAGCTTATTTAGATCTTCTTAGGGATGTTTTAGATCATGGAATAAAGAAGGATGATCGCACGGGTACAGGGACGATTTCCGTTTTTGGTAGACAGATGCGAATGAATCTTAAAGAAGGCTTCCCGCTCCTGACTACAAAGAAGCTTCATATCAAATCCATCGTTCATGAACTGTTGTGGTTTTTAAGCGGAAGTACGAATGTAAAGTATTTACGTGACCATGGTGTGACGATATGGGACGAATGGGCTGACGAAGAAGGAAATCTCGGTCGAGTCTATGGCGCTCAGTGGAGAACGTGGCAAGCGCCAAACGGTCAAGTTATGGATCAGATCTCAAAGTTGATTCATCAAATAAAGACTAATCCCGATTCTCGCAGACACTTGGTTAGTGCATGGAACGTTGCAGAAGTGGAGAACATGGCATTACCGCCTTGTCACTATGCGTTTCAATTCTATGTTGCAAATGGCCGACTATCCTGCATGTTCCAAATGAGATCGGTTGATACTTTTTTGGGGCTTCCCTTTAATTTGGCGTCATATGCCTTATTAACGCATATGGTTGCACAGCAGTGTGATTTGGAAGTCGGAGATTTGATCTGGACGGGTGGCGACGTACACATCTACCTAAATCATATTGAACAAGTCAAGCTTCAACTAACAAGGGAACCCAGACCACTGCCCACGCTGCACATCAAAAGGAAGCCTGATTCCATTCTGGATTACCAATTCGAAGATTTTGAATTCATTGGCTATGATCCTTTACCAAGTATTAAGGCACCAATCGCAATATGAATAGTGCAACAGAAATGGAACTTTATGAATCGTCAAAAAAAGTTTTTCCATTAGACTTTACCAGTTCAAAGAGGCGTATGGCTGCGCTTCTTTTTTTGTTTAGAAATAATACATGAACAAACAGGACTCCTATATGCATGTAGTTGATGTAAGGAATCGAATCATCATTCAACGAATTACACGAAGTCGCCGGCGTTTATTTAAGCTGCTGGTAGCGCAGGGATATTTCTTTGGCTGCCTGCAGCACGTGTTTGGTCAGTAACGGTATGTTGTCCGGCGTGATGCGCTGGGCTGGTCCGGGCATGCTCACGGTTGCGACGACTTGCCCCTTGGCATTCCGGATCGGAGCGGCAATCGAGGTTATTCCCTCGTGCAGCTCCCCTACGCTTACGGCATATCCTTGTTCCCTGACCTTGCGCAGTAACGCATGCATCAGATGGGCCTCCGTTATGGTTGTTTTTGTGTAGCGCTTTAATCCCTTGTTTATAATACGGTCTACGACTTCTTTCGGCTGATAGGCCAGAAAAACTTGGCCCGAGCTGGTGCAGTGGGCGGGGACCCTGCTGCCGATCTCGGAAAGCGCGGGAATGAAGTCCAGGCCGCCCACGATACGATTGAGAAAGATCACTTCATCCCCCCGAAAAATACCGAAAAGGACAGACTCCTTCGTCTTCTTTCCCAATTCGTGCAAGACAGGTAAGGCCGCTTGATGGACGGGCATCGTCGATGTGAGGACATTGCTTAATGCCAGAATCGAGATGCCGAGACGATACTGATTCGTATTCTTGTCCTTGGCGATAAAGCCTTCGCTTGCCAATGTCGTGACCAAACGGTGAACGGTGCTCTTGGCGATTCCGAGTTTGTCCGATAGCTCGCTAATCCCGAGCTCCGCTTCCTCCACCGAAAATACATTCAGCAGCCGTATTGCGTTTTGCACAGAGCTGAGCCGTTCGTCTTCTGGAGACTTCATCGTCATTTCCTCCTTCATCATGCACATCTGGTAAAGTCGAAGCTGAATTATTTCGCATTTGTTTAATATAGAAGAAAACTATAGTTTTAAAACAAGGAGTCAAATGCTATCATACATGTCAGGGGCAACAAAGGAAATGGCTTTTTGTAACCGCTTTATTAATGAAAGAATAAGCCAATTGAGAGGAGCTTCAACATGTCACAATCGATTACAGGCAACCCATCTCCGGCAGCGAATGTACTGGCGGATCGTGTAGAAACCGGCTTAAATAAAAAATATACCACGGCTACCGCATTTATGGAAGCGCTTCACGAGGCCGGCGTATCTTGCATTTTTGCGAATTTAGGGAGCGATCACCCTGCAATTATCGAAGAATGGGCGCAGGCTCAATTGCAAAACAAGGACTATCCCCGCATCATTATCTGCCCGCACGAGTTCGTCGCATTGAGTGCCGCACATACTTATGCGCAAATTAGCGGAAAACCGCAGGCGGTGTTTGTCCACGTGGAATGCGGTACACAAAATCTTGGCGGAGCCGTGCATAATGCGGCGAAAGGAAGAGTACCCGTCCTTATTTTTGCCGGGGCATCCCCCTATACCCAGGAAGGCGAGCTTGTCGGAAGCCGGAATGAACATATTCATTGGATTCAAGACGTGTTTGATCAACGCGGCATTGTAAGGCAGTACATGAAATACGATAATGAAATTCGCACGGGGAAAAATGTGAAGCAGCTTGTCCACAGGGCGATACAAATAGCGGAAAGCGATCCGAAAGGACCGGTTTATTTAGTGGCCCCGCGTGAAGTGCTGGAGGAAGAGACCCAACCGATTTCCAGCCGTCGAAGTGAATGGGAACCGTTGTCCCCGAGCGCGATTCACCCCGCTATGGTACCCGAAATCGCGAACGATCTGCTGAAAGCGAAAAAACCGCTTATCATAACTACCTATTTAGGAAGGAATCCGGAAGCGGTTGATGAACTTGTGAAATTTAGCGAGCGATTGGCCATCCCGGTACTGGAGTCGGCGCCCTATTATTTGAACTTTCCTGGAGATCATCCGTTGCAGGTCGGCTATCAATGGAACAAGCCGGGCCAAAACCCGATTCTTGCCGAGGCTGATCTGATCCTTGTTCTGGACAGTGATGTGCCTTGGATGCCGCTTCATAATAAACCGTCCAAGGATTGCACAATTTACTACATCGATATCGATCCGTTGAAAGAGAAAACGCCTTTGTGGTATATCCCGTCCAAAAGATCTTATAAAGCCGATTCTTTTGTGGCCCTGCAGCAATTGAACGCCTATTTGGATACGGTACGCGACCAGATCGATGACAAAGCCGTACAGGAGCGTTATCAACAATTTACGGAGATTCATAACCGGCAGCGGGAAGAATGGAACCGTCTGGAGCAGCTGAGCGACAGCTCCGTCATTACTCCGGAGTATTTGACAGCGTGCATTCGGGAAGCCATTGACGAGGATACGATTGTACTGTTTGAAACCATTACGAATTATGAGACCGTCAGCAAGCATTTGCCCCGTACGAAACCCGGTACGATTTTTGGAAGCGGCGCCAGCTCTTTAGGATGGCATGGCGGAGGAGCGATCGGCGCCAAGCTGGCGGCTCCTGATCAAACTATCGTCAGTCTTACGGGAGACGGCTCTTATATTTTCAGCAATCCGACACCCGTTCACTGGGTTTCCAAGAAATACAATACGCCGTTTCTGACCGTCATTTATAACAATCATGGATGGGGAGCGCCCCGAATGTCTACGCTCGGCGTCCATCCACAAGGAATTGCCAGTCAGACGGATCAATTTTGGGTCAATTTCGATCCAACGGCCGAATTGGCTAAAGTAGCTGAAGCGGCAGGCGGGGCTTATGCGAGAGTCGTTGAAAAACCTGGCGAATTGATGGAAGCGATCGTGAGCGCTTTGCAAATCGTAAGAGAAGGTCGATCCGCTGTACTTGATGTACGTTTGCCTCAGGTTTCCAAGCAGAGCACGAATTAGGATCCATGGCACTCGTGTAACGACCCTATGGAGGGAACTCGATGAAAAATATATCCAAGTTGTTAAATAACTCCTTGAATATTATGATTGCGCTTTCGCTGGCGTTCATGTGCTTCCTGGTTTTTGGCAATGTGGTATTGCGCTATGCGTTTAATTCAGGAATTACATGGTCTGAGGAAATGTCGCGCTTCTTGTTTGTGTGGATGATATTTCTGGGTTCAATCGGGGCGCTGAAGGATAAGCAGCACCTCGGGGTAGAGATGCTGGTCAAGAAGCTGCCGCCCACGGGAAAGAAGATCGTGTACACCATAAGCAATGTGTTGATTCTCTTTGCATTGTGGCTGATTTTTGAAGGCAGCTGGAAAATGGCCCTGCTCAACCAGGACAGTAAAGCTCCTGCTACCGGATTGCCTATGATCTATTTATACGGTGTCGGTATGATCATGAGCGTGGCGATGGCCATTGTTGTTCTTGTTCATTTGTACCAGGCGTTTTTTCAAAAAGATGCGATTCACGAGCTTACTCGCCTGAAGGAATCGGAAGAAGAAATGCTCGGGGGAATTTATGATCAGGGACAGAGTCTACCGGGAGGAAACCGATCATGACCATTACCATCTTCCTTGGTTCGCTGCTGGGGGCTATGGCTTTAGGCATGCCCATCGCGTTTGCCTTATTGATCAGCGGTGTCGCTTTAATGCTCCTTCTGGGCATGTTTGACAGCCAAATCATTGCCCAGAATTTGTTTGACGGGGCGAACAGCTTCCCGCTCATGGCCGTCCCCTTCTTTATCCTCGCGGGTGAATTGATGAATGCGGGGGGAATTTCGAATCGTATTATCAATTCCGCCTTGTCTTTTGTCGGACATATTCGAGGGGGGTTAGGCTATGTAGCCATCATCGGCAGTGTCATATTTGCCGGTTTATCCGGATCGGCTTTGGCGGATACAGCCGCACTTGGCGCGATATTGATCCCGATGATGGTAAAGGCCGGTTACGACAGAAACCGTTCGACCGGTTTGATTGCAGCGGGCGGGATTATCGCGCCGATTATCCCGCCGAGCATTCCGCTGATCATCTTCGGGGTTACGAGCGGCGTATCGATTACCAAGCTCTTTCTGGCGGGCATAGTCCCGGGGATTCTGATTGCCGTAGGGCTGGTCATTACCTGGACCATTATCGTTCGCAAAGATAAGGTCGACGTGCTGCCCCGCAGCTCCTTCAAGGAAAAATGGCAGGCGACGAAACAAGCCTTTTGGGCGCTCCTGCTGCCGCTTATCATTATCGGAGGGCTGCGCGGCGGAGTGTTCACCCCAACCGAGGCAGCGGTCGTCGCCGCATTTTACGCCTTATTTGTCGGCCTGGTCATCTACCGTGAATTGAAAATCGAAAATTTGTACCATATCCTCGTGACTTCCGCCAAAACGACGAGTGTGGTCATGTTCCTGGTTGCCGCATCCATGGTGTCGGCATGGCTGATTACGGTAGCCGATATCCCGGCTCTTATCACGGATTTACTGGGTCCGTTTGTTGAACACAAGCTGGTGCTGCTCCTGTTGATTAACTTATTGGTTTTACTGGTTGGAACAGCTATGGATTTAACGCCTACCATTCTCATTTTGACGCCGGTTCTGATGCCGATTATTGAAATGGCCGGAATTGACCCGGTTTATTTCGGGATTCTCTTCGTGCTCAACAATTGCATTGGTTTGCTGACTCCGCCGGTAGGGGCCGTATTAAACGTTGCATGCGGTGTAGGGAAAATCGAAATGGAAGATATCATGAAGGGGATTTGGCCTTTCTTGCTCGTTGAAGTGCTGATTCTGCTTTTATTGATCCTGTTCCCGTCTTTGGTTACCGTTCCGCTGCAATGGATGACTTCCTAAAAAAACTGATGAAATGAGGGGTTGCTGTGAAAAAGTGGGGGAGAAATGTAGTTGTCGGTTCGATTGTGTCCTGCTTGTTTGTTCTTACAGCTTGCGGCAGCAGTGGAAATAGCGGGGCGAACGGGTCATCAACGCCCGCTTCAAGCCAAACCGCCGGAACCAAGAACATCCAATCGCGTGTCATGAAGGCCGGGATTGTTAGCCCTAAAGGCCATCCGCAAGCGATGGGGCTGGATAAATTCGCCGAAATCGTCGAAAAAAACAGCGGCGGAAAAATGAAAATTCAGAAATTCAATGACGGAACGCTTGGCGACGATAAGAAAATGATGGAGGCGTTGCAGGGCGGTCTGCAAGAAATAGCCGTAATCACCACGCCGCCGGTATTCGGAACGATCAAAGAATTTGGCATATTCGATTTCCCGTTAGTTTTCAAGAATGAGAAAGAAGCCGATGCCATCATGGACGGGCCTATCGGCAAAAAATTGCTCGATAAATTACCGGCGCATAATCTGGTCGGGCTTGCGTACTGGGAAAACGGGTTCCGCAGCATCACCAACAGCAAGCATCCGATTCAAAAGGCCGACGATTTAAAGGGCTTAAAGATTCGCACATTGCCGAACCAAATTCATTTGGAAGCCTTTAAAACCTGGGGCTCCAATCCGACGCCTATGGTATTCGCTGAAGTATTCGCAGCCTTGGAGAGCAAAGCGATTGACGGACAGGAAAATTCATTAGCCGTTATTGAATCGCACAAGCTGTATGAAGTGCAAAAGTATTTAAGCATCACGAATCATCTGTATGCTCCGTTCGTATTTCTTGTCAGCAAGAAGTACTGGGATCAATTATCGGATGAGGAGAAGAAGATTATACAGGATGCCGTTGCCGAATCGACGAAATTCCAGCGGGAAACCAATCGGTCCATGGCTAAGAAAACGTTGGAAAATTTAAAGAGCAAAGGCATGCAGGTCAATGAAATGCCGGCTGAAGAAGTAGCCAAAATGCAGGAAGTGACGAAGCCTCTCATTGATAAATTTTCGAAGGATGTCGGCGAAGATCTGGTGAAAGAGCTGTTCAGCGAGCTGGAGAAATTGAGAAAATAAGCGTCATGGGTGAATAATTGTACGTGATTGAGTTATAGGGGCAAGAGAGGTGCTGGAATGAAAATTGTAATTGCAGGCGCAGGCGCAATGGGATGCCGCTTTGGCTCGATGCTGTGTGAGTCCGGGCAATCCGTGACCTTGGTGGACAACTGGCGCGAGCATGTGGAAGAAATCCGGAACAACGGCCTGCGCGTGATCCATGAGGGCGGAACGTCTGCATTTCCGCTGCAGGCCACAACAGATCCTGCCACAGTCGGAGTCGCCGATCTCGTGATTATATTCACCAAAGCGATGCATACGAAAACCGTTATCGTCAATACGCTGCCTATCATCGGACCGCACACCCAGGTGCTGACTTTGCAAAATGGGTTGGGCAATGTGGAAGCCATTACCGCTCATGTCCCTCGAGAACGTGTGATTGCCGGCGTTACCAATTTCGGTACCGAGCTGGTCGCGCCCGGAGTGATTCGTGCGCTTGGTTCAGGGGAAACCAGCATGATGCGCGTAGACGGACAAATCACCGAAGAGTTTCTATTGATTTGCGATAGGCTGAACAAGAGCGGTCTGCATGTAAAAATCGAACCGGACGTTATGAAAATTATTTGGAAAAAAGTCGCTTTTAACGCAGTATATAACCCTCTTGCCGCACTAACCCGATTGAAGACATTGGATATCGGCCGTTATGAGAAGTTTGACCGGCTCGCCTATGGCATCATAGATGAGGTCGTTGCTGTGGCGAAAGCGGAAAACGTCGATATCGATAGGGAGGACATTTATACATCGGTGCAAAGTGTGCTTACGCCGGAAATGTCGGGCGAGCATCTTACATCGATGCTGCAGGATGTGCTGGCCAAACGAGAAACGGAAATCGCCTTTCTCAACGGGGCGATTGCGGATAAAGCGGCACAATACGGCATTGCAGTTCCCTACAACACGCTGCTCAGTCATCTCATCCGCATGCTGGAAACCACCTATTCCAAACAAGTCGAAGTTCTTAGATGAGGGGAGTAATCGCAAATGACACGTTATGAAGAGTTAAACCGGAGTTTTATTAACGGCCAATGGACAGAAGGCAGGAGTGACCGAACTTACGATATATTAAATCCATACGATGGTTCAACTGTTGCTTCCGTTCGTTTAGCGACAGCAGTGCAGCTTCAAGAAGCGTTTGAAACGGCGAAGAAAGCGCAGAGGGAATGGGCCCAAACTTCTGCGGATGAAAGGAAAGAGATCCTGCATAAGGCAGCCGAATATTTAAAAGCGGACCGTGAAGCGATCGTGGATGTCATTGTTCGCGAAACGGGAGGAAGCGTCTTAAAAGCGAACGTGGAGCACCATCTTGCTTTGGAAGTGCTAGAGGAAGCCATTCATTTTGCGGACGAAATTTATAAGGTGAGAGAAGTTCCTGCTGCGATCGAAGGAAAGGTCAATCATATTCATCGGCTGCCTCTAGGCGTTATCGCATCGATTTCACCTTTCAACTTCCCGTTGAACTTATCGATGAGAACCATTGCACCGGCTATTGCCTTGGGGAACAGCGTCGTACACAAACCCGATATTCAAGTGGGCTTAACCGGAGGCTGTATCATCGCCAAGGCATTCGAGCATGCCGGGCTGCCTGCAGGCGTATTGAATGTTATTTTAACGGATATAACGGAAATTGGAGACGGCATGTTAACGAATCCGCACGCCCAATTGATCAGTTTCACAGGCTCGACGGCGGTGGGAAGACACATTGGTGAAATCGCCGGCAGAAACTTAAAGCGTGTCGCACTTGAGCTTGGAGGAAACAGTCCGTTTGTGGTGTTGTCCGATGCCGACGTCGATCGCGCGGTGGATGCGGCTGTCTTCGGGAAGTTCATTCATCAAGGACAAATTTGCATGATTATTAACCGGTTTATTATCCACAAGGATAAATATGAGGAATTTGTGCAGAAGTTTGTCGAACGGGCCAAGGCAATTCCTTATGGCGACCCAAGAGATCCCAAGACCGTTATCGGTCCTCTCATTAATGAGCGGCAGCTTGAAAAAGCGATCAACGTTATTGAAGAAGCCAAACGTGAAGGGGCGAAGGTTGCCCTGGAAGGGGAACGTATCGGCAACGTACTGACGCCCTATGTATTTACGGAAGTGAGCAACTCCAGCAAACTTGCCCAAACCGAGCTGTTCGCGCCTATCGCAACGATGATTAGAGCCGATACGGACGAAGAAGCTATCCGGATGGCGAACGATACGGAATACGGCTTAAGCTCGGCCATCTTTACGAGTGATTTGGCAAAGGGAGAAGAGCTGGCCCTGCAAATCGACAGCGGGATGACGCATGTTAACGACCAAACCGTGAATGACAGCCCGACGATTCCATTCGGAGGCAACAAAGCAAGCGGTTTAGGCCGGTTTGGGAATCCGTGGATTGTAGAGGAGTTTACCGTTACCAAATGGGTCTCGGTCCAACAAACTTACCGCAAGTATCCGTTCTAAATCCAAACAAGGCGACCGTTTCACGTCATGAACGTGAAGCGGTCGCCTTGTTTGTGCGGGCGGCTGCCGTTCTGAAGCCTGTCTAAGCGTAATGGCCCAATTTGCTGGAAATCTCATTCGCAGCGCTCTTGAGAATGCCAACCGCATGCGGAATATCGAAGTTCCGGATGTGCTCGGTCGGCCCCACAATACTAAGGGCGGCAATCACTCCTCCGGTGTAATCCCGCACAGGCACCCCGATGCTTGCAACCCCCTCGTGTATTTCATCCAGGCATATGGCGTACCCTCGACTGCGAACCTCCGCTAGATGCTGTTTAAACTGTTCAGAGTCGGTAATGGAGTTAGGGCCATAGGGCTGCAGGCGTTCGGCTATTTCCGCAATCATGTCCTCCTTCTGATAGGCGAGAAGAACTTTTCCTGTTCCGGTGCAGGATGCGGGGTTTCGGTTGCCGACCAAGGAGAGCAGGAGATCCGGATGCTTGATTTCCACTTTCTGAAGGTAGGCGACATCGGTGCCTTCCAATATGCCGATAAAGGCGCTCTCGCCCAATTGCTTCGCCAGATTCTCCAGGACAGGAAGCGCAATTCGATGAATTTCCATCTGGGTTGTAATAATACCGGTGTAACGCAGCAGGGCAAGACCAAGACGGTACTTGGACTTGGGGCCTTTTTCCAATAGGCCGTCGGCGGTAAGGAACGTCATAAGATGATAGACGGTGCTTTTATTCAATCCGAGCAGCCTGGCTATTTCGGTTACTCCCAGTTCGGGACGTTCCAAGGAGAACAAACGCAAGATGCGCATCGCATTTTTGACGGAATGGAGCGTGTAATCTTTTTTGTTAAGCGCTTTCATATAGGCCTCCAACACAATGAGCGGTAGTGGGCTTGCCCCTTACTTTTAGTATAACACGGCACCGGGAGGACTTGAAGGCGAAGATTTCCGTACACTTTCAAATGTGATATGATGGATAACAATTAAAATGCCCAAAATCATTGTGGTTAAACATTAAATGGGTTAGGGGAAATATAGGCAGGACGGAAGGAGTGTTGGCGGATGACGATTTCTTATATTTTGGCGATGGACGAGGCCCGGGGGATTGGGGTTGACAACCGGCTGCCCTGGCATTTACCGGCGGACCTGGCCTATTTTCGCAAGAAGACAACGGGGTCTACCATCTTAATGGGACGTAAAACGTATGATTCGATCGGTAAACCGCTGCCGAAGCGCACGAACGTTATTTTGACGCGGGACGCATCGTTTCAGGCCGAAGGCTGTACGGTCATCCGCTCGGTGGAGGAAGCTGCTCAAGTGTACGGACGCGGCGGCCGCAACGAGGAAGAAGAGCTGTTCGTCATCGGCGGAGCCGAAGTGTTTCAGCTGCTGATGCCGTACGCGGATCGGCTGTATATCACGGAAATTGCGCACCGTTTTGAGGCGGATACGTTCTTCCCGGAGCTCGAGCCGCTGGAGTGGCGTGAAGTTTCGCGCGAGCGGGGCGTCAAGGATGAGAAAAATCCGTACGATTATGATTTTGTCGTATACGAGCGCGTAAGGAAGCCGTAGGTTGCGCGGGCAGGGTGCCCCATGGAGGAATGAAAATGTCGGTTTTCGCGCATCTTAAAGGCTGAACGTACACATTGGAGCCGAGAGGAAGATGCCGACATGACCGAAGTGAACCAGCATCAAATGCCGCTGCGCCACGTCATCGACAACACCGAGAAGGCCATTCAAGTTGCCAAAGATGCGGAAATGGCCGTCAGACACGCCCAATTGGAGTCGAACCCGCACAAGGTGCAGGCTGCTTTGGCCGAGATGGAAGCCGCACAGCATGCGCTGCATAAAGCGCAGGGCCAGATGGTCGCCAAAGATAACGACCATCATCACCAAGAGCTTGCGCAGGTGCAGGATCAATTGACGCAAGCGATACAAAGTCTGGATGTTACCGCTTCGAACACGCATCAGCCGAAGCAAGTCCGTTAAAAGCGGTACCGGTTCAAACCAAAAAACAGCTGGAGGTTGGCTTCATGCCATACCGTCCAAGCTGTTTTTTTGCAGTACATTTACTTGCGGCCGCGTCCCTGACCTTGCCAGCCGCCTTGCCCTTGACCATGTACTTGCCCATACTCCTGCCCATGCCCGCCGTATCCGCCATGTCCGTAATAATGTTCGTGTCCGCCATAGTGGTGGTGCGGATGGTAGTGGTACGGATGGTAGTGGTGCGGATGATAGTGGTACGGATGGTAGTGGTGCGGATGGTAATGGTGTTGTGGATGATGGTACGGATATTGTGAACCGGACCAGCTTCTCTCCTGATCTTGAATTTGCGGATAACCGCTGGAAGAACGCGTATTTGCTGGCATAAGTCATTCTCTCCCTCGCTGTGTGAGTGTGCTGATTACGTAATAAGTATATGACGAACACACAGAAGGGTGTGCAGGTGCCTTAGCAATTGGGCTGATTTTTTACAAGGACTCGATGTGCTGGCGCAGCACAAGCAGAGCGAGCGTCATCAGCATGCTGATTTTTTCGGGATCTATTATGAATCCGAATCCTTCATGGACCGCAGCGCCTTCAGCGGATAGAACGTTCCCCGCCAATAAATGCCGCCTTGGCGCAAAGTCAATCCGACCGAGCGGACGACGACATAGGTTAACAGCAGGACGGCGGCAGGCAGAGCGATCGTTTCGATGCCGCTTCCGCCGGTCATGGCGCGAATCAACAGCAAGTAAACGACGACCATCAGCGCCGCAGACAAGGCGAACGTCCAGGCGCTCCAGCCGGGAAGCAGCAGCCACGCGATCCACGGGAAGAAGAACAAGCCGAGCTGGCCGCAAACCCCCAGCGCCGCTTTCCACAAACGGTAGCCGAAGCCGGAAAATAAATTTTTCTCCAGCCCGCGGACGGCGTCGTGCAGGGTGGCATACCATTCGACCTCAATATGGTCCGCTCCCGAGGCGAGCCGCTGCCGCAATCGGGCGCGTTTCACCAGTCGTCCGAGCTGCAAGTCGTCGTCTGGCCGCATGGCCAACGCCTTGTGTGTGCCGATTCGCTCGTAAGCGTGCCGAGTAATCAAGTTGAAGGCCCCGATGCCCATGCCGTGCTTGTGCTGAAAATCGTCGTTAGAGCGCCAAGGACGCACATACAAGCCGAGCGTAAAGAAGAAATATTGCACGAACGCCTTCAGCCAAAAGCCCCGCATCCGCATTCGGGGAGCCAGCGTCAGATGATCGGCTTGCTCCTCCTGCAAATAATGAACCGCGTCGGAAACCGTGTTCGGGGCAAACTTGACATCGGCGTCGGTAAACAGCAAGTATTTGCCGCGAGCCTGGGCGTAGCCTTGATACAGCGCGTGGTTTTTCCCGATCCAGCCGGACGGGAGCGATGTAATATGAATGATGCGTACCGGTATGTGAAGATCGCCGCGGTTCTCGGACCAGCGCCTGAGCTCGTCCAGCTTGCGGCCGGTGCTGTCGCGGGAGCGGTCGTTCACGGCGATAATCTCGATTCGCGGATAGGTTTGATCGAGCAGATGCTTCACCGTATCGGCAATCGTTGACTCTTCCTCCTTCGCGGCGATGATGATCGATACGAGCGGTGGAAGGGAGGGCGCCTGCTTGTCCGCCGACCGCTTAGGCTGCGCCGGTATAGTCGGATGACCCGCGTAACGGGGCAGCTTGAACATCCATCGCCGGGCACGAAGCACGTCCAGCAGCATGAAGAGCCAGTAGCCAAGCGCTGCTAAGGCCAAGCCTTCCGTGAAATTCATGGTTCACCTTCATTCTGTACTCGGTTTTCAGAAAATTATAGCATGCCTGGATCAGGCGCAACAAATGCTGCGGGGCGTTGTCCAGTCGCCTGATGCTGCCATATAATAAAAGAATGAAGATTCGGCAGCTAGAATCGGGTGAGGGGGAATGGCGATGGGGGGAGATACGGCGCAGCCGTTATTTCGGAAAAAGGTAAGGGCGGACGAACTGCCTGAGTTTCTGCGGTTGATCCGGCAGCAGGGGGTGACGACGCTTGACCTGTTGTTTCTTTGTATTGGAACGGATCGCTCGACTGGGGATGCGCTCGGGCCTCTCATCGGCTCGATGCTGGAGGAGTCCGGCTACCGGCATGTGATCGGAACGCTTGCGCATCCTTTGGATGCGAGCAATCTGTTCGAGCGTCTCCATGAAATACCGCCGGGCAAAGTGGCGATCGCTATCGATGCCTGTCTTGGGCAGGCGTCCTCGTTAGGATGGTACCAGGTATCGAACCGACCGATCGCACCGGGCAAATCTGTCGGCAAGCAGCTGCCCCTGCTGGGCACGTATTCGATAGCCGGGATCGTGAACATGGATGCCGGGCAGAAGTACGCCATCTTGCAGAGCACGTCCCTGAACCGGGTGATGAATATGGCCCGAGAAGTGACGGCGGCGATTCGCGCCGTATTTCCTCTTCCTCAGAATCGGAAGGCAAGCATAAGGAGGAGCGTTCATGAGAGGAATGGGCGCAGGCGGATCGAGACACGATCTGCAGGAGCGCGGCCAGGCGGAGCTCAAGGACGTGCCGTTGTCCCGCATATACGGACTGTTCCGCAAGTACAGGGGGCAGTTGACAGCGATCGTGCTGCTGGCGCTGGTCGGCGGCGTGATCGGTCTCATCCCCCCGCTCGTGATGCGGGAGATCATCGATCATGCGCTGCCGGAAGGCAATAAAACGGGACTGCTCGTCATGGTCGGTCTGCTCGTGCTGCTGCCGCTCGCGAGCGGGCTGCTCGGCGTTTGGCAAAACCATCAGAACACGAAGGTCGCTCAAGGCGTTATGCGCGATTTACGGCAGTCGCTGTTCGCCAATCTGCAGCGGCAATCGCTGGGGTTCTTTACCGACGCGAAAGCGGGCGAGATCATCCAGCGGCTGACCGGGGACGTACAGGCGGTGCAGAACGTCGTCTCCACGCTCGTCGTCTCGGCGGTAACGCAATCCGCGATCGTGCTGACGAGTGTCGGCATTTTGTTCGCGCTGGATTGGCAGCTGGCGATCTTGGCGACGGTCATCCTGCCGTTGTTCCTGCTGCCGGTTCGGCAAGTGTCGGCGATCCGCAAGCGGCTCCGCATCGAGACGCAGCGCGTGCGGGGCGATATGTCCGCCCGTCTGGGCGAAATCTTCGGCGTGTCGGGCGCGCTGCTGACCCGCATCTTTCAGCAGGAGCCGCAGCAGCAGCGGCAGTTCTCCGAGCTGAACGAACGGGTTATGCAGCTGGAGCTTCGGCTCAATTTGGTCGGGCGCTGGTTCGGGATGGTCATCGGGGTGCTGGGGCCGCTCGGAACCGCCCTGATTTATTTGTACGGCGGCTGGAAGGTGATCGAGGGAACGATGACGATCGGCAGCATCGTCGCCTTCGCTGCTTACCTCGGCATGCTATACGGACCGGTCGCCACGCTGCTCAATTTGCGGGTGGAGCTGGGAACGGTGCTCGGCGTGTTCCAACGGCTGTTCGAGTACGAGGATGTGGTTCCCGAAATTAGCGATCGTGAAGGCGCCGAGCCGCTTCGGGAGGTGGAAGGCCGCATCGAATATTGCGGCGTCTCCTATGCTTATCAGCCGGGACAATATGCGCTGCAGGACGTGACTTTCAGCGCGAATCCGGGCGAAGTGACGGCAATCGTCGGGCCGAGCGGCGCGGGCAAGTCGACGCTGATCGGACTGATTGCGCGGTTATACGATCCGACCGAAGGGGCTGTTACCATCGACGGTCGCGATATCCGGGACGTCACGCTCCACAGCTTGCGGAAACAAATGGCTTTCGTGACTCAAGAGTCGTTCCTGTTTCACGATACGGTACGTCAAAATCTGCTCTTTGCGAAGCCCGAAGCCTCGCAGGAAGAAATCGAGGAGGCCTGTAGACAGGCCTATATCCATGAGGTCATCTCCGCCTTGCCGCAAGGCTACGATACGATGGTTGGCGAGCGGGGGCACCGGCTCTCCGGCGGCGAACGCCAGCGGCTGTCGATTGCCCGCGCGATCTTGAAGGACCCGCGCATCCTTATCCTCGACGAAGCGACTTCGCATCTCGATTCGGCTTCGGAAGCATTCGTGCAGGCGGCGCTTGACGAGCTAATGCGCGGGCGGACGACGCTCGTCATCGCACACCGGCTGTCGACAATTTTGACCGCCGACCGCATCGTAGTCATGGAGGCGGGGCGTATCGCGGAGACCGGAAGACATGCCGGGCTGCTTGCGGCGGATGGGCTGTACGCGAAGCTGTACCGCACGCAATTCGCCAAAGCCGGGGCTGATGCTGAAGCGGAGATGCGCGCTTCTACCGCCAAGTCACGGTAGAAGCCGATTGCGGCATGGCACCGCGGAACGAACACATAACGAAAAGCGGAACCGGATGCAGGATCACAGTTCCGCTTTTCGTTATGCCGTCATTTTCAGGCCGATAAGGCCGACCAGAATGGCGATCAAAAAACCGATCCGCAGCAAATCGCGCGGTTCCCCGAGAAACAGCATGCCGATCACAACCGTACCGACGGCGCCGATACCGGTCCAGACGGCGTAAGCGGTGCCCATCGGCAGCGTTTTGATCGCGAGCGACAGGAAATAGAAGCTGACGATCATGCCGGCTGCCGTCAGGATGCTTGGCGTCAGCCGCGTCCACCCGTTCGTATATTTTAACCCGATGGCCCAAAAAACCTCCATCAATCCGGCAATCACCAAATAAACCCAAGCCATGGTGCTTATCTCCCCTCTAGATGATGTTCGCTTGCATAATGCCTTTCCAAAATATGGACCACACGGCATCGATCCGCTGTTGCCAGTCATCGCGCCGGTAATAATATTGCTGCAAGAACATGCCGTCCAGCAGGCAGTAGAACGAAGCGATCAGATCGTCGACAGGCTCCCGGCGAAGCAGGCCGGAACGCATGCCTTCCTCGAAAATATTGCCCAGCGCTTCGTCCAGCAGCCGTTCCGATAAGGCGAATTGCTCGCGCAGCTTGTCCTGCAGCGGCGCGGGCGGGAACAGCAGAGCCACCTTCAAGAAGGTCACTTGCTCCTGACCAAGCAAATAGCTGCGGCTTGCATCCTGAAACAGCGTACGCAGCTTCTCCTCTACGCCCCGGTCTTGCAAATCCCCGATCAACTGCTTCATCCGGCGCGTATGCTCCTGAAGACAGTCTTCGAAGACGGCTATGAACAAGTCGTCTTTGCTTTTATAGTGAGCGTAGATGGAAGGCGTTCTGATACCGACGGCGGCTGCGATTTCTGACAGCGGAACACCGTCGTACCCGCTTCGCGCAAATAGCTGCAGCGCGGCCTCTCTTATTTTACCGGCAGTCATCCTGCCCCCTCCTTCCTAACTAACGATAATTAGGCAATGCCGATTATACAAGGTTTCCACTCTAAAGTAAAGGGATACAAGCCGTCCCATTCTTTTCACATAACGAGGTTCGTCCGCATATATAATGGATATTACCCTCTTGGTGTCATCATCCGATCGCCTGGTAAAGGAGCGATGCGTATGCGTCAAATTCATCATATCAACCTTAAGGACGAAAGCGGGCGCATTTACTGCTGCTTGCGAAATAAAGTGGTGAAGTTCGACGAGAAGCAGCGGCATGATTTTTGCGGGGGCTGCAGTATGTTTGCCGGCGAAGCGGGCGGGTTGGGCGTCGAGTGCGTCTGGGAGGATTTACGCCCGGTAAGCGATCCGCACACGGCCCAAGACCCTGCAGCTGAATGGCGCAGCAATCAAATCAAGCACATTTGGCCTGCCGACCATTTGGCCACCTGTATCGTTAACACGACGTGATACCCTGCGTAAAAAAAAGGGTTTCGACAATACGTGTCGAAAAAATAAGGAGAGGTTGAGCGCCGAATTAATCGGACCGCACACCTCTCCATTTGTTTTATAAGAGCAGATCCCATAGCTGCTTGCCGATCAACAACGACGTGACCCCGATAAAGAGGGGCTTTACATAAGTCGAGCCTTTGCGGATAGCAAGCTGCGAACCGACGTAAGCCCCGACGATCATAGACAAGCCCATAGGCAGTCCGTAGCCGATATGCACCGACTTTAACAGAAAGAAGGAGGCGAGGCTTGCGATGTTGCTTGCAAAGTTCAATACTTTGGCGTTCGCCGATGCGCCGACAAAATCGTAACCGATCATGAGAAACAGGAACAGCAGAAACGAGCCGGTTCCGGGTCCGAAGAAGCCGTCGTAAAACCCGAGCGCGAACGCGCAGGCGGCAAGTCCTGTGCGGCGGAGCGGCGTCATCGGCTTCAAGCTGCCCGAGCCGTTCCAGTTCTTCTTGACTAACGTATAGATTAATATGACGATTAGCAAGCCCACGACAAGCGGCCGGAGAAAGTCGGAAGGCAGCAGATGCACCGTGTAGGCGCCAAGCGCCGCGCCGACGAACGATAGCGGAAACAGAAGCAGCGAAATCTTTTTATGTATTTTCCCTGAACGAAAAAAAGAGACGGTGCTCGTCAGCGACGACAGCGTCCCGCCGAGCTTGTTGGTGCCGAGCACGAGACCGGGCGGCAATCCGGTGAGCATCAGCGCAGGCACGGAGATGAGCCCGCCGCCGCCAACGACCGAATCGATGAATGCAGCTACAAATCCAGCCGCGATCAGAAACAGGAGCATGTCTAAAGCCGGCCATTCCATCTAGCGACTCTCCTTTTTTTCACACAATAGATTCAGTATAGTCAACCAGCCGTTATTTCTCAATGAAAACTTATCATGCGATAGTAGGAAGGGAGCTGACCGATGGTTCGTGCTGCACGGCAACAAACGTTGAAACAAAAATTGCGTATGTGGTATGCCGTCCTTATTCTCGTTCTCGGCTTATCGGTCGTGCTGGCCTACTTCTTCACTACGCAGCGGCAGGCCAGAGAGGTCGCGCACCGCGAATTGGGAAATCAGCTGACGCTGCAGGCGATGATGATCGAGAACTGGTTGCGGGAGCGGATGAGCGATATTCGGCAAATGTCAGAGACGCAAGCCGTCCAGAAGCTGCAGAAGGACGGGATACGCCGCAATTTCGAAAGCTTCATCCGGCAGCAGCACGAGTTTGAGAGGCTCGTGTTCGTTAATATGAACGGTGAAATGGAACTAGACACGTCATCGACGTCAGGCGCGTTGGTTGCGGATCGGGAATATTTTAAAGCCGCTCAGCAGGGGAATTCGTATATGTCTGACGTGATGATCGGCAGATTGTCCGGTAAACCGATTCTGGCCTTCTCGTACCCGACTTATGACGAGCATGGCAGCTGGTCCGGATTGATCTTCGGCTCGGTAAGGCTGCCGACGCTGCAGCATGTTATACATACACTCGACAACGATAATGCGGAGTTTTATGTGCTCGACTGGCAGGGGACGCTGATTACGGCACCGGAGGACTTGCAGCTGGATCCTCAGCAGAACGTCAAGATCGATACGGAAATCGTCGAACGCGCGCGCGGCGGAATAAGCAGCGGGGCTTCGTATCTCAATTATCGGAACGAACGCGTATACGGCGAATATCGCTTGGTGGGAGGGGGACGCTGGATCATTATCGGCGAGATCGGCCGCCATGATTTGTTCGCCAATATATACAACACGATGTTCGTGGTGAGCGCGATCATCGTGATTTTCCTGATCGTCAGCTACAGCGGCATCAAAATTTTGACAAGGCGCATCGAACGGCCGCTTGCGCTCCTGCTGGAAGGCACGAAACATCTCAAGGAAGGCGGCTTCGATTACCGCATCGAGGCGTCGTCGTTCCGTCAAGCGCCCGTCGAGCTGCGCGAGCTGTGCGATACGTTCAACCTGATGTCCGGTAAGCTGGAGTCGAATGTGAGGCTTCTGGAGGAATACGCGCTGCTGGATCCGCTGACCGGATTGCACAACCGCCGCTACATGATGCAAACTGGCGGGCAGCTGCTGCTTGGCGCGCTGGCTTCGGGGAAAACCTGTACCGTACTGATGGTGGATATCGATTACTTCAAGCAGGTGAACGACACGTACGGCCATCTGATGGGCGACCTTGTGCTTCGGTATGTCGCGACCCGCATACGCGAAGCTTGCGGGAGCGGCGATATAGCGGTGCGATACGGCGGGGAAGAGTTTATGATCCTCTCCCTGCAGTCGGACGAGGAACACGGCCGCACGTTGGCGGAGAAGCTGCGTACATCTGTCGCTTCCATTCCGTTCGAGGAGCAGGGACTGCGCATTCCATTGACCCTAAGCATAGGCGGGGTGACGAAGCGCGAAGCGGTCGAGGACGGAGACGGCACCGAGATCCTCTGGAAACTGATCCGGGTTGGCGATCAAGCGCTGTACGACGCCAAACGAAGCGGCCGGAACCGCGTGGCGTGGAGGGCTGCACACGAGTAGGCGTGTGCCCATGGAGAAAGTCGCGGTCCACAGCGGAAGGAATCGAGCGGTTGAATAAGCCAGGGAATAGGCGAACAGGTGTGTGAGCGGGAGAACCGGGCGACTGGACGAAGGAGCGGCCGGATGGCCGGCTAACCGAGGGACACGCTCCGGCTTCATGGCAGACGGCTTCATGGCGGACGTTGCGGGGGCCGGTTTGGTTGTTGACGGAGTTTGTTGTGTTTACCGGCCCGGCATGAAATAATACGGATAACTAAACGATGAAACGGCAAAGGGGGAGAAGCGGGATGTCGAAAATTGCGGTTGTGGCCGGCGCTACAGGACTGGTCGGGGGTGAGCTTGTCCGCTTGCTGCTGGAGCATGCGGGGTACGATCATGTAGTGACGCTCGGGCGGCGGCAGACGGGACTGCAGCACCCTAGGCTGACGGAACGAACCGTTTTGTTCGATCGGCTGGAGGAGGGGACGGACCAGCTGCTGCAGGGCGCGGACGTGTTCTGCGCATTGGGGACGACGATCAGGAAGGCGGGGAGCGAGGCGGCTTTCCGCCAAGTCGATTACGAGTACCCCTTGGCGCTGGGAAGAGCGGCATTGCGGGACGGGGCCGCCCGGTTTCTGATGGTGTCCTCCATCGGTGCGAACCGGGAGTCGAGCTTCTTCTACCTGCGGGTTAAAGGGGATATCGAGCAGGCTTTAGCGGAGCTGAAGCTGCCGGAGCTTGCGATTTTCCGCCCTTCGCAGCTGCTGGGCGAACGCAAGGAAGCCCGGCCCGCGGAGCGGTTGGCCGGGGTGCTGGTTAAGCCGCTCGGCAAGCTGCTGATCGGCCGGTTGGCCAAGTATCGCGCGATCGAAGCGCGGACGGTGGCCTTGGCCATGGTCCGCGCTGCGCAGCGGGGAACGCCCGGCGTCCGCATCTACGAGTCGAACGAGATCGCGGCGCTGGCTGCCGGGACATAGCGCATCATCTTCCGTTATACCCCGGCGGCAGCCGAAAAAAAGACCTGGCGCGCCAGGTCTTTTTTGAATCAGCCTCAACCTCCGAACGAATCCCGAAACGCGCGAGCCAGCACTTCCCGCTCCACGCCGTAGATTTCAGCCACCTCGCCGCATACGTGTTCGTTGAACCAATCGGCAAGCAGCTTCCGATTGCTACCGTTCTCGGCGATATAGGGCAAGTTTGCCAGCACCTTCTTGAAATAGACGTCGTCGGCTCGGTCGATTTGCTCCGCTGTGATGTGACGGCCGACTTTTTTGCGCGCGCGATACAATTCCCGGCTGCAAGTGCGGCGAATTTGCCGAACCGAAGGCAGCGGCTGCTGATGCTTCATTTTATTCCCCGGCTGCATAGGCCCCTGTCACTCTCCTTCCTGCTTACATCGTATGCGGAAGGGCGGGCGGGCGTACCGCCGGGTAAACGGAGCCGGAGCGGCTTACCGCTGCGGCCTGCTGAGCTTGCTACTTATCCACGACCAAATAGCCGATCATCGGGCCGTTGTGCGCGATATCCGGATGCGTCAAACAGACAATGCGGTAAATGCCGGCCTCGTCGGCGCGGAAGCTGACGACGGTCTCCTCGCCTTTCTTGACCTCCCCTTTAACGTTCAGCCCCTCGATCACGAACGGATGGCTGGCGCCGTTGACGCCGAAGATGCTGAGCCGGACGTTGTCGCCTTTTTTGACATAAATCGTTCCGGGATCCCAGCGGTAAGCTTCGATCGTCCTGCCGTTCGGGCCGATTGACTTGAACTCTCCGGTAACGAGCTGAACGGTCCGTACGGCGGAGGTGGAGGCCGGAGCCATCGCCTCGCGCAGATCGTCACGCTGCAAGAACAAATACGCCGCTCCGCCCAGCAGCAGGGCGGCGGCTCCAAGCTTGAACGCGCGTATTTGTTTGGAGCTGGGCACAATAAATTTGGTCATAGGAATCACCTGCATCTCAAGGTTTGTACCTTGAGTGTATGCAGCGGCTTGTCTGAACATGTCCGGGCTTGGCCTGAAAGCTTGCTGCGTTCTAGCCCGCCGCTTTCGGAAGTGCTTTGGACTCCGCCAACAGCGCGAGTCCGTACACGAGCAGGAAGACGAGCATGATGACGGCCGAAGCGCGGTACATGATTGCGTAACCGACGCCGGCTGCGATGCTGCCGAGCAGGAGGGAACCGAAAGCGATGCCGAGATCGATGGAGTTGTAAAAAGCCGCGTTCGCCGCGCCCCGCATCTCCGGACGCACCGATTTGACCATCCAGGCTTGCAGCGAAGGCTGCAGCATGCCGTAACCAAGGCCGTATGCGGCTGCGGAAAGGAGCAAGCCTGCGATGCCTGCGGTGTACGATAGGCAGATGAGGCCGGCGATAACCAGCAGCGCGGCAGGCGGCAGCACGGCGCGATGTCCTTTAAGGTCGAACAGCTTCCCCGCTATCGGACGGATCAGCACGATGGCCGCGGCGTTGGTGAGAAAAAACCAGCCGACGTTGGCCAGATGCGCTTCCTTGCCGAACAGCGCCAAGAAGCTGATCAAGCCGCCGTAGGTAAAGGAAAGCATCATGCTGAGCAGGAAAGGGACGGCCAGCGTTTTGCTGATTTTGCGCCGCGGCTTTGGTGCGATGCGAACGGCCGCGCTGGTAGCGCTTGTTGTGGTCGAAGGGCCGGTCGAGTTGCTCGGCACGCGTCTAGTGCGGATGCCGAAGGTTAGCGGCAGGATGAGGGCGCCGAGCACGGTCGAGACGAACACCAACGTGCCGAATCCGTAGGCGTCGAGCAGCCACAGGCCGATCACCGGAGCGAGCGCCATGGATAAGCCGGTCGAGAGGCCGAAATAGCCCATGCCTTCGCCGATGCGCTTCAAAGGGATGACATCCGATGCCATCGTCCCGTAAACGGTGCTGGTCATCCCGAAGCCGACGCCGTAAAGAACCCGAATCGCCAGAAACAAAGCGAAAGCTCCCGCAGCGTAAAAGCTTGCCGTCGATAAAATATAAAGCCCCAGCCCGATCAGAACGATCCAGGTGCGCTGGGACCCCTTGGTAAGTGCGCGTCCGGCAAATAAGCGGGCGACGATCGCCGAGAGCGCAAACAGGCTGATCACGAGGCTGACCGCCCATTGATCGGCTCCGAACGCGTCGGACACATAAGCGGGCAGGGCGGGAGTAATCATTTGCAAATTCAAATAAAGCAGCAAATTGCTGACCGTCAGCAGGATGAAATCCCGGGTCCACAGCTTGGCGGCAGGTGGTTCTTGTTGTACATTCATGGTGGTTAGGCCTCCTGTTGTTGATGCAGCGCGTCAAGCTGTCGATGCAGCTGCAGGTGCGTTTCGCGGAACCGGGCAAGCTCTTCGGCATCAAGGCCGGCAAAAATTTCCGCCAGCGTCGCTTTCTCGAGCGGCAGCAGCACGTCAAGTCGTTCCCGGCCGAGCGGGGTCAAATAGACGAGGAACGACCGGCGGTCCGCTGCGCTCATTTCTTTATGGACAAGCCCCTTGCGAATGAGGCAGTCGAGAATGCGGGCCGTCGTCGGCTGATCTTTCACCGTGCGCGCGGCGATTTCCTTCTGGCTGATTCCGTCCTGCTCAGCCAACCGGCAAAGCACCGAAAACTGTTCCGTCGTAATGTCGTATTCTTTAAACCGCGCGGCGAGGATGCCGACCATCTTGCGGTACGTTTGCCCGATCAAAAAGCCCATCGACAGAGTCGGATTCTCAGATGACAAAGCTGTACACCTCCTCCCATATAAATAATTGCTATGACAATTATATGTGCAACAATCGAAAATGTAAATAGCCCTGCTTCCCGAAGGCGAAGCAGGGCTATTCGCGCGGTACGCCGTTACCGCCACCGCTGCGGATACGGCCGCCGCAGGAGGCGGTGAAACGCCCAGGCAACGGCGACGATCAGCGCGGACCCGAGCAAAGCGGGGGTCCAGAGGAAGCTCCATGCGGCGCCTCCCAGCATGACGACGAGCGGATCGGCGCCGGCGGGCGGGTGCAGCGTCCGGGTCAGCTGCATCAGCGTGATGGCAAGTCCGACGCCGAGCGCGGCCGACCAGGCGTGGAAACCGACCGTATGCTGCAGCGCCAGCCCGATCGCGGTGCTGAGCAGGTGACCGCCGACGATGCTGCGCGGCTGCGCCAAGGGGCTGCCCGGCAGTGCGAAAGCGAGCACGCACGAAGCGCCAAGCGGCGCCATCAGCAGCAGAGCGCCGCTCCATGCGCCGAGCTGTACGATGGCGAAGATGGCGGCGAAAGCGCCGAGGCCTGGCGCGAGGAAGGCGAGCGCTCGACGCAAGGGCGAGCTTTTGGAAGTGGAAGCGTCAGAGGCAGAGGTAGTCATGCAGCAGGCTCCTTTACGAATCGAGTCGGATAGGTTTGAAACGATGATACGTTTATGCTAGCATGAGACAGATGGATTTGAATAACGAATGATTATGATATCTGGTATTTGTAAATTCGATGGGTAAACGAGGTGGGCGGATGTTGCTGGACCGGTTGGAGGGGCGTTTTTTTCGCACGTTTATCGCGGTGTTGGAGGAGCGCAGTATAAGTAAAGCGGCGGCAAGGCTGGGCTATGTACAGTCTACCGTAACGACGCAAGTCCGGCTGCTCGAGGAAAGCGTCGGACAGCGGTTGTTCGATCGGCTTCCCCGCGGGGTCGAACCGACTGAGGCGGGGCGTAAGCTGGAGGCGTATGCGTACCGGTTTTTGCAGCTCGGCGCGGAGCTGGAAGAAGGCTTGGCGGAGCACGGCGAGCCGCGCGGCGTCGTACGCTTGCAGGTGTTGGAGTCGTTCGGGGCGTCTTATTTATGGGACGCGCTGCAATCCTTTTTCATCAAGTATCCGCACATCGACGTCCAGATCGCTGCCGGATTTCAGGCGGACACGCTCGAGGCGCTGCGCGACCGTCGCATCGATCTGGGACTCATTCCGGGACTGGGGGAGGAAGGATGGACTGATATGGAGTTTGAACCGGTCGCCCGCGACGAGCTCATCTGGGTGGCCTCGCCGGAACGAGCCGAGCGGATTCGGGCCAAGGGGTGGGGAGGGGCGGCGGACGCCCGGCTGGTCGGGTTCGGCAGCCGCTGCATGTACACGTCCGAGGCGGAGTCGCTATTGAGCGGGGAAGCCGCCCGTGCGATGGGGCGCGCCGAGTTTGCTTCGCTGGACATGATCAAGCAAGCGGTGCGCAGCGGCTGGGGGATCGCTTTCGTTCCCCGTTCCGGGGTGAGTCGGGAGCTGGCCGCCGGGACGCTATCGGCGTGCGCTCCGCTCGGGAAGAAGGAGATCACACACGGGCTCGTGCATCTGAAACAGCGAACGCCGCGTCGTCCCGTGAATTTGCTGCGCGCCCATATCGCGGGCTGCGGTCTGAACAGGCTTATGATAGAATAAGATAGGCTTGAGAGAGACAAGAGCGGCAAGCTAACCTATATTTCGGAAAATCATAGGGAGAGGAAGAGGCTGTGAGGTCATGAGTGAGCTATTGCATAACTTGATTACTACGGCGCTTCATTTTATTGAAGGGCTGGGCGTATGGGGCATTCTGCTCGGACTCGCCCTGGAGGTCATCCCGAGCGAGATTGTGCTCGCCTACGGCGGTTTCCTGGTGTCCCGCGGCCAAGTGTCGCTGGTCGGCGCCATTGTATTCGGCACGATCGGCTGCATGCTGCAGCAATTGATCTTGTATGGGCTCGGACGTTACGGCGGTCGTCCGGTGCTTGACAAATTCGGCAAGTATTTGCATCTGAAGAAAAAACATCTCGATATTGCGGAAAATTGGTTTAACCGATACGGGCCCGGTATGGTCTTCCTGGCGCGCTTCGTGCCGGTGCTGCGTCAAGCGATTTCGATTCCCGCCGGAATGGCGCGGATGCCGGTTTGGAAGTTTCTGTTTTTCACGCTGCTGGGGACCATTCCATGGGCGATTTTGTTTGTCTATTTAGGACAGGCGCTTGGCGACAATTGGGAACAGATCGATGAAGTGGCCGCTCCTTATGTGAAGCCTTCGTTATATGGGGCGATCGCGCTTGCCTTGCTTTATTTTGTTTGGAAATGGCTCATTCGCCGGGCGGCGCGTCGTCGTGAGGGGAGCGGGACGGCTCCGGCTGCACCGGCTAAAGAACTCAGCGATGGAGAGCATGCCACAGCTCATCAATTGAAGTACATCGGAGGCGAATACCGCATCCTTCACGGCCTCCGGGTCAAGGGCGGCGGCTCGCAGCAGCAGATCGGCCATATTGTCATCGGGCCCAACGGCGTCTTTCATATCGAATCGAATCATGCATCGGGCGAGATTCGATTCGACGAGAGCAGTCTCGGCCGGGCGCAAACGAATGCACTTCGCGACGGCACCGGCGAGGCCGGCAGACAAGATCCGACGGTGCATTTGTACCGGCACGAGCGCGTCTTGAAAGAGCTGCTGAAGGAGCATAAGCTGCGTGCGGACGTCGTGGGCATCGTCTGCTTCACCCATCCGGACAGTCAGTTGATCGGCTCAAGTCCCGCCTTTGCGACGTTGAAAGCGGACAGGCTCGTGCAGCATATTAAGACCTATCGCCCGACCCGGACGCTCAGTCCGGCAGACGTCGCTTCCATCGAACGCCTGATTACCGAAAACAGCCGGTAAGAGGCGTTCTCCGGGTTCCCTCGCTCCCAGCGATTTTACGCAGATCATTTGGAGCAAGGGAACTTTTTTTGGTACAATAATCCATAGCAACACCTAATCAAGGAGGATGAAGCCGAGATGAGCAAAAATTTGAGCAGCAAGCTGCGCAAAGGATTGTCGCCCGAGCAGTTTATAAGCGGGATGACGAAAAACCAGGAGAAGTTCAAAGAGTGGTACGACGCGTTCACGTGGGAGAACGAGGCGGACAAAGAGTTTTTCGAATCGCTCAACAACCGTGACGATTTGCACTGCCTGATTTTGGCGGCCGATTGGTGCGGCGACGTTGTACGCAACGTGCCTGCAGTATTCCGCGCGCTTGAAATTTCCGGCATTCCGACCGAGGTGCTGATTAAAGAAGAGCATCCGGACGTGATGGCCGACTTCCTGACGATGGGCGGCGAAGCGATTCCGATCGTCATTTTTACCGATTTCAGCGGGTTCGTGCTCGGCCATTGGGGACCGCGTCCGGCGCACGTGCAAGCGGTTATGAACAAGTTCAAGCAGGAAAACCCGGACCGTGAAGCCCCGGATTATCAAGATAAAATCAAAGTCGCGCGCGAAGAGATGGTCCGCCAGTACGGCGAAGGCACCGGTTACCAGACGGTCATCGTGAAAGAGCTTCGCGAGCTGCTGTCCACGTTCTAAGGCGCCGGCTATGGAACAAAAACCGGTTTTGAAGGTGGAAGCATTCTCGCTTGGACCGCTGCAGACGAATGCCTATCTGCTCACCGTTGCCGGCGTGAACAAGGGCGTCGTCATCGACCCCGGAATGAACCCCGGACCGCTGTTGAAACGGATCGGCGATCTGGAGATCGAGGCGATTCTGCTGACGCACGCCCACTTCGATCATATCGGAGGCGTGGACGAACTGCGGCGCAGCAAAGGCTGTCCGGTCTATCTGCATGATGCGGAGAGCGACTGGCTCACCGATCCGAAGCGGAACGGCTCGGCGCGGTGGCCCGAGCTTGGCGCGCCGATTACGACCGATCCGGCCGAGCACGGGCTTGACGACGGCCAGCGGCTGACGCTGCTGGAAGGAGTTACCTTCCAGGTGTTCCATACGCCGGGCCATTCGCCGGGCAGCGTCAGCTTCCTGTACGGCAACCAGCTGTTCGGTGGCGACGTGCTGTTCAAGCTGTCCGTCGGCCGCACCGATTTGCCGGGCGGCAGTCAGCGCGACCTGATGGATTCGATCCATGGCAAGCTGTTCGATCTGCCGGACGATACGATCGTCTACCCGGGACACGGCCCGAAGACGACGATCGGTTACGAGCGGGAGCATAACCCGTACGTATAGATAAGGCAACAAGAACCCCTTCCTTCGAGGGGTTCTTTTCGGTTTATAAACCGGGGGAGACGAGAGGAGGGGCCGCCTGCCGTTCTGCCGCTCTGCCGCTCGCAGCGGTCCGAACAACTGTTGCTGACGAGTTCCGGGGCGCCCGAACCCTCCTGTTTGGCGATGCCGAGGCAAGCGGGCGGTATGCGCCCTTCACGCCGCCCGCCGGTTCCTGCGGTTTGCCCGATTTGGCAGTTTCGGCGCAGGGCGGGAGTCCAATTTTCCAGACATGGGTGAATACCGTGATCCGCAAACGTGGAAGGCCATAGACTGATGATGTGTTCGAGAGGAACACCTGACTATGACGGTCCGCCCGGACCTGGACCACCGCCTGCATGCATTCACGGCGGCTCCGCCAAATATTACGGAGGTGTTTATCCTATGGAAAAGTATCAACCGTTCGCTATGCCGGCCCCAATGCCAGCTCCAATGCCAGCTCCGATGCCTATGGCCGTTTCTCCGGTCGAAATGCCGGAGCCGATGTACGGCGCTCCGATCAACGTTCATTATGAAGAAGTTAACATTTACGCGCCGAAGAAACACCACCACCATCATCATCACGGAGGCCTGTGGCCGTCTACCGCGATCATCCTGGTGCTGTACATCCTGCTCGTCATCGTTCTCCGCAGCTCGTTCCGCGGTTGACCCCGCCGGCTGACGGCGGTTTGGCCTTAAGAGCGGCCTGCTGCTGAAGCCAAGGTCACAAGGCTCCCTGCGTTAGATCTTCGGGGAGCCTTGCGGAAGGCCTTGGCCGATAGGTCCGGGTTCTATCTATGCCCTTCCATGAACGCCTTCCCCTTATGCCTGTTTTGCCCCCAGGAAAAAGCTTGAAAACATCGTTGACAAAGAAATTTCTCCCGCCTATAATTTAAACAAACGTTTAATTTAAACAAATGTTTAAGTTAAACATCCTATACATAGATAAGGGAGAGATTGTCATGCTGCAAGCGTTACAAGCTTATTTTAAAAAGCCCGCAACCGTCATCGGTATTGCTACTGCCATGATGTTCCAAATCATTTTCAGCCTGATTTGGATGACTGGATACAACGGAGTAACCGACAACGTCAACCAGTTGAAAATTGCTGTCGTCAACGAAGACCCCGCAATGGGGGCCAACATTGTCGAACAGCTTGCCGGCAGCCTGCCTTTCCAGCTCGTGAAAGAGAGTTCGCTCGACCAAGCCCAAGACAAGCTGAACGAGCGTGAAGTGCAGATGGTGCTTCACCTGCCCGCCGACCTCTCCAAGCAGCTGCAGGCGCAAGGACAGCAGGCCGAAATCCGGTACGTCATTAACGAATCGAATCCTGCGTTGATCAAAAGCATGATGCAAAGCGTAGCATCCGGCGTAACCGCCGCCGTTAATAAAGAAGCGACGGTCGCAGGCGCGGAAGCGGTGTTGAAGCAGGCGAAAGTTCCGGCACCGCAAGCGCAGGCAATCGCTCAAGGCATTACCGATAAAGTGAAGTCGAACATTGCCTATACGAACACGGTTCAAGGCATGAACAACCAAATGGTGCCGATGATGATGGTGCTCGCGTCTTTCGTTGGCGCCATGATTATGGGGATGAACGTGCAGCAGGCCACGATGCAGCTCGGGCCGGACTTTTCCCGATGGAGCAAATTCGGCGCGCGCGTCGTGATTAACCTCGCATCCTCCGTCGTTATTGCCTTGATCGGCACGTCCCTGGTTGTCGCGATGGGCGGGCAGCACGCCGGCGGATTTGTTTCCGTATGGCTGTTTCAGGCGCTGTTTCTCATGACGTTCATGTTCTTCTCGCAGATGTTCCTGATCATTTTCGGGATGGCCGGCATGTTGTTTAATATCGCGATGTTATCCGTGCAGCTCGTATCGTCCGGCGCCATGGTGCCGCGAGAATTGCTCGGAAGCTTCTATCACAGCTTCAGCCAGTACTTGCCGGCGACCTATGCGGTGGAGGGCGGCATGAACTTGCTGTTCGGCGGTCCGAGCGCGGCCGGGGATGCGGGAGCGCTTGCCTGCATTCTCCTCGTGTGCGCCGCGGCCGGCTTGCTTGCCACCGGCTTGCGTAAAGAAAGCAACAAGCCGAACGAGGCGGCTGTAAAGACCGGCGAACCGGTTCCCGCTCGCTAAGGATACCGCTTCAGGCCTTGCGATTCGTGTCCATTCGTTCCATAATGAAGAAACAACTGTCCCCAGAGAAGGAGAATGCGGCATGGCTGCAGCCGAATCCGAAATGAAAATGCGTATCCTGCTCGCCGCCAAAAAGCTGTTTGCCAAACAGGGCTTTGACGGCACGAGCGTTAGACAAATATGCGAGGAAGCCGGTGCGAACGTCGCGCTCGTCTCGTATTATTTCGGCGGGAAGGAGAACGTGTTTCGGGCGCTGTTCGAGAACTTTTTTCCCGGCCAACGGATGTCGGAATACGAGACGCTGTTGAAAGATCCCGTGGAAGGGCTTCGGCTGCTCGTCACCGAGGTGATCATGTTCGGCATGGAGGATATCGAGTTCAGCACGATTTTACAGCAGGAGCTGGAGATGCGCTCGGCGCGCACCGAGATCGTGACTTCCTTCACGGCGCCGATTTGGCGTAAAGCGCGCGAGCTGCTGGAGCAAGGCCGTGCGCAGGGCGTCTTTCAGTTCGATTCGTTGGACCATGCCTGGATGTTCGTCATGGGAGCGGCGTTAGCTCATAAAAAAATTATCAACTACGCCTCCATGCTGTCGGAAAGCGAACTCGATCCGGAACAGACGGCCAGTCAGACGGTCAAATACATTTTCGCGGCGTTTCGCCCCAGCGGGACATCCGCCTAAGCCAAACCGGGCTTTTACCGCATAAGATACAGCATCCGACAATCCGAATAAGCGAAGGGTGATGGATATGGTGAGCAGGTTGCCGGGCTTAATCCGGAACGTGAACGAAGGATTGGATGAACTGCTGGTTGCGATGGATAAAGTCCATACGATCTGGCAATCGGCCGAGCAGATGTCCCCGGTCTTCAAGCAGCTGGCTAACGTGGTGGCCGACGTTCAAGCGGCCGTCGCCAGACCGAAGCAGAAGGCGGTACGACTAAGCCGTACGAATGGACGTAAGCGTCGAAGCGGCCGTTCCCGCGTGCCGCGGTATTAACACGTAGTAAGGCATTGGCGCGATAGCGGCAGATGGATAAGGAGATGGGCGTTTGCCCATCTCCTTATTTTTGTGCCCGTAGAAGGCAGCGCGCCAAAGAGGTGAGTACATCAACATTTTCACCCCAAACGATCAATTTTTTCCGCTTACGGCGCATGAAGCGAAGTGTTAAGATGAAAATAAAACCCAATATTTGGTAGATTGAGCAAACGTTTACATCATGCTGTGCGCATAACAATTCTCGCGTTTGCACGGGTTCTGAACCCTTTAATGCTTGCCGGTTATGCGCCAAAGGGGCCAATAACGCCCTTCTTTCCCGCCACGCTTCGATCCTGCTGCGAAAGGACCGGAAGCGGGTTGCGTGTACGGCCCGCCCGAACGGACAAGAAGACCCGCACCACCCGGTATCTACGCGGTTAACCATGCCGCGCCTGGATATAAACGTACATAAAGGAGGTTCATGAAGTCATGTCATTCCTGCAAAGCAAACGCAGCCTGAGAGGGGTTGCCGTCCTGACGATCGCGCTTATGCTGTTTCAGGCGCTGTTCGGACTGACGGTCGGTCCAGCGAGGGCGGCAGCAGCCATTACCGCCGACGAGCTGACGGATCAGCCGGGAGGGACGACGAAGTGGGTGGTCGTCGGAAGCTTCCAGGGCTGGTCGAACGATTCGGCAGAGACTCGGATGAAACATTTGGTAGGGGACTTCTACCAGTATTCCCGCGTGTTCGAAGCAGGCAGCTACGAATTCAAGCTGGTGCGAAGCGGCACCTGGGACGGATTCAGCCACAACGGCAACAATTTTTCCTTCTCGCTTGCCGAGACGACGAAGGTTAACTTTTACATCAACGAAGCCATCGGCGAGGCTCGCATTTCGCTGCCGAACGTGCAGGGGCTGACGCAGTATGTGCCTGCGCTCTCACAAGCCCAGTGGCCGAGGCTGGTGGGCAATCTGCAAACGCTGTGGGGCGAGAGCGAGTGGTCTCCAAGCGAGGCGAAGCAATTTTTCGTCGATTATAACTTTAACGGCACCGTGTACAAGCTCCAACGCACGTTCCCGGCCGGTTCGTACGAAGCCAAAGTTAATTTCAGCGACAGCTGGAACGGCAACGATTACGGCGCTAACGGCCAAAATGTTAAACTCGTCACGATCGACCCGGCGGAGGTCACCTTCACGATCGACTATGCTGCGGCGAACAAAACGCTGACGCACGATTACGTGCCCAAGGAAGGCACTTTCGACGGCGACATCCAGAAGGATCAGCTCGCCTTCGACAGCCGCTCGGTTACTTACAAAAAGCCGTTCGGCGCCATTGCCGCCGGCGAGCAGGACGTGACGCTGCGGATGGCCGCCAAGCGCGATGACGTGCAGACGGCGAAAGCCGAGCTGACCGCGCCCGACGGGCTCTCGACCTCGTATGCGATGCGGCGGGTGACAAGCGTTGAAGACAAGGACTATTTTGAAATCACCGTTCCGAAAAGCGCTTTCGCCGGTAAAATCGGAATCTGGGGTTATAAGTTCATTCTTATCGACGGTTCGACCAAAACGGAGTATGGCGACGACGGCAGCCGCGGCGGAGCCGGTGCGGTCAGCGACGAAGGCGCAATCCCTTACGACTTGACCGTTTACGATCCGCATTACCGCACGCCGGATTGGATCAAGCATGCGGTCGTCTATCAAATTTTCCCGGACCGTTTCTTTGACGGGAGCGAGGCGAACAACCGGGCGAAGCTGCTGGACGGCGCGCGCGGAGCGAACCGTCCGGAGTATGCGACGAGCAAGAACGGCCAGAAGCTGCAGTACTTCGACGGCGGCGTGGGCAGCGATCCGGCGGCCGATCAAGTATGGGGCGAGTGGTCCGACATGCCGGAAAATCCGGACCGCCTCAAGCCGGAGAACGCGCCTTACTATCCGGACGCGAGGTCCGACGGCGCGTGGACGAATGAATTTTACGGCGGCGACATTCAAGGCATCCTGCAGAAGCTTCAATACTTAAAGTCGCTCGGCATTACGGCGGTGTACTTGAACCCGGTCGCTTGGGCCGCATCCAACCATAAATACGATGCCACCGATTATAAGCACCTCGATCCGATGTTCGGGGAGCCGGTATACCTTATACCGGGTGATCCGAAGTCCGGGCTCGATTATGTGAAGACGCGCGAAGCGTCCGATCAGGTGTTTCAAAACTTTACGAAAGCGGCCCGCGAGGCCGGCATTAAAGTCATCAACGACGGCGTGTTTAACCATGTCGGCGACGATTCGATTTATTTCGACAGGTATGAGAAATACCCGGAGATCGGGGCCTACGAATATTGGGCGAAGGTGTACGACAAGATGAACGGCGAAGGGAAAGCGCGGGCCGACGCGGAAGCGGAGGTGCGGGCTTCCTTCACAAGCCGCATCAATCCGATGACCGGCGCGAACTACAGCTGGCCGGACGATTTCCGGTACGTCAGCTGGTTTACTGTCTTGAACGAGAAGGTGAAAAACCGGGATGACGACGGGCTTCACTATAAATATGACGCTTGGTGGGGCTACGACTCGCTGCCGGTTATGGATGCGAAAGAGCCGCAAACGACGCCTACGGAGTATTTGCCGGCGGATACGTTGTCCATTCCGGGACAGCATGAGTGGAATAACATCGATTACCGCGATCATGTGATCGGGTACGATCTTACCGGGCGTTCCGATGCGTCCGCACAGCAGCAGATGCAGGCCGTCGGCTCGCAGCGCTGGCTGTGGATGGGGACGACAGGCTGGCGGCTGGACGTAGCCCCGGACGTATCCGGAGGCACGTGGGCGAAGTTCCGCCAGGCGGTTAAATCCACCGCCGGACGCACGGACGCGAATGGCAGCAAGATCGAAGATCCCGTGCTGATCGGCGAAGAGTGGGGCGTGGCGACGCGTTATTTGCTGGGCGACCAGTTCGACTCGGTGATGAATTACCGGTTCCGCGGAGCGATCCAAAACTTCATCGCTTCCGGTAACGCGGACAATTTGAATCAGGCTTTGGAGTCGATTCGCGAGGATTACCCGCAGGAAGCGTGGCAGGCGATGATGAACCTTGTGGGCTCGCATGACACGACGCGCTCGATTACGAAGTACGACCATCCGGAGTGGGAGGAGGAGCACCTGGCGATGGCGCCGGAAGCGAGCGCTAACGCGTTGAAGCAGCAGGGGCTGACCGCTATTTTCCAGATGGGCTATCCAGGGGCTCCGACGATCTATTACGGCGACGAGGTTGGCGTAACGGGGACGAAGGACCCGGATTCCCGCCGGGCGTTCCCTTGGGAACGCGTGACGGCCGAGGGAGACGGCGGTTTTAAGGGCAATGGAGCGTACCAAGAGCTGTTCGGGATCTATCAAAAGGCGGCGCAGATCCGAAACAGCGAATCCGTCTTCCGCACCGGCGAAATCATGACGGCTTACGCCAAGGACGATGTGATCGCTTATGCCCGCAAAAATGAAGCGAAAGGCGCGATGCTGGTCATCAACCGCAGCCATGCGGAACGCACGATCGAGGCCGACGTGGCCGGGTTTCTGCCGAACGGATTGGTCCTGAGCGACCGCCTGCACGGTCAAGTGGAGAGCACGGTGACCGGCGGGAAGCTGACGCTCACGATTCCGGCCCAAACCGGCCTGATGATGGTGTCGACGGTTAATCTGCAAACGGTGCCGCAGGTAACCGGCGTGACGGCGCAAGGGCAAGACGGACGCGTCGAAATCGGGTGGTCGGCGGTGCCGGGCGCTGAAAGCTACCAAGTGTATCGCGCCGCCATCGAGGGCGGATCGCTCACCATGGTCGGCACGGCGAACGGACTCGCGTATACCGACGTGAACGTTACCAATGGGACCAAATATTACTACGCGGTGACCGCGAAGATCGGCGCCGGCGAAAGCTTCCTAAGCGAAATGTCGGCCGCCACGCCGGCTTACACGATTACGGGCGTCGATACGCCGTCTGCGGTGACGAATGCGGTGTATCTTGGCGTCGGGAAGACGACCGGTAAAATTACGGTTGATCTGAGCGTCAGCGGTCTCACCGATAATCCGGTATACGCCGGCAAAGAGGCGCCGAACTTGATTGCGCGGCTCGGCTATTACAAGGACGGCGCCGATCCGGCGGACGCTCTGGAGACAAAGCTCCGTTACGAAGCCGATAACGGCGGCGCGAAGACGTATTGGGCGTCGTTCGAACCGACGGAATCCGGGGAATACCGTTATTTTGCGAAAGCTTCGACCGATAACGGGGAACGCTTTACCGTTTCGCCTACGGTGACGCTGCAGGTTTATGCCGATCCATACGACGTCGTGCCGCCGTCGGCGCCGGTATTGGCTGACTTCACGGTGGAGTCGAACCGGGCGCATGTGAAATGGACGGCTTCGGATGCGACGGCGGCGGGTTACGAGGTGTACCGGAAGTCCGTGACGGATGCGGTTTACCGGAAGATCGCGACGCTGGATGCGGCAGCGACGAGCTACATCGATTATACGGTCAGCAACGATACGGCGTATACGTATCAAGTGGCTGCTTACGATTTGGCTTACAATCGGGCGTTCTCCGCCGAAAAATCGGTCACCCCGCGCTTGGTCATGGTGGATGTGACGCTGCGTTTGCAAATACCGGGCTACACGCCGACGAGCGACGATATTTATTTGGCGGGCAGCTTGAACGGATGGAATGTCAGCGGCACGAAGCTGCAGGTGCCGAGCGGAGCGACGGACCGCAATGTCGTTGAATATTCGTTCAAAATGATGGCCGGCAAAACGATCGAGTACAAATATACGCGCGGCTCCTGGGATACCGAGGCGTTTACGAGCCACAGCCGTGTGGCGAACGATACGTCCGATTACGGCAACTGGGCGTACAGCTCCACCGATACGAACATGAAGCTGACCATTGCGAATCAGGGCGATAATCGAATGACCGTCAACGACTACGTCCTGCGCTGGGTCGATATGCCGATGATGATTTCGATGCCGCGCATATCGTACGGGGACGATATCGTATTCTCGACGGCGGAAGAGAACGTGAAGCTGAAGGCGGTCGTACCTTATGGGGTGGCTTTCACGATTAACGATCAACCGATTGAGCAGGGGGCGATGGATGCCTACGGGAACGTGGAAATTCCGGCGCTTGCGCTGAAGCAGGGCTTGAATGAGTTCGTGCTGCACATCGAACCGACAGAAGCGACGCTCAATCTGCCTTGGTATACGGACAAAGGGCGTAAAAGCCAGGCGACGAAAACGATCAACATGAAGGTGACGCGTACGTCGGGAACGACACCGGGGCCGGGTAACGGCGGACAAAACCCCGATACAGGCGATGACGATGGAGGAACCGGCGGGGCCGTTAGCGGTAGTGTCGGCAGCCCTAACCAACAAGGCGGCGAGCGGAAAGTGGTTGGCGAAGAAGCGCTCCGCGGTGGAACCGATCGGGTAACCGTAGAGCTTGGAGCGAAGCAGAACGAAGTGCTGCTTCCGGCGACAGCGGCCGACGTGGTCGGTACGAAGCTGCTGGAGATCAAGAGCGGGAACGTATCGCTGCTGCTGCCTCCGGCTTTGTTGAAGGAGCTGCAGCGGCTGATTCCGACGACGGAATTAGCGGCGGGCGCGAATATATGGATCCAAGTGAAGGAAGTGGATGCGGCGTCCGCGAATGCGCAGGTCGCACAAGGCGCGTCGGGGTCGGGCGCCGACGTGAAGCTGGCGGGCAAGGTGTACGCTTTCGGGCTGTCAGTGGTGACGAAGGACGGCAAGGCTCTGACCCTCGAACGGTTCGAGCAGCCGGTGACACTGGTGTTCGATGTGGATCCTGCCGCGGATAAGAAGCTTGCCGGGATCTATTACATCGACGATCGGGGCCGTCTCGAGTATATCGGCGGTGCTTGGGAGAACGGACGGCTGAAGGCCGACGCGTACCATTTCAGCAGCTACTCGGTGCTTGAATATGACAAGTCGTTTGACGATTTGAGCGCGGAGCATTGGGCGGGCGGTACGATTCGGGAGCTGGCGGCGAAACATGTGATTGACGGGGTGAGCGATCGTCTGTTTGCTCCGGAACAACCTGTTACCCGCGCCCAATTTGCAGCCATGCTCGTACGGGCATTAGGAGTAAGGCCCGCCAAAGATGCATCCGCTGTACCGTTTAAGGATGTTGACCGTGCAGCCTGGTACGCTTCGAGCGTAGCTGCCGCCTATAGCCGCGGTCTCGTGAGCGGGCGGGACGAAGCGGTGTTTGCGCCGGACGAACAAATTACGCGGGAAGAGATGGCGGTCATGATCGTCCGCGCTTATGAAGCGACAACGAACGCGAAAGCGCCGGAAGCGGACGCTGGTGAAGCATCGTTCCTGGATGCGAAGCTTATCAGCCCGTGGGCGGCCGCTTCCGTGCAAGCCGGTGCGGCGCTCTCGCTGCTCGCGGGCCGGGCTGACGGCGTGTACGATCCGCAGGGCACGACAACCCGCGCCGAGAGCGCGCAGGCGCTGTGGAATTTACGGAATCGATAGCTGCGATTGCGGCGAGTCGCCTATAGCGAACGAAGCCGTGAGCGGATCAGCAACGGTAGCCCGAATTCAAAAATCCCCCGTCCGAACCTTAGGGCCCGACGGGGGATTTTTGTGCGGTTTCCTATCTAAAGTTACTTGCTCACCGTCTTGTTGTACGTGCCGATCTTGCCGCTGATTTCCTTGGCGGCGCCCTCGAGCGCTTCCTTCGGCTGCTTTTTGCCGTTGAGCGCTTCTTCGATGGCGCCTTCGGTCAATTGGCGGGCTTCCGGGAATACGCCCATGACCGCGCCTTGCGTCGCTAAATTTGCTTTCGTCGCGTGCAGCTGGTCGACGGCCGTTTGGAATTGCGGGTACTTCGTCAGGTTGTCTTTGACGATTTGCTCGTCATACGCTTTTTTCGTAATCGGGAAGTAGCCGGTGTTCACGTGCCAATACGCCTGCTGCTTCGCATCAGCCAAAAATTTGATAAACTCCCAAGCGCCCTGCTGTTCGGCTTCGGAACGGTTGTTCAAAATGTACAGGCTGGCGCCGCCGACGATCACCCCGCCGTCCTTCGCGCCGGACGGCTTCGGCAGGAAGCCGGTGCCGACTTGGAACTTCCCTTCGGCGGAATTGACGATGCCGCGCAAGGAAGCGGTGGAGTCCAGTGTCATCGCAATTTGACCGGCAGCGAACGCTTTTTTCGTATCGTCGGTTTTGCGGCCGAGATTCAGCATCGTTTTGTCGTCGACCATCTGCTTCCACCAGGTAAGCGTCTTGACCCCGGCGTCTCCGGCAAGCAGCGATTCCGTAGCCAGGCTCGTACGTCCGTTGCCGTTGTTCAGCAGCTCTGCGCCTTGGTTCGCGAAGAACTGCTCCATGAACCAGCCGTAGATCGCGAACGATCCGCCCGCTTTGCCGTCCTTCGTCAGCTTCTTCGCCGCATCGGCGAGCTCTTCGTACGTGGCCGGCGGTTTCTCCGGATCGAGCCCTGCAGCCTTGAACATATCCTTGTTGTAGTAGAGGATCGGGTTGGACGTGTTGAACGGCATCGAATACAGCTTGCCGTCGACCCGGTAGTAATTCAAGATATTTTCTTCCAGTGAAGAAACGTCATATTTATCTTTATCGATAAAAGTTTGCACAGGAGTAATCGCTTTGGAGTCGATCATGAAACGGCTGCCGATTTCGTACACTTGGATGAGCGCCGGACCGCTTTTGGAATCCATGGACGCTTTCATTTTGTTCAAGCTTTCATCGTAAGTGCCTTGGAATACCGCTTCGACGACGACGTTTTTCTGTGATGCGTTAAAGTCGGAGACCAGCTTGTCCGCCGCTTTGCCCAGCTCGCCGCCCATCGAATGCCACCAGACGACTTTAACCGGCTGGTTTGTTGGAGCCGCATCCTTCTTTGTGCTATCGGCTGCGGGTTTTTCGGAATTTGTTGCCGTTCCCCCGGAAGGTGCCGTCGTGCCGCCACAAGCCGCCGTCAGCGCCATCATGCCGGATAGCACAAGGGGCAGCGTCGTTTTCGCGTTCAGAAGCTTCATAATGATTGTTTCTCTCCTTTTATAAGCTTTTATATAGAGGACGGGGGTTCGGATGGGAACCCGTCGCGCTATTTCACCGAGATCGTGCGCCTGTCAGCCTTTCAACGCGCCGGCGGTCATCCCGCCGACAAGCTGCTTCAATCCGAGCGCCAGCAGCAGCAGCGAAGGCAGCAGCACCATGACGACACCGGCGAGCACCAGGTTCCACGAGGTCATCTCTTCGAATTGCAGCATGCTGATGCCGATTTGCACCGTGCGTCTTTCCACGCCGTTCGTGACGAGCAGCGGCCATAAGTACATGTTCCAATGCGTTAAAAAGGAGTACACGCCAAGCGTCGCCAGCGCCGGTTTGGACAAGGGAAGCACGAGCATCGCAAAGCTGCGCAGATGGCCGCAGCCGTCGATTTTGGCCGCCTCGAACAATTCCTTGGGCAGTTGAAGGAACCATTGGCGCAGCAGGAACGTGCCGAACGCCGTTGCGAGGAAGGGGACGATCAGCGCTTGATACGTATCGAGCCAGCCCCAGCTTTTGACCGTGAGGTAGTTCGGAATGATCGTCACTTCCCACGGAATCATCATCGTCGATAAGAACAAGGTGAACAGCAGCGCTTTTCCGTAAAAGCGCAAGTACGCGAACGCGTAAGCGGCCAGACTTGCGGTGAGCAGCTGTCCGATCATGATCGCGCTGGAAACGAGAAAGCTGTTGAGAATGAAGCTTCCGACGGGAATAAGCGCCAGGGCTTCTGTGAAATTCGCCAGGTTGAGGCCGCTCGGCAGCAGCCGGGGCGGGTACGCGACCGATTCGGAATCCGTCATCATGGAGGCGGAGAACGTGTACGCGATCGGGAAAATCACAACCGCTGCGGCAGCGGACAACAGCCCGTAGGACAATAGCCGATGAAAGACGCGCTGTATCATTGATAATGCACCTTCTTTTCAAAAAACCTGAATTGGACGACGGTTAAAATTAAAATGATCACAAACAGCACCAGCGCCTGCGCGCTGCCGATCCCGAACCGGAAGTTGACGAACGCATCGCGGTAAATGTTGAATACGATGACGTCCGTGCTGTTCATCGGACCGCCTTTGGTCAGGAGGTGAATTTGACCGAACGATTGAAAAGCACCGATTACAGAGACGATGGCCGTAAAAAATAACGTAGGCGATACAAGCGGCAGGGTAATGCGGACGAAGGTACGAAGCGGACCGGAACCGTCGATTTTCGCGCTGTCGTATATTTCTTCCGGCACGCTCTGCAAACCGCTCAGCAGCACGATGTAGGTGAAGCCGAGGTTCATCCAAACGGTCATGATCGAGACGGAAACCAACGCCCAAGCCGGATCGGACAGCCACCGGACAGGCTCGAGGTCAAGCAGGGTCAGGAAGTAATTCAGCATGCCGAGCGTCGGGTGGTACAGCATCATCCAGATGACGGAGCCCGTGCCGACCGATATCGCGACCGGAAGGGAGAAGACGAAGCGGAACGCCTTTATGCCGCGCAGCTTCTGATGGGAGAGAGCGGCCAGCAGCAGAGCGACCGCGATGCCTGTAGGAACCGTCAGCAAAGTGAAGGAGAGGGTCACCTTCAAGCTTGAGTAAAACAGCTCGGACGAAAACAGTTCTTTGAAGTTGTCCAAGCCGGCAAATGCGGCCACGCGTCCGCGCGGATCGGTTAACTGGAAACTGAGATAGACCGACTTCAGCAAAGGGTAAAACAGAAAAACTGCGAACAGCGCAAGCGAAGGAGCCAGAAAAACGTAGGCGAGCGCATTCTCCTTGAAGGCAAGGGCGCGAGCACTGTGCCGCTTGCTGGCGGCCGATATCGATTGCCGGCGGATCGACCTGCGCATCATCGCATCATTTTCCGATAAAGACATGACGGTACCTCCTAGCGAACTGGTTAGAACGTTCTAAGTATAACGAGCGTGTGTTAACGATAAATCAGAGGGATGTAAATGTTTTATGGAGCAGCGCCAAAGATTTACATGTTCTTAACCAAATTTCGACGGAATTTGAGCTTGCTTTTCTGGGAAAATTATGATAATTTATTAACAAAATCCATATGATGTGTGCGGAAGAACCGCCTGATCCATGCTTTAGCTGCGTGGATGGGGCGGTTTTTTGTCATGGCCCGATAGGAGGTGAAGCCGTGGAGGGACAGCCGCAAGGTTTGACAAAAGGGGACATTTTGGCCGGGAGATATCGAATCGCGTCGGCGATCGGCAGCGGCGGGATGAGCCGTGTGCTGCTGGCCGAGGATTTGAAGCTGACCGGCAAACGTTGGGCGGTCAAGGAGATGTACACCGGTCTTGAAGGGCCTCGGCGATCTGCGCTCCGTCAGGCGATGCTGCTTGAAGCGGAAACGATGAGCCGGCTTGCGCATCCGAGTCTTCCGGATATCGTCGATGTCGTACCGGTCAATGCAGGCGGATTTCTGTACCTCGTGATGGATTTTATCGAAGGGGAGACGCTGGAGGAGCGGTTCTCCCGGCAAGGCAGCCGGATGGAAGCGGGACAGGTCGTTCAGCTTGCCATGCAGCTGTGCGGTCTGCTCGATTATTTGCACTCGATCCGGCCGGAGCCGGTCATCCACCGCGATCTGAAGCCGTCCAATCTGATGATCGATCCGAGCGGGCGGGTGCGGTTGATCGATTTCGGCACGGCCCGCCGCTACAAGCCCGAGAGGACGGCGGATACGGTGAACCTCGGCACGATAGGGTTCGCCGCGCCGGAGCAGTTCGACGGCCGCCAAAGCGATCCGCGTACCGATTTGTATGGCTTGGGCGCGCTGATGTATTACCTGCTGAGCGGCGGCATTCACTACACGGCGCAGCGGATGCCGGAGCGGAGCTTGCCGGCGGATTTGGCGCCGGTCGTGCTCAAGCTGCTGCGCGCCAGCCCCGCCGAGCGGTACGCGGACGCCCGCGAGACGGAGGCGGCGCTGCGCGATTGGCTGGCGGCGCAGCGCA
>NZ_BIMH01000030.1 GCF_004000985.1 Paenibacillus validus NBRC 15382 | reverse complement strand
TCCGGCGCAGCGCCGTCCGCAGGCGTCCGTGCCCGAGCCGGCGCACCACCCGCCGCAGGGTGGCCAGGCAGCGGCCCGGCGCCCGCAGCCGGCCGGACAGCGCGTGTACGTGCGCATCGCCGCCGACCGCGAGCAGCCGGCCGTGCTGGCGGCGCTGAAGCGGCTGATCGCCGAGCATCACGGCCCGGTGCCGGTCGTCCTCTATTACGAGAAGACGCAAAAAACGCTCGGTCTCTCCGGCGAATATAACGTGAAGCCGTCTCCGGCCCTTTTCTCACGAATCGAAGAGTTGTTAGGTGAACAAAGTGTAAAGGTGAAATAATGATCGCCTTCTTCGCATACATTTAGTAACCCAAGCTGCAACCTGCGCTGCTGCGCCGCTTGCAGGCTGCCCGTGTGTTACGAATGTATCGAAGGAGGCGTTGTTGTTATGTCGCATCTACCTATCGTGGAATGGTTGGAAAAGCGCGGGGTGACCGTCGATCGGATCGCCGATATCGTGCACGAGCTGCAGGTTCCGTATAACCCGGCATTGTCCAAGGAGGCTTGCATCGAAAGCGTGCTGGCCGTGCTGGCCAAGCGCGAGGTGCAGTATGTGCTGTACACCGGTATCGCGCTCGACGAGCTGGCCGAGCAGAAGCTGCTGCCCGATCCGCTGCAGCAGCTGATGGAACAGGACGAGTCGCTCTACGGCGTCGACGAAACGCTGGCGCTTGGCATCGTGCATGTGTACGGCATGATCGGTTTGACGAGCTTCGGGTACTTGGATAAGAAAAAAAACGGCATTATCCGGGATTTGAACGATCATTCGACGAGCATTCACGTCTTCCTGGACGACTTGGTGGCAGGTCTTGCGGCCGCCGCTTCGGCCCGTATCGCGCATAAGCATCAAGACGAATTGGATGGACAAACGTAACGGGCGAATCGTTTTTTGCCCGTTTTCCGGCATTTTCGCAGGGACAAGCCCCACTTGCAGCGTCACAACCTCGGTTGCGGGAAAAAGTGGAGTTATGATATCATTATTCCATTATGTTCGGGAGGTCTTGTTTCATGTGGACCGTGATCTATATCGCTCCAACCGCGAAAATTGCTGATAGAATCAAGCAAAAGCTAACGGAAGAAGGCTTTCTGGTACAAGTTCGGGCTATTAATATGACCAAAAATCAATTTGAAATTTTAGTTCCCGAAGGCGAATTGGAAGAAGTACAAGAGGTGCTGAATACCATTTTGCATAGATCTTAACCAGCACGTCCAAGGCAGCTGGCGGCAAGCACGGACAAGTCCAACAACGGTAAGGCGAGGTGTAGTCGTGCAATTCAAAGACTTGTTTCAGAAGAAAAGGAAGTATGCCACGGTTCCTTCGGCGGACAGGCCTAGTGTCAAGCTCCCGCTCGACGGGGGCATCGACGTGCCCGAAGAACGGCCGAGACGCGAAATTCCCGAAGGATTGATGAATAAGTGCCCGCAGTGTGGTACGATTCAATACAACAAAGAGCTGGATAAAAACTTGAAGGTGTGTTCGTCGTGCGATTACCATTACAGGCTGAATGCGGTGGAGCGCATTCAGATGACGATGGACGACGGCGAGTTTACCGAGTTCGACAGTGAGATCGTGTCGGTCGATCCGCTCCAGTTTCCGGATTATGCGAGTAAATACAGCAAGGCGATGGAATCCACCGGTATGCAGGATGCGGTGATCACGGGCGAGGGCCGGATCGGCGGACATCCGGTAGTCGTGGCGGCGATGAGCTTCGACTTTATGGGCGGTTCGCTCGGCTCGGTCGTCGGGGAGAAAGTAACGAGAGCGATTGAGTACGCGATGGAGCATCAGCGGCCGGTCATCATCTTCTCGACATCGGGCGGCGCGCGGATGCAGGAGAGCATTCTAAGCTTGATGCAGATGGCCAAGACGAGCGCGGCATTGTCCAAGCTGAACGAGCGGGGCGGACTTTACATATCGGTCATTACCGATCCGACCTTCGGCGGCGTATCGGCGAGCTTCGCGATGCTCGGCGATTATATCATCGCCGAGCCTGGAGCGGCTTTCGGTTTTACGGGACGGCGTGTCATCGAGCAGACGATTCGTCAGAAGCTTCCGGACAATTTCCAGACGTCGGAATTCAACCTGAAACATGGACAAGTGGACTTGGTGGCGCACCGCAAAGATTTGCGCAGCATGCTGGCCAAGCTTCTTAGCATGCATACCGTAAAGGAGGAAGTCGCGAATGGCAAGTGAAATGCCCTTTGAGCAGCCGCTTGTGGAGCTTCGCGCCAAAATCGAGGAGCTGCGCAAATTCAGCCGGGATAAGCAGATCGATTTCTCTGAAGAAATTGCCCGCTTGGAGCATCGTCTTGCGGAGCTCGAGGCCGAGCTGTACGCCAGCATGTCGACCCGGCAAAAAATGCAGGTCGCTCGCCACGCGCAGCGGCCGACGACGCTGGATTACATCCAGCATTTGTTTACCGACTTCATCGAACTTCACGGTGACCGTCTCTATGGCGACGACCTTGCCATAGTAGGCGGCATTGCCCGTTTCAACGGCATTCCCGTAACGGTTGTCGGTCATCAGAAAGGGAAAGACACCAAGGACAACATCGCCCGTCACTTTGGCAGTCCGCATCCGGAGGGCTTCCGTAAAGCGCTGCGTATGATGAGACAAGCCGATAAGTTCAAGCGGCCGATCATTACCTTTATCGATACGAAGGGAGCTTACCCGGGCAACGCCGCCGAAGAGCGCGGCCAAGGGGAAGCGATCGCGCGCAATTTGCTTGAAATGGCTTCGATGCGCGTGCCGATCCTGTGTGTCGTCATCGGTGAAGGCGGCAGCGGCGGAGCGCTTGCGCTCGGGGTCGGCAACCGTGTGTTTATGCTCGAGAACGCCATCTATTCGGTCATCAGTCCGGAAGGGGCGGCCTCGATTTTGTATAAAGATGCTTCGAAATCAATGGAGGCGGCCGAAGCGATGAAAATTACGGCCGACGAAATTCTGAAGCTGGACGTGATTGATGAGATCATCCCGGAACCGAAAGGCGGCGCCCATCGGGACGTTGTCATGCAGGCCGAGGCGATCAAGCAAACGTTGTGGAGGCATTTGCAGGAATTGCTCAAGCTGAACGAGGAAGAGCTTGTGGAAGACCGTTATCGAAAGTTTAGACAGATAGGACGCTTTACGACCATCCAGGAGGGAAACCATGCGTAGAACGAAAATTGTATGTACGATCGGCCCGGTGAGCGAATCGCTGGATATGTTTAAGAAATTAATCGGAGCGGGAATGAACGTCGCCCGTCTCAACTTCTCTCACGGCGACTTCGAGGAGCACGGCAACCGGATCAAGAACGTGCGTCAGGCGTGCCAAGAGCTGGGTAGAAGCGACATTGCCATTCTGCTTGATACCAAAGGGCCGGAAATCCGTACAGGCAAGCTGAAAGACGACCAGAAGGTTGAGCTTGTGCAGGACCAGCTGATCACGCTCACGACCGAAGAAATCGTAGGCGACGCACAGCGCGTGTACATCACGTATCGGGATTTGTACAAAGACGTGAAGATCGGCTCCACCATCCTGATTGACGACGGCTTGATCGGGTTGACGGTCGAAGACATCCGAGGCACCGATATCGTATGCCGCATCAAGAACGGCGGATTGCTGGGCGGCAAGAAAGGCGTTAACGTGCCGGGCGTGAAAATCAACCTGCCGGGGATTACAGAGAAAGACGCGAACGATATCGTGTTCGGCATTCAGCAGGGCGTCGATTTCATCGCAGCTTCTTTCGTGCGGAAGGCGAGCGACGTGATCGAAATCCGTGAAATTTTGGAGCGCCACAACGCGACCCATATTCAAATCATTTCGAAAATCGAAAACCAGGAAGGTGTCGAGAACCTCGACGAAATTCTGGAGGTGTCCGACGGCCTGATGGTTGCGCGCGGCGACCTCGGCGTGGAAATTCCGGCCGAAGACGTGCCGATCGTACAGAAGGCGATGATCAAGAAGTGTAACCAAGCGGGCAAGCCGGTCATCACTGCGACGATGATGCTCGACTCGATGCAGCGCAACCCCCGTCCGACGCGTGCGGAAGCGAGCGACGTCGCGAACGCGATTTTCGACGGCACCGACGCGGTGATGCTGTCCGGCGAGACGGCGGCCGGGAAATATCCGGTCGAGTCCGTGCTGACGATGGCGCGCATCGCCGAGCGTGCGGAGGCGGCGCTGGAGCACCGCGAAATTTTCATCCGCCAAAGCAATGCGCAGCAAACGACCGTAACCGAAGCGATCAGCCAAGCGGTTGCTAACTCCGCGCTCGATCTGGATGCGCGCGCGATCCTTACGGCGACCGAGAGCGGTTATACGGCGCGTATGGTGTCCAAGTACCGGCCGAAAGCGCCGGTCATCGCGGTTACGCCGGACGAGCGTGTACTGCGCCGCCTGTCGCTCGTATGGGGCGTCGTGCCGTTGAAGGGCGAGTCGTGCACGTCGACTGACCAATTGTTCGAACTGGCCGTCGATACGAGCGTGAGAGCGGGATACGTGAGCCTGGGCGATATCGTCGTCATCACAGCGGGCGTTCCGGTTGGCCGCTCCGGAACGACGAACTTGATTAAAGTGCACCAGATCGGCGAGATGATCGCCAAGGGTCAAGGCATCGGGACGCAAATCGCAACCGGCAAAGTCATCACCGCGAGCAGCGCGGATGAGGCGAATGCGAAAGCGACAGAGGGCTGCATTTTGATTACGCCGACGACGGACCGGGACTACATGCCGGCCTTCGGGAAGGCAGCCGCGGTTATTACCGAAACGGGCGGTATTACGTCGCACGCGGCGGTTGTCGGCATCAGCCTGGGCAAGCCGGTGATCGTCGGCGTCGAGAATGCGCTGCAAATTTTGAAAGACGGTACGGAAGTTTCGATTTACCCGGAAGTCGGGGTTATCTACTCCGGCCGTGCGCGGGTTTTGTAATTATATGAACATGGAGCGAGCGAAATCGAATATCGGTTTCGCTCTTTTCATTGTGGCAGCACCTCAATGTGAATGAGACGGATGGAGGGTGAGGGCATGAATGGGTTTAGTTGTGAATTCCGCGTACGCTATCAGGAGACGGATCAAATGGGCGTCGTGTATCATGCCAACTATTTGACGTGGTTTGAAGTCGGCCGCACGGAGATGATTCGCTCTCTGGGCATGCCATACCAAACCCTCGAGGCGCGCGGCTTGCTGCTGCCGTTGATCGAAGCGGACCTTAAATTCAAGCAGCCGGCCAAATACGATGATACGGTGACGATTTATACGCGGGTGACGGCGTTTACCCATCTGCGTCTCGATTTTGCTTATGAGGTGAAGCGCGGCGAAGAGCTGCTCGTCACCGGAAGCACGCGTCATGTATGGGTGAACCGGGATTGGAAGCCGACGCGAATTGACCGCGAAGCGCCGGACTTGTATGCTTTAATCGGCAGCCATATGTAAAAACAGCGTATTTTTCAGTAACGTTAACATAAAATTTACAAAAGACCTATTTTCTTTTAACAATGTCGAATTACGATGAATGAAGTAGAACGGTAGATGACAAAGTAAGGGCATGGAGGATGGGTATCCGATGAAGGAGACGACTTCCCGAGAAGCGGCGAATCATTACTTGAACCGAGATCTGAGCTGGGCGGAGTTTAACTGGCGGGTCATGGAGGAAGCTCAGGACCCGACGACGCCTCTCCTGGAGCGTGTGAAGTTCTTATCGATCGTTTCCTCCAACTTGGACGAGTTTATGAGCGTTCGCGTGGCGGGTATCAAGGACCAGATTAAAGCGGGGTATACGAAAAAAGATTTCACCGGGTATACGCCGGCGGGATTGTTCAAGCGTATTATGAAACGCTCGTCGAAAATGGTGTCCGAGCAATACCGTACATACCGCGAAATCTTGCGTCTGCTCGGTAAAGAAGGCATTTATATCGCTGATTACGAAGACTTGACGGTCACACAGCGCAGGGCGATGGATGCGTATTATCATGAGATCGTATTTCCGGTATTAACCCCGATGGCGGTCGACCAAGCCCGGCCGTTTCCGCTCGTCCGTACGCAAGCCGTTTATTTGGCCGTCGTGCTGATGAAGGAAGGGGACGACCCGGAGGACGAGCCTTATTTCGCTATTTTGCAGGTGCCTTCGAACCTGATGCGGTTTATTGAGGTGCCGGCTCGCGCCAACAGCAAGAAGCACGAGTTTATTTTGATCGAAGAGCTGATCGAGCAGCACATCCATACGCTCTTCAGCGGGTATACCGCGGTATCGGTACAAGCGTTCCGGTTAACGCGCAACGCCGATTTGACCTTGAATGAGGAAGGCGCCGAGGATTTGCTGGAGGAAATCGAGAACCAGCTGCGCCGCCGCCGCTGGGGAGACCCGGTACGCCTCGAGGTGCAGAAAGGGATGCATCCCTATGCGCTGAAGCAGTTAACGGAGGAGTTCGAGATTACGGACAACGTCTTCGAGATCGACGGACCGATTGATTTGACGTATTTGATGAAACTGACAGGCTCGCTGAAGGGCTACGATCATTTGCGGTATAAACCGATTGAGTCGGTGTACCCGGCCGAGCTGGATGATATCGAAGATCTGTTCGCCAAGCTGCGGCAGCGCGACGTGCTCGTATATCACCCGTACGAATCGTTCGATGCGGTGACCGATTTCATTTGCCAAGCGGCCTACGATCCGCAGGTGCTCGCAATCAAGATGACATTATATCGCGTCAGCGGCAACTCGCCGCTCATTCAAGCGCTGGCCCGGGCGGCCGAATCCGGCAAGCAGGTGACGGTTGTCGTCGAGCTGAAGGCGCGTTTTGACGAGGAGCGCAACATCGCCTGGGCGCGGATGCTGGAGCAATCGGGCTGCCATGTCGTGTACGGTCTGATCGGCTTAAAGACGCACGCCAAAATTACGCTCGTCGTCCGTCAGGAGCAGGATGGACTGCACCGGTACGTGCACGTCGGAACGGGCAACTACAACGATAATACGGCGAAGCTGTACACCGACGTCGGCTTGTTCACCTCGCACAAGGTGATCGGCGAGGACGCGTCGGCGCTGTTCAACGAGGTGACCGGTTACTCGGCGCCGCATAACTGGAAAGCGTTCGGCGTCGCTCCGACGGATATGATGGATAAGCTGTTCGAGAAAATTCGCCGGGAAGCGAAACACGCCGCGGAAGGGAAACCGGCCCGCATCATCGCGAAATTTAACTCGCTGTCGAATCAGCAGATGGTTGACGAGTTATACCAAGCGTCGCAAGCAGGCGTGAAGATCGATTTGATCGTACGGGGCGTCTGCTGCTTGCGTCCGGGCGTGCCGGGCCTGAGCGAGCACATCACGGTGCGCAGCATCGTGGACCGGTTTCTCGAGCATTCCCGGATCTTCTACTTCGAGAACGAAGGGGAGCCTGAAGTTTATATCGCCAGTGCGGACTGGATGACCCGCAACCTGACGCGCCGCGTCGAACTGATGTGCCCGGTGTTCGATAAGGACATCCAGCAGTCGCTGATCAATATTTTGCAGCTCAACTTACGGGATAACGTCAAAGCCCGCCAGCTGCAGCCGAACGGGCTTTACGAGCGTGTAACCGCAGGCGACGATGAACCGCTGCGGAGTCAATTCGAAGCGATGCGCATCAGTTCTTGGAAAACGACAGCTCATGAAGGTTAAGCTGAATGCCCCAAGCCTTTTTAAAATCTTTTTGGTGGCCTTCGACCTCTCTGTATTCCGCAGAGGGGTCGTGCTTTGTCCGCACCTTAAGGTGGAGCGTGGTTCCTTCGGTGAACGCGGTCATGACCTCGATCGCCTGCGTTTCGCTGACGTCGAGCGCAATGGCAAGCTGCAGGAGGACGCCAAGCTTGCAGATGAGCTCCAGGTCTGTCTCCAGCAGAATGTCCTTGTAAGGCGCCATGGCTTGCTGTGTGCGGCTCTTGGCCTTGAATGAAGCGATCAGGGCGCATAAGAGCATCTCGCGGTGGCTCAAGCCGTCGATCCGCGTATGGGCGATCATATGAAACGAGTGCTTCTGGTATTGATAATACTGCAGCGAAGCGCCGATCCGGTACAGCTTGGCTGCGATTTTCAGGACAAGCCTGATCCGCGGGCAATAACCATGCGATCCCGCATCCGCCAAGGCATCGTACAGCCGAAGCGCGTTCGCGCACACCTGCCGAATGTGGGCTTCCGGCGCGGTCGGATGGAGGGCGAGCAGGTTGTCCGAGCTGATCTCCGCGACCTGCCGGTCTGTCCCGTCACCCGGCGCGAACGATTCGAAGAAAAGGCCGTCGCGCAACCCGGCGCCGCTGACCACGTAATGCGAAGCGTTCACCGCCCGGAACACCGTCTGCAGGATGAGCAATCCGGGCACGATGATGTCGTGTCGGTCTTTGGCTAGCCCGTCGACTTTCTTGCGCTTTTCGGCGGGCAGGCTCGGCAGCCAGGAGGCGAGCTCGTCCATTTCGTCGGCCGTCACCGTGTAATTGTGCGTTTGCAGAAACGAATATTTACGCCTGCGCTGACTGATTTTGCTTAAGGTCCTCACGCCGCCGCCGAGGCCGATCAAGGGGAGCCCCGGCGCTTCCTTGATCCAAGGCTCGCCGGCGAGCGCCTGCTCGACCATTTGGCGAATCCCGAGCAGCTGCTCCTCTTGGAATTCGCCGTCCGTTGCGAATTTACGCGTCGTGTTAACGGCCCCGAAAGGAAAGGAGACGCTATGCTGGAGCTGGCGGTTACGGAATAAGCTGACCTCCGTGCTGCCGCCCCCGATATCGACAAGAAACCCGTCTTCCACGTCCATCGTTCGAATCATGCCGAGAAAGCCGATCCTCGCTTCGTCCTCGCCGGACATGATCTCGATGGGAAAGCCGCTTTCTTGGCGAAGCGTCTCCACGATCTCCTCCGAATTGGATGCATTGCGGATGGCCGCCGTGGCCGCGGCGCGGAATTCGGACACTTCGTGCTTCTCGCAAATACGTTTGAAATGCTTCAGAATTTGTGCGGTCGCTTGAATTTCGGCAGGAGGTAACGAACCGTCGGCTCCGATTCGGCCGCTTAAGCGGGCCGATTCCTTGAACTCGCTGACGACGCGGTAGCCGCCGGCGGCCAGCAGTTCGTAAATGGCGAGGCGAATGGAGTTGGAACCGATGTCGATGATGCCGATTCTTCGGCTGCTGCTCATGTGGAAACCTCCTGTTTGCAAGTCGTCATGCTCTTATTTTAACATCGATTTTGGATGCTGCAAAACTTTGGGGAATAATTTTACATCGGTTATGACATGCTTCTAGGTGGGATGCAAATTTAGGCGAAGAGCGATAAAGCGGAGTTTGGTTGATCGCAGTTTCTCAGGGGGGAATATCCTTTCGCGTCTTGAACGAAGTTTCCATGCAGCGTCGAAATGGTTCAGCTTTGCTGGAAATTATAGATTTCGAGGCAATAAGAAACATTCTTTATGGTGCTGATAATGAACTTTTATGTCTAAATTTGTTCACATTGATAGGTAAATCCTTTATAGTAGACTTATGTGAATCGAACGACAAAGGAGAGATTATCTTGACTGCTACCAAAGGTTTGGAAGGAATCGTAGCCACAACTTCCTCCATCAGCTCCATCATCGACGGCGTGCTCACGTATCGCGGCATCAATATCGACGACCTCGCCGAGAACGCTACGTTCGAAGAGGTTGTCTATTTGTTATGGTACGGCAAGCTGCCTAATCGCTCCGAGCTGAGCGGGTTGATCCAGGAATTGAACAGCAACGCAGCGGTGCCTGCCGAAGTGTTGAATCAAATCAAGCTGTACCCTAAAGACGTGAATACGATGGCGGCTCTGCGTACCGCTGTTTCCAGTCTTGCGCTTTACGATCCCGAAGCCGGCGATATGACGCCGGAATCGAACCTTCGTAAGGCTATTAAATTGCAAGCTCAGCTGCCGACGATCGTTGCGGCGTTCGACCGCATCCGCAAAGGCCTCGAGCCGATCGCTCCGAAAGCGGATGCAGGCAGCATCTCGGAAAACTTCTTGTATATGCTGACCGGCAAAAATCCGGAGAAAATTGCGATCGAAGCGTTGGACAAAGCGCTTGTGCTCCACGCCGATCATGAGCTGAACGCTTCGACGTTCGCCGCTCGCGTTACCGTAGCTACGCTGTCGGACATTTATTCCGGCGTCACTTCCGCCATCGGCGCGTTGAAAGGACCTCTGCACGGCGGCGCGAACGAAGCGGTTATGGCGATGCTCGAAGAAATCGGCACGGCTGCCAATGTGAAGAGCTACATTACCGAGAAGCTGGAAAATAAACAGAAAATTATGGGCTTCGGTCACCGCGTTTACAAAAACGGCGATCCTCGCGCGAAGCACCTCCAAAAAATGTCTCAAGAGCTCGGCAAGCTGACCGGGAACATGAACTGGTACGACATGTCCATCCAAATCGAAGAATTGGTCACCGGTCAAAAAGGATTGAAGCCGAACGTCGACTTCTACTCCGCTTCCGTATACACGTCTCTGGAAATTCCGCGCGACCTGTTCACGCCGATCTTCGCCATCAGCCGTACATCGGGATGGACGGCGCATATCCTTGAGCAATACGAGAACAACCGTCTGATTCGTCCGCGTGCCGAGTACACCGGACCTTCTCACCAAGCTTACGTTCCGATCGAGAAACGCTAATCGGAGCGGAGCTTCAAGCGAACGAAAGTGGTTCTTGCCACGATAATGCTGTTACCTACACGGGCTGTTGCGGCGCTCACTCAGGGAAACCGGGATGCCGCAGCTCCCGTATCTTTTTGAGGTATACCCTAACTACGCGAGTCGGCGCAGGCCGGCTCTCATTTAACGAGGAGGATTACATAATCATGGTACAATTCGAGCAATATTCTTTGCCGACAGAAGGCGAACGCATCACGATTACCGACGGCAAGTTGAACGTTCCGAACCAACCGATCATCCCATTCATCGAAGGTGACGGCACAGGTCCTGACATCTGGGCGGCTTCCAAGCGCGTATTGGATGCGGCTGTTGAGAAAGCTTATAAAGGCGAGAAGAAAATCGCTTGGTACGAAGTGTTTGCAGGCGAGAAAGCTTTTAATAAATTCAACAACTGGCTGCCGGCTGATACGCTGACTGCGATCCGCGAATACATCGTTGCCATCAAAGGACCGTTGACTACGCCAATCGGCGGCGGGATCCGCTCCTTGAACGTTGCGCTTCGCCAGGAGCTTGACCTGTATGTATGCTCCCGTCCGGTTCGCTACTTCAATGGCGTGCCTTCCCCGGTTAAACGTCCTGAGCTCGTAGACATGGTTATTTTCCGTGAAAATACGGAAGACATCTATGCCGGCATCGAGTGGGCGGCAGGTTCCGAAGAAGTGAAGAAAGTGCTTGCCTTCTTGCAAAATGAAATGGGCGTCAAAAAGATCCGCTTCCCGGAAACTTCCGGTATCGGCGTCAAGCCGGTTTCCTCCGAAGGCTCCAAGCGTTTGGTCCGCGCAGCGATCGAATATGCGATCCAGCACAAACGCAAAAGCGTTACGCTCGTACACAAAGGCAACATCATGAAGTTCACCGAAGGCGCGTTCAAAAACTGGGGTTATGAGCTGGCTGAGGAAGAGTTCGGCGATAAAACCTTCACTTGGGCGCAATACGATAAAATCAAAGAGGCTCAAGGCGTAGATGCTGCGAACAAAGCTCAAAAAGAAGCGGAAGCCGCTGGCAAAATCATCGTGAAAGACGCAATCGCGGATATCGCGCTGCAGCAAGTATTGACGCGTCCGACCGACTTCGACGTCATCGCGACGTTGAACTTGAACGGCGACTACTTGTCCGACGCGCTGGCTGCTCAAGTCGGCGGTATCGGTATCGCGCCAGGCGCGAACATCAACTATGTAACAGGCCACGCCATTTTCGAAGCTACGCACGGTACGGCTCCGAAATACGCAGGTTTGGACGTTGTAAACCCGGGTTCGGTTATCCTCTCCGGCGTTATGCTGCTTGAGCACCTCGGCTGGCTGGAAGCGGCTGAGCTGATCTACAAAGGAATGGAAACGGCCATCAACAACAAAACGGTTACTTATGACTTTGCACGTTTGATGGAAGGCGCTACGGAAGTAAAATGCTCGCAGTTTGCGGATGAGATTATTAAAAATTTCTAAGAGTCACCCATGAGGTTTTGGAGTCAGGAGCGCTTCTAGTCGTCGTAGGCGTGAACAGGGGCTCGCGCGCTGCGACGACACGCTTTTCATGCGTGCGTGGGTGTTCCAGCGTTACGTTCGGGTGTGGGAGCGCGCTTCGGCAGGGGATCAGTCCCCGCCATAAAACTAATAATTTCGGGAGGGATTCATCATGGCTATTCAACGTAAAAAAATTACGGTCGTCGGCGCAGGCTTCACAGGCGCGACAACTGCGCTGATGCTGGCACAGAAAGAGCTTGGCGACGTCGTATTGCTCGACATCCCGCAGCTTGAGAACCCAACCAAAGGGAAAGCGCTCGACATGCTCGAAGCTTCTCCGGTACAAGGCTTCGACGCGAACATCGTCGGCACGTCCAACTACGACGATTCCGCGAACTCCGACATCGTCATCATCACGGCCGGTATCGCTCGGAAGCCGGGCATGAGCCGCGACGACCTCGTGAACACGAACGCAGGTATCGTGAAGTCCGTTTGTGAGAACGTGAAAAGAACTAGCCCAGAATCGATCGTTATCATCCTCAGCAACCCGGTTGATGCCATGACTTACGTTGCTTATGAAACGCTCGGCTTCCCGAAAAATCGTGTCATTGGCCAATCCGGCGTACTCGACACTGCGCGTTACTGCACATTCATCGCACAAGAACTGAACGTATCCGTTGAAGACGTTCGCGGCTTCGTTCTCGGCGGCCACGGCGACGACATGGTTCCGCTCGTTCGTTACTCCAACGTCGGCGGAATTCCGATTGAGAAATTGATCCCGGCTGAGCGCATCGAGGCGATCGTGAAGCGCACGCGCACAGGCGGCGGCGAAATCGTCAACCTGCTCGGCAACGGCTCCGCGTACTACGCGCCGGCTGCTTCGCTCGTGCAAATGACGGAAGCGATCCTGAAAGACAAAAAACGCATCATTCCTTCGATCGCTTTGCTTCAAGGCGAGTACGGCTACGACAACCTGTTCATGGGCGTGCCGACCTTGCTTGGCGGCAACGGCATCGAGAAAGTATTTGAGCTCGAGCTGCTTCCGGAAGAAAAAGCGGCTCTCGACAAATCGGCCGATTCCGTACGCAACGTCATCAAAGTTGTCACGATCTAATCGTCGTTACGCATCACCAACCGATCGCAATCTACCGTTCCAACGGAGATTGCGATTTTTTTTGGGACAAACGTTACCGGATAACGAATGTCCGCTGAAGCGGGACGGGGGCCGTTTGCTACGCGCTAGGTCATCCGTTATACTAGGTATTAAGAATAGGTATAGGGAGGCAAGCCGTCGTATGCTGCAAGTGCTGCTGTACATTCATGTTGTAAGCGCAATTTTGATGGGAATTTATTTGGTGCTGCCGTTTCTCCTCAATCGTGTGGATAAGCTGCAGTCGGGGGCGTCGCAATTCGGTTTTCTTAGCGTCCTGTTTACGACGAACCGCGTCGGGCAATTCGCTCTGATTTTATCGTTTCTAACCGGGGGATATTTGGTCAGCAAAGCCGATTATTCGATCGTCTGGATGGTGCTCGCGGTTGTCTTGTTCCTCGGCATCGCCGCGTTGTCGGGCATCATGGGCAAGCGTATGCGCCTTGCGCTGAAAGAGTCATCCGGCAGCGCGATTAAACCTCAGCTCGGCTCGATCAAAACGTTGGCGCTGATTAACGGCGTATTGTTTTTCTTGACCGTCACTTTGATGAATTTCCCGAATTGGTTCGCTTAATAGCGCCATCAAAGAAAGACCAGACTCGTGCAGTCTGGTCTTTCTTCGTCGTCGGTATCGTCCGCCTCGGGGTGAGTGGTCTACAGCTCGTCGATCGTCTTCTCGAAGCTCGGAGCCATATGCTCCAGAAAGTAATTCAGCTCCGGCATGCTGATGGACGCCATCGTATCTTCGATCTGCTTCTTCGCCGTCGTAAATTCACGGTTTCCGGCGGATAGCTCGGTGACGCATTTCAAATAAGCGTCGAGCAGGTCGGCGGCTTTCACGTACTTTTTATATTCCGAAAGCTCCGTATTTTTCTTCGGATCAATCAGCGGATCGTAGACGGCGCGCAGCGAATCGGGAATCATATCCAGCAGCCGATCGGCGGCCAGCTGTTCGATCTCGCGGAAATTGGATAAAATTTTCGGATTGTGATGCTTCACCGGGGTCGGAATGTCGCCGGTAAACACTTCGGTCGCATCGTGAAACAGCGCCATGCTGACGATACGGTCCGTCGGCACCTTCCGGTCGTATACGTCGTTGGCAATCGTGCACAGCACGTGCGTCAGGATGGCGACATGAAACGAATGCTCCGCAACGTTTTCCTTCATCACGTTACGCATCAGGCTCCAACGCTCAATATAGCGGAGACGGTACATATACGCAAAAAAATGGCTTTCCATGCAATCATCATCCCAGTCTGTTTAATGGCGTCAAACTTGCCGCACAACGAATTATACACGATACGGAGCCGGAATGCCCTAGCCAAATTATTAAAAGCTGGTGACCTGTTGCCGAAAGCCCCGGACCGCTGCATGAAACCTATGAAAACAAGGTGCTAGCAGGCGTACGTGTATGGTATGATAGAGTTATATGCTTAGATGTCCAAACATAAGGTTTTCAGCCACCGAAAGGAGTTTTATCCCATCATGCAGCAATTTCAAGAGAGCATTTATAAACTGATCGTCGAAACGTCTACAAACCTTCCGGCCGACGTCCGTGAAGCTATCCAGGAAGCGCGATTGAAGGAAGATGCGGGCACGCGGTCCGCGTTGTCGTTGTCGACGATCGCTGACAACATCCGGATGGCGGAGTGCAACGTGTCGCCGATTTGCCAAGATACGGGGATGCCGACGTTCATCGTACATACCCCTGTGGGGGCGAATCAGATCGAGATGAAGAAAGCGATCATTGAAGCGGTAGCCAAAGCGACGAAGGACAGCAAGCTGCGTACGAACTCCGTGGATTCGTTGACAGGCGCGAACAGTGGCGATAACATCGGACCCGGCACGCCGGTCATTCATTTTGAGCAATGGGAACGTCCGGAAATCGAAGCGAAGCTGATTCTGAAGGGCGGCGGCTGCGAGAACAAAAACATTCAGTACAGCCTGCCGACCGAGCTCGAAGGACTCGGTAAAGCGGGTCGTGACCTGGACGGTATCCGTAAATGCATCATGCACGCCGTCTACCAAGCGCAGGGACAGGGCTGTAGCGCGGGTTTCATCGGCGTAGGCATCGGCGGCGACCGGACGACCGGTTATGAGCTGGCGAAGCATCAATTGTTCCGTGCCGTAGACGATGTGAACCCGAACGAAGAGCTGCGCAAGCTTGAAGATTACGTGATGGAGAACGCCAATAAACTCGGAATCGGGACGATGGGCTTCGGCGGTCAAGTATCGCTGCTCGGCTGTAAAGTGGGCGTCATGAACCGGCTTCCGGCCAGCTTCTACGTGTCGGTGGCCTATAACTGCTGGGCGTTCCGCCGTCAAGGCGTGCTGATCGATCCGAGCACGGGCGACATCACCGAATGGGTATACCGCAGAGGCAATGAGCTGCCGATGGAGAAGGACGAGCCGGTCAAGGACGCCGCGGCTTCGGCTGACAGCGGCGAACGCCGTGAAATCGTGCTGCAAACGCCGATCTCGGAAGAACAAATTCGTTCGCTTCGCGTAGGCGACGTCGTCATTATCAACGGACCGATGCACACCGGACGCGACGCGCTGCACAAATATTTGATGGATCACGACTCGCCGATCGATCTGAACGGTGCGGTTATTTATCATTGCGGTCCGGTCATGGCAAAGGACGGCGAAGGGAACTGGGTCGTGAAAGCAGCAGGACCGACAACCAGTATCCGCGAGGAGCCGTATCAAGGCGACATCATTAAGAAATTCGGCATCCGTGCGGTCATCGGCAAGGGCGGTATGGGCGCGAAGACGTTGAAGGCGCTGCAGGAGCATGGTGGCGTCTATTTGAACGCCATAGGCGGAGCGGCTCAATATTATGCCGAATGTTTCAAGAAGGTGGAAGGCGTGGACTTCCTTGAGTTCGGTATCCCGGAAGCGATGTGGCATTTGCAAACCGAAGGGTTTGCCGCGATCGTCACGATGGATTCACACGGCAACAGCCTGCATGCCGATGTCGAGAACGACTCGCGCGCGAAACTCGCTCAATTCAAAGAGCCCGTTTTCGTATAATCAGGAAGACGGACCGACATGAACCAGATAGGGAATCGTCTCAATACGTTCATTGAAACCTATTTATTTCTCTTAACCCCGGTATCGTTGATACTCGGGTTTCTTTTATCTGAGCAGTTCAAATCCGGGGTCGGCGCCATTCCGCTGCTGTTCGCTTATTTGACGTTCGTGATGGCGTCGGGCTGCAGCATCAAGCAAATCCGCGAAGCGCTGCGCATGCCCGGTACGATACTGCTGACGTTCGTGATGACGCATATTGCGGCGCCCCTGGTCGCTTATGCGCTGAGCGCCGCTGTTTTCGGGGCGGATTCGCCTTACGTCGTAGGCTTCGTGCTGTTCGCGATCATTCCGCTCGGCGTGTCCTCGGTCCTCTGGGTATCGCTGTCCCGAGGTCACGTGCCGTTTACGCTGGCCATGATCGTGATCGACACGGCGCTGAGCCCGCTTGTCATTCCTGGCGCACTGGAGTTTCTGTTCGGCGCATCGATCGAGCTCGACCACGCCGGCATGCTGCTCGACCTGGTCATGATCGTCGTTGCTCCGACGCTGCTCGGCATCCTGGTGAATGAGTTGTCCCGCTACCGGTTCAAGGCGTGGTCGGCGCCTTTCTGCGGCCCGACCTCCAAGCTCGCCCTGTGCGTGGTCATTCTGATTAATGCGGCGGCCATTACCCCGCATGTGGTGGAACTGAAAGGCGATTTGCTGGCAGTCCTGCCGCTGGTCGTCATCCTGGTGGCCCTTTGCTACGGCATCGGGCTTGCCGGATCGCTCTGGCTGCGGAAGCCGGAGATGTTGGTCACACTGACGTACGTGTCCGGCATGCGGAATATTTCGCTCGGCCTCGTGCTGGCGCTCGCGTATTTCAGTCCACTGACGGCGGTGCCGGTCGTGCTGTCGATCCTTTTTCAACAGCCGTTTGCGACCATCAACAGTTTGTTTATGAAAAAATTCATGGCGTCGCGCCTTTACAATAAATTAACTGGCGTTTCCTGACCAAAGCCGTTAGGATAAGGAGTAAAATGTTTGGGACGGACAAGCGGACATCCGCATGCCCGAGCTTGGAGGGAAGCTTTACAGGATGAATAAGTTCCGTGCGCGACTGACCTTCATTTTTATCGCCTTGATTGGCTCGAGCGTGCTGTTGGCCGGTATTTTCATGGCGCGAATGCTGCAGCAGTCGAATATCGATTCGTTAAAAGTAAATATGGAACGCGAGCTGCGCATCATTATGACGACGGTCGAGTGGAAGGCCTCCGGCTTTGCTTCCATGGAAGAAAGGTTTCAATATTTCAACGGGAAGGCATTGATGCTGAAGCAATCGGCCGATGCGCGTGTGACGTTCATTCAAGCGGACGGTACGGTGCTGGGCGATTCGGACAGCGATCCGAAAGGAATGGAGAATCACTCGGACCGCGAGGAGATTATTGCGGCGTCCCGGGACGGCATCGGGTATGCGACCCGGTTCAGCAGTACGCTCGGACGCAACATGCTGTATGCGGCTTTGCCGGTGAAGGCAGGCGATGAGAAGCTCGGTTATTTGCGTCTCGCGATGAGTTTAACTGAAGTGGAGCAATCGATCCGTAAAGTCTGGCTCGGTCTGCTCTCCGGTCTGCTGGTCGTGTTCGTGCTGGCCGGGCTGATCAGCTACCGGATCGCTTATGGGGTCACCCGGCCTATCGAGCTGATCACGAGCGTAGCCCAGCAAATTACGGACATGAACTACAAGTATAGGGTCAAGGTGAGCAAGAAAGATGAAATCGGGCAGCTCGGCATAGCCATTAACCGGATGGCTGACAGCTTGCAGCTGCAGATGAACCGGATTCTCGAGGACGAAAGCCGGTTGAAAAGCGTACTGGAGAACATGATCAGCGGCGTCGTCATGATCGATCGGGACGGTAACATCGTGCTGTTAAACCGTTCTGCCGAGGAGATTCTCGGATTCTCCGCGCCGGAGCTGCTAGGCAAGCGTTTTGATCAAGCGAAGCAGCAGTTCGAATTTACGCAGCTCATTCAAGAGTGCATCGATTCGAAGGCGCATATCCGCGACGAGATGGTATTTTATTTCCCGACCGAGCGTATCCTCGAAATCAACTTGAACCCCATCTCCGAAGTGAGCGCCAAGTGGTCGGGTCTGCTGATCGTCCTGCACGACATTACGGCGGTTCGCCGCCTGGAACGGATGCGCAGCGAGTTCGTCGCCAATGTGTCGCATGAGTTGAAGACGCCGATCGCGGCCGTGAAGGGCTTTGCCGAGACGCTGCTGGCGGGGGCCCTCGACGATAAGGAAACGGCGCGATCGTTTCTGCAGATCATCTTCGACGAGAGCGAACGTTTGAACCGCTTGATCGGCGATATTTTGGAGCTTTCGAAAATCGAATCGAAGCGGATTCCGCTCCATTTTTCACCGGTGCATCTGCAGTCGTTCATCGGGAACTGCCTGAATGTGCTGCGTTCACAGGCCATGAGCAAAGAGATTGAACTGCAAATGTCGGTTCCTGAAGACATCTATATGGAGGCGGATGAAGACCGGCTGCGGCAAATATTGATCAATCTGCTGTCCAACGGCATTAACTATACGCCGGAAGGCGGCAAAGTGAGCATTCGCGTCGAACATATGACGGGCGGTTCCGATGCGGTGGAGAGCGACAAGGTTCGTTTTACCATCACCGATACGGGAATCGGAATTCCAAAGAAGGACATTCCGCGTATCTTTGAACGGTTTTATCGGGTAGATAAAGCGAGGTCGCGAAGCTCAGGCGGGACGGGACTCGGTTTGTCAATTGTGAAACACTTGGTAGAGCTGCACAAGGGCACCATTCGCGTCGAAAGCGAGGTCGGCGTCGGGTCGAAGTTTATCATTGAGATGCCGCTGATACATTGATCTATTTCAATAGCGTGTTACGTTTTTAAAAGTTTTTCGGGTTTGTCAGCACGGACAGGCTATGTTAAGCTTAAAGTATATATAGATATGAAGTCGGGGGATTCCCATGCCGCAAAAAATACTTGTTATCGAAGACGAGCCTACGTTAGCAAGATTGCTGTCCTATAATTTAACCCAAGAAGGCTATGAAACCAAGGTCATCGATCACGGAAGCGACGGTTTGCAGGCAGCGCTGCAGCAGCAGTTCGATCTGATTGTGCTCGATATCATGCTTCCCGGGATGAACGGTTTTGATATTTTATCGAAGCTCCGGCAGAAGGGCAATAAGACGCCGGTTATCATTCTAACCGCACGTAATGCGGAAGAGGAAGTCGTGCAGGGGCTGAAGTACGGCGCAGACGATTACATCACGAAGCCGTTCGGTGTGGCCGAGCTGCTCGCCCGGGTATCCGCGGTGCTTCGCCGTACGATGTCGGAGGAAGCGGCTCACGAGAAGACGGGGAACGGCGAGAAGGTTATCATGGCCGGCGATTTGATGATTTACCCCGAGAAGTACGAGGTTGTTCTGGGCGGAGAATCGATTCCGCTGCGGCCCAAGGAGTTTGAGGTATTGCTGTATTTGGTGCAGCGGCCCGGGGTCGTCGTGACGCGGGACGATCTGATGAACATCGTCTGGGGCTTCGATTATATCGGCGGCCAGCGTACCGTCGACGTCCATGTCAGCTCCTTGCGCAAGAAGCTGGAGATGAACCAACAATCGGTGCAGATCGAATCGATACGCGGCGTGGGATATAAGCTCGTGACCACCCCGGTGAAGAAGGATAAGAGTTAGAGAAACGGCCCTAGTGAAGAGAGCCCTGCAAAATCCTCAATTTTGAGAAAACAAGTTCTCTGAATTGGTAAAAGTGATTGGAAAACTAAAAAAGCAGCTCGTTCCTCGTCAGAGGGCGGGCTGCTTTTGCTCTATTAACCTAACCATTCGTTTCACATTTACAACGAACGCAGTGAGATAGGCCTGTATTCGCATACGAAAAAGACCTCGATATTTGGCCCTTTCCATACCGTGGAACCTTTTCATCTCTGCGTTTTTATGTTCAATGATCGGCCTACGTTTAATCCGCTCTTTAAACGTATCACTTAGTTCGAACTCCATTTGTTCTTTGAAGTGCTCAGCAATGATTCGAATGGAGTATGTCTTGCTTTTGGACTCCGGTTTGTAGCAGCCCTCGCGCAACGGACATTCTTTGCACTTCTCTACGTCAAAGTAGAATACGAGCGAACGGCTGTTTCCAGTATTTTCCTTCGCGATATGCAATTTGTCGCTTATTGCCCCTTCATGGTCCGGCAACAACTCTTCTACCGTTTGACCAAGCTCGGCGAGATAGCGCAACATGACCTTCTCTGCATCTTCTTGCTCACTCTTGACTTTCGGCAAGGGAGGAAGCTTCTTCTCTAGCTTTGGATGCCGTTTTACCACAACACGAAATAGTCGTTTGGCTGCTTCCCGAAGCACGTTCAGCGGCTGTTGACGCTGGGTTGCTGCATGCGTATGCATGGCATCCATAATGATGGTTTTCGACTTGATGAGCCCTTTGTCGATGCACTGGCCTACTACTTGTTTAAGCACATCAGCCACTTGATTTACGCCAAGACGGTGGTTACGGAAACGTGAGAGTTGCGAAGCATCCGGCAATGCATCTTCCGGATTTACCCCGATAAACCATTTGTAAGCCAGGTTAACCTGCGCTTCTTGTATCATTCGCTCATCCGAAAGATTGTATAGGATCTGTAAAAATAGCAAGCGAAAAAGCAGCTCCGGCTCGTTTGCCGGTCTGCCTTAATGCTCACAATATGAATTTTTCACTAGCTCATGGATGAAACTGAAGTCCACAATACCGTGAATCTTCTTAAGTAGATGATCTTCCGGGATAAATTTATATAACTCCGCATGGAACGATGTGGTCATTTGCTTAGCCGAGTGTAGCAATTTTATTCAACTCTCTTTACTTTTCTTCCAGTATACAACAAACCCAATGCCTGCGCGGCATTGGGTTGTTTTTAACAGAATCTGTATTCGTTTTGCAGGGCCCTAGTGAAGGGGCCGTTTTTTTGCGGTAACAAAATATTTCCCGGGAAACGCCGCGCAGCGGCGCATGCCAAAATCGGATGCAAAGAAAGCCAAATACGCCATATCTTTTTCCTTGGACTTGTCTATACTAAATGTAAAGCGCCTTTATCGGCATTATACAAGCTATGTCCAGGGAGGAATATGAATTATGTCTAAAGTGTATAGAATCGGTATTATCGGCTGCGGCGGCATCGCATTCGGCAAACATATGCCTGCGCTTCAAAACCAGCCGAACGCTCAAATGGTCGCTTTCTGCGACATTCATGAGGATCGGGCCCGGGACGCGGCACAAAAATTCGGCACCGCTGAAGCGAAGGTGTACACCGATTACCGGGAGCTTCTGTCGGATTCGAGCCTGGATATCGTCCATATATGTACGCCTAACGATTCCCATGCCGATATTACGATCGCTTCGCTGGAATCGGGCAAGCACGTCATGTGTGAAAAGCCGATGGCCAAGACGGCGGCCGACGCAAGACGCATGGTCGAAGCGGCCAAACGAACCGGCAAAAAGCTGACGATCGGCTACCAAAACCGGTTCCGTCCGGATAGCCAATTCTTAAAGCAAGTATGCGAGGATGGAGAGCTCGGCGACATCTATTACGCCAAAGCGCATGCGATTCGCCGCCGCGCGGTGCCGACTTGGGGCGTGTTCCTCGACGAAGAGAAACAGGGCGGGGGACCGCTCATCGATATCGGGACGCACGCGCTTGACCTGACGCTCTGGATGATGGACAACTACAAGCCGAAAGCGGTACTGGGTACGGCGTTCCATAAGCTGTCGCAGAAGAAAAATGCGGCGAATGCCTGGGGATCCTGGGACCCGCAAAAGTTTACAGTTGAGGATTCGGCATTCGGGATGATTACGATGCAGAACGGCGCGACGATCGTACTGGAGTCGAGCTGGGCCATCAATATGCTGCAAACCGGGGAAGCCAAGACGACGCTTTGCGGTACGGAAGGCGGCGCCGATATGTGGGACGGCCTGCGCATCAACGGGGAGAAGCACAGCCGGTTGTTTACAAATGAAATCCAGCTTGATGCAAAAGGCGTAGACTTCTACGATGGAGCCAAAGAAAGTCCGGCCGATCTGGAAGCCCGGATGTGGCTGGAAGCGATCGAGAACGATACCGATCCGGTGGTCACGCCGGAGCAAGCTTGCGTCGTTTCGGAAATTCTAGAAGCGATTTACGAATCCTCCAAAACGGGCAAGGCCGTTTATTTCGAAGAAAAATAACGCAAAAAACGTACCGGAAGCAGACCATGCTTCGGTACGTTTTTTTTATTATCGGCGCCAGGAAGTTCGCTTTATGTCTCTTTGCCATCCGCCACCTCGCCCGAGGTTCAAGCCCCTGGCGGGGGGCAGCTCTGTGCGAATGAATCGGACCTATACCGTCACCAGCTTCTTCTTCTCCTCTTCGCTCTTCTCTTGCCCTTCGGCTTTCTCCGCTTCTTGGGTGTTCACTGTTGTCCGCTGAGGTTCCCTGAGGGCATCGTTTCGATCCATCCCCGGGTTAAATCCGCTTGCTGTCTCGGCGTTCGGGCGGTTTTCGCTCCCGCCGTTTCGCTCCTCCAGGGCCATGGCTTGCGCCTCCGGCGCTGCCGGATCGCCGTCCGTTGACGGTTCAGCCTCGCCGATCTTGAATTTGTTGATTTCCGTGAACAGCCACTGGGCCAGCTCCAAGATGTCGTCGGCTTCGCGGGCGATCTGGTGTATAGCCGCATCCTGCTGAAGCGAGGAGGAGTTGACTTCTTCGACACCGGCAGCCGTTTCCTGCGCGATGGCAGCGACATGCTGGATCGACTGAACGAGCTGGTTGTTTTTGTCCTCCGCCGCGGCGATACGCGAATGAATTTGTCCGATATGGCTGGAGAGCTCGTCCATCGATTGGCGAATTTCCTGGAAAGCCGCGAGGCTGTCGCTCATCTTTCCTTTCTGCTGTTCGAACGATTGCTTCGCTTCCCCCAGAGTTGCTTCAAGTTCTTTAATTTGTGTCATCAACGATTTGACGATGACGGCAATCGTCTTGGACGAATCATTCGTCTGCCCCGACAGCAGCCGCACTTCCTCGGCGATGACCGAGAAGCCTTTGCCGTGTACGCCGGCTCTGGCCGCTTCGATCGCGGCGTTCAACGCAAGCACATTCGTCTGCGTGGAAATATCCGAGATGGTGCCCACGATCTTGGCGATTTGCGCGGAGCTGCGCGATAACGTCTCCATAGCCTGATACACGTGATGAAGCACTTCTTCCGAGCGCCGCGCCGCGCTCTGCAGCTCTTCCATCGATTCCGAACCGGTATGCGTATTGATAGCCGCTTCGCGGCTCTTGCGCTGCATCGTGTCGGTGAACTTCGCGATATCGCGCACCTGCTCGTCCAGCTCGTTGATCGTCGTCGAGCTGAGCTCCGTATATTGCGCCTGCTGCTCGGCGCCTGCCGAAATTTCATGAATGGCGCGCACAATTTCCTTGTTGGCCAAGGCTGTCGAGCCCGAGAATTCGCGGAACATGCTGGAGTGCGTGGACAGCGACGAGGCGATGCGCTGCGAGTTTTGCAGCATCCCGCGAACTTGCCCGATCATATGATCGAAGTCGCGGCTCAGGTTGCCGAGCTCGTCGCGCGACGTGTTGTTGATCCGGCTCGTTAAATCGCCTTGGGCAATTTGCCTTACGGCTTTTTGCAAACGGCTGATCGGTCTCATGAAGGAGCGAATCAACAAGAAGGCCACACCTGCACTAACGACGAGAACAAGCAATACGGCTATTAAAGAGGTGTTCTGCGACTGCTTCACATATTCGTTCGAGCTGGAGATTGCCGCTTGTACATCGGATTCGTAAGCCTGGTTAAACTGATCGACCAGCTCGAAGATGTATTCCTTATGTACTTGCGACAGCTCGTGCACCTTGGCTAACTGCTCGTTCATCTCCACGGGAGACAAATTGGGGTTGCGGACAATCTGCAGGGCGGTGTTGAACGTAGCCGTATATTCGGTAGACGTGTTGGTCAGCTTAGCGCTCCATTTACGCTGGTCGCTGTTGGAGGCGCTGGATGCGATTTGTTCGACCAGCGTGTAAAAGTCTGCGCTCTTTTGTTCGAACTGGCCGATTAATTTCTCATCTTTGGAAATAATATATCCAGATTTAACGGCGTCGATCTCGTTCGTTTTGATTTTCAGCTCCAGAGCAAGCCGCTGCTTGTTCATTTCCGCATTCTGATGAAGCACTTGTTGATGAATGCCGTTCATTTGGCTTCTATTAAAGGCAGACACGGCGACAAAAATGAGCAGCAGGGCTGTAAAGCTAAGAATCAGTTTGGCTTTCAGCGTAAATTCGAGGCTAAGCCATGTTCGAATAGATGAAACCATTCGTTTCCCTCCCTGTAAGGTGTAATTTTCTATGACTATCGTACTATTCGAAAATTAAGCGATTGTACGAGAAATGTTAATTTCATGTAAATGTTTGTCGAATGAGGCAGCGTTCTTGCGGCACTTTGACGTTTCGTTGCAGAGATTTCGAGATTTTTTACATTGCGTTAACAAATGATTGAATTAGCGAAAACAATAAGGAGATAAGATTGTCATTGTGAGCGACAAACACAAATTTTAAGGAGTGGTCAAGTTGTTTAAGAAAAGCACGTTGGCGGTAACTGCGGCAGTAATGGCATTGTCTTTGGCGGCATGTGGTACTAAAGCAAACGAGAATACGCAAGGTGGCGCAACGCCGGCTCCTTCCGCAGCGACTCCGGCTCCAGCAGGTCTGAAGGGCGAGATCAAAATTGACGGTTCTTCCACCGTGTTCCCGATCTCCCAGGCTGTGGCCGAGGAGTTCATGAAGAAAAATAAAGATGTAAAAATTACAGTCGGCGAGTCCGGTTCCGGTAACGGCGCGAAGAAATTGATCGCTGGCGAAATCGATATCGCGGACATGTCCCGTAAGTTCAAAAAAGAAGAATTGGACGAATTGAAAACGAAACAAAGCACCGAAGCATTTGAAATGCCCGTGGCCTTGGATGGCATTACCGTTGTCGTAAACAAAAAGAACACGTTCGCGAAGGATATGACGGTCGAGGAATTGAAAAAGATTTGGAATAAAGACAGCAAATTGAAAAAATGGAACGAAGTTCGTCCGGAATGGCCGGATAAAGAAATCAAGTTGTACGGCCCAGGTACGGCTTCCGGTACGTTCGAATTCTTTACGGAAGCGATCAACGGCAAAGCAAAAGAATCCCGCGCGGACTACACGGCTTCCGAGGACGATAACGTACTTGTGAAGGGCGTAGCCGGCGATGAGTTTGCTCTCGGCTATTTCGGTTTCTCTTACTACAAAGAAAATGAAGATAAGTTGAATGCCGTTTCGATCAAAAAGGATGCGAACGCTCCGGCAGTAGCTCCGACTCACGAAACGATCGAAAAAATGACCTATGCGCCGCTTTCCCGTTACATCTTCGTGTATCCGACGAAGAAAGCGATCGATCAACCGCACATTAAAGAATTTTTGAAATATTACAACAGTGCGGAAGGCATGAAATTGGTTGAAGCCGTTAAGTATATCAAGCTTCCTCAAGATGTTTTGAACAAAAACCTGGAATTATTGAAATAATGAACCTGAATCTGTAAAAAAGTTTGGAAGCCGTGGCACTCCGGAGGTTCGCTGTGGAGTGCCGCGGTTTTCCGACTATTACTTGCTTTACACGGGGGGATAGTTTATGGACAAAAAAGTTTCGCCTCAATTGACAAAAGTAAATTATAAAAAGAAAAAAAACGTATTATCCTCCGATGTGCTGATACCCAAGATATTGGCCTTTTTTGCTGTTATTTCGATTATGACGACCGTCGGCATCGTGCTGATCCTCATCGTCGAATCGTTCGGCTTTTTCCGGGAAGTCCCGTTCTGGGAATTCATCAGCGGCATCCAGTGGACACCGCTGTTCGAGCCGCCGCAGTACGGCATTTTACCCCTGATCTCGGGTACGCTGCTCATTACGCTGATCGCCAGCGCCGTCGCCATCCCGATCGGGCTCGGCAGCGCCATTTATTTAAGCGAATATGCACCTGCAAAAGTGCGGAATATCGTCAAACCGATTCTGGAAATATTGGCGGGCATTCCGACGATCGTATACGGCTTCTTCGCCCTGACGTTCGTTACGCCTGTACTCCGGTTCATCATTCCGCAAACGGAAATATTCAATGCCCTTAGTGCGGGCATCGTTGTAGGAATCATGATTATTCCGATTATTTCCTCTTTAAGCGAAGACGCTATGGTTGCTGTGCCAACAGCGCTTCGCAACGGCGCTTACGCGCTTGGGTCGACCAGGTTGGAGGTAGCTTTGAAAATCGTCGTTCCGGCCGCTTTCTCCGGTATCGTCGCATCCTTCGTGCTCGGGTTGTCCCGTGCGATCGGCGAAACGATGATCGTGACACTGGCGGCGGGCAATATGGCTGTAATGGCCTATAATCCGCTGCAAAGCTTGCAAACGTTGACGGCTTATATCGTATCGGTCAGCTCTGGCGATACACGGTATGGATCAATCGAATATTTAACGATTTATGCAGTAGGGATGACGTTGTTCGTCATGACATTGGCTATGAATATTCTGGCAAGCTACATTTCCAGAAAGTTCAGGGAGGAATACTGATGGAAAGCCATAATGAACTTCAGCACATCAATAAACGCAAAAGCAAAAATAAACGTTTCCATCAGTTGTTTTTTGCATCCACCTGCTTCGGAATTGTTGCGCTTGCTTTATTGCTTATACAAATCTTATATCAAGGTCTCGGCTGGTTGGATTGGGACTTCCTGACCAACTATTCATCACGTATACCGGATCGGGCCGGCATTCTGGCCGCCTTCGTCGGTACGTTGTGGCTGATGGCGATTACGGCCCCTCTCACGTTCATCATCGGTGTCGCAACCGCGATTTACCTGGAGGAATATGCCAAAGACACTTTATTCAGCCGTATTATCCAAACGAACATCGCGAACCTCGCCGGCGTTCCCTCCATCGTGTACGGACTGCTCGGATTGACGGTTTTCGTCCGGCTGCTGCATTTGGAACGCAGTATCTTGTCCGGCGCGTTGACGATGACGCTGCTCGTGCTGCCGATTATTATCGTCTCCTCGCAGGAAGCGATCAAGACGGTGCCGCAGTCGCTGCGGAACGCTTCATTCGCGCTCGGCGCGAACCGCTGGCAGACGATCACCCGCGTGGTGCTGCCGACGGCCTTGCCGGGCATTCTAACCGGATCGATTCTGTCGTTGTCCCGGGCAATCGGAGAGACGGCTCCGCTTATCGTCGTCGGCGCGGTCGCTTACGTGGCTTTCTTGCCGCAATCGCCGATGGATACATTCACGGCAATGCCGATCCAGATTTTCAACTGGGCGAGCCAGCCGCAGGCGGAATTTCAGAACGTGGCCGCGGCAGGGATTATTTTATTGCTCATCATGCTGCTCAGCATGAATGCGTTCGCCATCTATTTGCGCAACAAGTATCAGAGGAAGCTGTAGAAGACCGTTCAGGAGGAGCCTAGAGATGACAACGATTGTAGATATAAAGCAGCTGGATTTATATTATTCCGAATTTCATGCGTTAAAGAAAGTGGACATGGAAATTTCCGAAAGCTCTGTCACCGCCTTCATCGGACCTTCCGGCTGCGGGAAGTCGACGCTGCTGCGGACGTTAAACCGGATGAACGATATGATCAAGGGCATCAGGATTGAAGGGAAAGTAGCCATCGACGGTCAAAATATTTACGACCCCGATGTGAATGTCGAGCTGCTGCGCAAAAACATCGGCATGGTATTCCAGCAGCCGAATCCTTTCCCGAAATCCATTTACGATAACATTGCGTATGGTCCGCGCATTCACGGCATAAAAGATAAAGAACAGCTCGATCACATCGTCGAGACGAGCTTGAAGGCGGCTGCGTTGTGGACCGAGGTCAGCGGCAACTTGAAAAAGTCGGCCTACGGTTTGTCCGGCGGCCAGCAGCAGCGGCTGTGCATCGCAAGAGCGCTCGCCGTGAACCCGCGCATTCTGCTGATGGACGAACCGACGTCCGCACTCGATCCGATCTCGACGCTGAAGATCGAAGAGCTGATCCGCGAGCTTCGCGAGAAATATACGATCGTTATCGTCACGCACAATATGCAGCAAGCCGCACGGATTTCCGACTTCACGTCCTTCTTCCTGAATGGCGAAGTGATCGAATCCGATCAAACGGAGAAAATTTTCACGACGCCGACCGACCAACGGACGGAAGATTATATTACAGGACGTTTCGGTTAATTACGACAACGATAATTAGGAGGAGTAGCGGATGGACACGAGGTCGAATTTTCATCAAGCGGTGGAGGATTTGCAGCAAGAACTGCTCAATATGGGCACTCTGGTAGAGAACAGCATCGAAGGAGCGGTTGAAGCGTTGGCGAAGCGGGACGAAACGCTGGCTAAGCAAACGATCGATCAAGACGATCAGATTGACGATAAGCTGCTGCAAATTGAAGAAAATTGCTTGCGCCTCATTGCGCTGCAGCAGCCGATGGCCAGCGATCTGCGGATCATCGGGACGGCGCTCAAAATCGCCGTCGACTTGGAGCGAATCGCCGATCACGCGGTCGATATCGCGAAGATCGCCCGGCGTCTGGCAGGCAAAGACCCGGTGAAACCGCTGGAAATCATCCCGAATATGGCGTTGATCGTTCGGGAAATGCTGAGCGAAAGCTTGCAATCGTACACGCAGCGGGACGTGCATCGCGCAGCGAGGCTCGCCGAACGCGACGACGAGGTCGATAAGCTGTACAGCTCGGTCGTGGAGGAGATCAACGGCCTCATGAACAGTGACTTGGCGCGCAACCGCGAGCTGTCGCAGCTGATGCTGGCCGCGCATTTCCTTGAGCGCGTCGCCGATCATACGACCAATATCGGCGAAGGCGTTATTTATATGGTTACGGGTAAGCGTAAAGATCTGAATGTTTGAGGAGAAGAGTACAGTTTTGGCCAACTGCCGAAGCTGTGCTTTTTTTTAATTTTCCGTTTAACCGGTGACGGATACAAGAAGCAATATTTTACAATATTTTAACATGCGCTGTCGTTTCCATTTAATACTAGGTTGAAGGTCCTATGTTATAGTGAATGTAGAATAAGACTACAATTCGATAAGTAGGGATGGATATGGCAGCAGACCGAAACTTGATCGAGTCGTCAGCGGAAGTGAGGCGAGCGCTGCGGGAAGAGCTTCTCGACCTGTTGCACTCGAAGAACATCCGCTCCGTGTATCAGCCCATCGTCTCCTTGAGCGACGGGGAGGTCCTCGGTTACGAGGCTTTAACGCGCGGACCGGAACGGAGTGCGCTTCATTCCCCGCTGTCGTTGTTTGAGTTGGCCGAACAAGAAGGCTTGTTGTACCCGCTCGATAGGCTGGCGCGGTCGAATGCGATCGGAAGCGTCACGCTGCGCAGCGGGAAGCAGCAGCTCTTTTTGAATTTGTCGGCGGACATCTTGAACGACCCTTTGTTTGCCCCGGGGCAAACGCTAGAGCTGCTGCGCCTTCGCGGTCTCACACCGGCTAACGTCGTGTTCGAAATTACGGAGCGCAGCTCGATTGAAGATTTTGAGAAGACCAAGCATATCCTGGATCACTACCGGAAGCAGGGCTACCGGATCGCCATCGACGATGCGGGGGCAGGTTACTCGTCGCTGCAGGCCATTGCCGAATTGCACCCGGATTATATCAAGGTGGACCGTTCTCTCGTCTCCGGCGTGCATCGGAACAAAACAAAGGAATATATCCTTGAAACGATGGTGACGTTCGCCGAGAAGCTCGGCGTCTATTTGATCGCCGAAGGGATAGAAACCGAGGAGGAGCTGACGAAGCTTACGCTGATGGGGGTCCATTACGGACAAGGTTTCTTGCTGGGACGTCCTGATAAGGAACCGGCGGATCTAACTCCCGAGCTTCGGCAGCATATTGTCTCACACCGCAAAAAACTCGAGATGTCAGGGCATGTGCTAAGCATCGGCGAGCTGAGTTCCCCCTCCCCGACGTTCGACGCCCAGACACCGATTTCGACCGTAGCCAATTACTTCAAAGAACATGTAAACGCCCAAGGTGTGGTGGTGACGACTGGGAGCGAGCCCGTCGGCCTTATTATGCGCGATCGGTTATTTCAGCAATTGGCCGGGCAATACGGCTATTCGCTCTTTTGGAATCGGCCGATCGATTCAATCATGGACGTTCGGCCCTTAATCGTTGAGGAGCATACGCCGGTAGAATGGGTTTCGCGGCTTGCCACATCCAGGGATATTCGTAATTTATACGATCTGGTCATCGTCACGTCGAAAGGCTGCATGCTTGGCACCGCCTCCATCCGCACCATTCTGGAATGCATGACGAATGTGAAGATGGAGAATGCCAAAGTCGCCAGTCCGCTTACCGGATTGCCCGGTAATTTACAGATTAACCGCGAGCTGAATCGGAGGCTGACCGAGGGCCGTCACTTCTCGGTCATTTATGCCGACCTCGATTACTTCAAATGGTTTAACGACCGTTACGGCTTTCATCAGGGCGACCAGTTGATTCAGTTTACGGCCGATTGCATTCAACAGGCGATCCACCTTGCCGGCATCCCGGATGACTTTGTCGGACATATCGGCGGTGACGATTTCATTGCCATGAGCGGCACCTCCAACCCGGAATTGTTATGTACGGACATCCTTCAGCGTTTTGACCGGGGCGTTCGGGCGTTTTATGAAGTAGACAACTGGTCTTACGTCGAAGACCGGCACGGCAATCGGATGGAGAGCGGTGGTGTGACATTGTCGTTAGCGCTGGTCGTCTGCAAGTCCGGGCTCGGCGTGACGCCCGAGCAAATTTCACAGGTCTCGGCCCGGCTGAAAAAGCTGTCCAAGGCGTATCGCGGCAGCGTGTATTACTGCGACTGCATCGGCTCGGAGGCGACGGCTCCCGCCGCTGATCCGCAGCCTGCGCATCACGGGAACAAATCGAGCATCTGATCCAGGCGCCGGATTAAATACACTTTTCTTTTTCCCAGCCGGTGCTGGGAAATTTTTTTGCCCTCCGCCGCGGAGTCTCTGTCCTCGTGCAGCCATACGGCGTCGAGCCCGGCTTTAACCGCTCCGCATACGTCGTGCTTCCACGAATTGCCGACCATGACGGCATGTCGCGGAGGGAGCTGCAGCGCCTGCAGCGCTGTCTTGAACAAGAGCGGGGCGGGCTTTTTGTCCGCCGGCTTGAGGGCGGTGTAGATGCGTTCCTGCGGAAAGAACGGATGCAGGCCGAACCTCTGGAGCAGCAGCATCACTTCGGCGCGCGGGCTGTTGCTGATGATCGCGAGCTTGCAGCGCGGAGCGAGCGCGGCAAGCGTTTCGAGCGTGTGCGGGGGCATGGTCTTGGCAGAGACCTGCAGCTGCAGCACTTCCTTCATAAAATCACGGGTCATCGCGGAGGAGAACGGAATCTGCTGTTCCTCGAACGCTTCGCGCAAGCATTGCTGCTGCAGTTCGTCAAGCTGCTTGAAGGTGGCGCGAGCCTTCTTGCGATGATGCCATTTGCCGATATAGGCCTGCCATAATTGCCCGGCATCCGGCGTGTCGTCAGTACTCCAACGGGCCGTGTAGCGGCTCCACACCTCGCGAAAACTGGCTTCAAAGCTGAGCCCCCGCACGACCAACGTCTGATTGACATCGAAGAATACGGCTTGCTTTCCGCTAAGCGGTTTGTCTTCAGTCACTTTCATCCCTCCGGTTTCCTGGCGCGATGCGAACGCAAAGCGCGGCTAGGAGCGAGTTAGTTCATTTTATGCGAGCTTAGCCCGGGTCACCCCTGTTCCGTCCGCTTTCGTTTATGTTTTTTTCTTCTGGAGTCGTATGCTATCATGTAGGTAGAAGGTAGTCTGCCTGCGAATGGGGTGTAATCGTTGTCCAAGCTTATTTTGATCGATGGAAATAGTATCGCGTATCGTGCGTTTTTTGCGCTTCCTCTGCTCAGCAACTCGAAAGGGCTGCACACGAACGCGGTTTACGGATTTACGACCATGTTATTGAGATTGTTAGAGGAACATCAGCCGTCGCACTTCCTTGTGGCGTTCGATGCGGGGAAGACGACGTTTCGGCATAAAGGTTATGCGGAATATAAAGGCGGGAGGGAGAAGACCCCGTCGGAATTGACCGAGCAATTCCCGCTGCTGCGGGAGCTGCTTGCTTCGTTCGGGATCAAACAGTTCGAACTGGAAGGATACGAGGCTGACGATATCATCGGTACGGTCACCCGGCTGGCCGAGGGTCAGGACGAGCTGAAGGAAGTCGTCGTCGTGACAGGGGATAAAGATATGCTGCAGCTCGCCTCCGACAAGGTTCATATCGCGTTAACGAGGAAGGGGATCAGCGAGATCGAGCTGTTCGACCCTGCTCATATCGACGAGAAGTATGGGCTGAAACCGCAGCAAATCATCGATTTGAAGGGACTCATGGGCGATACGTCCGATAATATTCCGGGCATTCCCGGGGTCGGCGAGAAGACGGCGCTCAAGCTGCTGCATGAATACGGGACCGTAGAAAACGTATTGGAGCATGCATCGCAGATCAAAGGCAAGATGGGCGAGAAGGTCGCCGCACATGCCGACGATGCGCGGATGAGCAAGGAGCTTGCGACCATATACCGCGAGGTGCCGGTCGATATGGAGCTCGATTCGCTCTCTTATGCGGGTTACGACAAGCAGGCGCTCGGGGAGATGTTCCGCAAGCTGGAATTCAAATCGCTGCTGGAACGGCTCGATTTGCATGGCGTCGGTGTCGGCGGAGACGAATCGTCTGAGAACGGGACCGAAGCGGCTCCGGCCGCTTCTGTGGAGACGGTGCGGGTATCCGGGCAGGCGCAGCTGGACAAGCTTATCGCTGCGCTGCCGCGCGTAAAAGCGCTCCACGTCGAAGTGATCGGAGACAATCCGCATACGGCCGAGGTGCTCGGCATCGCGTTCTATGAGGCGGACGATGCGGGAGGCTCCTCCGAAGCGCAGGAGGATTCCGGCGCCGAGTCAGGCCGCGTGCACTACGTTCCGTTCGACGTGCTGACGGGGGATGGCGCCGGCGAAGTTCGCGCCTGGCTGGCCGACGAAGGCAAGTCGATCACCGTGTACGACTTGCATAAGGCAGTCGTCGCTCTTTGGTGGAGAGGCATAAAGCTGCAGGGCGTGGCCTTCGACGTGCTGCTGGCCGGTTATTTGCTCGATCCGACCGAGTCTACGCTGACGCTGTCCGGTCTGACGTCGCGTTACGGCTTGCCGGCGCTGCCTGCCGACGAAGACGTGTTCGGCAAGGGGGCGAAGTTCCAGGTGCCGGAGCAGGACGTACTGGCCGGCTTCATGGGACGCAAGGCGGCAGCCGTGCAGCGGCTGACGCCGAAGCTGATGGCGGCCCTTGAGGCCAGCGAAATGCACGGGTTGTTCTACGAGCTTGAGCTCCCGCTTGCGCTTGTATTGGCTTCGATGGAGAAGAAGGGCATCAAGGTCGATACCGAGGAGCTGAAGGGGTACGGCGCCGAATTGAGCGGACGGGTCGAACAGATTATACAGAGCATCTATGAATCGGTCGGCACGGAATTCAACATCAATTCGCCGAAGCAGCTCGGCGAAATTTTGTTCGAGAAGCTGCAGCTGCCCGTTGTGAAGAAGACGAAGACCGGCTATTCCACCGACGCCGAGGTGCTCGAGAAGCTGCAGGACCGCCACCCGGTCGTTGCTCAAATTTTGCATTACCGCACGCTGGCGAAGCTGCAATCCACGTATGTGGAAGGGCTGCTGAAAGAGGTTCGGCCCGATACCGGCAAGGTGCACACGTACTACAGGCAGACGATCGCGGCTACGGGCAGGCTGAGCAGCCAATACCCGAACCTGCAGAACATCCCGATCCGTCTCGAAGAAGGACGCAAAATCCGCAAGGTGTTCGTGCCATCCGAACCGGGGTGGCGTATCTTGACGGCCGACTACTCGCAGATCGAGCTGCGCGTGCTCGCGCACATTTCACAGGATGCGCGGCTCATTGAAGCGTTCCGCAACAATATGGACATTCATACGAAGACGGCGATGGACGTGTTCGGCGTGGCGGAGGAGCAGGTCGACTCGAATATGCGCCGCCAAGCGAAAGCCGTTAACTTCGGCATCGTGTACGGCATCAGCGATTACGGCTTGTCGCAGAACCTGAACATTACCCGTAAAGACGCGGCTCAGTTTATCGAGCAATATTTTGCCGTGTTCCAGGGGGTTCGCCAATATATGGAAGATATTGTGAAGAAGGCGCGGACCGACGGCTACGTCACGACGCTGCTCCACCGCCGCCGCTATTTGCCGGAGATTACGGCGTCCAACTATAACATCCGTTCGTTCGCGGAACGAACCGCGATGAATTCGCCGATCCAGGGATCTGCCGCGGACATCATCAAGCTGGCTATGGTGCAGCTGGATCGGCGCATGCTGGAAGAAGGCGTGCGAAGCCGCTTGCTGCTGCAGGTACACGATGAATTGGTGCTTGAAGTGCCGGAAGAGGAACTGGAGTCGATGAAGCGCATGGTGGCGGAAGTCATGGAATCGGCGCTCCAGCTGGACGTGCCGCTTAAGGTCGACGTCGACAGCGGCACGAATTGGTACGAAGCGAAATAATCGGGAGGGACACAACATCATGCCGGAATTGCCTGAGGTCGAGACGGTCCGCCGCACGCTGCAGCAGCTTGTTGTAGGCAAAACCGTCGAACGGGTGACCGTCCGCTTGCCGCGGATCGTTCAGCATCCGGACGACATCGAAATTTTCGCCGCGCTGCTTGTTGGTGAAACGATCCGTTCGGTGGAGCGGCGCGGGAAATTTTTACGCTTCATCTTCGATCATTATACGCTCGTCTCCCATCTGCGGATGGAAGGCCGATACGGGGTTTACCGTTCAGACGAACCCCTTGAGCCGCATACGCATGTCGTGTTTCATTTCACGGATGGGAGCGAGCTGCGGTATAAAGATGTGCGACAGTTCGGCACGATGCATATTTTTGCCAAAGATCAGGATTTGCAGGAGGCGCCGCTGCGCAAGCTCGGTCTTGAGCCGCTCGACGAGGCGTTCACGCTGAAGGCGATGACCGACCGGCTCGCGAAGCGGACGACCAAAATTAAGCCGCTCCTGCTCAATCAGGAATACATTGTCGGCATCGGGAATATTTATGTGGATGAATCGTTGTTTAGGGCCGGCATCCATCCGGAGCGGGAAGCGAACTCGTTGTCCGCGTCCGAATGGGCCAAGCTGCATGAGGCGATTGTGTCGACGCTGCGCGATGCGGTAGCGGCCGGCGGCTCCTCGATCAAATCGTTCGTGAACGGACAAGGCGAGATTGGGATGTTTCAGCACCAGTTCAACATATACGGCCGTCAAGGAGAGCCTTGCCCTACTTGCGGGCAGCACATCGAGAAGAAGGTCGTGGCCGGACGCGGCACGCACTACTGCCCGAAGTGCCAGCCGTTGAAACGCAAACGCAGCTCGGGCGGCAAGACCAAAGCGTAACGGCGGCCGATTATGAACGAATGATGCACCACCCGCCCAGAACTCCCATATAGTAACCAGTGAGACGTTCGCGAGGTATAAGCTTTAGGGCTGACTGCGTCGTTGCACAACGATTGAACCGCCGCTAACTTCGACGGTTTCTAGCTGGGAGGAAAGAGCATGCTGCCGGTCTTTTCATTAATGCTGCTGGCGCTTGCCGTCAGTTTGGACGGTTTCGGCGTCGGCGTCACGTACGGGCTGCGCAAAATTCGGATACCGTTCTTGTCGGTGGCGATCATTTGCTGCGTCTCGGGCTTGATTATTTTGCTCTCGATGCAAATCGGCGTATGGATGAGCGGTTACGTTCATCCGAATGTCGCCAAGGATATCGGCGCTTTCATCTTGATGGGCATCGGTGTGTGGGCGCTGTATCAGCTGTTTATGCAAAAAAAGGATGAGGATCCAGGTCTGGATTCTAACGATGGAGAGGAATCCGTATCGGCAGCCGGGAGGTCTGAAGCAAGCGAGGCGCCGCCAGTTGCGGTCACGGCGAAAGAGATTGTGTACATCGAGCTGAAGCGATTCGGCCTGGTTATCCAAATCTTGCGGAAGCCGTCGATCGCCGATATGGACCGTTCCGGCAATATCTCGGCGTACGAGGCGACGCTGCTTGGTCTGGCACTGTCTCTGGATGCGTTTGGCGCAGGGATCGGGGCCGCGTTGATCGGCTTTACGCCCTGGCTCACAGCGGCAGTCATTACGCTGTCGAGCGGCATTTTTCTCGGATTCGGCTTGAGAATCGGGTTTCGGTACGCAGAGATGAAATGGGTTCGCCGGTTGTCGGTGCTGCCCGGATTTGTTTTGATCGTGATGGGCATCGTGAAATTGTTATAACTACGTTCTTGATATGGTGGAATAGGCAGGGATCTTACGATGAATATCGGATTAACCGGCGGCATCGCGTGCGGGAAAAGCACGGTGGCCGCCATGCTCGTCCGCCGCGGCGCACTGCTTGTCGATGCGGACCGCATCGCCCGTGAAGTGGTTGAGCCGGGCACGCCCGTGCTGGCGAAGGTCATTGAACGTTTCGGGGCTGATTTGCTGCAGGAGGACGGCTCGCTCAACCGCAAGAAGCTTGGCGAGCGTATCTTCGGCGACCCCGAGGCGCGCCGTGACTTGGAGGGTCTGCTGCATCCGTCCATTCGCGCAACGATGCGCGAGCGGATGCGGGCTTATGAGAATGAATTTCCGGACAGGCTGGTAGTCGTGGATATTCCGCTGCTGTACGAATCCGGCTTACAGTCGATGGTGGAGCGGGTCATGGTCGTGTACGTTCCGCGCGAAGTACAATTGATGCGGCTGATGGCTCGCGACGGGTTATCGCCGGAGCAAGCGGAGCAGCGGCTTCAATCGCAAATGCCGATTGAAGAGAAACGGCGACTGGCGGACATTGTCATCGATAATACAGGCTCGCTGGAAGAAACGGAAAAGCAAATCGAGGCGTTCTGGAAGGAAAGGGGGCTTACATGAAGTTTTGGCGCAAGAAGCGGGTATTCGCCATATTGCTGCTGACCTTTCTCATTTTTTTATTTTTGAGCAGCTCGTTCATCGGACGTCTATTGTACCCTATTCATTATGAAGACGACATTCGCCGGAACGCGTTTCAGTATGAGCTTGATCCGTTCTTGATTGCGGCAATCATCCGTGTTGAATCCAATTATAAGCCGGATACCGAATCGAATAAGGGGGCCTACGGCTTGATGCAGCTGATGCCCGACACTTCAAATTGGATTATCGAGAAAGCGCCGTTTGACACCGAGTATAAGAAAAAATTAGGCACCCCGGCGGTCAGCATCGAGCTCGGCTCGTGGTATTTGCACTGGATGGACAAACAATTCGGCGGAAATATGCATGCGATGATCGCGGGTTACAATGCGGGGCATGGCAAAGTCAGCCGATGGCTGCAGGAGAAGGCGTGGGACGGTACGTTACAGAACGCCAATCAAATTCCTTACGGTGAAACGAGACATTACATTCAACGCGTGATGTACTACTATAACAAATATCATAAACTGTACGGGGACGAATGGAGCCGGGGTTAGTCCCGACCTTTCAATGCAAAGAAGCATCGGACAGGCAGCCCTTGCGGGAGCCTTGTCCGACACTTCTTGCGTATTCCTCAAAACGTGTTATTATTTGAATTGACCGGCTAGTTGCTGCTCAGCGATTTGTACCAGGCGTCGTGTGATGTGACCACCGATTGCACCAGTATCACGAGTAGCCATGTTACCGTAGTAACCATCCTGAGGAATGGCGATACCCAGTTCCTGTGCTACTTCGTATTTCAGTTGATCCAACGCTGCATTTGCTTGAGGGACTACCAAAACGTTGCTGCTGCGGGATTGACCTGCACCCATGTCTGTTCACCTCCTTGTCGTTGGTAATCCTATTATGTGCGTAATGGCGATCTTCATGTGAGGAAGTCGCTGGAAACTTGAAAGGATGAAATTCGATGAAATGCCCTTATTGCGACTATCCCGGGACGAAAGTGCTTGACTCTCGCCCCGCTAATGAAAATAAATCGATACGCCGCCGCCGCGAATGCGAGAAATGTACGAAGCGCTTCACGACGTTCGAGATGGTGGAAGAGACTCCGTTGATCGTCATTAAGAAGGACGGCAGCCGGGAAGAATTCAGCCGGGAGAAAATGCTCCGCGGCCTTATCCGCGCTTGCGAGAAGCGTCCGGTTTCGGTAGAGCGTCTCGAGATGATCGTCTCCGAAGTCGAGAAGCAGGTGCGCAACACCGCCCACGCCGAAGTAGACAGCCGCGATATCGGTGAAATCGTCATGAGCGAGCTGTACCCCGTGGACGAAGTGGCCTACATTCGCTTTGCTTCCGTGTACCGGCAATTCAAGGACATCAACATGTTCATGAAGGAGCTTAACGAGCTGCTCGGCAAGCATCATGTCGGCGGCGAAGGCGGGAAAAATTAATTAACGCAAAAGCGTTGACAAGCTTAGCTCCTCTGTGTTATTATCTTTTTTGTCGCCACACGGATCATTAGCTCAGCTGGGATTCCAAACTTGGCAAATGCACTACCTTAAAGTAAGTGATTGAATGTTGCAAGAAATTGTATAATTGGAAAATTTGGGGCCATAGCTCAGCTGGGAGAGCGCATCGCTGGCAGCGATGAGGTCAGGGGTTCGATCCCCCTTGGCTCCACCAATATCTATTAAATTAACGCAGCCAGAGCGGCTGCGTTTTTTGGTATGGCGGTAACTCCTGAAGAGTCGGTCTTCTTTTTTTTACTTATTTCCAACCTACATACCCTGATTTTTAAAGACTCATCAGTTTCTTTATCAGTTCAGTTTTTCCTTTTACTCCAGCTTTCTCATAAATCCTGCCCAAATGCTTTTTGACGGTGATTTCCGTCACATGAAGTTGTTCGGCCATCTCAGCGATCGAGGAACAGGTCATAGACGATAAGGCAATTTCACGTTCACGGGGAGTTAGGTTGAAAGTTCCCTTAGGTGCGGCAACGTGCGGTAAAGAAGAGTCAGGCAGGTAGATTGCCTGGCCTGACTTTTTTCTCGCCGACACGAGGGCACGTGCGCGGCGACAAAGGCAACCGTTATTATCTATCCTCATCGAAGCTTTAGAAGATGCCATGGTCTGGCGACCTGATGGCATCTTTCTGTCTAAGTTCCGCTCCATTTGTGGTATAATGGGAATAATCTGTTGTTGGTGTATGGAAAGGCGGTGAACGGGTTGAGTGTAGACCGGGAAGAACTGAAAAGAATGATCGATCAAATCCCCGAACAAGACGCAATCGAAGTTTATGATTTTATCGGGTATTTGAATATGAAACGGGAAAGAGCCGTTCTGGAACAATTGGATGTCGCATCGCTCGCGGAGGATGCTGATCTCATTCGACAAGTCGAGCAGAGCCGCGAAGATCGTGAACATGGGCGCATATACAGTAAAGAAGCGGGACTTGACTATTTGCGCAGCAAGGTCAAGGAATTTGAGCATGAACAAAACGTATAGCGTTTATTGGACGCAAACGGCTTTGGATGAACTCAGCAGAATTCTCGCCTATCCGCCGGACGTGAAGGAAAGAATTTATCTGGAATCGTTTAACGACTGCTATTTACACCAACTCTTACCGACAAACCAATCCTGACAGGCAAATTGAAAGGACAATGGGCAAGGCTGGGGCTGTATCAAGTCATTCTCGTGTTTGAGGTTAACGAAGACGAAGCAGTCGTTTGGGTAAATGGCATTAAACATAAAAGAGAGAATGTGTATTGGAAAAGAAAGAGGACTTAGTACGGCATAAAGATCTTACTGGGATTTATTTGGGAGATCGGAGCTTCTGCTCTGGTCTTCTTTTTTGCACTCATTTTCGGATAGGAGGGTGTCAGAATGGAGATGATGAATCGAAAACATGCGGATTGGATAGTAGAACGGCGGTTCGAGGGCGATCAGAGCCAAATACTGAAAAGGCGTTTCAAAGGTGGCCGATCATGAGGTATAATGCGACTACACCCTTTGAAAATGGGATGGCATAATTAAAGCAGTGCCCGTTACAAGTGTTAAGTTCGGCAAAAACGATCCTTGTCCTTGCGGAAGCGGTCTGAAGCATAAGAAATGCTGCGGAAAGTTAAAGGAATGGAGAGTTGAAATGCAAGAGAAAAGTCGTTTGTTGGTTGTCGATCAAAGCTACTCACCTATTGAATCTCTTGAAAATGAAGAGCTTTATCGTCATGGAATTTTTGAATGGAACATCTCGAGGATAATTAAGTATATCGAAAGAAACGAGTGGGAATCCATCATTCCGTAATTGATGTTGAGAAAGAGTTCCTTTCATCTTCAATCAACCAAAACCATGTGGATACTGTTGATTTATCCATACCAATAATTCAGGCGGAGATCAGTCCGGGTTCGTTTATCGTTATCGATGGTCATCACCGCCTTGCCAAGGCTCGAAAGAATCATGTCCCGTATGTCAATTCCTACAAGCTGCTTGTTAATCAGCATATTCCGTTCTTTACTTTAGTTACAAGTTATACCGCATTCGTTGAATACTGGAACTCAAAAGTTCATGATATGAGGTAACTGTCAATGATCACAATACAATGTACAAAAAAGCTGGCAAGCGAACTGGGTGTTCCCTTGTTAATTGAGAAGCCGAAACATTCTAATCCACTGTATTGCTGGCATGCTCATTTATTTTCATTTAGTCGCCGAAAGTGTGTATTGGTTATGAATAACGAAACAAGATACAATTTTGTGATGTTTGGTTTGGTGAAGGTTGATTTTAAGCGATTCGGTGACTTGATCGTAAAGCAAATCTCCGACAATTTGCTTGCAGATGGAATGGAACAAGTATTGGTTGATAAATATTTACTAAATTGTGGAGATGTTAGTTATACCCCGACAAGCGACAGAAGCATAATTGGTCAAATCAACGAAATGATAATGGTCGCACAATACGAGATGGAAGGCAACATCGATGAGTATGGTGATCCGAAAATTGATCAAGTGAATCGCTTCTTGAACAGATTTGTTATCCTGAAATTACCGAAGCTATATTCGGGTGAAACCATGTATGATGCGTTGCAATATATAGATGTTGAATGATAAATCTATCGTGTTTAAGCCAAACCTCCCTCAATCTTGCGATCCGGGGAACTTATAGCAATCGAGCAGTTCCAATACCGGATGGACGAACAGAATAAGGCGGGATTATGGGATTGGGAGGAAAAGCATAATTTCATTGTGAATCTGGAAAAAGGAAAGAATGTACCTACATAGGTTAAAGGACGGTGCACAACTGGTATGTTCCTTGCTGGAATGCCAGTCACACCATTCCTGAGGGCGACTCCAAGGACAAATAAATCCGCTGCGGAAACAAGACGGCTCCAACGAGGCGGGCATCTTGCATAATATAGCTTTAGCGAATTTTCCACGATTTTGTTATTATGAAATGGAGGTGAGCGGCATGAACCAGTTGAGCGATCAAGCTAAGGAAGAGCTTTTACATGCGTTGGAAGGCAAGCAATCCGACCTTTCGTTATTGAGGGCAAACTGGTTTCCGTGGAAGTGGAGAACTTTGAGCCGGTCGCGGAAGATGATCCCGAACTGGACTTGGCCCAAGAAATTGAGGACTATCCCGAACTGAAAGCTTCTCTGCAAAAATATTTGGATAATCCCGACATGAAAGGGTACACGGCCAGCGAACTGAAGGAGAAGCGCCGTGGCAGAAGGAATTAACCGTCCCTTCCGTATTATTTTTAAGGACGAGTTTGATTTGTGCCTGGATCGAATCTTTATTACGCCGTTCACGAACGTGATCGCGTTGTGGATGTCATCAACATCTTGCCTTCAAGAACGAAACGGAAACGTGTGACAAAATAGGCTTGATATAAATTCATACGGATTGATTCGACCGTTCCATCTGGACGGTCTTTTTCATGCCATTTTTCGGATAAGGAAATGGAGGGAAAACGCTATGAAAAGTAATATCCTCTATGGCGAATAGCAGGTGGAACGGCGGTTCGAGGGCGATCGCCAACCAGTTGACGGACGAGAAAGTGCAGACTCCGGCCCAACGGCAAAACCGCAAAAACGGCTCTTCCGACTGGCATCTCAGCACGGTGAAACTAATCCTGCAATCAGCTCATCAAAGAGCGCGGAAGCCGCGAATCCATGAGCTTGAAGGATATTGTCAGGCTCCTGCCGTTAGACAGGCTGGACCGGGAAACGCTGCAAGCGCTGGTAAAGCGCATCGATGTCCATGACAGCGGCATTGTAACAATCACCTATAACTTTGCCGTATGATCTTATTTTGGGCAGCCATCTTGACCAAGTCGTCACCACACATGTGGAGTGTACAGTAAGACTTGAAAGAAAAGATACAGCCAAGTAGACTGTATCTTAGTTCTGTGGGAGAGGGGTGGAAAGATTATAGTGAATTTTAATTTTTCCACCCTCGAAAACTTCAATTTTTTGTATTAACCTCTGTAGAACGTGTTTCATGACCTGTACATCGCCAATGTCGAGGGTCGCGAAACGTTCTATTTCTTTTTTGAATACGTGTAATTGTTCGGCTAGGTCTTGCCGTGCTTCAAATTTGTCGTCACAGCATAAAAGATAAATAAAAAACGTTAATCATACGTGATTAGTAAGCGATAAGAAATGAAGTTAAAAAAAGCGAAGTCGAACGAAGTGAAGACAACGAAGCGAAGCAAAGTTAAAGAATAAGTATAATCGGCTTCAATAATCCAACAAAGAACGTTGTCTTATTAAAGCCGAGCTATATTTTCGCCGCATACCTGATTTACTAGAGTCTGTACGCAAACTGTACAATCCATAAAAAAGCAGCACAATTGAACCTATGAGACGCAGATACGAAATAAGCGATGAAGAGTGGAATGTCATTGAGCCGTTTTTGCCCCCTACCCGAAAACCGCAAGGAGGTCGTCCGCCCAAAGATCGTCGTCAGATGCTGAATGCCGTACTTTGGATTGCTCGTACAGGAGCCCCATGGCGAGATTTGCCTGCCTATTATGGTTCCTGGTCTTCCGCCTACAGTTTTTTCTGGCGCTTACAAAAGGCGGGGATATGGGACATCATTTTGGATCATGTTTCGATAGAACCCGATTGGAGTCAGGGCATGATCGACACGACCGTAGTCCGTGTCCACCAGCATGGATTGGGCGCAAAAGGGGGCAAGCTAAGCAAGCAATCAAGTAGATTTTGAAAATGAACTGCTTATTTTGAAAACACAATATTATTATGATGAAGAGGAGCGTTCCTTGATGACAAAGAGTAGAATGAATCCTAAGGTTGATGAATTTTTAAGTAAGGCTAAAAAGTGGAAGGAAGAATATGAGAAGTTGAGAAATATCGTTCTTGACTGTGAGCTGACCGAAGAATTTAAGTGGATGCATCCTTGTTACACGTTTCAGAATAAAAACATAGTTTTAATACATGGATTTAAAGAATACTGTGCGCTTCTGTTTCACAAAGGTGCCTTGTTAAAAGATGCCCATGGTATCCTAATCCAACAAACGGAGAATGTACAGGCGGCGCGCCAGATTCGGTTCACCAATGTTCGAGAAATAGTTGCAATGGAAACCATCTTGAAAGCCTATATTTATGAAGCCATTGAAGTTGAAAAAGCTGGTTTGGAAGTGAATTTTAAAAAGAATACAGAATTCATAATTCCTGAAGAACTTCAAAATAAATTCGATGAAATCCCTGCCTTGAAAACTGCTTTTGAAGCATTGACGCCCGGACGGCAAAGAGCATACATTCTTTATTTTTCTGAACCCAAACAATCCAAAACTCGAGAGTCAAGGGTTGAAAAATGTATGCAGCAAATTCTGAGTGGAAAGGGATTAAATGATTAGGGCGTGTATGCAAACCTAAGCAAGCCAAACCATAATCGAAGCAAGCGTTAAAAAAGCTCGGAAGCTCTGCGCCAGTTTATCGAAGCGAGTCGCCAAGCGACGGTAGTTCTTCACTTTATTGAAAAAGCATTCAATTTAATGAAACTGCTCAGGCTGAGACTAATGCTTGAGCTTTTTATTTTCAGAGGAAAGGGTCTATGAATGAATCCCCCGAGGGGGGATTTTGTATGTTTATCGTAAGTGGTCGCCTACCCGATCGGGAAAGAAGAGGGAGAGTTGGAGCAGCATCTGGCCCCAGTTTTGGATGCGGCCTGTCCATTTTCAGATCACATCCATGGTCGCCAGATAGAACGGTGGGAAAAATGCTCTTGCTCTTCGTTACTTTGCGAAGCTGTCGGTGATAGCTCTCGATCATGTTCGTGGTCTAGATGAGTTTACGGATTTCCGGCGAGTACTTGATAAAGGTCGCAAGTTCCTCCCAGTTGTTCTGCCAAGAGCGTACAATGAGTGGGTATTTCCCTCCCCAGACTTCCTGGGTTTTGGGAGTTTACACACTTTATTTTACAGACTCGATTTTTCTATTTAACCAACGGCATGAATATTAACGTAAGAGAAATACATATTAAGGCTCTCTTTTTATTTGTGCATAATTACCATCCGTAAATCTTGAACTACTCCATAATTTTCTCTTTTTGTCCGGGCCCAAAGTCAATTGAAACACCTAAGATGTATCGGTCAGGATTTAATTTACGTACCTTGGGTAGTTCTAAACGTTGCAAGACAAGGAATTTGTTTCCTGATCAATCTGTGTTGGTTGAAGAATTGAAACCTCTTTTTAAAGCAAGGATCACAAAAGAGTAAATTATAACCGCCCATGTTTCGTTGGTTTTCTTATAATAGAGAGAAACGATAAGGTCAAGCCCTTACCGTTTCGCCTTTTTCTTACAATATTTGAGATTCGTATACTTTGCTTCAACCGGTTTGAAAAAGTCTGTGGGCTTAATGTTAAGCTCTGCGCAAAGCTTGAATCCCTCCTTTTCATGGGACACATTACAAGCTTACTGTTTCAAGAGTCGAATCATCGCACTTAAATCCTGTGCTTCTTTGAACACGAGCAAATACGGATGCTGACCTGAACCATTGTGGTATGTGTAAATACCGGTGTGTAAATACTCTAAATGAAGTACATATGCATCGTTGACCACATTCCACATCAGATCGCGAATGAACACAGCATCTAGGCCGGCTTCGAGCAGAACGTCTTTGCAGAGTTGAACATAGGTGGCTACATCATAGTTGAATTGTCTGCGAAGATTTTCTGCAATTGATTCGGTCAGTCGTTGTTGGATGTACATCTTGCTGAGTTCAATGTTGTAGACAAGACTGCTCTTAGCCATTAGCATCACCTCCTCTCTGGTACATAAATGAAGGGCCCCATACAAGGCATAACCCGAAAGTTACGCCTTGTATGGGGCCCTCCAATTACACAAAAGCAATTCCATGATGAGGATTCGGTCTAGGCTTAACTGGGGATGCTTGCTTGATCATTTGGAAGAAAACACGCTATTTCTTTGATCTTTCGAAAAGTATTCTGGATTCGGATAGGGGATGGATACCAGGTAGTTATGTAGAAAAAAAAAGTATGGATAACATATGTATCGAATCCTACTTTTCTTACCTAAAGAACTGGAATGTTCGAAACAAGACCTGCATAATGAGGAGTGGATTGAGAAATAAATAAAGCACATGGCCAATGGGTCATGTGCTTTATTTCTGTAGCATTGTGGAGAGAGCCCGAGGTTTGCTCGCGCAGACAATGACAGCTTTGTCCCGCGGTCGAACTCCCTACCTATTCAATGACAATGAATGGGTCATGAATAGATTTTGCCTCTTCAGCATAAATATTACGGATTCAGATGCCATAAAGGGGTGATGTACATTGAATTCAAACGGGGTTAGCCACAAGGTTCATACAGCTCAAAATCCTATTGATCAGCCGGGCTATGTGAATCAGATGCCGGCCGTACATTCTCAAATATATCCTATTGCGGGAGTTCCCCAGCCAAACGAATATATCACACATTTAGACCCTGTGTTTGTGCAACACTTAAGTCGCCATCAAGGCCAAAGAATGGCGTTAATGACGACTGTGGGGAGAATCGAAGGTATAAATGCAGGTGTGGCGGTGGATCACATCCAAATAAACTTAGAAGACCGCTCTCTTCATATTCGAATTTCACAAATCGTATATTTTGAAGGACCTTTGGCTTCTTATCGGTAAGAAATCGAGTGAGGCGCTTTGGCTTAAATCAGGCGTCTTTCTCAAAGTGAAGTCAGGTTATTATGGTCGTGGAGCTGTTGGTACGAAACTTGGCAGAAGCGATCTGGCAGCGTTTATGTACAAACAGTTTCGTGATTCGATGTTCATTGGCAAAGCTCCCGTAATAAGCAGTTGATAGAGATGGATAAATCAAACCACTTCATCCGAAGTGGTTTTTGTTGTGCGTCGTGTCCAGAAACTGCAAACTCAATTTCGCCCGTCATATTTCCAGCCATTACCGATGACGGGCTGTTGCTGCCGGTCATCCAAGTTTGGACGATGCGGGTGACCCTGTGCCTGGTTGTAGTCCCGGTTCGAATAGGCTGGATGAGCCGCTTTTCCTTGGACCTGATTTGGCTTGCAATCGCTAGGCGGTCCGATGACAACTGTTTTTGTAATGGGTGCCAGCGTATCCTTCACTTTTGCTTCATTGAGGCAATACGTATGGGCAAACACACTCGCTGGCGTTAATCGCAACAGGTCGGATCCGCCAATGAATTCCGGAACTGGCGCATCGAATATGGCCAATAAATGCGTGTTGTCTACCGAAGCAATTTCATAATGCCACCATCCCTGAGGCACATTAGCCACTTGGCCCGGCTGGATTGGAAAATTAAGAAGCTCTTTCGTAAACGGATTAATTAAGGAGACAACAGCCGCGCCTGAAATACAGTATACCAATTCTGAAGCATTTTGATGGATGTGGGGCTCGATTACGTTATCCTTGCTAAGATAAATGTCCAGCAGGGACACATTTCCTAATGTGTTTAGCTGGTTGATGGAAAGAAAATTAATATAATTCCGGCTATCCTTTTTGAAAAATGGGTTGTTGTTTAAATCATACGAAAACTGTACGGATGGTGAAGAAAAGTCCATATAAGAAACCGCCACTTTATTCCCCGCCCTTCATTTAATCATTAGGCTTTTGACTTATGGGTTATCTTATGTATCTTCCCGGATGAAAGTGCACCGTTTATTATATTTGAAGGTATTCGCCATGTTTAGGCCGTGCAGCTAAATGACGCCAGCTGTCCTTTGAATTTAGTATATAATGAGGAAAATACATAGCATTCACGCTTCACATTGAATTGACCGAAGCCAAGAGAGGATTAAGTCCATTGACGCTACAACAGTTGAAATATGTGATCGAGGTTGCCAATCGCGGATCAATGAATGAGGCAGCAAAGCGGTTGTTTATATCCCAGCCGAGTCTTTCCAACGCCATAAAGGATCTGGAGGAAGAAATTCATATTACGATTTTCGAACGCACCAATAAAGGCATCTCCCTTTCCAAGGAGGGGGCCGAATTTCTCGGCTACGCCCGACAGGTGATTGAGCAGGCGGAGCTGCTGGAAAGCCGGTATTTGAACGCCAAGCCTTCGCCTCAGCATTTTTCGGTATCTACGCAGCATTATGCTTTTGCGGTGAATGCTTTTGTACATTTGGTTCGTGAATATGGTCAGGATGAATATGAACTAGCATTGCGGGAGACCAAAACGCATGAAATTATCCAGGATGTCAAAACCCAGCGCAGTGAAATGGGGATACTGTATCTCAATGAGTTCAATGGCAAGGTCATTAACAGATTGCTGAAAGACGCTAACCTGAAATTTACCAGCTTGTTTACGGCAAAGCCGCATATTTTTATCAGCGTTCATAATCCCCTGGCTAAGCAGTCTATCGTAACCGTCGATCAGCTTCAGGACTATCCTTACCTGTCCTTCGAACAGGGGGAGTATAATTCGTTTCATTTTTCCGAGGAAATTCTAAGCACGCTATCGCATAGTAAGAGCATTCGCGTCAATGACAGGGCAACGCTCTTCAATTTGTTGATTGGTTTGAACGGATATACGATTTCTACAGGAGTGCTCAGTGCCGACTTGAACGGCAATGAGATTATTCCTGTCCCCCTGGCGTGTGAGGAAACGATCAATGTCGGATGGATCAGCCATAAAGATGCTGCGCTCTCCAAGCTCGCCTTGGCTTATATTGAAGCGCTACATCAGGCCATTATCGAGTAATGGGTTGGCTATAGCTTTAAGCTATAACCAGTTATAGTTAATTGGACTTACGGTATAACTAACCATATGTGCTATCTTTCTTATAGCAAATAGAATTATACAGCTAAAGGAGATAGACCGAATGAGCATAGTGATTGAAAGTGCCAAACAAAGAACCGCAACCCCTTTTAGACATGATATGGTCGGCAGCTTCCTGCGTCCGCATGCGCTCAAGGAGGCCAGAATCCAATTTCAGAACAACGAGATTTCCGCTGACGTGTTGAAAAAGATTGAAGATCAGGAAATCATCAAGCTGGTGAAGAAGCAAAAATCGGTAGGGCTTCAAGCGGTGACGGATGGCGAATTCAGACGCTCCTGGTGGCATCTTGATTTTATGTGGGGCCTGGATGGAGTGGAAAAGGCGAACCTAGAAAAAGGCTATCCATTTCAAGGCATGGAGACGAGAGCGGAAACTGCACGTCTGTACGGGAAAATCGGATTTTCCTACCATCCGTTCGTAGAGCATTTCAAATTCTTGAAGGATGTCGCCGGCTCTGATGTCATCGCTCGCCAGACCATTCCGGCTCCCGCACAATTCCTGGCGGAGCTTCAGCGTCCGGAGAACAAGGCGAGCACGGATGCTTTTTACAGCAGCACGGAAGATTTGGCAGCTGATATTGCGAAGACCTATAAAGCTGCGATTCTGGCCTTTTATGAGGCCGGCTGCCGCAGCCTGCAATTAGATGATTGCACGTGGGGGATGCTCTGTGACAAGAACTATTGGGAATCCAGACAGCAGGAAGGAGTTAACGTTTCGGAAATTGCGCAGTTGTACGCCCGTGTCAATGAAGAAGCGATTGCCGGCCTGCCTGACGATCTGATCATTACCACCCACGTCTGCCGGGGCAATTATCACTCCACCTGGGCATCCTCGGGCGGTTATGAGCCTGTCGCGGAAACTCTGTTTGGAATCGATAACATAGACGCCTACTACCTGGAATTTGATACGGATCGCGCGGGGGACTTTGCGCCGCTGCGATATTTGAAAAACCAGCAGGTTGTGCTGGGACTCCATTCCTCCAAAGTTGGAGAGCTTGAGGATCGGGAGGTCATCATCAGTCGTATCAGGGAAGCTGCGCAATATGTAGATATCAATCACATTTGCCTTAGCCCTCAATGCGGATTTGCTTCCACAGAAGAAGGAAATCTTCTGACGGAAGAGCAGCAGTGGAACAAGCTTGCCTTGATCAAGGAGATTGCGGATGAAATTTGGAAGTAATCCACGAATTATTTTCCATTTAGTAGGTGAGTTTGACTAACCGTCTTGAGGAGCGCATCGCTGGCAGCGATGAGGTCAGGGGTTCGAACCCAAGGGACGAACCCAAGGGACGAACCCCTGGGGCGTCCGCGAGCACGGAGCAATGAACCTGAGGTCCCCGCAAAGTAGTTGGCGTATACACCGAAGCGTGGTTATCACTTTGTGGGGCTAAACCAGGATCACGGCATTGAAAATACGCTGCTGTAATCGTCCGTATGCCCGCTACCCTATAGCTGCATCAATGAGCGGCTCCAGCATGGTCGACATGCTTCAGATGCTTCCGATTAAGCGTAATGAACAGTACGGAAATCATGACAAATCCTGCACCAACAATGAACGGTACATGCGGATTGAAGACCTCAGCCAGTTTACCCGCCAAATACGGGGCCGCAGCTCCTCCAAGGAAGCGCAGAAAGCTGTAAGCAGCCGACGCCGTGGAGCGTTCGACAGGGGCCGCATTCATCACGGCTGTCGTAATCAAAGTATTGTTATTACCTAATAACGCACCGGCAAAAATAACAGAGGCAATGATGACCCATTGCGTCGATGTCCAAATGCCCATCGTCAACAGGACCAGACCAAACAAGAACAGCATCGCGCACATGGATGTAACGGTTCCGAACCTTTGCTGCAGCTTTGGTGCCATGAAAACAGAGGTGATAGCCAGCAACAAGCCCCATCCTAAAAATACGTAGCCAAGACCATGCTCATCCAAGCCCATGACAAAAGGCGCGTAAGCTAATAAGGTGAAGAACCCGAAGTTGTACAGGCAAGCCGCTATGCCTAATACGACAAGGGAACGGTGCTTCAACGCTCGGAAAGGATCGAGCAAAGAAGTTTTGTGTTTGGTAGTATTAGTCATTTTGGATTTCGGCATCATAATAAGAAGACTGAAAAAGGCAACCAACATCAGCGTGGCGACTCCCAAGAACGGTCCTCGCCATGAAATGGCGCCCAGTTCTCCGCCCAGCAGGGGTCCAACCGAAATTCCAAGTCCTATCGCCGCTTCATACAGTATGATAGCTTTTGCAGTACCGGAATTTGAAAGGGACACAATAGCCGTTAAAGCAGTTGCGACAAAAAGCGCATTACCAAGTCCCCAGCCCCCTCGAAGCCCGATAAGATTCCAAATCCCGTTGGATAACCCTCCGAGCGCTGAAAATAAGGCAATAATAACAATGCCGGTAATCAGCGTCCACTTGATCCCGAGCCTTGACGAAATAGCACCGGTAATTAACATCGCAACCGCCATGACGGCATTGTAGCTGGTGAATAGCAAGGTGACTTCGCTCTGCGAGGCGTGCAATTGTTTGGCGATTGCGGGTAAAATCGGATCAACAAGCCCAAGCCCCATGAAAGCGATGATACAAGCGAAAAATACGGCCCACACCGAACGAGGCTGTTTAAGAAGACTTGTCTCTGCAATGGTTGCTTCTTGGGATATGGTCGACATTTATGGTCACTCCTAACCTCATTTATTTTTCCTAAAGGAAATGGTTTTCTCCTAAATGCAGCTATCTAATTCTAGAATTTCGATCCGTTAACAAGTTGTATGATGAAACTTTATAATTGTATTATGCAACTATATAGGATGTCAATACGACCTTTAAGTCGGGTGTCGTCATTTCAAAAATAATTGGTGTTATGTTACTATGGTTTCAATTGAAATGATGTTCGCAGTGAGGGGGTACAGAAATGAAGGAACAGTCGCTGGAAACGATTGAATTTGAATTGGCGGTCTTGGTTCGTCATATCACATCAATAGCATCCAATAAAAAAAACTGGACTCTCGACCGGTCTGCGTATCTTTTACTGCACCAAATTTTCGCCCATGGTTCCGCTGGAGTTAAAGCTCTGGCTGATGAATTCCGTTTGGATATTTCAACGGTCAGCAGGCAGGCTGCAGCTTTGGAGCAGAAAGGATATGTGTGCAGAATTCCCGATCCGCTGGATGGCAGGGCTTTCTCCTTTCAGATTACGGATTTGGGAAAAAAGGAATTAGTCGAAAACAAACAGGAACGGTTGGCTAGGGTAACGGATAAGCTGCAGGACTGGTCGGATGAAGAATGTCAAAGGTTTGGACAATTGTTAAGAAAGTTTAATCGTACGTTCAAGTAGGCCATAATCCGGCCATCCGGATTAAACAATGGTGGTGGGATCATTTGGAGTAGTGTAAGTGACTATAGCGGGAGAGCGCATCGCTAGCAGCGATGAGGTCAGGGGTTCGATCCCCTGGGCTCCATCTTAAACGGAAAGCGCCGGGGAGTTAGGGCGTTTTTTTGTTTTTTGCATACGACAGATTTATATAAATTAGCAATCGATAAGAAATCGTTTCATTTGTTTCATGCTAGTATTATTTGGAACAGGTTTTTGTTTATATGTCGATGTCACTAGATGGCAGATGTGCTGGACACGCAAAAATTAATGTTAAGGAGGGGATCATAGAGAAAAGTAGTCGCGGGTGGTAAGCGGCGATATTGCGGAGGAGATTTCCCTCCTGAAGCAAGCCTGGCAATGCCTCAAGCGATGAATCTGAAGCTTCGTGCATGAAATTTAACTTAGAGGTGATAGATTATGGGAGTTCAAGCAGATCAAGTTTTTGTTAATTTACCGGTCAAAGATCTGAATACATCCATCGACTTTTTTACTAAAATAGGTTTTGAATTTAACGCCCAATATACCGATGAAAATGCAACGTGTATGGTTATCAATGAAAATACATTTGTCATGTTGCTGGTTGAAGATTTTTTTAAGACGTTTACCAAAAAAGAAATTCCGGATGCAGCAAAACATACAGAAGTGATTGTGGCATTGTCTGTTGAAAGCAGGGGGAAAGTTGATGAGATTGTAAATAAGGCTCTGGCAGCGGGCGGTAAGCCTAATGATCCGATTGACCATGGCTTTATGTATGTATGGAGCTTTCAGGATATAGACGGTCATCTATGGGAATTGTTTTATATGGAAGCAAGCGCAGCAGATAAAGCTTAAGATTGAAAAATCACAGCTTGTCATGGATGATTATCCATAAGTAGGAGATGCCCGGAAAAAGGGCATCTTTTATTTTTTTGATGGTGTAGTTGTTTCAAATACTTCAAATATATGGTATCATTGTTGCGAACGTTTGTTCTCTGGAATTTGGAGAATCGAACGGAATAATTGTTCGAACCAGTGTGCGCAAGCACAAAGTATATGGACGGAAAGAAGGTTGAGCACGAAGGTGACGGACCGGTATTCAGAAATAGATGAAGTGATCGCCTATATTCATCAACATATCTATGATCCGCTTCCGCTTTCCCGATTGGCCCAATACGCAGGTTATAGTCCATATCATTTCACGCGCATTTTTAAAGAAAGAATCGGCCTTTTCCCCCCTATATTATGTTCATCCCTCCGATTGCAAAAGGCAAAAGATTTGTTGTTGCGCACGAATCTGACTGTTCGCGATATCGCATTGGAGATCGGGCAGCAGAGTCTGGGAACCTTCACCACCCGATTTACTGAACGGGTGGGGGTGACGCCATCCGAATTTCGGAACTCGACGCTGCAAGCGGGCAACCACTTGTGTTCATTGCAGATGCTTAGCGATTGGCGTATGTCGAGCCCTGCTGTAACTGCACATAACCAAATTAGAGGGACGGTTCAAGCGGAAATTCCTTTTGAGGGAGTTATTCTTATTGGTTTGTTTGCCAAACCGATTCCTGAAGGGCTGCCTTTATACGGAACGCTGCTTTCTTCTTTAGGAGATTTTTGCTTTATGAACGTCACACCGGGCACTTATTATTTGATGGCTACATCAGTCTCTTGGGGAATGTGCGCCATGGATATTCTGCTTCCGCACACCACCTTACGCACCAGATCGAAAGAGCCGCTCCTGGTCAATCCTTTTTCATCCGTCCCGCATCAGCAAGTGACACTCCACGTTCCCCGGCTGGACGACCCTCCCATCCTGATATCTCTACCGATTTTGATGAATCGTTTCCTGAGCAGGGTTTTGCAAAATAGCCATCGCTAAGAGCCGCCTGTTGCTTCTGTCCCAAGTTCCTCACTTGCCGAATGAGGCCGAACAGGTTGAAGTTTCAGCAGTGATTACATAGAGGGCAGGATGTAGCCGAAGAGGTGGTATTTGAGTTCAGTGAACGTTGCAATAGCAGCGGTGCCTAGATATTGAAGGTGATAGACAAATAGTCATTTCGAGGATTAGCAGGAATTTCTTGATAATGAATCGAAATCTGTTACATCTAATCACATCGTTATTGCGGGGGCGGCTACATGAGACATTCAAGTTCTTTTGATAGACCAGGCGCTATAAATGAGAGATGGAAGCAAATTTGCTACGCTAGTCCTACTGGTATCGGCGTATGCCATCTCGATGGCCGCTTTGTTAGCGTTAACCCTGCCTTTTGTCGGATGACCGGCCATCACGAAGAAGAACTGTTGACTATGGGCTGGCATCAGCTTGCGTGGTCGCCGGATGTTTCCGTCCTCCAGATGGATGTAGGGCGGTTATTAGAAGGAAGCATCACTACTTGCGCTTCGGAACAACGCTTAACCGATCCGCAAGGACATGAACACTGGTATGGGCTGCAGATGGAGTTCATGTACGAGGCATCCAACCAACCCGAGTTTCTCCTTATTCATATGCAGGACATTTCGTTGTACAAAAGCATGGAGCAGCGCTATCATTCGCTGCTTTACTATAATCCGGCGGCGATGATCAGGATCAACACATCCTGTGAGATCGAGGATGCCAATCCGGCTGCCGAACAAGTAAGCGGGTACACCTTAGGAGAAGCGTTAGGACGCAGCTTGGACGATTTCGTGCTTGCCAAGAATGAAACTATCGTCACGATCCAGCACAAAGGCGGCCACGCGGTGAACCTGGAGGTCAAAGTCGTACCCATTATGACGGATGAGCGGACCACCGGCTATCATGTTATAGGCAGAGAACTGACGAGTTTGGAACAGGTAGAGGAATCGTTACGCTCGAAGGAACAGGAGCTTCAGGAGATTGTTACGAAGCAGCAGGGAATGACGTTTAAATGCAAGGAAATCGACGGCCGGTTTATCCACACGATGTGCGCGGGGGAATTGGTGTATCGTGCGGGGCATACGCCGGAGCAAATTATCGGTCATGAGCTGCGAGATTTCTTACCTGCCGAAACGGCTCTTCGTAAAGAACAGTATTACCGGCGAGCCTGGCAAGGGGAAGAACATGTGCTGTATGAAGGCTATGCAGGAAACGGAGTCACTTATCTGGCTTCCCTGAAGCCGATCAAACGGAACGGCCAAGTAGTCGAGGTGATCGCTTCATGCGTCGACATATCGGAGAAGAAGAAGGCGGAAGAAGAGCTTCGCAGGACGAAGGAGCTGCTGGAGTCATTTGTTCAGCACACGTCGGATGCTATTGATCTGGTTGATTTGGACGGGAAGGTCCTCTGGGTGAACCCGGCGTTCGAAACCGTATATGGTTGGACGCTTGAAGAGCTTCGGGATCGGAAATTACCCGTCTTTCCGGAGAATACGGCCAGCGAAGAGGAGAATTCTCTGAAGAAGATTACTTTATTCGGGCAATCTGCGACAGGGCTCGGGACCGTACGGAAACGGAAGGACGGACGCTTGATCGATATCGATCTTACTGTTTCTCCATTAAGGGATAACGACGGGGAAATTATTGCTTATTCCGCTATTTCCCGGGATATTACGGAGCGGAAGAAGACGGAAGAGCTGTTAAGAAAGTCCGATAAACTCGGCGTCGTCGGCCAGCTTGCTGCGGGACTCGCCCACGAAATACGCAACCCGCTCACCGCTTTACGAGGGTTTCTGCAGGTGATGAGAAGCGGGCAAGGAGGTAAAAGCGAATATTACGGCATCATGATGGAAGAGCTCGATCGGATCAATTTTATCGTGAGCGAGCTGCTGCTCATTGCGAAGCCGGAGAAGCATAATCCGAAGCAGGCACAAGTGAACGTCATTCTTCAAGGTGTCGCCACACTGCTTGAGTCACAGGCGTTAATGAACAACGTAACCATAGTCACCCGGATTGCGGAGGGGCTTCCGCCGATTGTATGCTCTCCCGTCCAAATCAAGCAGGTCTTCATTAACCTAGTTAAAAATGCGATCGAGTCCATGCCCGACGGCGGTGAAATTACGATTCGTGCCGATCTCGTAGAGGGGAATCGGATCGTAACGACCGTCGAGGATCAGGGGTGCGGCATTCCCGCGGAGCGGATTCCTTCCTTAGGTGAACCGTTCTACTCGACGAAAGTCAAGGGAACAGGTCTGGGACTCATGATGTGCTATAAAATTATCGAATCCCACGGTGGACAAATCTCTTTCTACAGTAAGTTAAATCAAGGTACTCAAGTGGAGGTTGTTTTGCCGCTGATTCAATAAGGGACGTTCAAACCGTTCTCACATTCGAATGATTGCTGATTGAATTTTACTACACGGGACGCTTTCAGATAAAAACTAGGCGACCGCTCACCGGTTGAATTCCGGAAAGCGGTCGCCGCTTAATCAAGTACAGTCTCTGTTACATGGTCTGCTTGAAGGGGCTATGACCACCACTCGGCAGCATGCTTTTTGGTAGAAGTGTATTCGTTATTTCTTTGTTATTTGGTTATGCTATGCCAACGTTCCAAGTGTTTCGCATGGGTGTGAAGATACGAATGCGGACCGAAAAATTGATCATAGAAATCCAAATCCAGATGATGGGTCTGCAAGTACATCAAGGAATAGACTGACGGAACGGTCGCCGGGAATTTGCCGAACGTGTCGTAAATATATTGCGCTTGGTGGGCGACCGCGCTGCGAAACTGCTCGTCATGGACTTGGGCGCTGCCGCGCACCTTTTGGCTGTCCTTCCAAGGTCCGGGCGTATCCGGATGGAACGGGCCGTTGACACCGAATTTCCTGTCGCAGAAAGCGTCGACGGCAGCACGCATATCCTTAAAGTGCGGCGGAGTGTAAGAAACGAACACGCCTTCCAGCCCGGTAGGATTCGGAAGAGCCCAGCGCTCATCCGCATCATAACGGAAGCCTAAACCAGGAACCGCAGGGTCTGCGCTGGCTCCGAGAACGGTCAGGCGGTCTATGCCGTCGAACATCCAGCCGCCGAGTCCCAGAGCCTGCTGCATAAGCACGCCGGCATAAGTGGAAGTGGCGAGCTCGGCGGATAGTTCCGCAAGCGAATATTGATCGAGAAACGTTAACGGCAGAGGATTCTCGGTACCGATGATGTCCTGGAATTGTTCGATACCTGGAATGTTCCGTCCATTGATATCGTCATAGATGCTGAGCCCGTTCTGCACATAGAAACATAGATTGGCTATCGTATGTTGTGCCAGATCCCCTACAGGGAAAGCCAGAAAAGTTCCCGGTTTGTTGGCAACCCATGAGTTATGGCCTTCCATGTAGGGCTCGTAGTTCGGGATGTGCAGTCTTTGTTCCGAAATGCGATGAATATGTTTTTTGTAAGTTAGAATCAATTGCTCGACGTCGTGCTTGCCGTCTTCCCCTTTCTTGACTTCGGGAACGGCATCTCTGGTTTTGAAAATGTAGGTGCCGGTATCATCGGTGAAGAAAATTTCCGACGTATGGAAGCCTGCGGCCGAAGGGAAGGTTCTGCCTGTAGCCGAGCCGGAATAGTTGGACAGGTGCGGCTTGTACCGGTCATGCCTAGTGATGGAATGATGCCAACCGGTGACACCGCCGACCGCGAGCAGAATCAAAATTTTCTCAAGGTCGTCCAGTGGCTCAGGTTCATACTTCGATTTGTAGGCGAGCGGTCCGTCCGGGATTTCCGCTCCGCGGAAGAAACGGCGGGATCGCCGGCCGAACAGCGCTTCGACGAGCGGAAATTGAAGCAGTTCCTGCAAGCGCTCGGAGTCAATCGAGAGGCGGGCGTCTTGAAGCGGTTTCGTCATAGGAGATCCTCCAATGTGGTTGGAATAAAAAAAGACATTCTCTTCGCTAAGAAGAAAATGTCTCCAGTTGGACTGGTCGAACGGAGTATTAGGTTATGTTTGCAGAGCTGATTTGTATTTCAGATGATTGCTATGGTAATGACAAATATGGAGATTGTCAACTACATTTTTTTTGGAAAAAGATGTATTGACTTCTCAAAAATAGGTGTGATAGTATTATTCCAACCGAACTAGTCGGAATTTCAGCATTGACCAGATTACTGGAAATGTCAGCTACTAATCGAATGATTAGAGCGGCATTTTTTTTATTTCCACAAAGAAATGATTCCGAAGATACTGAGCAACCGGAGGGGGAGACATGGGGTCCGCTGGATCGATTACAGATGTTCCCGGCACGAAAGTGGGACACGCGGAAAACACTAAAGCATTTACAGGCTGCACCGTTATCATTTGGGAGGAAGGTGCGGTGTGCAGCGTTGACGTTCGGGGTTCCGCCCCCGGTACCAGGGAAACCGATTTGCTCGACCCGACCGGGTTGGTGGATCGAGTCCATGCGGTTTGTTTAAGCGGCGGCTCCAGCTTCGGATTGGATGCAGCCGGCGGGGTTGTCGCATGGCTGGAAGAAAAAGGGATCGGGGTCGATGTCGGAGTTGGCGTCGTTCCTATCGTTCCGTCAGCCGTATTGTTCGATCTGTCCATCGGAGATCCGAAAGTAAGGCCTGACCGAGATATGGGATACCGGGCGGCAGCGCTGGCATCCCCTACGGAAGACAGGGAAGGTAACGTTGGTGCAGGCTGCGGCGCTTCCGTCGGGAAATTGGGCGGATTCGAGGGCGCGATGAAAGCGGGAATCGGCACGGCATCCGTCCGTTATCCGAATGGGCTCGTGATCGGCGCCATTGTGGCCTTGAATGCGATGGGAGAAGTTCGCGATCCCCGAACGGGCGAACTGCTGGCCGGTTCGCTAGACCGCGATGGCCATCCGGTGGACTGCCGCAGCTGGTTGTACGATAAGCCGTTTGCGTTTACTAACATTCCGCAAGGGACGAATACGACGCTTGCCGTTGTGGCGAGCAACGCAAAACTGACCAAAGCCCAGGCGAAGAAAGTGGCCGAAATGGCGCATGACGGATTAGCCCGCACCATTTACCCCGTACATACGATGTTCGACGGAGATACCGTATTTGCCGCCGCTACGGGAGAGGTCGAGGCCTCGGTGGATTTGGTCGGAGCGGTGTCGGCCGAAGTGCTGGCAACGGCAATCATAAGAGCCGTCATGACAGCGGATGGAGCGGGCGGACTCCCGGCCTACCGCGACTTGCGGAAGCGCCGGTTGGAAGGTGACGCCTGATGACCGATAGCACGATAACGTCCATCGGATCGGTAACGGTAGAGAAGAACGTACCGGTTCCGATGCGTGACGGCGTGACGCTGTATGCCGATATTTATCGTCCTGCTGCAGGAGACAAGAGCGAGAAGTACCCGGTACTGCTGATGAGAACGCCTTACAACAAAGAAGACGCGCAAACGATGAATTATGCCCATCCTGCTTGGTATGCCCGCCACGGTTATGTTGTCGTCGTCCAGGATGTGCGGGGACGATGGACATCGGAAGGGGATTTTCATCCTTACGTGAAGGAAGCCGAAGACGGTTACGACACAGTTGAATGGGCTGCATCTCTCCCGGGTGTCATCCCGAATGTCGGGATGTACGGTTTCTCCTATGTGGGAGCCGCGCAATGGCTTGCTGCGGTAAGCCGCCCGCCGCATTTGGTCTGTATCGCGCCCGGCATGATCGGTTCCGATTCGTATCAAGGGAAAGCTTACCGGAACGGCGCCTTTGCGCTGGCTTGTACGCTATCCTGGATATTGTTCGTGGCCCAAGATACGGCATTAAGGAATAACCGGCCGGAGCGGGCGGAAGAGCTGTCTTCTCTATATGCCGGTATCCACGGTTATTACAAAGCGCTTCCGCTGAACAGCCCTCCGGAGGCGGTCAAGGAAACCGCACCTTATTATCTGGAGTGGCTGGAGCACCCGGCCCGCGACGACTACTGGCGCCAGATTTCCTTGAGGGAGAATTATAAAGCCATTGAGGTGCCCGCCCTGCACATCGGCGGGTGGTATGACATTTTTATTGACGGGACTATCGAGAACTACTTGGGCGTAAGCCAGCACGGCGCAACCGAAAGGGCGCGGAAAAATCAATACTTGTTTATCGAGCCTTGGTACCACATGCCGTGGTCGAGATACGTCGGCGAAGTGGATTTCGGACCGGAGGCCGCGAATGAAATCGATTCCGTTCAGCTTCAGTGGTTTGACCGATGGTTGAAAAGTGTGGAGCCGGCTGCTCCCCAGCCGTCCCCCGTTCGTCTGTTCGTCATGGGGGCAAACAAATGGTTGGAAGCGGAAAGCTGGCCTGTGCAGGGGAGCCAAGCAGCAGCCTATTACTTGCACAGCTTGTACAAAGCTAGTTCCGTGAACGGCGACGGAAAGCTGAGCCTGACCGAACCGCTGGATGAACCGCCAGATGTATATGTCTATCATCCTTCGATTCCCGTTCCCGCATTGGGCGGCAGGTCGGGCGCGGTTCCCGATCTCACTCCGATGGGACCGAAAAACCAGCTTCCGGTTGAAATCAGAAACGATGTGCTGGTCTATACGTCCGACGTTCTGAAGGAGGATTTGACGGTAATCGGGGAAGTGTCCGTCGAGCTGTATGCATCCACGACAGCGGAGGATACCGATTTCGTAGCCAAACTAGTGGATGTCTATCCGGACGGAAGAGCGATCAACATTGCCGAAGGGATCGTGCGGGCCAGCTATAGAGGAGGTCTTGAGAAACCGGAGCCGGTTCCGCCGGGCGAGGTGATCCAATACGTCGTTTCACTCGGGCCGACCGCCAATGTGTTCAAGAAAGGCCACTCCGTCAGGCTGGACATCACGAGCTCACTGTTCCCGACCTTCGACCGTAATCCCAACCGGCTGATGAATCCCGGTCAGGTGACCGCTGCGGATTTTGTAACGGCTACGCAAACAATTTATCACGATCGCCGCTTTGCGTCGAAGCTGACGCTGCCGGTCGTCAACAGCAAGCAGTAATTTGTTCAATGATACGTCAGCGGAGGCACACATGCAGACATCGTATATATGGTTCGATCTTGGCTATACGTTAGTGTATCAAGAGAGAGAGAAGGAGTATCAGCAATTCTGGCTGGAGCAGGGCATCGAACTCAGCTTGGAAGACATTGAAGAAGCTTATCATTTGACCGACAAGCTTTTTATGCGGGAATACCCGGGGGCGTTAGGCAAACAAATCCATACGTATATGCCCTGGTATGTGGGCGTGCTCAATTATACGCTGGGCGTCCGGTTCGACCTGCACGATCAATGCCGTCGGCTGCGGGATATCCAGATAGCTCAGTCTCCCAGGTGGAAGCCGTTTCCGTTCTCCCACCCTGTGCTGGCCCTTCTAAAGAAAGCTTCGGTCGGCATCGGCTTGATTTCGAATTGGGATGCCAGCGCTAGAACCGTCTTGGAGGAAACAGGACTGCTGCCTTATTTGGACCACATTATCGTATCGTCCGAAGTTCAAGTGGAGAAGCCGGATGTCAGAATTTTTCTCAAGGCGGCGGAACTCGCCGGAGTCGACCCCAAGCAATGTTTATATGTGGGAGATAATTATTACGACGACGTAGTGGGCAGCGCGAAAGCAGGGATGAAGCCGATCTTGATTAATCGGTTCGGCACTCTCGGCATCGAGGAGATCACATTCGAACGCACGTTATTGTCTGTCGAAGAGCTGCCGGAGCTGCTGTTCAGGCAGGACAACAAAATCATTTCGTAACCCCAACTACTAATCTCAAAAAAAAGGAATGGGAAGCCTATGAAAGCAAAGCGGAATGCTCGATCTTTATTTACAGTACCCTTCATCTTGTTGATCTTGGCCTTAGCGGCCTGCAGCAGCGCCGGAGGGACTAACGGTGAAGGCTCGTCCAATGCGGTGAAGCCGGAGTCGTCCGATTCGCAGGATGCGTCCAAGGCAGGCGCACAAAA
>NZ_BIMH01000029.1 GCF_004000985.1 Paenibacillus validus NBRC 15382 | reverse complement strand
CCCCGGCGCTGCCGAAACGGCGCTCACCGCGCTCCCACGCGGCGCCGCTGCCGCTGCGCGGGGCGAACGCGCCGCCGCCCGCGCGAGCGTTCTCCACGAGTTCCTGCGGCAGCTCGTGCAGGAACCGGGACGGCGCATTCGCCGCCGTCCGGCCGAACAGCGTGCGCATCCGCGCGCACGTCAGGTAGAGCTCTTCCTCGGCGCGGGTGATGCCGACGTAAGCGAGCCGCCGCTCTTCCTCGAGCTCCTCGTTGTCCATCAGCGCCCGGGAATGCGGAAAGACGCTTTCCTCGAGGCCGACGATGAAGACGACGGGGAACTCGAGGCCTTTGGCGCTGTGCATGGTCATCAGCACGACGCCCTGCTTGCCCGCTTCGGGATCCTCATTCATCGAATCGATATCGGCAATCAACGCAAGATCGGTCAAGAAAGAGACAAGCGACTTGTCTTCATTGCGCTTCTCGAAGTCCATGGTCACCGACAGAAACTCGTCGATGTTCTCGAGGCGGGCTTGCGACTCGATCGTGTTTTCTCGCTTCAATTCTTCCCGATACGCCGACATTTCAAGCATTTTCTCCGTTAATTCGGTAACCGACAAATAATCGACCATGCGATACAAGTTCTCGATCATCTCGCGGAATTCCGTCAGCGCGCTCCGCGTCCTGGCGCTGATGTCCAAGCTGCCCACGTTCTCCAGCATCGCGAACATGGATACGCCGTATTGGGCGGCAGCCGCCGCCAGCTTATCGAGGGTCGTATCGCCGATGCCGCGCTTAGGCACGTTGACGATCCGCGCGAAGCTGATGTCGTCGTCCGGATTGGAGACCAGACGCAAATAAGCCAAAATATCCTTGATTTCTTTACGGTCGTAGAACTTTACGCCGCCGACGATCTGATAGGGAATGTCCGATTTGATGAGAATTTCCTCGATGACCCGGGACTGGGCGTTCGTCCGGTATAAAATCGCGTGGTCCTTGAAGCGTCGGCCCTTCTCCACGTTTTTACGAATTTGACCGGTGATGTAGTATCCTTCTTCGTGCTCCGAATCGGCTTGGTACAGGCGAATCTTCTCGCCTTCGCCCTTGTCGGTCCACAAATTCTTCGGCTTGCGTCCGGCGTTGTTGGCAATGATCTTGTTCGCCGCATTCAAAATCGTCGATGTCGAACGGTAGTTCTGCTCGAGCAGAATCGTCGTCGCGTTCGGGTAATCCTTCTCGAAATCGAGAATGTTGCTGATGTCCGCGCCCCGCCAGCGGTAGATCGACTGGTCGCTGTCGCCGACGACGCAAATGCGCTTGTGCTTGTCCGCCAGCATCCGGGTCAGCATATATTGCGCGCGGTTCGTATCCTGATACTCGTCCACGTGGATATATTGGAACTTGTTTTGATAGAAATCGAGCACTTCCGGCACCTGCTTGAACAGTTCGATCGTCATCATGATCAAGTCGTCGAAGTCCAGCGAGTTGTTGAATTTCAGCTTCTTCTGATACAGCGTATACACTTTCGCCACAAGGCCGTCGAAGTAGTCGCCGATCTTCCGTTCGAACAGCTCCGGCGTGAGCAGTTCGTTCTTGGCGTTGCTGATCGCCGCCTGGATCGACTTCGGTTCGAATTTCTTCGAATCGATGTTCAACTCTTTCATACAATTCTTGATGACCGACAGCTGATCGCCAGAGTCGAGAATCGTAAAATTCGATGAAAAATCGAGCCGCGTAATGTCTCTGCGCAATATACGAACGCACATCGAGTGGAACGTCGACACCCAAATGTCCTGCCCCTGCGGGCCAACGAGCGCACTGACCCGCTCCTGCATCTCGCGAGCCGCCTTGTTCGTAAACGTAATGGCAAGAATGCTCCAGGGCGCCGCTTTGCGCGTCGCTATCAGATAAGCGATCCGATGCGTCAGCACGCGCGTCTTGCCGGAACCGGCTCCCGCCATGATCAGCAACGGCCCGTCCACCGCTTGGACCGCCCGCGCCTGCTGCGGATTGAGCTTCTCTATCGCTTTGAAAATATCTATAGGTTCGTTCATCGTTTACCTGCCCTTTCTACACGGATTCCTTGACCGCCTTCACAGTCGCCAGCGCCTGCTCCAAATCGTGGTAAACGGCGTTGCCGACTACGACGGTATGTGCGGACCGGGCCGCCTCGACCGCTTTCTCCGGACTATCCACCCCGCCGCCGTAAAACAGCCTTGCCGTGCCGAGCAGCCCGCGAACCCGCTTCACATCGTCCATATTGCCGAACATTCCGCTGTATTCCATATAAACGATCGGGCAGCGGAATAAACGATCCGCCATGCGTGCGTAAGCCTCCACGTCCCTCAAATCGAGCTCCGCCTCGGCATCGGTCACCCGCGCCGCTGTTGAATCGCCATTCAATATAATGTAGCCTTCGGTCACGATCTGCGACCAATCCATAATGGCGCCATATTCTCGCAGCGCCTGCCGCTGACGGCCGACGATCCATTCCGGATTGCGCGCATTCAGCACGATCGGAATCAGAAACAAGTCGAACCCGGGCACAATCGCCTCCTGCTCGGATACTTCGAGCACACACGGCACCTCGTAGCGGCGAATGCGGGCAAGCAAATCGACGGTGTTGTCGAACGTGACGCCCGACGAGCCCCCGACCATAACCGCATCGGTGCCGGACAGACATATCCGCTCGAGCGCTTCATCGGACAATTCACGGTCCGGGTCCAGCTTAAACACGTGTCTCCACTGCTCCAATTGCAAATGCAAAGCAAAAGCCTCCTGTCCTTCCATCTACAAGTAGTCTATGCTACCCTGCAGGACGTGTCAATGAACCGAATAGAGAATATACGTTCGTATATTTTACCAAATTGCTCCCAAAAAAGAAAGCAGACCGGCGCGCTTCCGCGGACCGTTCTGCTTCGTGTGAATCCGTCCCGTTATGAGACGGTTTTGAACTCGGTAATTCTCAATCGATCTCCCTCGATGAGGTATTCCGACTCGTGCTGCATGACCGACTTGGCCAAATCCTGCTGCACATTCGCCCCGCTGAGCGAGACCCGGTATTTGCTCGCGTCGGGCTGTGATTTCTTCAGCTCGTATTTCCCCCACTCGCTGCGCAGCCCGAGCATGGCCTTCGTGCTGTTCGCCTGATACGTTCCCAGACGATCGTCGCGCCGGTAGAAGTAGGCGAGCATCCGGTCGGCCATCTCCCGGTTATACACCTGCATGAGTGTGGTCCGCATCTCTTCCATCGCGTATTTGTCCATTTCTCCGGTAACCGGGGAGGACAGCACTTGATGCGTCCAATCGTCGATTTGCTTGATCCAGCCGATGATTTGCTCGTCGGACTGGGTCATCACGCTTTTATCCATTGAGGGCGGCGTAATTTGGCCGATCGTTTGCAGGAGACGCTCGCGGCCTACCGTCTTCTGCATCGTTTTCATATCGGCGGCATCGCCGGCGCTTTGCGACTGGCAACCGGCAAGCAGCGCCGCGGCGAGCGCTAAGGTCAGGATCGTTCTCATGGAATGAGGCCCCTTCCGTCATGGCGTTTTTTTCGTATTATGGGTCAAAAACGAAAAAGTATACTTTCCTGCGCCATGTGGAGCCTTTTTCCTGACGCCGGGGCGAAGCTGGTGCGGAGCTGCCACCCCCAAAAAAGAAGGTTCCCGCGAATTTTTGCTATCTCATTCAGGCATTCCGTAGCTCCGGATTTAAAAAAGGGGAATCCATATGCAGAAACCGAAATTGTTCCGAAGAGGATCTGCTCCTGCTGGAATCGGACCATCAGGAACGGATGGATACGATGAATTATCTATTATAGCCTGGGTCCCCCGGCTTGTGCCGGGGGATTTTTCAGCCAGAAGCTGCTCACCTTAAAATACGTATTTACTGGCGTTCGCTTGCTGCTGCGCGGATTGCGCTTTGTTCTGGACACCGTTCGAGCTTGATGACACGCTTGAGCTCGTCGCCGCGTCGGAGGAGCCGTTGAAGCCGTAACCGGTGGCGCTTTGGCCTTGGCGTCCTGTCGCCGAAGCGTTGTAGCCGGTCGAAGCGTAGCTTTGCTCCTGCTGGTTGTGGCTGCCGTATGCCTGTTGGTTCGAACCGTATTTGGCGCCGGCGCTCGCGTTCGTGTAGTCCTGCGACGCCTTGGTCGCGTAATAATCAGAGACGTCCGTACCGGAAACGGAAGATTTCACATTGTTGTGTTCCGAGTCTTCAACCGAAGATGCGCCGTAGCCGTAACCCGTTTGAACGGACGAGCCGAAGCTCGAAGCTGCCGGAGATTGACTGTAGCCGGCCGATGACGTCTGGCTTTGGTTCTGTTGCCCGGAGACCGACGACGAGAGCATGCCGCCGTAATGCGACGAGCCTGCCGCATAGCCCGGCATCTGGGCGTACGATGGCTGCGAGGGTTGGAACGATGGCTGTTGTTGTCCGAATGGCTGCTGATAAGCGCCGCCGGCGAAAGAACCGTGCACCGCCTGCTGCACAATCGCCTGCAGCTGCTCGGCTTTCTGAATTTGCTGCGAAAGCTCCTGCTGCACTTCCAGCTGCGTGGCCATCTTGATCGAGCCGTAACCGCCCAACTGCGACAGCACGTCAAAGAGCTCCGCCTGGTCTTGCAGCGTCTTTTGCGATAGGCTTGCGAACATTTGGCGAATCGCCGGATGCGTCGCTTCAAGCGCCGCCGTCGTATACTCGCGCGCCGTACGTTTCAATTCGGATAAAACGAGATTGGCGACATCCTGTTCATTCAAGTGCAGGTGAAGCGCTTGGGCTTGCCCCGCTTGCGTGTTGATCATTTGATTTTGCTGGTACATGCTTTGCCGGACCTCCTATGTATGCCTTAATGGGACATTTGTGTATGCTGCTGCAGCGTTCTTAACAATTGGTCGGTGTTTTGCAGACGATCCTGCGCGATTTGCGCCAGCTTTTGCTTGAGCTGTTGGTTTTGGCTCTCCGCTACGCCTTGTACGGCGATTTTGGCGAGCAGCTCTTCGTTTTTCAGGCAATCGGAGATGTAGGACAGCTCCTTGGAGCTTACCGAGTTGACGGATTGTTGTTGGTTATACATGGATGGGTCCTCCTTTCCTCAGTTGACCAGGATAAACGGCTTTGCCACCCTTGTGCTGCAAGGACTGGCGCGTTTTGTTACGGTTGATGCAAACAAACTATACCTTCTAAATCAACCAAGATTAGGATGTCCGGCCAGTGGGAAATTATGTATCGGGGGAATAAAAAAATCACCCCTTCCTCCGGGAACGGAACCATCGCGTCCGCTTGGAGAAAAGGATGAGGGTTCAACCACCTTAATCGTTAGGCCGTCTTCTTGATTACAAGGAGGAGAGAAGAAGCCGAACGAATGGCCACCCGCTCAATACATTTGCTCCCTTGGCCATTCCGTTCCTTGAGGAGACGCTTCGATCGAGGGCAAACCCATTTCCTCCAGAGCAATGTTCAAGTAATCGGTCTTGGCACGAATAGGGTAAAGCTCCGGCGCCATTCCCGGAAAGCGTTCCTCCAACCTCTGCAGCGTGTTCAGATCTCGCGGGTAAACCGCTGCATCCCAGCGGACGTTCGAGAGCACCCGCCAAGCAACGGTTTGAGGGATTCCGGTCGATGCCTGCACCCGCTTGGCGGCGCGTGCAGGCTCGCTGCGCATCAGCTGGTGCACCCGAACGTGAGCCTTCAAATAAGCGATAACGATAGCCTCGTTGTTGGCCGCCCATCGCTCGCCCGCCACCAGGCCGGTCAAATAGTCCTCATACATGCCTTCCTCAAAAAGTACCGTGCCCGCGCCCCAGTGCCGCAGCAGGCTCAAGTACGGCTCCCACATTGCGCTGGCGCCGACGCGTCTATCGACGATGTCTGTCAGGCTTTCGCTCATTGACCGGTGGATGACGTTAGGATGCTCTTGTTCCGCTGCGCCGATCGAGGTAAGAAGCCGATTCAGGCGCATGCCCGCGCTGGAATTGGCAACGGTCGAGATGGTCACGTTCGCAAGATCATCCGGCTTTCTTATGATGCTGTTTGACGGAACGACGACCGATATGCCTTTGCCATTCCGGGTTTTTCCGTCAAAGGCGAGCAGTACGGGTTGAAAATTCGGCAGCAGTTTCCCCAGTGAGCTGCAGATGCGTATCGGGTAATCGCCGAGCGAGGCAATTTGGATCAAGCCCGAAATAAGGCCTTCCACCAGTTCCAGGCCGTTCTCCGCATTATGCCACAAGACCTTAATAGGACGATGCGGAAATTGTTTGCGCAGCTCCTCTTCGAAGAACCCAAGCTCCTTCATAATTAGCGGGCTCCACATATGCGCCGTTCCGCTCTGATACCCGATGGAGACGGTCAGGCTCTCGGCAGGCGCGCTTTCCGGCCGGTCCGCCGCAGCCCCGCATACGGAGTGGGATTTAATCCACATCTGCAGTTCGTCGGGATCAAAGAACACTTCTTTGCCAATCTTGATGGTCGGCAGCTGCTTGCTTCGGCGCCAGCGGTCTATCGTAGCGCGGCTAATACCGAATACGCTCATCGCCTCTTGTAAAGTAATCAGCCTGAAGCCTTTATCCTTGGGAAACAACAAGAACGCCCCCTTTTCCGTGAAATCCGATTATACAAATTGGAATAATTTTATTTTAACGAATGACCCCCCTCGCATCAAGATGAGTAAAATTTCCATTTAATGGTTTTGTTGCTCATTGATCGTCTATTGCTGCTCAATGTTCATCCCCTTATTGACTCCCTCAATCGGGGGATGCTATCATTCGGGTTGTGTAATACAAAGTAAACAACTAGGAATTAATTCGATGTCAACTGGTTAACCAGAGACACTGCGCCTTTCTCCAAAGGATCGCTGTGTCTTATTTGCATTGAGGGAGGAGAATAGGTTATGCAGACAAGGGAATATACGACCGATGTGTTGATTGTCGGCGGCGGCACGGCGGGAACGATGGCCGCCATTAAGGCGAAGCAGGCGAATCCTGACGTACAGGTGCTTGTTCTCGACAAAGCCGATATCCGGCGGAGCGGAGCAATCAGTATGGGTATGGACGGGTTGAACAACGCCGTCATTCCGGGGAAAGCCACGCCCGAGGAATATACGCGGGAAATTACCGACTCGAACGACGGCATTATCGATCAACGGGCCGTTTACCGACAAGCGTCCGAATGTTACGACATCGTAAAGGAGCTTGATTCGTGGGGGGTCGATTTCGAGAAGGATGCCGAGGGCAATTATGAGGTTTACCGTGTGCACCGGAAAGGGCGTTATGTTCTGCCGATGCCGAAAGCGAGCGACTTAAAGCTGATTCTCGCCAAAAAGGTAAAGCAGATGCGCTGCAAAGTCGTCAACCGCGTCATGGCAACAAGACTGCTGACGCAGGGTAACCGCGTAGTCGGCGCACTTGGCGGAGACGTAACGACCGGCGAGCTCGTGGTCGTACACGCGAAGGCCGTCGTCCTGACGGCCGGTGCGGCAGGACGTATGGGTCTTACCGATTCGGGCTACCTGTACAGCACCTACGAGAACCCGACGAACTCCGGCGAAGGATTCGCGATGGCTTATCATGCCGGAGCTGAGCTGACCGGAATCGAGTGCTATCAGATCAATCCGACGATGAAAGATTATAACGGCCCCGCCTGTGCCTATGTGGCCGGTCCGTTTGGCGGCTATACCGCCAATGTGAATGGCGAGCGGGTAACGGGCTGCGATTATTGGAGCGGCGAGCTGATCATGAATATGTGGAAGCTGGCCAATAAAGGCGAATGGCCGTTGTTCCTCAAGCTGACGCACCTGGACGACGAGACGATCTCCAAGATTGAATCGATCCTGCACCACAACGAGCGGCCGAGCCGCGACCGCTTCCATGCCGGACGGGGCAAAGACTACAGGACGGATATGGTGGAGCTGCATTTCTCCGAAGTAGGGCTCTGCAGCGGTCACAGCGCTTCCGGCGTTCTCGTCAATCACGAAGCGGAAACGTCGATGGAAGGACTGTATGCGGCGGGAGATATGGCGTCGGTTCCCCATCAATATTTGCTCGGTGCGCTGACCTTCGGCAAAGTCGCCGGTACGAACGCTTCGAACTATGCTGCACAGACGGAGCGGCTTGGCGCGGATCCGTCGCAAATCGAGGCGGAAAGAGCGCGGATCGAAAGGCTGCGCGCGAACCCGAACGGTGTTCCGCATCAGCAGGTGGAGTACAAGATCCGCCGTATCGTCACCCAATATTTGATGCCGCCCAAGACCACGACGAAGATGGAAATCGCCCTGGAGAAAATCGAGCACTTCCGCCGCGTCGACCTGGAGCTGCTCGGCGCGAACGATCCGCACGAGCTCGGAAGAGCGCTTGAAATTCACAGCATCGTCGACTGCGCCGAGCTTATGGCGAAAGCGTCGTTGTTCCGCAAGGAAAGCCGCTGGGGCTTTTACCACTATTATCTCGATTATCCGGAGCGCGACGATGCCAACTGGCTGAAGCGAGTCATTGTGAAGAAAGGCGCTGACGGCGAAACGCAGCTGACCACGCGTGATCTGCCGCCGTATATATTCGAGCCCCAACGACCATCATCCGAAGAAGGAGTGAGTAAACATGAGCAATCGGTCAGCTAATTTCGTTTCGCAACGGGTGGAAGCAAGCGTCATCATCGACCGGGATAAGTGCATCGGCTGTGATATCTGCGTTCAGGTATGCCCGATGGGCATTCTCGCACTGGACAAAGACGGAAAAGCGTATATGAAATACGACGAATGCTGGTACTGCACCCCATGCCAAACCGACTGCCCGGTTGATGCGGTGCGCGTGAATATCCCCTATTTGGTCCGATAAACCCATCGGTCAAACGACATCATCTCATTAATTATGATTTCTACTAGGAAGGCGGGGAATCCCCATGTCGAATCGTATCCGAACTGTAAGCTTACTCTTGGTCCTGGTCCTAGCGTCCGTTCTGCTGCAAGCTTGCGGAGCATCCGGCAGCACGTCCGAGACCGCCTCTTCCGCCCCTGCGGGATCTTCCGCCGCACAGGCGGAAGAGGCAACTGTGACGATCGGGTATCAATCTCCTACGGCACAGACGTGGGGAGCACTCATTATAAAGAACAAAAAACTGTTTGAAAAACACTTGAAGGAGGTCGCGCCGGACAGCCGTGTGAAGGTGGAATGGTTCGACGCGCCTGCCGGTTCGGTCTTGAACAACAACATGAACGGCGGGAAAATCCAGATTTCTTTCCTCGGCGACATGCCTTCTCTGCTGAACGGGGTTCTCGGTATTACGCAGCCGAACTACCATTCCGTCTTCCTCGCATTCGACGGTAAAGGCGTTCAAGGCCGCAACCAGGCCATTCTCGTGCCCAAGGGCAGCGACATCAAGGCAATCGCTGATTTGAAGGGCAAGACCATATCGACCCCGATCGGAAGCAGTGCGCACCGTATGCTGCTCGATTCGCTCCGCAAGGAAGGCTTGGTCGATCAAGTGACGGTCGTCGATCAATCGGTAACCGTCGGGATGCAAAGCATCGAACAGAACAAAATTGCGGCTCACTCCACATGGGAACCCTACCCTACCCTCATGCAGCAAAAAGGGATCGGCACCGTGCTGCAGTTCGGCGAAGCGACGCAAATCGATTACTTGGCCGGTGTCGTCGCCAACCTGGACTGGGCAAAGGCGAACAAAGCTTATGTCATCGCCTTTCTAAGGGCGCTGAACGAGGCTCATGAGTTTGCGCGGAATAACCCGGAGGAGACGGCTAAAATTTTTGAGGAAGAAAGCAAGTTCCCGCATGAGGTGTGCGTCAAAATGGTGCAAAACATCCGTTTCGATGCGGCCGTCTACAAGAAAGACTTGAACACGCTGAATGGAAGCATCGAGTTTCTGTCAAGCATCGGAAAGCTGCAGAAGAAGCTGGATCTAAACGCTTTCGTCGACGATTCGTATTTAAGGGAAGCGATCCAATCGACCGGTGGAACGTATTTGACCGACGCTGAGCTGCAGGGAGACTGGATTCAAGGGAAGGTTTACTAAAATGAGACAAACCAGGCTGCAAGTCCCTGGGCTGCTGCTTCGAGCCGTTTCGGTAGCCGCCTTCGTTTTGCTCTGGAAATGGGCCGTGGATGTCAACATCCACTGGCCGCTCCAGTTCGGCAACCTGCCGGACCCTATCGATATCCTGGCGGAATGGTATCGTAATTTGTTTACCCCCCAATATCGGCAGGACATAGCGATCAGTACATCCCGCGTGCTGACGGGCATCGCTCTCGGCTTCACGACGGCGGTGCCTCTTGGCTTATGGATCGGCCTCAAACGGACTGCGAACCATACGCTGTACACCAACCTGGAGCTGTTCCGGCCGATTCCGCTCATTGCTTATTTGCCGGTCGCGATGCTATTATTCCGCACGATCGAAAGCAGCATTATTTTTATTACCTTCATCGGTGCTTTCTTTCCCATCCTGATCAGCTCGCGGGATGCAGCGAGGCGTGTTTCCCCGGCGCTGGTGCAAGCCGCCCGCTGCCTGGGCTGCGGTCCGGTCCGGGCCGTCTGGAGCGTATATTTGCCTGCGATGGCACCTGAAATATTCACGGGCTTGTCTGTCGGCATCGGGGCGTCATGGATGGGGGTCATTACAGGGGAAATGATGTCCGGTCAGACGGGCATCGGCTATTCCACCTGGCAGGCGTATCACCTGCTCGATTACAAGGAGTCGATTATCGGCATGTTTACGATCGGGGCGCTCGGTTATTTATCGTCGGCGTTCGTGCGGACGGTTGAACGGTTTCTTATTCGCTGGCAGTAAGGTATGGAAGGATGCAAGACTTCAGTTATCAAACTAAAAGATCGGGGTGATGGCCCTTGTTTGTCGAATTAAAGCAGGTGTTTAAAGAATACGGGGCAGGGACGAGCCAGTCGGTGCATGCGCTGCAAGATATTCAGTTATCGATAGCCAAATCGGAGTTTGTTTGTTTGCTCGGTCCGTCGGGATGCGGCAAAAGTACGCTGCTGAAACTAATCTCCGGTATTGAGGAACCGACCGGAGGCGAGATCCAAATCGACGGCTCGCCGGTGAAAGGGCCTTCGACCGAGCGCGGCTTTATTTTTCAGGATTACGCGCTCTTTCCGTGGCTCACCGTTCGCGGCAACATCCGGTTCGGCATGGCGATGAAACGTATTCCGCGCCGTCGTCAGCGGGAGCTCCTTGATCAATATTTAATGAAGTTCGGACTTGCCGATTCCGCTCATTTATACCCGAAGCAGCTCTCCGGCGGCATGCGCCAACGGGTAGCCATCGCCCGCGCGTTATGCCTGAACCCGCGAATCCTGCTCATGGATGAGCCTTTCGCTGCACTGGACGCGATCCTGAGGCAAAAAATGCAGGAAGAAGTCGTCCGGATCTGGGAGCGAGAAAACATCACCTTCGTGCTGGTCACGCACGATGTGGAGGAAGCGATCTACATGGCGGACCGTATCGTCGTCATGTCTCCCAGACCCGGACGGATCAAAGAAACGGTCACCGTCAATTTGCCGCGTCCGCGCAGACGGACCGACGCGAGGTTCGTGGAACTGCGCGCCCGGCTGCTGGACTTATTGGAAGACGAGAAGATCAGATCGTACCCGCATGCGGTTTCTCAAACGCTCTTGCAGCAAACGGCGACGGAGTAAGCGTTCCGGGCCGGGAGCCGAGCTACTTAAGCCAGATCCCTGACTTGGCTAAGGTCGGGGATTTTTTGCCGTCCCGGCTCCAGGTTTTTCCCGGCTCATCCAGCTCTGGCCCCCAGACGGTGCAGCACCGGTTCAAATGCGGGTATAGCCGTAGTACCGAGACGAGAGTTACCGGCGTTAACCGCGGTGCATGAACCGGGGGCGTCCCCCACAGCATGAGCCCATTTGAGTTCGCCGTCGATACAGCAAAGGCCGGCAAGCATACCCTGAGGTATCCTTGCCGGCCTTGTACCCTTGGCCTATTGCTGAGCAAGCAATGGCGGATAGCTTTCCTTCGGGCGGGGACTTCGCCGCGAATGCGCCGGAGCTGCGCTTGCAGCCCGCCCGCCGCCTCCTTACGGCGCTGCCTTCGCCTTGTCGGCCAGCTCCTGCACGGCTGCCGTCGGTACGGCAAACGCCCATTCACCGCCTTGCTGCGAGATCCACACGACGTCCCCCGCGGCCTTGCCCGCGTACGCGACGGTCGTCTCCGCGCCTGCGGCTTCGCCGGCGACCTTCAGCTCGATCCGCAGGTCCGGCTGATCAAGCCCCTGCACCTCGGATGCGCGCTTCGCCTGCTGCTCCGTGACCAAAGACGCCGCCCGGTCCAAGAACCCGGTCGCATCCGTACCGGTCAACTCGCGTTCGCCGAGCTTCCACTTGGATTCGAACGACGACTTGTCAGGCTCCGTCTTCGTTAACGTCCAAGCCGCGCCCTTCCAGTCCACGGTCAACGCGCGTACCTTCTCGTACTCGACCTTCACAGCCCGCTTCTCCATAAAATCGACCGGCTGCTTCGCCAGCGACTTCACGGTCGACTCGGCGAGCTGGAACACCTCCGGCGCATCGCCGAGCTTCGCATAATACGAGCCGCCGACCGGGACGAGGTCGCCGACGGCCAGCGTCCGTTCCCCGCCGTCCACCAGCTTCACGGTGAACATCTGCTTCGGCGCGGCCAAGCCGAACTGCTCCAGTTCGGCTGCCGCAGCGGTCACGACCTTATCCTTTTTCACCGAAACGAACGTATCCACCCATGCGTCCGCCGAGCTGCTGTCCAGAGGAAGCGCGGTCGGCTTCGTCATCGTCCATCCGCCGTCCTTACGCTCCAGTACCGTTTCCGTATCGCCGTTCTTAACTGTATAGCTTGCCACTTCTTCCTTCTTCACCGTTACAAGGGCAGGCGCCTCTTGCGTTTTCTCTTTAAAAAAATCTTGACTCGACGCATACCAGAATCCCCCGATGCACAGTACCACCAACACGATCGTCGGGATCAACCGTCTCATCCTTTTCTCCTCCTCCACCAAATGAAGCCGCCGATCAGGAGGAACAACAGCGGGAAGACTACGACGGTACCCAGGAAAATCATGTTCGCCTGCTCGCCCGTCACGAGCGCCGTCGACAAGTTGTCGCCTTCCCGCGGCCGGATCGTCACTTGATCCTTCTGCTCCTGCAGCCAACCGACGCTGTTCAGCGCGAAGTCCCGGTTGCCCTGCTGCTGGATGTATCGATCGACGAGGAATGTCGAACCGCCGAGCACGACCGCCTTCGGCTTCTTCTCCTTATTCTCCACGACAAAGCCGAGCTCGAGCGGTCCCGCCACGTCGGCTGCGTCCTTCTTGCTGGTGCCTTGGCCCGCGAGCGCCTTCAAGTCGGTCTCGCCGTAGGCCTTATCCGTCGTAGACAAAATGGCCGTCGCCGGATAATCCGCATTCGGCTGGTCGACCTTCAACGTCACCGCCAGCGTCATGACTGTCAGCAGGTTATATTCCTGCAGCTTCCGCGTAATTTCATGGCCGCTGTACTCCGGCACGATGCTAAGCGGATCGTACATGGCGCTTTGCTTCGGCTCGATCGCAACCGCATGCTGGTCCTTGATGCCGTAGGCGGACATAAGCGCGTCGATATTTTTCCATTTCGAAGACATGTCCGGGTTAAAGCCAAGCGCAAGGTACAGCTTGCCCTTGCCGTCCATATAGGCCTTGACGAGCTCCGCTTCCTTGTCGCTCAGGTCGGTTTCCGGACCGACAATGACGAGCATCTCGGCGTCGTCCGGAATTTTGCCTTCGCGCAGCAGGTTGAGCTCTTTCACCTCGTAGTTCGCGCTTTCCAGACCCGAACGCCAGAGCGTCATCTGCGTCAGCGGAATTTCATTATGCCCGCTCAGGAAATACAGTTTCCGCTTCTCCTTAACGTTAAAATTCACCAGCGCCTGCGTCAGCTTCTCCTCGCCGCTGAAGCTGTAGCCGTTCGGATTTTGTTGGCTCGGCAGGAACATGTCGTAGAAAGGCAGCGTCTTCTTCTGCTCCCCGCTCTGCACCACGAGCGTCCCGGCCGGGTCGACTTCGTACTGCTTCGCGACCGCAGGGTTCGCGACGGCATCGTATTCTTCGAACGTAATCTTGCCGCTGCGCTTCTTGTACTCCTCCACAAGCTCCACCACTTCGCGCTTCATATACGGATTCGTCTCCGTCGTCGTAAACGACAAGATCCGGATATCCTTATCCAGGGCGCTGAGCGTTTGCTTCGTTTGATCGGATAACGTAAATTTATTGTTTTGCGTCAAATCGACCTGCATGTTTTTGGCGGAATTCAAGAAGATCGTCAGCACGATAAAAATGCCGATAACCGCCAGCGACAATACAGTCGCATTCGTTCCGCGGATCCATTTATTCACTTCGCATCTTCCCCCTTCCCGGTTTATCTCCAGCGCTTGCGTTCCAGCACTTGGATGCTAAGCACCAGAAACACCAGAATGAACGTCACGTAGAACAGCACGTCGGCGAAATCGAGCACACCCTTCTGCAGGTCGGCGGCCCGGCTGACGATGGAGAACATGCCGAGAAAATCTTTGACTTTCCCGCCTACCGTATCCCCGAGCCACTCGATCGTCCAGAACACGAGCAGGATGGCGAATGCCGCGATACCCGACACCATCTGGTGCGCCGAGAGTGAAGAGGCGAACAAGCCGACCGCCATCATCGCCGCTCCGACCAGGAACATGGCCAAATACGACAGCCACAGCACCGGCTGATCGAGCGGGCCGTAGGCGCTTAAGATAAGCGGATACAGCAAGCTGCCCGCCACCAGCATCAGCAGCACGGTCAGCGCCGACGCATACTTGCCGACGACGATCTCGGTTATGCTGACCGGCGAGGTGAGCAGCAGCTCGTCGGTGCCCTGCCGCAGCTCATCGGAGACGAGCCGCATCGTCAGCAGCGGGATGATGAACAGAAACACGAACGTCACATTGCCGAACACCGGCCGCACGTCGACCACATAGGGCGGGTACAAGAAATTGGCGCTGAAGAAATACCCCGCGATCACGAAAAAGAAAGCGAACGCCGCATACGCGATCGGCGAATAAAAGTACATTTGCAGCTCTTTGCGGGTCATGGCCATCGTTCTACGCACGGGCGTTCACCTCCTTCTCTTCGGATTCGGCTTCGGCGACTTCGAAGGAATTGGAATCGGAGCCGGCATTAGCATCGTCCAGCTTCTCATCGGTCGTCAGCTTCAGGAAGATGTCCTCCAGGCTGAGGCTCTCCTTCTTCATCGCCAGGATCGGCAGTCTCCGCTCAGCCATCCGGTAGAAGATCGCTTCGCGAATGTCCTCCCGGTCGCTCGCCGCGACAACGGCCTTCACCGTTCCCGACTCAGACCCGGACCCGTCCGCTAAAGACGTCGAACCTTCAGCCGTCGCTTCTTCCCCGGCAGCCGCTTCGCCTGCCCGCTCCTCAAGCGGCGCCGCTATGGCCGGCTGCGATTCGGCCTCGGATGTCAGCTCACGCACCGAGGATACGCCCGGCGTTGCGCGAAGCTCGGCCAGCACCGTCTCGCGCGGACCTTTCACTTCCAGCGACACCTCGAACGTATCGTTCAGCGAGTTCGCCAATTGATCCGGCTGTCCGTCGAGCACGATGCGTCCCTGATGCAGAATGAGCACCCGGTTGCAGAGCGCGTTGATTTCCGGCAAAATGTGCGTGCTCAGCAGCACGGTATGATTTTCCCCGAGCTCGCGGATAAGCTGGCGGATTTCAATAATCTGCTTCGGGTCGAGGCCCGAGGTCGGTTCGTCCAGCACAAGCAGATCCGGTCCGTGCAGAATGGCCTGCGCAAGCCCGATCCGCTGCTTGTAGCCCTTGGACAGGCTGCGAATGATTTGCCGCTCCCGGCCCTGCAGGCCGAGGCGCCCGATCACCTCGCCGATCCGCTGCTTCTGCTCCCGTACGGGAATATCCCGTAGGTCGGCGATGAATTTCAAATACGACAGTACGGACATTTCCGGGTAAAGCGGCGGCGTCTCCGGCAAATAACCGATTTTTTGCCGCGCCTTTTTCGGATGATCCGCCATGGACAATCCGTCAATCGCAATCGATCCGCGCGAAGGGTTCAAGTAGCCGGTGATCATGCGCATCGTTGTCGTTTTGCCCGCACCGTTGGGTCCCAGAAACCCCACGATCTCGCCCCGGCTCATCGAGAAATCGATGTCACGGACGCCCCTTTGATTCTCATACAACTTGCTGACCTGTTTGACCTCAAGCACGTCAAAACCTCCCATCGTTAAAACCTATCCTTCATATGCCCTTTACCTACAGCCATTTCCAACTTAAGGCCGGTCTAACCACAAGCAACAGGATAAGGGCGGAACAATAATGCCAGCTTAACCAAAGCTGAAAATTTGCTTAAAAAAATGTGTCTAACTTGTGAACTTTCGGCGCTCGTCGCAGAGCTCGAAGCCATTTGGTATAATGGAAGCTACATCCAATCCCTTGCAAGGAGGAACTGCATGGTCATCGCTATCCTCATCCTGCTGTTCGGCATTCTCGTCTTTGTCAGTATCGCCCTGTTGAATCGCGGGCAAACGCAGCGCCGACGCCATCGCGGCGGTACGTCAGGACCCGGCCGTCAGCCGTTGTACGAAGACGGTCCTTTGCCCGAAGCGCTCGGTATCCAGCCGGATCTTCCGCTGAGACCGGCCGTGGAAAGGCTCGAACAGGCGCTTGCCGGGGATTTCCCGGCGATGCTCCGAGAACGTGTGCAGCGAAAGCACCCGCAAATGACGACGTCCGAATTCAACTGGAAGTTCCTTGAATTAAAACGATATTTTCTGATGACGGCGATATTAAAGGACGTACCGATGTTCAGCGAGGCCGTCGACGACATTTGGCACGAAATGCTGATGTTTACCCGCGAATACCATCGATTCAGCGAAGCTTTCGTCGGCTCCGTCATCCATCACGCACCGCACAGCGGCGGAGAACCGAATCCCGGGGGACGGGCATGGTTCGACTGGGTATACGCGAATCTGTTCATCCCGACTCCGTACTCCTCACGGATTTGGACGCCGTTCTTCCGGTATCCGCTCGACCGCGGGCGCCTGGAGGAACTGCGGGAAGCGGACGAGGCCGAGCTCGCTGACCGCCTGTTCAACCGCAAGGCTGCTGAACGTTATCCCGAGATCGGGGAGACGATCGCCCGCTTGATCCGCAAAGCCACGGAGCAAGCGGCGGACGCCGAGACCGGCGCCGTCTACTCCGCCGAGAAACCCGCGCACGATTCCGCAAGCTACATGCCGTATTTGGCCGGGGCGCTCATCGTATACTCGGCGGCGGATCTCGGCGATTTCGACGATTTGATGGCGCAGCACTACGCTGAGGAGGAGGCGCGCCGCCGGGAACAGGAGTATGCAGCCTCGAGCTCCTCCGGATGCGGCAGCAGCGGCGGCTCCGGCTCATGGAATGACGACCGCGGCGGCGGCGGGAGCGATGACGGGGGCTCCTCGTCCGGCGGTTCGTCTTCCGGCTGCTCCTCATCCAGCTGTTCATCCGGATGCGGCGGAGGCGGCGACTAATAAAAATAGCGGAACTCTGGTGCGCCATTGCCCTTCTCCCGACCCGTGAGGGTTGATCCCGAGGCAAATCCAGCATCATTGTTCCGCTATTTTCGCTATTTTATGGAAGAACCCGGAAACGGGCCGAATGTGGCACTATCATTCCGTTATTGCAGCTGGGCAGAAGCTATTGGCGCCCGCCCCCGCCGGCTTACTTCACCAGCTGTCCGCGCGTCACGCCGAGCTGGTTCGTCGATTTGAGCGTCTTCCAAACGGTCGTTCCCGTAATCTCGCCCCGCAGCGCCCGTTCGTACAAACCGATCACTTCGCGCACCTTCTCCGGCGTTTCTTCAAGAAACTCTGCGCGGTACCGGCCTACGCCGAGCTCCATGAAATTCGCCAGGTATTCCGCGCCCGATTGGTCGATCGCGTTGTACACGGTGTTGCGGCATCCTTCGTCCACACGCACCGGATGCGAGAAGCCGACGCGGTCCTTCAGCGAAGCGCGATGCTCCTCGCAAGGGCGGCCGCAGTTCGTGTAGTCCGTACCGGGACTCATGAACGTACAGTACACGCAATGCTCCGTGTGGAACATCGGCATGTGCTGATGAATGACAATCTCGAGCCGCGACGTCTCGCTGCGGCGCAGCAGATCGACCATCTGTTGGATGTTCAGGTCGTAAGACGGCGTCACGCGCGAAAGCCCGGCATCCAAGAACAGCGACACCGCCTTATGGTTGGCCACGTTCAAAGAAAAGTCGCCGATCAGTTCCGGCTGCGGCTCGTTCGGATGCTCCGCCAAATACCGCATAAACCAGTAAACCGCCCCCGTGTTGCGCACCAGCACCGCATCCGGTCCGAGGTTCAAAATATTTTTGAAATAGCCCGTCTCTCCGGGCATATGAATGCGCGGCGTCGCAAGCGCAATCCGCTTGCCCGCCCGGCGGCAAGCTTCCACAGCCGCCGGGAACTGCTTGATGAATTCAAAGTCGGCGTAGATCAGATCGACGTTCGTCTCAACGGCCGCCTCCACCTGCGGCAGGCTGCGGCACAGCGCCGTCAGCCGCGCCTGCGCCTTCCCGCCCTGCGGCGTTGCCGGCTTCGCCGGCGCCGCAGGCGTATCGCTATAAACGTCCACCGACCGCTTCACATAAGCGCGCGGGCGCTCCCGCTCGGCGAGCAGCAGCTCCGCCGCTTGGCGGCGCATCTGATTCAGCTCGCGCATCGGCAAGATTAAGTCGCCGTTCAAGTGGACGTCGACCGACTCCAAAGCGAACACCGTACCGCCAAGACGCCCGAACTGCTCTTCGAACAGCGCGGCGTCCATCGGCCGCTTCTCGGCCGGGACGAGCGGAAGCTCGGACTCGACGGTTACCGTGTGCCCGGCGGCCGTGTCCGTCCATACGCTGCGCAGCGGCTGTCCGGCCGCGCCGGTCACCTTCACGCGCACCGGAAAGACGCGGTACGGCTTGTCCGTTTCGTACGTCTGGCGCAGCCGCTTGTCCAGATGCGGATCGTTCGTTTTCCAGATCCGGTCGCCCACATGCACCCGGCTCAAGTCAACATCATTGCGCCCCGGAATAATCTCGATCACGCCGCCCGGCGCCTCGCCCTCGAACTTCGCGCCCTTGCGCCGCAGGTCGTAGACCCGGCCTCCCTCTTCCTTCTTGGTCGGGTCGCCCGCGTCGAACACGATGCCGTCGCCCCGCTTCAACGGCGCCTCAAGCTCGCACACCACGCCGTCGCGGAGAATCTGCTTGACGCGGCCCAAGTAAACGCCCCGGCTTTTCGGATACGTGCCTTCGACAAGCTGTTTATTGTTCGTGCCTTTGAGGAAGCCGTACGTAAAGCCGCGGGAGAAGCTTTGCTCCAGCTCGCGAAGCTCTTCCTTCGTCGGCTGCGGGTTCTCGCCGTCGAAATAACGGTCGATCGCGCGGCGATACTTGCCGACGACGTTCGCCACGTACTCCGGGCTTTTCAGCCGGCCTTCGATCTTGAACGATTTCACGCCCGCCTCGATCAATTCCGGGATCAGCTCAATGGCTGCCAAGTCCTTGGGCGACAGCAGGTACGCCACATCGCCCATCGGTTTCGGCTGCCCGTCTACCATTAAATCGTACGGCAGTCGACAGGCCTGGGCACATTCGCCGCGGTTCGCAGAGCGCCCGCCCCACATTTCGGAAGTCAAGCACTGTCCCGAATACGAGACGCATAACGCTCCGTGCACGAACACTTCCATCGGCAGCTTCGCCTGCTCCCCGATCTGCCGGATTTGCTTCAAATTATTTTCACGCCCGAGCACCACAATCTCCATATTGTACGGCTTCGTAAACTCCACCGCTTCGGGCGACGTAATCGTCATTTGGGTCGAGCCGTGAATCGGGAAGTCCGGAGAGATCTCCCGAATCAACCGCACCAGCCCCAAATCCTGCACGATAACCGCATCGACGCCTGCATCGATACAAGCTTCGATCAGCAGCCGCGCATCATCCAATTCCTCTTCGAACACCAGAATGTTAAACGTCAAATACCCCTTGACCCCGTATCGGTGCAAGAACGACATAATGTCCGGAAGCTCGTCCGTATAAAAATTGTTCGCCCGAGCCCGCGCGTTAAACTTCTCCACCCCGAAAAAGACGGCGTCCGCTCCGTTCGCCACCGCCGCCCGCATGCAATCCCAATCCCCCGCCGGAGCGAGCAGCTCGATATCCGTTTTACGTATGTCCCGCATGATAAAATCCCTACCTCCAAGCCGTACAGCCAGTTTATATTCAGCTACCGGTCATCGCTTTTTTCTCTAGTGTACCAGAAAGCGGCCCGGCAAACCATTCGGCGCCCCTGCGGCTCATTGATCCGAAAGGATCAAATTTTAATCAATTCATGCTCGAACTTAAAGGAAAGATGTCAAAACATGACGAATTACATACAGGAGCAGCACTGCCCATCCCCCGCTTCACCTATCGCAGCGGCGGAAATCCCGCGCCCCTTCTAACCGGAAGGGTACCCATTTATTACCAGTTATGATGGGCAAAAGATTCCTGTATAGTAAAAGCAAGTTTAAAATGGTGGAGGACCGCCAATCATGTTCAAAGACTTTATTGCGAACGCGTCGATACTCGTCGCTTCCTTTTTTATTATAGGACAATGGTTCAAAGAACGACCGCTCCACGTGGACTCTCCCTGGCCGACAAAAGTGTTCGCGGGGATCTGCTTCGGGCTGCTGGGCGTTCTGCTGATGATTTTCAGCATTCACGTGGAATCGGACGTCATCGCCGATCTGCGGCATATCCCTATGGTCATCGCCGCCCTGCAGGGCGGGCCGATTCCGGCCATCATCGCAGGCGTATTCATCCTTTGCGGACGCATCGGCTTGTTCGGCGCCTCTTTCGCCGCCTTCACGTCGGGTGGCATGATGCTTCTGATCTCCGTCGTATGCGGCTTCCTGGCAGGACGCAAAGGACTTACCCTGCTGCGTTTCTTCGGGTTGAACGTCTTCGCGATGACCGGCATCTCCATCATCATTCTGATTAACTTGAATCAGGCCGGCAATCTGAGTAAAGCGCCTCTGGTTCTGACGAATCAATGGCTCGTCTCCACGGGCGTCGGACTGCTGTCGGTATACATTTTTCTAAATATCATCCGTTCTCATGCCTCCATTCGGAAGCTGCAGGAAAGCGAGGAGCGATACCGGCACCTCATCGCTTCGTCACCGGACGCTACGCTGGCGATATCCGGCCGCAACATCGTGTTCATCAACGATAAAGGCTTGAAGCTGCTTCATGCCGCGTCTCCGAAAGATATTTTAAACCGTCCGATTGTCGACTTCATCCATCCGTCGCTCTTGGAGAAAGCCTACCGGGACTGGCAATCCATAAAGGCAGGAACGCTGAAATCGGACTTGATCGAGCAGCGGTTTTTGCGTTTGGACGGAACGACGGTCGAAGTCGAGCTGTCCGTCTCTCCGATTGTTTATCAAGAAGAAGGCGCCTATTTGATTACCATTCGGGACATCACCGCCCGTAAAAATACCGAGAAAAAGCTGCAGGACGCGCTGGGGAAGCTGCAAAAGCTGTCCGACCTCGACGGCTTGACCGGCATTCCGAACCGCCGCAAGCTGGACGAGTATTTGCTGCAAGCTTGGAACGAAGGAGCGGCCGGCGAATCGACGCTGGCTTTCTTTTTATTCGACGTCGATTATTTCAAGTACTATAACGATCACTACGGGCATCTGGGAGGAGACGAGGTGCTTCGCGTCATTGCCGCCGTCGCCAGCGGGCTGCTGCACGAGCACGGGCATTTTGTCGCCCGTTATGGCGGAGAGGAATTTGCCGCTGTCCTGAAAAACGTATCGCTCCAGGAGGCCTTCCACTTAGCCGAAGAGTTTCGTTCCCGCATCGAACGTCTGGCGCTCCCGCATGCGCAATCGAAAATCGCGGAACACGTGACCGTCAGCGTCGGTTTGACTGCAATCGTTCCCGATACGGCCGGCACCCCCGAGCAGCTTGTCGAATATGCGGATAAAGCGCTGTACCGGGCGAAGGCCGAAGGCCGCAACCGCGTAGCCGTCAGCTTCCCGGACTACGACCGCGAAAGTTAACAAAGGCGGCCATCCGTGCTATAATGTCTGGGGTAACACCCAATTTGTTGCTTACGGGCACGGCCGTCTGGGCCGGATCGCCTGCAAGCTGCCTTAATGAGGGATTTGTTTTGAAACGTACTCCTTTCCGCAAGTTGGTTGTAACCGCGCTCGGGCTGCTGCCGCTTGCGGTTCTTCTTGTTGTTCTGTTTGGCGGCGACAAAACGCTCGAGGTGCGCATGCTGTATGCGACGCAGGGCGATGCGTTCGACCCGGCCGCATATGGCCAGCTGCGCCAATCGCTGCTGGCCGGGCTCGTTCTCGAGAAGCAGGATCTCGCCCGTTTATCGGCGCGAAAGCTGCACGATTACGACACGATTTACCTGGACCCGTCCCTGCACCGGTCGTTAACGGATGCTCAGCGCCAGTCGCTTGAGGCTTACGTTCGGGGGGGCGGGCATTTGTTCCTTGAAAATGCGTTCGCCGCCGATTTCGAGCCCGCCTTTCTCGGCGCGGCTCGTCTGGTGGACGTGCCTGCGCCCGATCGCGAGGCGCTCCCGACAGCAGCAGGCGCCACCCTGTGGACGTATCCCGGCGTCGATGCCGATTTGCTCGGCATTCAGCAGGTGCTGCGCACGTTCGCCGATACGTTCTTCCGTCATGATACGGACGGCAGCTTGAGCCGTTTTTCTTGGGGCAAGGGCATGGTGCCTTCAACGGCCAAGACGCTTGTGGCGATGAACGGCATCTCGCTGTATACGGTGAACCGCTACGGAGAAGGCACCGTCTTCCTGAGCGGCACGCTGCTGCCCAACCGCTATTATTTAACCGGCTACGACTTGAGCAGCGGCATGGATCCGGCGCTTGGCTTCGATAAGCTGGCCGCCGAAGAGAATGCCGCGATCCGGCCGAAGACCGGCGCGCTTTATTTCGACCGCAGCCAGCTTCCCGTGGAACCGTACTTTCATTTTACGTTCTCGGCGGGCAATGCGCTGATGCGCACCGAATACGCCGCTTACATATCCAAGCTGAAGCTTGGTTACAGCGTGAAGAAGACGCTCGGCCCGTATGGGCGGCCTGCGATGGCGCATCAGAATCATTTTGAGGCGATGGAGGCCATTCGCGACGGGGAAGGCATCCAATGGGCGGAATTGCTGAAGAAGCATCAGCAGATCCCGTCGTTCTCGCTCGTCCGTTCCGCGTTCACGTGGGGGCGTTGGCAGGAATCCGTCGTCGTTCATCTGAACACGGGAACGAACGCGAAGCCCGCCTTCGCCGGCGAAACGCCGAACTCGTTCTACTCCAGCGGCACGCGGCTGCTGGCGGACGGCGCTCCGATCCGGCTGGCCGCGTACCCGGAGTACCGGTCGCTCGGCGATCCGATTACGCAGCCGGTGCGGGCGGTACCCGCGCTCGCCGATCTGACCGGCGACGGGCGGATCGATTTGGCCGTCGGCTCCAGCGACGGCGGATTGTATCTGTACCCCGGCCTCACGGCCGGCGAGGCCCATCCGGCGCAGGCGCTCCCTGCAGGGCAGGCGCCGCCGCTCAGCTTCGGTCCGCGCGAGCCGCTCCGCGACACCGGCGGCGCTCCGCTGACCGCAGGCGGTCCGTACGCTGGTGTCGCAGCGTACGATCTTAACGCCGACGGCCGGCCGGATCTGCTGATCGGCCGGGCCGACGGCACGCTCGCCGTCGCTTACGGCGCAGCCGGCGGCCGGTTCACCGCGCCCGCTCCGCTGCTTGGCGGCGGGCAGCCGATTCGCGCCGCTGCACCGCTGGCGGCGGCCGTCGGTGACGTCACCGGAGACGGCATCCCCGACCTTGTGGTCGGGGGTGGCGATGGTGCGGTGACGCTGTTTGCCGGCGCGCGGGGGACCGGCGGCGTGCCCGGGTTCGGGCGCGGGCAGGCGCTGTTCCGGCTGCCCGCGGCGTTCGCTGCGCCGTCCGTCCGCGACATGGACGGCGACGGACGCGCCGACCTCGTCGTCGGCGGCCTGGAAGGCGACCTGCGCGTCTACGTGCAGCAGACGGACGCCGCAGGCGCCATGACGTGGCGCGATGCCGGCGTCGTGGAAGGCGCGACCGTGAATCAGCTGGGCAACCATGCGCTTGTCGGCGGCCATAACGCCGTTCCGCTGTGGGCGGATCTGAACGGCGACGGCTTGGACGACCTGGTCGTCGGGCAGCTCGAATTCAGCGCCCCTTATCCCATCGACGAGCCCGGCTTTCCTTACAAGGAACAGCTCGCCGAGTTTATTCACTATAGTGCGGAACATCGACTGGAGTTGTACCCGCATCTTTTCTTTCACCAATATACAAGCGACGCGCAGGAGAAGCAGGAAATCGCCCTGCACCGGCAGGCGTTCGACAAGCTCGGCATCCCATGGAAACAGACCGGCACGAACCAGCATACGTGGCGCATCAACAACCCGGCGCGAACGCAGACGTTTACGAACGAACGGGAAGCGGACATTTGGTTTAACTTCGGCTTCAAGCCTTCGTTCATCAAAGCCGATCCGCGGCTCGGCGTCGAATACAACTGGGGGCTGCCCTTCCTGATGACCGACTCCGGCGGCGCGCCGGATCTGAAGCAGCCGATGATGCTCTACACGCCGGCGCCCGTGCTGCGGACAGACCCGAACACGTCGACGAAAGACTTGTTCGAAGCCTATGTCGCGAACGACATGCCGATCGATTATTTCGAGCATATCGAGTACCATTTTCCGCTGCGCGTGAACGAGCTGCTGGAATTCGTTCAATATTTGGACGAGCTGCGCACAGCGCATAACTATAATTTTATGACGGAACCGCAAATGGCCCGTACGTTCATGAACGCGATGACGACCGATGTGAAACTGCACCGCTCCTGGATGGACGCCGTGACCCTGCGGTTGAACAGGATGCTCGGCCTGCCGGCCGACCCGCGGTTCACGGCAACGCCGGACACGGCTTCCGTACCTGAACAGGCGGCGGAATACCGCGGCACGCTCGGCCTCGTCGTCGAGCCGGGCAGCGCGTACACCGGCCGGCAGCCGACGACGCACGCCGACGTGCGCGATCTGCGCGGCGGCAAACTCTACTTCGGCGCGCCGGGGCCGACGGAAGTGCGCTTCGTCAAGCCGGACACGGCCGCGGCGGACACCGCGCCTCTGCACATGCAGCGCGTGAACGTGCCGTACGTGCTGAAAGCGGCCCCGGGCCGCTGGACGCTGCGGCTCGACGCGGCAGGCATGCAGCAGGTGAAGCTGCAAAGCGCGAAGCCGCTTGTCATCGAAGGGCCGGATGCGGACGTTCGGCATGACGCAGCAGACGGCACATACACGGTCACGCATTACGGCGACCCTGTAGAGCTGACGATTACTTGGAGCGAGCCGTAGTCCGGCGCTTGATCGGTCGCCCGCTCCAAGGACCGGTAATTCGGCGCATCCATAGCGCATCATGGTTCGATCATTCAACAATCGACTGTTGACGTTCCAACGTTCCAACGTCCCTGTTTCGTTAAAGCTACAATTCTTGAGGAGGCTTCCCCATGCAAGAACTGCTTGAAGAGCTGGAATCGCATATCAAAAGCCGCTACGACATCGCCGATGACGACGACGACTTCACGGTTGACGTTCATCTGTTCGACTACGGCTTTATCGATTCCATCGGCGCGACCGCGTTGATCGCGCATATTGAGAAGACGTACGGCATCCAAGTGACGCCGCAAGATCTCATGCTGCATCCTATGAACACTGTTCGGGAAATCGCATCGTTCATTCATCTCAAGAAGGCGAGGTAACGCAAGGTGGAATGTATCGTATCCCTGGAGGGCCTTGCCCCCAGCCAACACGGACAAGTGAAATACGCCGCTTCGTTCATAGACGAGACGATCTCGGACATTCGGCTCGAAGGCACGACCCTTCGCATCGTACACGAATCTCCGAAAGGCAACGGCGCGATCGAAGATCGCGTCCGCAAGCTGATCGACCGTTTCTCTCAAGGGGACTTCGGCTTTAAGGAAAATATTCTTTTCGAACACAAAACCGTTACCCCGTACGAGCAGGACATTATCGCCGAGCTCGCCGCCAAGAAGATCATCAAGGTGCTGGAGCCGGGCCTGTTCATATTCCGCGAGCCGTTCTCGAGCTTGATGCGCTTCTTCGACTACAGCTTCGTGTCCAAGATCGCCAGCCGCTTCGAAGGCGTCACCACGGAAGAATATCCGGCCGTCATTCACGCCGACTCGCTGAACAAAACGAACCATTTCACTTCGTTCCCGGAGCACATTCATTTTCTGACTCACCTGCGGGAGGATTTGGACATCATCGAAGCGTTCTCCCAAGCGGTCCGCGACAACGGCGGTTGGCAGCACGACGCGCCGCTGGACCTGAACGCCAACATGCCGAAGCCGAAGTTCACAATGAACCCTTCGACATGCTACCACTGCTACGAAGGACTGCAGAACGAGACGCTCGATGGCGATGGCGTCGTGGTCACGGCAATCTCCAAATGCCATCGCTTCGAATCGCGCAACCATACCGATTTCGGGCGTTTGCTCGACTTCAGCATGCGCGAGATCATCTTCGTCGGCAAACCGGAGTTCGTGAAGGAGAACCGACTTCGCGCTATCGAATATTTGAAAGAGCTGGCCGTCGAATGGAACGTGGACAGCGTGATGGAAATCGCCAACGACCCGTTCTTCACGAACGATTTCCAGGTAAAGGCTTCGTTCCAACGCAATCAAGAGATGAAATACGAGCTCAGACTGACCATTCCGCATATTAAGAAATCGATCGCCTGCAGCTCGGTCAATTTCCACAGCAATACGTTCGGCAACGCCTTTAATATCAAAACGGGCAAGCGTCCCGCCGTCACCGGCTGCGTCGGCTTCGGCATCGAGCGGTGGACGTTCGCTTTCCTGGCCCAATACGGACTGGACGAGTCTGAGTGGCCGGCTGCGTTCCGCGAGCAATATCACGCTTGGCAGCTAAAATCGGTCTAACGCGTTATGATGTCAAAGACATTCGCCCTGTTACGCAAAAACAGCTTCGTGCTGCTGCTGCTCGCCGCTTTCGTGCTGTCGGATCTCCTGATCTCGTATTGGGATCCGATGGTGACGTCGCGGCGTTTTTACAAAAACGACTTTACCAAATCTTTATATCATCACGGGTGGCAGAATCACGGACCGGTCTTCTACGGCAATTCGGCGGTCACCGGCGCTTACATCGAGCAAGATTCCAGATCCAAGCTGATCGAGATGGGCTTGTCCTATGGCAAGCTGACCGATCTGAAGGCGATTCTCGAGCAAGGACGCTTTCACGTCGAAGACCAGCTCGTCATCGGGATTGACGTTCATACGATGCTCGATATTTTGGAGACGGACCCGACCTACCCGTGGTTCAAACCGTGGTACCAGCCGTACGTCTACGCATACCGCGATTACTTCCGCGACTCGGGCACGGAGGCCGTCCGGCAGCTCTACAAGGGCATCACCCGGCTCGACGCCGCCGAACTGACCCGCTACGAGCCCCGCTGGATTGACAAAGAGCTGTACTTCGGCCGCATCGAAGCGGACAAGCTGAAGGCCAAGGAGGCCGATTACGACCGCCGATTCGGCTGGGTCTCGCAGCACGAGTACAAGGACAATCTGGCGGCGCTCGATTGGATCATCCGGTATGCCCAATCCCAAAGCTTGCCGCTGCGGGTCGTCTGGATGCCTTGGAATCGCGATTACGCGCTGCCCCGTTACATGCCGGGACTGCAGCAGGACGTTAACGCCCGCTTGCAGGCGGCCGGCGTTCCGACGCTCGATCTGCTGACCGCGTACGATCCGAAATATATGCACGACTTGGTTCACTTGAGCCGTCAAGAAGGCGCGCCCGTGTTTACGAAGGAGGTGGACGCGTGGCTCGATTCGCTCGCCAAATCATCGAAGTGATTGTGTATTTGGCCATGCTCGTCTTGGTTCTCGTTTATTTTACCGGCAAAGGGCTGTTCATCTACGAAGGTTTCTAACCGAGGGGGAGGCAGTCCAAGCTTCCGGTCTGCAACCAGCGCCTTCCCGAAATGCACGCAGCCGCGCCCCGCGCGCTTGGAGGATTATACATGTGGTACTTGAATATGAACGCCGTGATCGCCATCATCGGCATGGTGCTGGTGCTTGCGCTCACCCGCCGCTGGCCGGGCAACAAGCGATACTTGCTGCTGGCGTTCAATCTATGCTTTCTGTTCGTTTTTAGCCAGAAGCTGTTCGTCTTCTATCTCGTTTACACCGCCTTGAATTACTTGGCGTTTCTTTGGCTGTGCCGGACCACGAGATGGCGTCGTACCACGTTCGTGCTGCTCATCGCAGCCAACGTAGCAGCCGTCTGCTCGCTCCGGCTGTTCGGCATGGAGCTGTTCACGCATCCGCTGTTCGACGCCGTCATAGCCCTCGGACTGATTTACAACGTGCTGAAGGTGATCGACGCCCTTTACTTTGCGTACTTCATCGGGAAAGAAGCCCGCACTAAGGCGCTGGATTATTTTAACTATATTTTGTTCATTCCGACCTTCACGTCCGGCCCTATCTTGAAATTCCGCGATTTCATGGCCGATACGAAACAGCCCTATCAGGTGGACGCAGCGCAAACCGAGGAGAACGTCAAGCGCATCATCTTGGGGATGTTCAAAAAGATCGTGCTGGTCACCTGGATGACTGACGTGTTCAATCACGTGTCGGCGCAGGAGCTGCACACACACCAGTCGCTGTTCTTGATGGTGTGGTTCTACGCGCTCATCTTCTTCGACTTCTCGGGGTACTCGGATATCGCCGTCGGCTTCGGGCGACTGATGGGCTACAACATCCCGGAGAACTTCAAGAAGCCGTTCCAATCGCCTACGCTCACGCAGTATTGGCGCAACTGGCACGCCACGCTGGGCGACTGGTTCCGTGATCACATCTTCATGTTCGTCTCGCGCCAAACGCCGACCAAATGGACCGCAGCCGGTCTCTCCCTGCTCGTCATGGTGATGATCGGCCTGTGGCACGGGTTCAGCTGGCTGTACGTACTGTGGGGCGTCTACCACGGGCTGCTGCTTGGGCTGGAAAACTTGCTCGGCTACACGACCGTCAACAAACGCAAAGTATCGCGCGCCTATTTCTACGGTCGCTGTGCGTTGACGCAGCTGTTCGTGACGGCCGCCGTCATCGTCTACAGCGGCAATAGCGAAGCCGTCTATAAGATTTACCGCGGCTTGGCAAACTGGCCGTGGTAACCCCCTCCAGGCACGATACGCCAATAAAAAGCAGCGTCTTCCGGAACCGTCAACCGAGCGCTGCTTTTTATTCTTTTTTTTCCCTACTCTTATATTTATTCCCCGTTTAACTGGCGTCGGACTGCCGCACTTGGCGCTCCTGCCGCTCCGGTCTTTCAATTAAGTCTAACCCGGCAGATTGCACCGCGCATTGAACTTGATTTCCATTCAATTGAAGCATCAGTTCGCCAACCGGCTGGTATACGCTATTGCCATCCATCTTATGAATATGTACGCTGCCGGACTTGAGATTAATGTTCAACGACAGCTGGTCGGGCAGCTCCACTAAACAATGAAACTTTTTAAAGCTGTTTGGGAAACGTAGCCACGTGCCTGTAACAGTTTCTACGATTTGTGTGTCCTTCATTCTTATTATACGAACCACCCTCTCTTTAAAAAGTGTGATGATCTAAGCTGCCCTTTGCGAAGACATTTTCCATTATAAGTCAAAGGTGTTACAAAGTAACGGGAACACTGTCGAGCGTTTTGTCGAAACCGAAAATCTTTCGAAAAAGTTTTCGATAGCGGTTTTGAAGCCTGTCTTCCTTCACTTTCTTCATTTGTTGAAGATCATCATTTGATGCTGGCAGGAGGGATTCACTTCCGTAAGATCCATTTAAGAATGATTTTCATTCTCTTTTAGACAAAATTTTCACCATTCATCGACATGTAGGCGGTCTGTTTGTGTTTAGTCACTTTTGCAGCACCTTAACAGCTTCCAAAACTACGTGCTGTTCTGGCAATCCGTTTCCGTTGCAGGTATCATCATGGCGCTGATCGGCGGACAAAGACCGATAGCCGTTCTTACTTTTGGGTACACTGTTAGGGATAATCGCCATCCTGTCTGATAGAACCGGATGGCTTGCCTTGTTCACGAAAACTGACACTTTAAGACCAGGCCGACTAATGGTATAATTCTGGTTGAATTGTTGTTTGTACACGCGTACATTTAGATTTCCATCATTCGGAGGTGTCTTATGAAGTTAGGGGTTTTTACGGTCTTGTTTCAACAAAAACCGCTGGAGGAAGCGCTCGATCTGATCGCCGCGCAAGGACTTGAAGCGGTCGAAATCGGCACCGGCGCTTGGCCGGGCAATTCGCACTGCGATCCGGACGTTCTGCTCTCGGACGATAGCAAGCTGAAAGCATTCAAGCATGCAGTTGAGTCCCGCGGACTAACGATTAGCGCGCTGAGCTGTCACGGAAACCCGCTGCACCCGCAGAAAGCCGTCGCCAAAGATTACCATGATACGATTATCAAAACGGTCGACCTCGCGCAGCGGCTCGAAGTGCCGGTCGTCAACACATTCTCCGGTTGTCCCGGCGACTCCGAGGACGCGAAATATCCGAACTGGCCGGTCGCCCCTTGGCCGCCTGAATTTCAAGAGATTTTGGATTGGCAATGGACCAACAAGGTGATTCCGTACTGGACGGAAACGGGGAAATACGCTTCCGACCGCGGCATCAAATTCGGCTTGGAGCTGCACGGAGGCTTTTCCGTACATACACCGGCTACCTTGCTTCGTCTGCGTGAAGCGGCAGGCGACGTCATCGGCGCCAACCTTGATCCGAGCCATATGTGGTGGCAGGGTATAGATCCGGTACAGGCGGTGCAAATTCTCGGCCGCGCCGGAGCGATTCACCACTTCCATGCGAAAGATACGACGATTGATCCGATCAACGTTAATCGCTACGGCTTAACTGATATGCAGCCTTACACGAATATGCTCGACCGCGCTTGGCAGTTCCGCACCGTCGGGTATGGCCATGATATCAAAACCTGGGCTGACATCATCAGCGCTTTGCGCCTCGTCGGTTACGACTATGTCGTCAGCATCGAGCATGAAGACGGCCTGATGTCCGTTGAAGAAGGCTTCACCAAAGCGGTCCAAAACTTGCAGCAAGTGCTGATCAAAGAACCGCTCGGCCAAATGTGGTGGGTGTAAGCAGCAGAAAACAAGGGGCTGTCCCAAAGCCATGAACATGGCTGAGGGATACCCCTTGTTTTACTTTTTAAACGAGCGTTTTGCAATAATCCAAGGCCTTGATTTGTAAGGATTTTCGGACATAAAAAAGGGACTTCACCCCAACTTGGAGAAGTTTTCAAGTGACCAAACAAGAAAACTTAAGGAGTGAAGTCACGATGTATATTCTTCAAGAAAGCTTGTTTTCCTTCGAGGAATTGCTAAAAATGCAGTCAAAAGAGCGATTGCCAATCTTCTTTAGCTCACTGGATCTCAGACCCTATGCCAAGGAATTAAGAAGCCGTTCACCCCGAGGCGCCGACGGACATTGCAGACAGGGCATTTTACGTGCGCTTCTGGCCGCCCCTCTTGAAGGAATCGCTACCTTAACGGCTTTGCATCATCGGTTGAGCACGGACCTTCGGTTCCGCTATCAGTGCGGACTTTCGCTTGATCGGGAAGCTCCATCCATCTCCACACTCAGCCGTGTGTTTGCCGACATCACGAAAAAGGAACTGGCCAAGCGGCTGTTTGAGGATCTGGTTGCCCACCTCAGGCAAGAAGGTGTTCTGGACGGCAGCCACGTGGCGATTGACAGCACCGCCATCCGTGCGTACGAGAGAAAGCAACCCAAGCGAAAAAGCGAACAGACCGGCAATGCCAACTGGGGAGCGAAACTCGATTCGTTCGGCAACAAGATCACCTGGTTTGGGTACAAACTCCATCTGGCGGTCGATACGAAAAGCGAATTGCCGCTTGCGCTGGAAGTCACGCCTGCACATGTCAATGACGGAGAGAAGGCGCCGGGCCTGATTGAGCAAGTCGCATCCAGAACCGCTCCGAGGTTTTTCATGCTGGACGCAGGCTATGATCAGTTGAAGGTTTACGAAGCCGCGCGAAACGTCAAGGCTCAAGCCATCATACCGCTCAACCTCAGGCGCGAGAAGGAACCGCCTGCCGGCATGCTGTCCAATGGGACGCCATGCTGTTCCATGGGCTATGCCATGACGTACTGGGGAGCGGACGGCGACATCCTGAAGTTTCGCTGTCCGCACGCAACCGGCAAAGTCGACTGCCCGCTTGGCATGGCCGCTTGCTCGTCCTCGAATTATGGCATGGTCGTGAAAGTGGACGTCAAGGAAGACCTCCGGCGGTACTGCCATCCACATCGGGATACCAAACGCTGGAAAGCACTTTACAATGAGCGAACGAGCGTTGAGCGCTGCAATGCGCGACTGAAATGCTCTTTGACAGCAGATGCCTTGCATGTGCGCGGGATCGAGAAAGTAACAACTCACCTGTATCTGAACGCCATCGTTCTGCTTGCATCTGCAGTAGCCGCATCTCGCTTGGCAAAAGCGGTCGCTTAAAAACGAGCGTTTCCCGAAAATTCTGCAGGTCTGCCCATTTTCATGCCCAATAAACTCCAATTACACATTTTTAAACGTTAAAGCCAGGAATTAACTGCTGCTAGTTGAGGATTCCCTATGAAGCTGGCTTCAAAACGAAATTATGCAAAAGGCTCAAACAAATAGCCAAGCTCCAAGAGAAGCCGAGTCAGCCTTGGCTGTGTTTGAAATTTTCGAGGATGCCTACAAGAAAGAGGCTGCCCTTAAGCAGATTTCTGCTTTTGGGACAGCCTCTTGTTGGGTTTCGCGCTTATTTGAATGGAATCGGGGGCCTTACATCCCCATCCAGCCTTTGATCATGATAAAATCCATGAATCCAAAGACTAGCAGCGCCACTACTCCGAAACCGATGGCAAATAGATTTTTCTTAGGGGCTGCCAGCTGCCGGAGCACACCGATGGCGATAATGATCGTAATCAGAAGTACGAACGGATCGAACCAAGTAAATGTGCTTGCGGTTTTTGCTGCCTCTTCAGCCAAAAACATGGAGAGACCTCCTTCTATATACAGAAATGCTTATACTAATCTTAGCTTGACTCGCTGCGAGTTGCAAGCGAATTATCCGGAACGATATTTCCAAAGCTGCGAATTCCATAGATATGTAACAAGATTGTCAACATTTTCTGAAGGCCCGCCGGGTCGATCAAAGTATAATACAAACCCGCATTAATTATAATAAATCGTTATAGCGTTGTTCATCGCAAACGATTTACTCGACCTCTTAAAAGTGTTACTATAAGTGTAGTTTATTTTTCACACCAGTTTGATCGGAATTATTTCCACACGTCAAGGAGGAGCATACACCATGGCCTATGAAGCTATTTGGGCGGCCGATACGTCCAAATTAAACAAAATGGAACTCGTAAAGTTGGAGAAAGACGGTCTTGACGTCATCCGCACTATCATCGAAAAATACGCTCACGAGGGTTACAGCTCGATTACCCCGGATGATATGAATCTGTTTAAATGGGCTGGCGTCTATGAGCAAAAGCCGAAAGACGGTCACTTCATGATGCGTGTCCGCGTGCCTTCCGGTATCATGACAACCGCTCAAGCACGTGCTATGGCGGACATCGCCAGAGATTACGGCCGCAACCTGGTGGACGTTACGACTCGTCAAGCCATTCAATTCCACTGGCTGACTGTCGAGCAGCTGCCGGACATTTTCAACCGTCTGGAAAAAGTCGGCCTCTATTCTTATGAAGCATGCGGTGACTGCCCGCGTACCATTGTCGGCAACCCGCTGGCCGGTATCGACAAAGACGAGCTGTTCGACACAACGGCGCTGGTTAACGAAGTCAACGATTTCTTCTTGTTGAACCGTGATTTCTCAAATCTGCCGCGCAAATATAAAATGTCCATTTCTTCTAATATTTATAACTCCGGCCATGCCGAAATTCAATGCTTGGCATTTACACCGGCATCCAAAGTGATTGACGGTCAAGAAGTGCTTGGCTTCCATGCATGGGTTGGCGGCGGTTTGTCCGCGAAGCCTCACCTTGCGAAAAAACTTGACTTGTTCGTTCGTCCAGAGGAAGTATTGAAAGTCGCGATCGGCGTCACAACGATCTTCCGTGATTACGGTTACCGCGAGAAGCGCCATCATGCCCGTCTGAAATTCCTCGTAGCCGATTGGGGTCCAGAGAAATTCAAAGAAAAGCTGGTTGAAGTCATCGGCGAAATGCCTTCGCTTGGCGAAGATCGAGTCGTTGGCTGGACAGCAGCCTATTTCGATGGCGTGCACAAGCAAAAACAAGAAGGCTTGAACTATATCGGCCTTAGCGTTCCGGTTGGCCGCTTGAGCGGCGATGAGTTATCCGAATTGGCCGAAATCGCCGATACTTACGGCGACGGACATATCCGGACAACCGTATCGCAAAACATCATTATCTCAGGAGTTAAGGACGAGAACGTCGATAAAGCGTTGGCTGCCAAAGTGCTGGAGCGCTTGACGCCGAACCCGAAACACTTCATGAGCCGTACGGTATCCTGTACGGGCAACGAGTTCTGTAATTTGGCCGTCGTTGAGACGAAAGAGCGGGCTCGTGCCGTTGCTGAATATTTGGACAAAAATGTTGAACTCGATGAAGAAGTGCGCATTCACTTCATCGGCTGCCCGAACGCATGCGGTCAGAAGCACATCGCCGATATCGGTTTGCAGGGCGCTTTGGTGAAGACGCCGGAAGGCATGGTCGATGCATTCGATCTATCGGTTGGCGGTATTCTTGGACCTGGCGCAAAATTCAACGAGACGTTGAAAGGCCGCGTGAAAGGCGATCAAGTAGGTCCGGTTCTGGAACAATTAATCCTGTTCTTCAAAGAAAACCGCGGTCCGGAAGAATCGTTCCATCAATTCGTCGGTCGTGTCGGCGTTCAAGCCTTCCAAGAAAAATTGACTTCGATTCTTGCCGAAATCGCATACGTATAATACCGTTAGTTAAAAAGCACGGGTTTGCTTCTTAGGAAGCGAGCCCGTGCTTTTTCTTAAGATGTGGACACCTTGTCCAGACGATCTCCGTCCGCGCGGAGCAACCATACTCTAGCCTTCGAGAGAAGCGAATAAAGGACGGATCGCCCGGCTGTTGCCGTTCAATCCGTCCCTTCCAACAGACGACAGGTGGCTTTGCTAAACCGCTGCATCCTCCAACGCCTTCAGACGTTTGAAGTAATCCTCGGATCGGGCCTTATCCCGCTCAAGGATCGGCTTTAAGTACTTGCCGGTATAAGAGCCCTCTACTTTCACGATATCCTCCGGCGTTCCCGTAGCGACAATCATGCCGCCGCGGCTTCCGCCTTCCGGTCCCAAGTCAATGATGTAGTCGGCGGTCTTGATCACATCCAGGTTATGTTCGATGACCAATACGGAGTCTCCGTTCTCTACCAACCGGTGCAGCACTTTCAACAAACGGTCGATATCGTCGATATGCAGGCCGGTCGTCGGTTCATCCAAGATGTAGATCGTCTTCCCTGTGCTGCGGCGATACAGTTCCGCCGCCAGCTTGACGCGCTGTGCTTCACCGCCGGAGAGTGTCGTCGCCGGTTGTCCCAAGTTCATATAGCCGAGACCCACATCAAGCAGCGTCTGCAGCTTGCGATGAATGCGCGGAATGTTTTTGAAAAACTCGCAGGCGTCTTCAATGGTCATCTCGAGCACTTCCGCAATGCTCTTCCCTTTATATTTCACTTCGAGCGTCTCGCGGTTGTAACGTTTGCCCTTACAAATCTCGCAAGGCACGTATACATCCGGCAGGAAGTGCATCTCGATTTTGATGATGCCGTCGCCTCGACAAGCTTCGCAGCGCCCGCCCTTCACGTTAAAGCTGAAACGGCCCTTCTTATAACCCCGCACCTTCGCTTCGGTTGTATTCGAGTACACATCGCGAATATCGTCGAATACGCCCGTATACGTGGCCGGGTTAGAACGTGGAGTACGCCCGATCGGCGATTGATCGATGTTGATGACTTTGTCGACATGCTCCAGGCCTCTAAATTCCTTATATTCGCCGGGCTTTACCTTTGCCCCGTTCAGTTCTTTGGCAAGCGTCTTATACAGGAGCTCGTTAATTAGTGTACTCTTGCCCGAGCCGGAAACTCCCGTCACACAGCTGAACACGCCGAGCGGAAATTTCACGTTCACGCCGCGCAGGTTGTTCTCTTTGGCTCCGCGGATTTCGAGCCACTTGTCGCCCGGCTTACGGCGCTCTGCCGCGATCGGGATGAACTTACGACCGCTCAAGTATTGACCGGTGAGCGAATTCGCATCTTCCATAACTTCCTGCGGCGTGCCTTGGGCGATCACCATCCCGCCGTGTATACCCGCGCCAGGACCGATATCGATGATATAATCAGCCGCCAGCATCGTATCCTCGTCATGCTCGACGACGATCAACGTATTGCCGAGGTCGCGCATATGCTCGAGCGTCTGAATCAGACGGTCATTGTCGCGCTGGTGAAGCCCGATGCTCGGCTCATCCAGAATGTATAGTACACCCATCAGACTGGAACCGATTTGCGTCGCCAGCCTGATCCGCTGCGCCTCGCCTCCTGACAACGTGCCAGCCGCCCGGTTCATGGCTAAATAATCCAACCCTACGTTAACTAAAAACCCGAGACGCGATTTAATTTCTTTGAGAATCAAATGTGCGATCGTCATCTCCCGTTCGTTCAAGGTCAGCGAATCGAACCATTCATGCGCCTCCCCGATCGACAACGAAGTGACGTGCGCGATGTTCTTGCCGTTGATCGTTACGGCGAGCGTCTCCGGCTTTAAACGGTGCCCTTTACACTTGGCGCAAGGCTTGGCGCTCATATACTGCTCGATGTGCTCGCGAATGCCTTCGGAGAACGTCTCGCGATAACGGCGCTCCAAGTTATTCACGATGCCTTCGAAGGCGACCATCGCTTCCTTCTTATGCCCGAAGTCGTTCTCGTATTTGAACTTCACTTTCTCGCCGCCCGTACCGTTCAGCAGCTTCTGCATCTGCTCTTTCGTCAGCTCCGATACCGGCACGTTCTGCGGGATGTTATAGTGCTCGCATACCGCGGCCAGAAACTGAGGGTAGTAGTTCGACGTGCTGCCCGCCCAAGCTTCGAATGCACCGTCTTCAATCGTGAGCTTCGGGTTCGGAACGAGCAGGTCCGGGTCAACGATCATCTTCTGTCCGAGACCGTCGCACTCCGGACAAGCCCCGAACGGGCTGTTGAAGGAAAACATCCGCGGCGCCAGCTCCTCGATGCTGAATCCGCATTCGGGGCAAGCCAGGTTTTGGCTGAACAACAGTTCTTCCTTCTCCATGACGTCTACGATCACTCGACCGTCCGCCAGCTTCAACGCGGTCTCCAGCGAGTCCGCCAAGCGCGTCTGAACGTCGTCCTTCACGACGATCCGGTCGACAACCACTTCAATGTTATGCTTTTTGTTCTTCTCAAGCTCGATCGTTTCGGACAAGTCGCGAATTTCGCCATTCACGCGGACCCGGACAAAGCCCTGCTTCTGAATGTCGGCGAGCAGCTTCGAATGCTCGCCCTTCCGGCCCGACACGAGCGGCGCCAAAATTTGCAGTCTCGTCCGCTCCGGGTACTCCATAATCCGGTCAACCATCTGCTCAACGGTTTGCGACGTAATCTCGATACCGTGCTGCGGACAATGCGGACGCCCTACACGTGCGAACAGCAAGCGCAGGTAATCATAAATTTCCGTCACCGTACCGACGGTTGAACGAGGGTTGCGGCTCGTCGTCTTCTGATCGATCGATATTGCCGGCGACAAGCCTTCGATCGAATCGACATCCGGTTTATCCATTTGACCAAGAAACTGCCGCGCATAGGCCGAGAGCGATTCGACATACCGCCGCTGCCCTTCGGCGTAGATCGTATCGAAGGCCAAGGACGATTTGCCGGAACCGCTCAAGCCCGTCAGCACGACGAATTTGTCGCGCGGGATGGTGACATCGATATTTTTCAAATTGTGGGCTCTGGCGCCCTTGATGACGATATTGTCTCTGGCCACTCGTTCTCCCATCCTCTCTTTCGTTACAGCTCGGCCTTCATCTCCAGAATGGCGTCGCGCAGCTCTGCGGCACGTTCAAACTGCAGGTTTTTGGCGGCTTCCTTCATCTCTTGCTCCAATCTTTCGATCAACGACATACGGTCTTTCTTCGACATCTTGGCTCCCTTGACGTCTGCCAAGTAGTCGGCCTTCTGCTCCGCAACCTTTGTCGCTTCGATGACGTCGCGCACTTTCTTCTGTATCGTCTGCGGCGTAATGCCGTGTTTTTCGTTGTAAGCCATTTGAATGGCGCGGCGCCGGTTCGTCTCGGTAATCGCTTTGTTCATCGAATCGGTCATTTTGTCACCGTACATGATGACCCGGCCGTTTGCATTACGCGCCGCGCGCCCGATCGTCTGGATGAGCGAGCGCTCCGCGCGCAGGAAACCTTCCTTGTCGGCGTCGAGAATCGCCACCAACGAGACTTCGGGCAAGTCGAGACCTTCCCGCAGCAGGTTGATCCCGACCAGCACATGGAAGACGCCTAAACGCAGGTCACGCAAAATTTGCATTCGTTCGAACGTCTTGATTTCCGAGTGCAAATACCGCACTTTGACGCCGATCTCTTTAAAATAGTCCGTCAAATCCTCGGACATCTTCTTCGTCAGCGTCGTCACCAGCACCCGCTCGTCCTTCTTGATGCGATCCTGGATTTCTCCGAGCAGATCGTCGATTTGTCCCTTCGTCGGCCGCACCTCGATGATCGGATCGAGCAATCCTGTCGGGCGAATGATTTGTTCCACCATCTGCGGACACTTCTCGATCTCATACGGGCCTGGCGTCGCGGAGATATACACGATCTGGTTGATTTTCTTTTCGAATTCCTCAAAGCGCAGCGGACGGTTATCCAGCGCCGACGGCAGACGGAAACCGTGCTCGACCAGCACTTCTTTCCTGGCGCGGTCGCCGTTGTACATCGCCCGGATTTGCGGCAGCGTCACATGCGACTCGTCGATCATGATCAGCATGTCGTCCGGGAAATAGTCGAACAGCGTGTAAGGAGTCGCTCCGCGTTCGCGGAACGTCAGCGGTCCGGAGTAGTTCTCGATCCCCGAACAAAAGCCCATCTCCTGCATCATCTCGATATCATAACGGGTGCGTTGTTCCAACCGCTGCGCCTCCAAGAGCTTGCCCTGTCCGCGCAGCTCGGCCAGCCGCTCCTCCAGCTCCCGCTCAATGTTCACGAGCGCCACCTTCATCGTATCCTCGTGGGTCACGAAGTGGGAGGCCGGGAAAATCGCAATATGGTCGCGTTCGCCGATGATTTCGCCGGTCAGCACATCGATTTCCGTAATCCGTTCGATCTCGTCGCCGAACAGCTCGACGCGCACCGCCTGTTCCCCCCGCGAAGCCGGGAAGATTTCGATCACGTCGCCGCGGACGCGGAACGTGCCGCGGATAAAGTTCATATCGTTGCGCTGGTACTGGATGTCGATCAGCCGGTGCAAAATGTCGTTGCGCGAACGCTCCATTCCGACCCGCAGCGACAGCAGCAAATTGCGGTACTCCATCGGCGATCCGAGGCCGTAGATGCACGAAACGCTAGCCACTACGATGACGTCGCGGCGTTCGAACAACGAGCTGGTCGCCGAGTGGCGGAGCTTATCGATCTCGTCGTTGATGCTCGAATCCTTCTCGATGAACGTATCCGAGGAAGGAATGTACGCTTCCGGCTGGTAATAATCGTAATAGCTTACGAAATATTCCACTGCATTATGTGGAAAAAACTCCTTCAGCTCACTGCACAACTGCGCGGCCAAGGTTTTGTTATGCGCGATCAGCAGCGTCGGACGGTTCAGTTGAGCAATGACATGCGCGGCTGTAAACGTCTTCCCCGTTCCCGTCGCACCTAGCAGCGTCTGGTGCTTCTGTCCCGAGCGGATGCTCGATACCAGCATCTCGATCGCGTTCGGCTGATCCCCTTGAGGCGTATAGTCCGATACGAGCTGGAACTTCTTATCGCTTATGGTTACTTCGCTCATCTCATCACCCATTCATGAAAAGAGTGGAAATCTTCTAAAGTTTCGGTTACCGGATTCCGATAAAAAGGTAGGCCATCTATGTGCGTAGCTTCGACTCCGTTCGACTGCGTTCCTGTAATAGGAATATTTGTTCCCATACATTATACCTTTTTTCCGTTTCTGTTGCAAACGAACCCATTCGTCTTCCGTTCATTCCGAACGGATATTCCAATGACAAGCGACAGGTGACTGCCGTTATTCATATTTGAATCTCTAGGGGTGGAACGAAAGTGGATTTGATGACAATCATCGGGATCATCATCGGTATTGGAGGATTAATTGGCGGTTATATGATGGATGGCGGACATATTTCCGCGCTCTTCGTCCCAAGCTCCATGCTGATTATAGCGGGCGGCACGATCGGCGCCGTGCTTGTCAGCTTTCCGTTAAAACAAATTAAAGATATTGGCAAGGCGCTGAACATGGCCTTTCGCGAGAAGAAACAAGACCCGGGGCAAGTTATCGAGGAGCTCGTCGATATGGCGACCGTAGCCAGACGCGAAGGCGTCCTCGCTCTGGAGCAGCGTGCTCAAGAGAATGAGAATCCGTTCCTGCGGGACGGCTTGATGATGGTGGTCGACGGGACCGATCCCGAACTGACCCGCCAAATTTTGGAGCTGGAGATCGACGCTCTTGAAAATCACCACGAAGGCTGGGCCAAAATGTTCGAAGCCGCCGGCGGTTACGCCCCTACTATGGGGATCATCGGTACGGTAATGGGCTTGATTCATGTGCTCGGCAATTTGGATGACCCGGGAAGCTTGGGACCGGCAATCGCAGTCGCCTTTACGGCCACCTTGTACGGCGTAGGTTCCGCCAACCTCATTTTGCTGCCAATTGCAAGCAAAATCAAAGTTCGCAGCGCGGAGCAGGTCGCCGAAATGGAATTGATGCTGGAAGGGATACTAGCTCTGCAAGCGGGTGAAAATCCGCAATTGATTAAGAAAAAGTTGAGTTCTTTCCTCCTTCAAGATCACATTAAAGGCGAGAGCGCAGGTGAACCCGGTGGCGAGGAATAGGAGAAAGAAGCAGGCCGCGCCTCCCAATCACGAGCGCTGGCTGCTCAGCTACGCGGACTTTATTACACTCGTCCTGATTTTCTTCATCATCATGTATGCCATGAGCAAGATCGATGTTCAGAAATACGAAGTGCTGGCGAAAGCGTTGAAAATGGAATTCATGAAAGCCGATACGATTATGCCGCAGGGCCAAGGCATCATGGGTGCCGCAAACCCGTCCGCGGGCGGCGAGGACAACAAGACAGAGCAGGAACAGAATGATAACGCGGAGACCGGGAAGGAAGAACAGCAGCAGCGGGAAAAACAGCTGGAAGACCTGCTTCAGAAAGTGCAGGCCTATATTCAGGAAAACAACCTGCAAGCGCAAATATCCGCGGCAAATACGCCTCGCGGCGTAGCGGTCACCTTGAACGACTTGTTCCTATTCGATCTCGGGAAAGCCGACCTGAAGCCGGGAGCCTTGCCGATCTTGAACCAATTGGCAAGCTTGTTTCCTACTCTGCACGCGGTCATCAGTATTGAAGGACATACGGATGATTTGCCGCTGTCGACCGGCTCCGTGTATAAAGACAACTGGGGATTATCGCAAGCGCGTTCGTTGTCTGTCCTGCGCTACTTCGTCTATACCGCGCAGCTAGATCCGAAGAAGTTCGTCTCGACGTCTTATGCCGATACCCGGCCGGTGGCCGAAAACAACAGCGATGAGAATCGCGCGAAAAACCGCCGCGTTGAGATCGTTGTACTAAGGTAACGCCATCTATGCAAGGAGCCTGGGGCTTTCGCCTCAGGCTCTTTGTTGTGCAACCCGACGTTCGGGCGTTGGGCTGGTATCCGCATGGGCCGATCACGAAATCCCTATTCCGTGCCGAAATGTCCGGATTGTCGTGACGCCTGCCCCTTACATGCTCTTCGAATTTTTTTCATTGCGGAGTAATCCGATCAAACGGCGGCTCAAGTATGCCCAAATCGATACCTGCTTCTCCTCCACATAGTACAGCACATCTTGGTCGGGAGCGAGTATAATGCCGAGCTGATGATGCTCCCCCGAGTAAAGCGCCCGTTTCAAGAAGCGGTTCTCCAGCGCCCCATCGAGCACTTCCAATCGGCAGAACGCCGGATTCAATTGCATCGCCTGATGCAGCGCCTGCTTGCTGCGAACCGGAACCCCGTTCACCTTGCTGACGATCTCACCGGCTTTAAGGCCGAGCTCCTCGGCCGGACTGCCCGGCAGCACGGCTAATATTTTCAGCCCTTTGTCCGTGTGTACATAAATCGGGCGGCGGCGGCCTTCATCCCAACGGCTATACACAATCATCGCCTCATGGAGCAAAATCGCAAATAAGCTTGCCGTGAACGTTAGCACCGGCAGCCATGCGCTTAAAGCGGCCAGCCCCAGTAAAATTAGCGCATACAAGATCAGTAAATTGGAACCGATCCTCGCCTTGTCCTTCGGCAATCGCGAGATTGTCATCTCCGTAAATCCGATCATGACGGGAAACCCCACAATCGTCCAGCCGTTCTGCCACAGCTCGCCCCCAAGCAGCGGCGTCCACGGAAGCAAAGGCCCGCCCGCCGCTTGCTGCAGCGGGACGACGAGAAACAGCGCCATCGGCCAAAAGCCCTGCAGCTGGTAACCGCCGACGATTCTTCCGCGCTTCCCCTCGACAAACATCGGCATGCCGAGCCGCGTTCCTTGCTTCCTTACGTAGATCGCCTCGGCCAAATGCAAGATAGCGACGAGCGCCAGCATGGCCGGTATGTCCAGCGCGAAGAGCGGTTTCGTCAGCCAAGCCCAGTCATCCGACTGCCTCACACCCGGGATCGCCGACAGCACCACCTGAAGCATTCCGATGACACCGACCGCATACGCCCAGCATAAGTATCTGACGCGCACGATAACGAGCAGCAGCGAGACGATCCATAACAGCAAGACCGCCTCCTGTTGAACCGTTGCTCCGATGCCTGCCATCAATACCGAGACGCATAACCCCCCGACCCATCCCCATAACACGATTCGCCACGTCTCCGGCAGGAGAGCGTGCAGCTTCGTAGAGAACAGCCTGCGTTCCATCGCGATTTGTCTGCGGTATTGCAAAATAATAAAGAGGATGCCCACATAATAAAAAGGATGCAGGAATAGCTGTACGATCGCTTGCAGTCCCTGCCACCCTAAAGCCTGAACCCAATCCATGGCGCGCTCCTTTGATCTGAATCAGAATAGTCCCTGGTCAAAAAAGAAAGAAGGTCGAATTCCGAGCGACTCGGAACCGCCTTCTTAATCATTTCGACGCAGGGCCGGCTATTTCCTGCCGCTCTCCTGAAATTGGCAGACAATCCGGTTATTTCACCGCTTGCTGCATCGCCTCGACAGCCGCCTTCAGCTGCAGATCGTTCTTCGGATCGCGGATAGCTGTAAGAATCGCTTTCTCCAGCTTGTTCGCCGTCTCCTTATCAACCTCGCCGGTTACCGGCAAGCCGTTTGACCGCTGGAACGTTTTGACCGCTTGCGCCGTCTTGTCGCTGTAGTACCCGTCCGTTCGTTCCGGATTCAAGCCGAGCCCCTGCAGCATGACCTGCAAGTTTTTCACGTCTTCGTTGTTCGAATCGGGCTTCAACGTTTCTTTTTTCGTCAGAGGGGCCGCTTTGAAGTAAGCCGGCTGCTCGACGGCCAGATCGGGAGCAATACCCTTCTTGTGAATCCATGTGCCGTTCGGCGTCAACCATTTGTACACGGTCATCTTAATGTTACTGCCGTCACCCATCTCCTGCTCGAACGTAACCTGCACCGTGCCTTTGCCGAACGTCGTTTCGCCGATCAGCTTGCTGCCGACGGAATCGTGCAAAGCGCCGGCCAATATTTCCGAGGCGCTCGCACTGCCTTTATTAATCAGCACGGAAACCGGATAATTTTTGCCTGTGCCGTTCTCCGATTTCGTTTCTTCCCGAACACCCTTACGGTTCTCGATTTGTACAATCGTCTTGCCTTTCGGTATGAACGGCTCCACGATTTCGACGACGGCCGATAGCAGACCGCCCGGATCGTTGCGCACGTCGATGATCAGGCCCTTCATTCCCTTGCTCTCCAGGGCGGCCAGCTCTTCCTTAAAACGCGCCGACGTATTGCTCGAGAACTGCCGGATCTCGATCTTCCCGATATTGCCCGGCAGCATCTCGCCGAATACCGTCTCCACATCGATATCGTCACGCACCACGATCACCTGGATCGGGTCGCTCACGCCCGCACGAGCGACTTCCAGCTTTGCCTGCGTACCTTTCGGACCGCGGATTTTCATGATCGCCTGATTCAACGTCAAGCCGTCCAACTTCTCGCCGTTGACCGAAACGATCACGTCATTGGCGTGTAAGCCCGCCTTCTCGGCCGGCGAACCTTTGATCGGAGTCACGATCGTCACTTTGCCGTCTTCCGAGGTCACCTCCGCTCCAATCCCCTGGAAGGAAGAGGTGATATTCTCGTCGAATTGCTTCGCTTCGTTCTGATCCATGTACACCGTGAACGGGTCTTCCAGCGTTGCCAGCATGCCGTTGATGGCGCCATTCACGATTTTCTCGTGATCGACCTCGTTCAAGTACTTGCCGTTGATCAGCTGATACGTCGTCGCCAGTTTGTTGATATCCTTGCTGGTTAAGCCGGACTTCGCATCCGCAGCAGCCGCTCCGTTCCCGTTCTTCACCGCGGCGAAGATCGACGGGTTCACAATTGTCAGCGTCATGATGCTGCTTGCGAACATCGACAATAGTACAAAAGCCAATACCGTACGTCCCTTAAAAACCATGCCTCTCCCCACACCGCCTTTGCTGATCCCTAGTGCAACCGTTGCTTTGCCAGTCAAAGCCGGTTGTCCATTCACACTTCTTACATAACTTGTCTTTCTAGTTTATGACAAGCCCTGCCGAATTATGAACAGCGTCCGTTATCTTAAATAAGGTTTAGGATCGACGGGAGATTCATTAATCCGCACTTCAAAGTGAAGGTGATTCCCCGTCGAACGTCCGGTCGAACCGACCTCGGCGATCTTCTGGCCCCGCTTGACCGTGTCGCCCTTCTCCACGACGATGCCGTCGTTACGGATATGACCATACAGCGTCCATACTCCTTTGCCGTGGTCAATGATCACCGTATTCCCGTATCCGCTCCACCAGGAAGCGACGATGACGACGCCGTCCTCGGCTGCCAGAATGCTCGTTCCTGCCGGAGAAGGAAAATCGATACCGTTATGCGTAGACGATCTGCCTGTAAAGGGATCCTTGCGGGTTCCGAAATCTGATGACATATTGACGACTTTAGGAAGCGGATAGCCAAACTTCCCTCCGCTGTACGTATACACCGGCCCCGCCGCCTTCGCGCCCTTCGACTTAGCCGCCTCCGCCGCTTTGGCCTCTTGGAGCGCCCGCTGCTTGGCCGCCTCCTGGCTGGCCACCTTCACGAGCTGTGCCTCCACTTCCTCGCTGATATCCTCGAGCTCCTTCTCCTTCTGAGTCAGGCTCGCGATCTTCACTTCTTTCTCCTTCTCCTTGACCAGAAGATCGGCCTTGACCGCCGAAGTCTCCGCATACAAATTTTTTACCTCGGCGAGCTGTTTCTCAATCGCGATCCGTTTCTCGTCAATCGTGGCGCGGTCGCGCTTGTTCGCTTCCAGAATCTTTTTGTCCTGATTTACGATAGAACGCAAAGCTTCAAGCCTGTCCAAAAAATCGCTGAAATTGGTCGAGCTCAGCAGCACATCCGCGTACGAAACGACCCCGTTCATATACATCAGACGAAGCCGCGACCGGAGCATCTGATCGCGGGAGGTCACCCGCGTCTCGGCTTCTTCGAGCTGTTTCGCGTTTTCTTTCAGCGTTGCCGAAACTTCGGCCACTTTATCGTTCAATACGTTCAAGCTTTTATTCGTTTTGTCGATTTGGTCGAGAAGCGCGTTGATGTCGTTTGACGTTTGCTGCTTTTCCCTCGTAACTTGCGTTATTTGCTTCTCCGTCTCGTTCACCTTCTGCTGAACGGCGGATTTCGTTTTCTTCAGCTGGTTAAGCTCCTGCTCAATGCGCTGCGAAGCGGTCAATGCAAACCCGGCCTGGGGCACAATCGTAGCTCCGATAAGGCTTAAGGACAAGACAAGCGGCAGAAAAGACTGTTTCAACACCCGTTCCTCCCCAACAGTTGGTCTTTCAAGCTTACACTCTCAAAAACTTACGCACCGACAACACGCTTCCCCAAATGCCGATCATAACGCCAATGCCGATCAGCAGCACGGACGTCTTCCATGCGATATCATCGAAGGGCAGCAGCTTGATCAGAAGCAGATTCAAGTCCAACTGGATGGACCGCATCATCTGCCAGTAGCCGTACAACAGGATGCCGACCGGAATGACCGAACCGATAATGCCGAGCAGCGCTCCTTCGATAAAGAACGGCCAGCGAATGAACGAGTTCGTCGCCCCGACCAGCTTCATGATGGATATTTCGCGGCGCCGTGCGACAATTGTTATTTTAATTGTATTGGAAATTAAGAACATCGCCGTCAACGCCAAAGCCGCGACAAGCACAAGACCGACATTACGAACGATCGTGGTTACCTTGAACATCGTTTCGACGGTGCCTTGGCCGTAGCTGACGCGGTAGATCGGCTTGGCCGGCTTGCCTTCGTTCAATTTGTTAATTTCGCCGGCAACCGCAGCTACTTCTCGCGGTTCCGACACCTCGACGGTAAACGAATCGTTCAACGGATTGTTGTCGCCATTGAAGCCTTCAAGCAGCTGTTTGCCGCTCTCCCCAAGCTTCTCGCGCAAATACTCGAGTCCTTCTTCCTTCGACACGAATTTCACTTTATTGACCTTCGGCATGGCAGCAATTTCATTCTGCAGAAGTGCAATTTGATCCTGCGGCGTATTTACTTCCAAATACACGCGAATTTCGACCTGCTGCTCGATTTGTTGCGCCAAAAAATTCACGTTGAGCGACAGCAGCAGAAATACGCCTAATATAAACAAGGAGATCGTAATCGAGCTGATCGACGCGAACGACATCCAGCCGTTACGCAGCACATTCTTGGTCCCTTCGCGAAGGTGGCGTCCGGCCGTGCTAATCTTCATAGCCGTACTCACCTCTCACTTCATCGCGCGCGATTTTCCCCGATTCGATGGCAATGACGCGCTTGCGCATCGTGTTTACGATTTCTTTGTTATGCGTAGCCATGACGATCGTCGTGCCGCGAAAGTTAATTTCTTCCATCAGCTTCATAATGCCCCATGACGTTTCCGGGTCCAGGTTCCCGGTTGGCTCGTCCGCAATAATGACGGACGGATTATTGACTATTGCCCGGGCAATAGCGACGCGCTGCTGTTCGCCGCCGGACAGCTGTGTCGGCAAGGAGTTTACTTTGTCCTTGAGTCGGACAAGCTCCAGCACTTCGAGCGTCCGTTTCTTAATAATTTTCTTCGGCGCTTCGATCACTTCCATCGCGAAGGCGATATTCTCGTACACCGTAAGCTTGGGCAGCAGGCGAAAGTCCTGAAAAATAACGCCGATATTGCGGCGAACAAACGGAATTTTACGCTGCTTCAGCTTCTCCAGATTAAAACCGTTAACGAAGATCGCGCCCTTGCTCGGACGCTCTTCTCTATAAATTAATTTCATGAAAGTCGATTTTCCCGCACCTGACGGACCGACGACATAGACGAATTCGCTTTGATCCACCTTGACGTTAATGCCTCGAAGGGCATGGGTGCCGTCAGGATACGTCTTCCAAACGTCCTGCATTTCGATCACGGTATCACATCCTGATTTTTTTAGCTGATCGCCATGTAAGTTTTAGTCTTAAACGCGCATCAGCTTTGACAAACGGGCAATTCCTTGCAAGACAAGGACGACGCAGCCGTTTATCTTGGCATCACTTATCGACAATTTACTTCTAGCCTTTAATAGTTCGACACAAACGCCTAAAATCCTTTAGTCTGTTGTGAATTTCTACATATTGCCACAATTCATTTCGCATTCGGAGCAGCGCTTGCCTTTACGGCGGTCAAAGCGCATCGATTCAGCGGGGAACTGTCGGCTCCCGATCCAGGCAGTGGCAAGTTTCGTCCGACACTCGCATACATTTGAAACTATTAAGTACGAGCTTATTTGGACAAAGGAGACCCGCTTATGCATACCTGGAACCGAATACTCGGTCCTGTTGCCATTGGCGTCTTAGCCACGGCCTTGGTCGGCTGCGCGGCTTTCGCCGCTTACGGCTCCTCTTCCCGCATCCCTGCTGGCGTTCATCTCGGAAACTGGCCTGTCGGCGGAATCACGTACGCCGAGTTCGATGCGCAAGTGAGCCAGCGCAAAGCCGCTTTCCTCGGCCAGTCCGTGAAACTGTCAGTACCACCGGCAGACGGGACCGGAGGCGGCAGCGCGCAGCTCACGCTCGGGCAGCTGGGGATCGAGCTGGACGAACAACCGCTGCGGCAGCGGATCGCAAGCCTGCGGGAAGGCTCGCTGTTTCACCGCGCCTGGGCGCGCTGGCAAGCAAGGGGGAGCGACTGGGCGATTCGCCCGGTCCTTGCGCCAGAGAAGCTTGGAGCTGCGCTGCAGGAAGCGTTCGCGCCCGTGTACCGCGAACAGCCGAAAGACGCCGTCCGGATCATCCGCCCGGACGATACGATCGACTATGCGCCGGAAAAACCGGCCCGGCGCATCGATGAGCCGCAGCTTGGGGAACGGCTCGCTGCCGCGCTGCCCGCATGGGAGGTGCAGGTGGCCGACGCGGCCTCCGCGCCGCCCCTCGCGCTGGACGTGCCGATGCGCACGGTGAACCCGGCGGTGACGGTCCAGTCGCTGCAGCAGCAGGGCATTGTGCGCAAAATCGGCGAATTCGCCACCCGCTACCCGCCGGCTGCCGGTTCCGCCGCAGGCTCGGCAGGTAGACTGCATAACGTGCAAGCGACAGCCGCCTCGCTGCAAGACGTCCTGCTCGCGCCCGGCGCCGTCTTCGATTACGCTCCCTTTATCGAACAAACGGAGAAAACAGCCGGCTACCGCGAGGCGCCGGTCATCGTCAACGGCAAGCTCGTCCCCGGCATCGGCGGAGGCATCTGCCAGGTCTCGTCGACGCTGTACAACGCCGTGCTCCGCGCCGGACTCACGATTGTTGAGCGGCGGAACCATTCGCTGCCCGTCAGCTACGTGCCGCTAGGTCAAGACGCGACGTTCGCCAGCGGCCATATCAACTTCAAGTTCCGTAACAGCACGAACTTCTATATGTTGATCCGCACCTATGCGGACGGAAGCGAGCTGAAGGTCAAGCTATTCGGGCAGACACCTCCCGATACGACCTTTGATGTCGAATCCGTAACGGTCGACACCTTGCAGCCTTCGACAAAATATGTGCACAACCCGTCGCTGCGCAAAGGCAAAAGCGAAATCGTCGTCAAAGGAAAGCCCGGCTACATTGTCGAAACTTACCGTATTCAGAAGAAGAACGGGAACATTATCGGCCGGGAGAAAATATCGAGAGACACCTATGCCGCACAGCCGACCGTCATTGCGATCAATACGGGTTCCGGCTCCGGAGCGGATCGCTCGTCCCCGCATCCTACCGGAGATTCGCCCGTCCCTTATGTCGAGGACGGCGTAAAGGGGCCCAGCTTCCGTTAATGCATACGGCAGCCGTTAGCCTGTAAACCGATCAATAAAAAAAACCTGCGGAAGCGGTTCCGCTCTCTTTCGAGAGACCCGAACCGCTTCCGCAGGTTTTCTGCGCTTTATAACTTCAGGCGCGACTTATCTGCTTTTCGCGTAAAACTCATCAAACCAAGCGGTCGAGACCGCAAGCGCCGCTTCCGCCCGTTCGACAGCCGCGCTCACCTGCGCCGTAGCCGTTCCGCCGTACACGTTGCGCGCATTCACGACACTCTCCGGTTGGAGCACCTGGTAGATGTCTTGATCGAACAGCTTGGAGAACTGGTGATACTCCTCCAGCTTCAAGTCGAGCAAATACTTGTGGTTTTGGATGCAGTAGAGCACCGTTTTCCCGATCACTTCATGCGCTTGACGGAATGGCATGCCTTTGTTAACCAAATAGTCCGCAATGTCGGTCGCATTGGAGAAATCCTGGTTCACGGCTTGTCTCATCCGGTCCTTATTCACCTTCATCGTCGCAATCATCGGCGCATACAGCTGCAGCGCGCCCTGGAGCGTGCGAACGGTGTCGAACATGCCTTCTTTGTCTTCCTGCATGTCCTTGTTATACGCGAGCGGCAGCGACTTCAGCACGGTCAGCAGTCCGAACAGGTTGCCGTACACACGACCGGTTTTGCCCCGCACGAGCTCGGCAACGTCCGGATTTTTCTTCTGAGGCATGATGCTGCTGCCCGTACAGAAGGCGTCGTCCAATTCGACAAACCGGAACTCCGTGCTGGACCACATGACAAATTCCTCGCTCAGCCGCGACAAGTGCATCATAATCATCGAAGCGTTCGACAGGAACTCCAGTATAAAATCCCGGTCGCTCACCGCATCGAGCGAGTTCTCGTACACGCGATCGAACCCAAGCTGCTCGGCGACAAAATGGCGGTCGATCGGGAACGTCGTCCCGGCCAGCGCCCCGGCTCCGAGCGGCAGGACGTTGACGCGCTTGTAGCTGTCCTGCAAACGCTCGGCGTCGCGCTGGAACATCGACACGTAGGCGAGCAGATGGTGCGCGAACAAAATCGGCTGCGCCCGCTGCAGGTGGGTATACCCCGGTACGATCGTATCCAGGTTATTCTTCGCCTGCTCGATCAGCGCTTCCTGCACTTTGTTCAGCAGTCCGACGAATTCCACGACCCGCTTGCGCAGCCACAGGTGCATATCGGTAGCCACTTGGTCGTTCCGGCTCCGGCCCGTATGCAGCTTGCCGCCGACCGAACCGACTTCGTCGATCAGCGCTTTCTCGATATTCATATGAATGTCTTCATCGCTGACCGAGAATTCGAGCTCGCCGCGGCGAATCATCCCTTGCACCTTGAGAAGCCCGTCTTTGATTTTCTCGACATCGTCCGCCGGCAGAATTCCGCATTTGCCGAGCATGGTGACGTGCGCCATGCTGCCCTGCACGTCCTCCTCGGCCAACTCCTTGTCAAACAAAATAGAAGCCGTATATTCTTCGACCAATTGGTCGGTTTTCTTCGTAAATCGTCCGCCCCAAAGCTTCGACACGTATTATTGCCCCCTATTTCCCGTCGTTCTGATGGACGCCAGCCGCTACGCGCAAACGGAGCGCATTGAGGCGAATAAAGCCTGTGGCATCGCCTTGGTCGTACGCTTTCGTCGGATCGGCTTCCATCGTCGCGATGTGCGGGTTGTACAAGCTGACCGGGCTTTTCACGCCGGCGCCGATGACGTTGCCCTTGAACAGCTTCAAGCGAACCGTACCCGTTACATTCTTCTGGCTCTCGGTCACCAGCGCTTGAATGGCCAGACGCTCCGGTGCGTACCAGAAGCCGTTGTACACGAGCGAAGCATATTTCGGAATCAAGGAGTCGCGCAAGTGCATCACTTCGCGGTCCATCGTGATCGACTCGATCTTACGGTGAGCGGTGAACAGGATCGTCCCGCCCGGCGTCTCGTACACGCCGCGGCTCTTCATGCCGACGAAGCGGTTTTCGACCATGTCGACGCGGCCCACGCCGTGCTTGCCGCCGAGTTCGTTCAGCTTCTCCATGATGTGCAGCGGAATCATCCGCTCGCCGTTGATCGCAACGCAGTTGCCTTGCTCGAACTCAAGCTCGATGTATTCCGCTTCGTCCGGCGCATCCGCAGGATCGACGCTGAGCAGGAACATGTCCTTGTTCTCCGGCGCGCTCGGATCGAACCAAGGATCCTCCAGCACGCCGCTCTCGTAGCTAATGTGCAGCAGGTTGCGGTCCATCGAATACGGCTTCGCGGCGGAAGCCGTCACGTTAATACCGTGCTTCTCGGCGAAGGCGATCATTTCGGCGCGGCCCGGGAACTCCTCGCGGAAATTTTCCAGCCGCCATGGCGCGATGACTTCGACATCCGGCGTCAAAGCCGCGGCTGTCAATTCGAAGCGCACTTGGTCGTTGCCTTTGCCCGTCGCCCCGTGCGCGATGGCGGTAGCGCCTTCCGCGCGTGCGATCTCGACCATCCGCTTCGCGATCAATGGACGCGCAATGCTCGTGCCAAGCAAGTACTGCCCTTCATACAGGGCGCCCGCCTGGAACATCGGGAAAATGAAGTCGCGCGCGAACTCTTCGCGCAGGTCGTCGATGTATACTTTAGACGCGCCGGTGTTCAGCGCTTTTTCCTCAAGACCGTCGAGCTCATCCTTCTGTCCGATATCGGCGGTGAAGGCGATTATTTCTGCGTCGTACGTTTCCTTCAACCATTTCAAGATGATGGACGTATCCAACCCGCCCGAATACGCCAATACGATTTTTTGCTTTGCCATGTCGTTCCCGCTCTCCTTCTGATTTATCCTCACGCTTTCGGTTATACCTTACGCGCCTGGCTTCCGGCGATGATTACATAATAGCGGCCATAACCGCTTTCTGGGCATGCAGCCGGTTCTCCGCTTGATCGAAAATGACCGAGTTTTTGCCGTCAATGACACCTTCCGACACTTCTTCCCCACGGTGCGCCGGCAGGCAGTGCATGAACAAGTAATCCGGTTTCGCGTATTTCACGAGCGCCTCGTTCACCTGGTAATCCTTGAACGCGATTTCCCGCTCCTTCTGCTCGGCTTCAAAGCCCATGCTCGCCCACACGTCCGTATACACGACGTCCGCGTTCGCCACCGCTTCTTTCGCATCGGTGCCTACATAAATGCCGGCGCCCGTCTTAGCCGCCATTTCGCGCGAAAGCTCCAGCACTTCGTTGTCCGGCTCGTAGCCTTTCGGCGTCGCTACGGCAAAGTTGATACCCAGCTTGGCTGCGCCCATCAAGAGCGAGTGCACCATGTTGTTACCGTCTCCGATATAAGCCACTTTGAGGCCTTCGAGGCGGCCCTTTTTTTCGAGTACGGTTTGGTAGTCCGCCAGCGCCTGACAAGGGTGGGACAGATCCGTCAGCCCGTTGATGACCGGGACCGTGGCGTTGCGCGCCAGCTCGATGACCGTCCGGTGCGCATAGGTCCGGATCATGATGCCGTCGAGGTACCGGGACATTGTCTGCGCCGTATCGTGAATCGTTTCGCCGCGGCCGATCTGCAGGTCGTTCCTGCTCAGAAACAGCGCATGGCCGCCCAGCTGGTACATGCCCACTTCAAAAGACACCCGCGTCCGCGTCGAAGACTTCTCAAAAATCATCCCCAGCGTCTTGCCCTTCAACGGCTGGTACGTCTCTCCCGCTTTCTGCTTCCGCTTCAGCTCAATCGCCAAATCGATCAAATACCGGATTTCCTCCGACGTATAGTCCACCAACCCGATAAAATCGCGGCCCTTCAATTGTACCGCCATATCTTCCTGCTCTGCCGTTTCCGTCATGGATGCAGCTCCCTTCACTTTCACAAAGTAATCGCCAATTCTGCTTTGCTTGAAACGTTCAGGCTCTTCTATACCGCTGCCGCCGCCGCTTTCGCCAACGTCTGGCAGATCGTGTCCAGTCCGCGGTCGATGTCTTCCTTGGAGATCAGCAGGCTCGGGGCCAAACGAATGACGTTCGGTCCGGCCGGCACGACAAGCACGCCTTGCTCGTGAATCGACTTGATCAGCTCCGCGCCGGATCCCGTCAATTGGATGCCGATCAGCATGCCCAGTCCGCGGATCGTCTCGACGAGCGGATTGCCGGCGAGCCTGCTTTTCAACTCGCTCATGATATAACTGCCCATCTCAGCCGCACGCTCCGACACGTTCTCCTGCAGCATCGTCTCCAGCGTCGCCAATCCGGCCGCCGTGGACAAGTAGTTGCCGCCGAACGTCGTCCCGTGGGAGCCGGCCGCGAAAGCGGTACGCAGCTTCTCTTTCCCGAGTAGCGCCCCGATCGGCATGCCGCTGCCCAGCCCTTTCGCCAAGGTCACGAGGTCCGGCTCGATGCCGAAGTGCTCGTAAGCGAACAGCTTGCCCGTCCGGCCGATGCCGGTTTGGATTTCATCCAGAATGAGGAGCAGGCCGTGCCGCTCGCACAGGTTCGCTACAGCCTTCACGAAGTCCGGATCGGCTGGGATAACGCCGCCCTCGCCTTGGACGAGTTCCAGCATGATGGCGCACGTTTTCCCCGTGATGAGCTTCTCCACCGCATCCGCGTCGTTGTACGGCGCATATACGAAACCCTCCGGCAGCGGGGAGAAGCCTTCCTTCACCTTATCCTGCCCGGTTGCCGTCAACGTAGCCAAGGTCCGTCCGTGGAACGACATGTTGAAGGTGATGATCTCGTAGCGCTCCGGCTGGTTAATGACCTTCTGATAGTATCTGCGGGCGATCTTGATCGCCGCTTCGTTCGCCTCCGCTCCGCTGTTGCAGAAGAAGACGGCGTCTGTGCAGCTGTTCTCCACAAGCAGCTGGGCCAGCCTCTCCTGCCCCGGGATGTGGAACAGGTTGCTCGTGTGCCAGAGCGTATCCACCTGCTCCTTCAAGCGCTCGGTCACCTGCTTCGGCGCATGCCCGAGGTTCGTGACGGCTAAGCCGCACATCAGGTCCAGGTACTCCTTGCCGTTCTCATCCCACAACCGGCTGCCTTCCCCCTTCACAAACGTAAAAGGATATCTGGCGTAATTCGGAAACAATGCGCTTTGAGCCTCTCCCATGTCGTTCACTCCTTTATATGTGAAAATAATTTCTCTACGCTTTGACGATGCGGGTGCCGATGCCTTCACCCTTCAGCACTTTGCTTAACACTTGCGGCTCCGATCCGTTCACGATCACAACCTCGCGCACCTCGCCTTGAATGCACTGCACGGCTGCACGCACTTTCGGGATCATCCCGCCGTAAATATCGCCGCTTGCGATCATCTCGTCGATTTCCCGCACGGTAACGGAAGGCAGCACCCGCTTCTCGCCATCCACCGTCTTCAGGATGCCCGGCACGTCGGTGACGACGATCATCCGCTCCACGCCGAGATGCGATGCGACCGCTCCGGCCGCCGTGTCGGCGTTGATGTTGTACCGCTGTCCGCCGTCGGCTCCGATGCCAACCGGCGCAATAACCGGCATGTAGCCCATGCCGACAATGCCTTGAATGAGCTCGGCGTTCACACGCGTCACGTCGCCGACGAGTCCGACTTCGTGCGCGTTCGCCACAGGCTGCGCCTGAATGAGATGGCCGTCCACGCCGGACAGGCCGACCGCGTTCGCGCCGGAGCGCTGAATGTTGCGCACGATCTGTTTATTAATTTGCCCGGCCAGCACCATCTCGACGACGTCGAGCACTGCCTCGTTCGTTTTGCGCAGCCCGTTCACGAACTCCGTCTCGATGCCCAGCTTGCCCAGCGTGTCCGAGATCGCCGGACCGCCGCCATGCACGATGACGGGAATTTCGCCTTCGGCCTGCAGCCGGGTCAAGTCTTCGAAAAAGACGTCCGGCAGCGCCGCTAATGTGCTGCCGCCGCATTTCATTACAAACATGTTCGCATCCCCCTCTTTCCCCCTTCCCGAAGGCGGAGGACCCTGCGCACTTTGCCCCAAGCCCCCGAAAAAGTACGTGACTACCACGTGGCCGCCGTTGATGAGACGTCGGTGTGTGGGATCGCTTCTCGCACCGTGCCGGTACACGCTTACCAGTCGGCGTTCTTCCGGTACGGGGGCCTGGGAGCTATGCGCTACTTCTTGTGTATCGTTCGGGCGGCCTGCAAGGAGCCGCGTTATGCCTTCGTTATGAAGCTTTAGTTCGAGCACGGGGTTGCTTATCATTGGACGGATTCGCCGCGTCCTCGATAAGCACAGTCCTTCCACGGCCGCGATAAGCCGCAGCCCCCACATGCTCAAACGAGTACATCCAACAACCTAAGTCCGATAAGCGGCGTTAATCCGCACATAGTCGTACGTGAGGTCGCAGCCCCAGGCTGTCGCCGAGGCGTCGCCCATGTTCAGGTCGACGTAAATTTGGACGAGCTCGCCTTTGAGATACTCGGCCGCGCGCTCCTCATCGAATTTCACCGGGCGGGATTGCTCCAGCACCGGAATATCGCCGAGGCGGATATCGACCGTCTCGGTTTGGACGGGATAGCCCGCGCGCCCGACGGCTGCGATGATGCGGCCCCAGTTGGCATCCGCGCCAAAGCATGCCGATTTCACGAGGCTTGAGCCGATGACGGTCTTCGCGATGGCACGGGCCGCTTCACGGGATTCGGCATGCGCCACCGTCACTTCGATCAGCTTCGTTGCGCCTTCACCGTCGCGTGCGATCGCTTTGGCGAGGTATTCACCGACGTAGTTGAAGCCGGCGGCGAATGCCGCCCAGTCCGGATGGTCCGGCGTCAAGCTATCGTTGCCCGCCAAGCCGCTGGCCATCGCTACGACCATATCGTTCGTGCTCGTGTCCCCGTCGACCGTAATCATATTGAAGGTAGAATCCGTAATATCATTCAGCAGCTTCTGGAGATGCGCGCTTTCGATGTTCGCATCGGTCGTCATGAACCCCAGCATCGTCGCCATGTTCGGGTGAATCATGCCCGAGCCCTTGGCCGCTCCGGCGATATGTACCGTTTGCCCGCCGACGGTGAGCTGCACGCACAATTCTTTCTTCACCAGATCCGTCGTCAAGATCGCTTGACAGAAATCGTCTCCGCCGTCAGCCTTCACCTGCGCCCGCAGCTTCTCGATGCCGCCCAGCACTTTGTCCATCGGCAGCAGCTCGCCGATGACGCCGGTCGACGTTACGCCGACCAGATGCTCGGCAACGCCGAACGCCTTCGCGCCCGCAGCCCGCATCGCCCGGGCGTCGTCTTCGCCCTGCTGGCCGGTGCACGCGTTCGCGTTCCCGCTATTGACCAGCATCGCTTGCAGCTTGCCTCCCTGAGCGATGCTCTCCTGCGTCACGCGCAGCGGAGCCGCTTGGAACTGGTTGAGCGTGTACACGCCCGCCGCGCTCGCCGGCACCTCGCAATAAATCGCGCCCAGATCATGGCGCTCCGTCTTTTTCAAACCGCAGTGCAGTCCGCCTGCTTGAAACCCTTTCGGTGTCGTCACCGAACCTTCAGGCACCACCACAAAATTATGTTGCGCTGTCGACATGTCCTTCCCCCGTCCTCCGCGTTTATGGATATACCGGGGTGAACGTCAGACCCGTCGTTTCATCCCAGCCCATCATCAAGTTCAAGTTTTGAATCGCCTGTCCGGCTGCCCCTTTAACCATGTTGTCTATGACGGAAATGATCGTCAAGCGACCTGTACGCGAATCGAGCGAAAGCCCGATATCACAATAGTTGGAGCCGAACACTTCTTTTGTCCCCGGGTACTTGCCCTTGTCGCGAATTCGCACGAACGAGCGTCCCTCGTAATAACTCCGGAACAAGTCGAAAATTTCGTCCTCGCTGCGCGCTTGCTTCAAGTTCACGTAGATCGTCGACATAATGCCGCGAGTCATCGGCACCAAATGCGTCGTGAACGTAATCGTCGCTTCTTCGCCGGCCAAACGTCCGATCGCTTGCTCGATTTCCGGCGTATGCTGATGACGGTTCACCTTATAAGCCAGAAAATTTTCATTAATTTCCGCGTAATGCACAACTTGGCTGAGTCCGCGCCCCGCGCCCGACACCCCCGACTTCGCGTCGACAATGACCGACTTCAAGTCAATCCAACGCTTGGCTGCAAGCGGAGCAAGCCCAAGAATGGTCGCCGTCGGGTAGCAACCCGGGTTGGAGATGAACTGCGCCCCGGGCACGTCTGCACCGAACAGCTCGCACAAGCCGTATACCGCTCTATCTAAATACGACGCTTCCGCCGGTTTATGCTTATACCATTGCTCGTACACCTGACCGTCCTTCAAACGGAAATCGCCCGACAAGTCGATGACCTTCAGCCCTGCATCCAGCAGCTTCGGCGACAAGTCGATGCTGACGCCGTGCGGCGTTGCGAGAAAAACAACGTCTGCTTTACCGCGGATGAGCTCAATGTCGATACCGTCCAGGCGCTCGGTCACGATCTGATTCAAATGCGGATATCCGTCCGCAATCGGCGCCCCGGAGGCAGACGACGAGATCACGGAAGTGATTTCCACATAAGGATGCGCAAGTAAAAAGCGAATGAGTTCCACACCGCCGTAACCGGTCGAACCGACGATAGCCGCTCTTAATTTCGTAGACATAGCCGTCCCTCCACTTAAAAAACTATGTATTATTATACATTCGAAGGTATAAAAATTCAATTTCTTTTTTCCCAACTTTTTTCATCGTAACCCAATGTCCGGCAGGGCGCAAGCCACTCTTACCCATGGTCGCCTCATTCATTCGTTAAGCCTGCCCCGCGATTTTGAACCCTTCACCGAGCACCTCGTTTGTATCGCTCAAGATGACGAAGGCGCCGGGATCGACCGCCCGTACAAGCTCCTTCAACCGGGTCACTTCCGTTTGGCCGACAACGACCATAAGTACCGTACGCGCCTCCCCGGTGTATCCTCCGGTTGCATGCAATTTCGTCAAACCGCGGTCCAGCTCGTATAAAATCACCTCGCGAATGTCCTCGGCCGCCTCCGAAATAATAAACGCCACTTTCGAATAACTTAGCCCCAACTGCACGACATTGATCGTTTTGCTGGTGACGAACAAGCCAATTAACGCATACATCGCATTCTCCGGCGAAATGAAGATGCCTGCCGCGACGATGACCGCCCCGTCGAGCAGCGCCACGCACAGCCCGAATCCGATTCCCGTATACTTATGTAAAACTTGCGCCGCCACCGAAAAACCGCCCGTCGAGCCGCGTCCCCGATAAACAAGCCCAATGCCTACCCCGAGCAGAATCCCCCCATATATACTGGCCAGCAGCACATTGCTTGTGAGGGAAGGCACGTTCCGCGTGACAAGGACCAGCAGCGGCAGAAGGACGGAGCCGATTGCCGTTTTGATCCCGAAGTTTCGCCCCAGCAGCAGCACCCCTATAAGAAACAAGGGAATATTCAGTCCCCACTGCGTAAATGCCGGCTCGACGCCAAACAGCTTTTGGACGATAATGCTTATGCCCGTTACGCCGCCCGAAGCCAACTGATTGGGATAAAAAAACAGATTGAAGCTTAGAGCGATCATGGAAGAACCGATCGCCAGCAGCATAAATTCCCAAGCCCTCCGCCACCCGCCCCGAAGCGCTTGGCGTCCTTTACGGCGATTTCGCCGCAAACGATCCGCTCTGGGTCCGAGCGGTTGGGCTGGAGCCGCCTGTGCATCCGCTTCCAGCTCCGGATTGGCCGAGAGCTCTTCCCACGGCCGGTTGTTCGACTCGTCCTTCTTCGTTTTCTTGCTTTTCTTCCGTTCGCTTCGTTTTTCCAAGGTCGTCACCCCGTTCCACGCGAAAAATCCTACACGTCAGCATCCGCCCCGTCGGCTTTATCCTTCCTCGGAGGCCGGACGACATCGCCCATTCCAAGCGGTTGCTTTCATGTAGGATCAGCTGGGTATCCCGAAATTATGTTGCGCTTAGCTATCTTTCGAAGGTTTCGCGATCTGCTGGCGCAAGTAGGCGTCGATGAACATATCCAGCTCGCCGTCCATAACAGCGCCCACGTTGCCCGTCTCCGCTTGCGTCCGATGGTCTTTCACCATGCTGTACGGGTGGAAGACATACGAACGAATTTGGCTGCCCCACGCGATATCGGACACTTCGCCGCGAATCTCCGCAAGATGCTTTTGCTGCTCCTCGATCTTCTTCTCGTACAGCTTCGAGCGCAGCATCTTCATCGCGCGTTCGCGGTTCTTGATCTGCGAACGCTCCGTTTGGCAGCTGACGACGACCCCCGTCGGTATGTGCGTAATCCGCACCGCCGAATCGGTCGTGTTGATGTGCTGTCCGCCCGCACCGGAGGAACGGTACGTATCCACCTTAAGGTCCTCGGTTCGGATCTCGACCTCGACATCGTCGTCAATCTCCGGCATGACATCGCAGGACACGAACGACGTATGACGCCTGCCTGAAGCGTCGAACGGCGAAATCCTTACGAGCCTGTGCACGCCCTTCTCCGCCTTCAAGTAACCGTAGGCGTTGTAACCTTTAATCAGCAGCGTCACGCTCTTGACCCCCGCTTCATCACCAGGCAAATAATCAAGCACTTCCACCTTGAAGTCCCGCTTCTCCGCCCAGCGACGGTACATCCGCAGCAGCATCTCCGCCCAGTCCTGCGACTCGGTGCCACCCGCGCCCGGATGCAGCTCCAGAATCGCATTGAGCTTGTCGTAAGGCTGGCTCAGCAGCAGCTGCAGCTCGAACGCTTCAAGCTTCTTCACCAGCGCGGCGATTCCCGACGTGATGTCGCCAACCATGCTCTCATCCTGCTCTTCCTGCAGCAGCTCGACCAGCACTTCGAGATCCTCATATTCGCTGGCAAGCGCCTGGAACTGATCGACACCGCCCTTGACGGCGTTCATCTCGGCAATCAGCTTCTGCGCCTTTTCGTTGTCATCCCAGAAATCAGGCGCCGACATCTTCTCTTCGTAATCGGCAATTTGCTCCAGCTTCAGATCTAAGTCAAAGAGACCCCCTAAGCTCAGCCAATCGTTTGGCCGTTTCTTGTAAATCCCGCTTCACATCTGCTTCTAACATATCTCATCGCACCTCTTATGCTTAATTTTGTTTGTCCTCGTGGAAAAAGGAGACCGGAGCCACGGCCCGACCTCCCCTTTCTATTCGCTGCATCAATCGCGGCTTATACGCCGTGACACTGCTTATATTTCTTCCCGCTGCCGCACGGACACAAATCGTTGCGGCCAATAACGTCCTTGTTGACGATCGGCTTCTTGACCGCAGGCTCGGCATTCGTCGCAATCTCATGCTCATCGATGACCGCTTCGCGTACCAGGTTCGTCTCCACGTGCGCCTTCATAACGTACGTCGCAACTTCTTCCTGGATGCTCTGAACCATCTCCTGGAACATCTCGTAGCCTTCGAACTGGTATTCACGCAGCGGGTCCGTACCGCCGTATGCACGGAGATGGATGCCTTGACGCAGTTGATCCATCGCATCGATATGGTCCATCCACTTGCTGTCTACGGCGCGAAGCACCACGACCTTCTCGAATTCACGGAAAAACTCCTCGCCGATCTGCTTCTCCCGCTCTTCATACAGACGCGTAACCAAATCCTTGATGTATTGAATAATATCTTCCTTCTCTTTGCCCCACAGCTCATCAGCCGTCAGTTGGCCTTCATGAAGGAACGTACCGTTGCCGAAGTCGACAATCGCTTGCAAATCCCACTCTTCCGGCACCAGATCGTCCGGGCAATGCGCTTCCACGATCCGGTCGATGACCGGGAGCATCATGCCGAGCACGATGTCGCGGATATTTTCCGATTCAATGACCTCGCGGCGCTGCTTGTAAATAATTTCCCGCTGCTGATTCATCACGTCGTCATACTGCAGGACCACTTTCCGCACATCGAAGTTGTTGCCTTCCACCCGCTTCTGCGCGGACTCGATCGCCCTGGAGATCAGCTTGCTCTCGATCGGCTGATCTTCCTCGAAGCCAAGGCGATCCATCATGCCCATGATGTTCTCGGCTCCGAAGCGGCGCATCAGCTCATCCTCCAGCGACAAGTAAAACTGGGAAGAACCCGGGTCGCCTTGCCGTCCGGCACGACCGCGCAGCTGGTTGTCGATCCGTCGGCTTTCATGACGTTCCGTACCTATAATATGCAGACCGCCGAGCTCCGCCACTCCTTCGCCGAGCGTGATGTCCGTACCGCGGCCGGCCATGTTGGTGGCGATCGTTACGGCGCCCGGTTGACCGGCGCGGGAGACGATCTCCGCTTCTTCAGCGTGATACTTGGCGTTCAAAACTTTATGCGGCACGCCTTTTTTCTTCAGCATCTCGGACAAGCGTTCGGAGTTCTCGATCGAAATCGTACCGACCAGCACCGGCTGCTTTTTTTTGTGACGTTCCACGATCTCGTTCACAACCGCACGAAATTTGCTGGCTACCGACTTGTATACAACGTCCGGCAAATCCTGACGGATCATCGGCCGGTTCGTCGGCACGACAATGACATCGAGGCCGTAAATTTTCTTCAGCTCTTCTTCTTCCGTCTTCGCCGTACCGGTCATCCCCGACAGCTTGCGGTACATCCGGAAGTAATTCTGCAGTGTGATCGTTGCCAGCGTCATCGACTCGTTCTGTACCTGCAGCTTCTCCTTCGCTTCGATCGCCTGATGCAAACCTTCGCTATAGCGACGGCCGACCATGAGGCGGCCTGTAAATTCGTCAACGATGACGATCTCGCCTTCCTGCACGACGTAATCGACGTCCAGCCGCATAATTGCGTGGGCTTTCAACGCTTGTTGAATATGGTGGTTCAAGGTTACATGCTCATGATCGAACAAGTTTTCGATGCCGAACGCTTTCTCCGCCTTCGCCACGCCTTCTTCGGTCAGCGACACACTGCGCAGCTTCACGTCGATGATATAATCCTCTTCTTCCTTCAGCTTGCTGACGAAGTGATCGGCCATGTAGTACAAGTCCGTCGACTTGGCGGCTTGTCCGGAAATAATGAGAGGTGTCCGGGCTTCGTCGACGAGGATCGAGTCCACCTCGTCAATGACCGCATAATAAAGCGGCCGCTGCACCATCTGCTCTTTATACACGACCATGTTGTCGCGCAAGTAGTCGAAGCCGAATTCATTGTTCGTTCCGTACGTAACGTCGCATGCATAAGCCTGCTGCTTTTCCGCATGCGAAAGCTGCGGCAGGTTAACCCCGACGGTCATCCCGAGAAATTCGTATATTTTGCCCATCTCGGCGCTATCGCGCGTCGCCAAGTAGTCATTGACGGTGACTACATGCACGCCTTTGCCCAGCAGGGCATTCAAATAAACCGGCAGGGTGCCTACCAGCGTTTTACCTTCCCCTGTCCGCATCTCCGCAATGCGCCCTTCGTGCAGCGTCATGCCCCCGATCAGCTGCACATCGTAATGACGCTTGCCGAGTACGCGTTTGGACGCCTCCCTAACAACGGCGAATGCCTCCGGCAGCAAGTCGTCGAGTTCCTCGCCCTTTTCCAGCCGTGCGCGAAACTCTACCGTTTTGTGCCGTAGCTCCTGGTCCGATAACACCTCAATGCTAGGCTCCAGCGAGTTGATATACTCAACGGCTTTCCACATCCGTTTCAATTCACGTTCATTCGAATCCCCAAAAATCTTCTTCACGAGTCCTAGCATGCTGCTAATCCCCTTCCTTTATCGAACCGTAATCCATAGACTAAATTGTAGCAGTTTGCGCCAGCCATCGCAACAAAACACTGGAATTAACACCATTGGATTAGTATCCCACATCCCGCCCAATTTACTTACGACGTCTTTATCGCCCAAGCATAGAACGGCTCTTAAAGTTCTGGCATGGAAGTCACACCCTTTAAACGCATGCGGCCCGAAAAGTTTCAGTACGCCTCGATGCTGGAGCTTCCCGAACTTTCCAAGATAAAAAAGAGCCCGCCTGAACGGGAGCGGCATCCAGGGATGCACGCTTCAGCGATCAGGCAAGCTCGGTTGTTTGCATGGGGTTAGAGCGGCATTAAAGCGCCGGTTCGATGAGCCCGTATTTGCCATCGTTGCGCTTGTACACAACATTGACTTGAGATGTGTCGGAATTTGCAAAAACAAAGAAATTATGGCCAACCATGTTCATTTGGAGAATCGCTTCGTCAATATCCATGGGCTTTAACGTAAACCTCTTCGTTCGGACAAGTTCGAATTCTTCCTCTTCATCAAGGACCGCCGCCGCACTCTGCTCGGAGCCGGAGCGGAACAGATCCTTCAGTCCTCCAGCTTGACGCACCTTGCGGTTCGCCTTCGTTTTCGCTTTGCGGATTTGACGTTCCAGCTTGTCAACGACCAGATCGACTGCCGCATACAGATCGGCGTGCTTCTCCTCCGCCCGCAGCATAAACCCGGTGAGCGGCACCGTGACCTCCACGGTTTGCATGCCTTTAACGACGCTTAACGTTACATGAACTTCAGATGTAGGGGGAGCTTCAATGTACCTTTCCAGCCTGCTCAGCTTTTTCTCAACATGGTCTCTTAATGCTTCCGTTACCTCGATGTTTTCACCACGAATGTTGAATTTCATGTACTACTCCTCCTTTCATTCCTACGCTATACTATATTCCCCTTCGCCCATTAAAAATCCTGCAAAATCTCGATTAAAGTTTACAAAATATTTAAATAATTTTATGTGCATTCTAAAAGTATAAGTAAAACCCTTCATTAAAGCCCTTTCA